>NZ_LJRY01000211.1:0-41697 GCF_002742515.1 Pseudomonas sp. 2822-15 | reverse complement strand
TTGATTGGGATCACACAACCGAACGGGCAAACCGCCAGCTACCGCTACGACCCGTTTGGGCGGCGGATCAGCAAAACGGTGAACGGAAAAACCACGGAGTTTTTCTGGCAAGGCGACAAGCTGGTTGCAGAACACCACGCGGACTGCCATCGCAGCTATCTCTACGAGCCGGACAGTTTTCGGCCGCTGGCACTGCTGGAAGGTTTTGGGCCTCAAGACACCAAGCCCTTCCACTACCAACTCGACCACCTCGGCACGCCACAGGAACTCACAAACCCCAAAGGCGAAATCGTCTGGTCCGCGCACTACCGCGCCTACGGCGAAATAGCCCGCCTCGACGTCAGAAAAATCGACAACCCGCTGCGCTTTCAGGGCCAATATTTCGACGCGGAAAGCGGGCTGCACTACAACCGCCATCGCTACTACAATCCGGATATTGGTCGCTACCTGACGCCGGACCCGGTGAAGCTGGCGGGTGGGATTAATGCGTACCGGTACGTGCCGAACCCTACGGGGTGGGTGGATCCGCTAGGCTTGAACTCGTGCCCTGAAAACAGCGGCTGCAAACCTTCACTAAGCATTGATGATCCCGCTGAACAAGCCTCTATAAAGAAAATAGAGCCTGGACCGCCCACTCCTAAGGAAAAGGAAGACTATCTTTTTCGTGGAGATAAAGCATCACCTGACGAGGTGTTCAAAAATGGGTTTAAGAGCAAAGGAGACAGTGAGGACCTATACTTGCACGCGGTTGACAGTAATGATCCTGCAAGTAACTTCATAAGCACTTCACCTTCGCGAGCGGTAGGAATTATGTTCGCTACAAGTTACGGCACTAAAAAAGGTTACTTATACACGCTCAAAAGCATTGAGGGCCACGATATAAATTTAGAGCTAGGAAGGCAAACACCTTATCCAAAAGAAAAAGAATTTGCCATCCACCACATAATAAATTCAGAGGATATTCTAGGCGCCACACCAGTAAAGGCCGATGGAAGCTACATAGGCTACTCAATTCCAAACCCAAATAGGAAATAACATGAAAACGCAAAAAATACAGGTGATCGTCAACGAACAAAAAGCAGAAGTGACAATAAAATATGACCCTGAAAAACTTACGATGACGTTTTCAGAGGCTGAAAACTTTCAGAAAATTTATGAAGGAAAGGACATGTATGCTTGTCTGGCTAAAATTAGAGCAGAATTCCCTCATATAACCTTTCTGTGTAAAGGCGCAAAAATAAATGTAATGCCTTCAAGAATGGCATCTCAAATGAGTGCAGGGCTCGTTGCTTACGAAATGAATTTAGGCAAGCAAGCTACCAATGAAGATATCGTCCGCATCTTTGATTACGAGGAAGAAAATCTAACGAACGACCCAAAAGAACAGATCAATTTCTTTAAGAAATGGCTGGCATCATTGGGTGCGCAAGACTATGAAAAATTCAACTGAGAGTGATCGCAAAACATCACAGAGCACTGCTCCTGTGACGAGCACCCTCACTCGCCACAGGCCCACAACCCAAAATCAAATACCAGCCAACGCCAAATCCATCGCAAAATACGTAAAAATCAAATCCGCGCCAGCCCGTTTGATCGACCCCAACGTCTCGCGCACTACCCGCGCCTCATCAATCGCCCCTGCCTGGGCGCCAAACTTGATCATCGCGTATTCGCCACTTACCTGATACGCCGCCACCGGCAAGCGCGAGGCTTCGCGAATGTCGCGGATGATGTCGAGGTAGGCGCCAGCCGGTTTGACCATCAGCGCATCGGCGCCTTCCTGTTCGTCGAGCAGGGATTCGCGCACGGCTTCGCGGCGGTTCATTGGGTTCATCTGGTAGCTTTTGCGGTCGCCTTTGAGGGCGCTGCCGCCGGCTTCGCGGAACGGGCCGTAGAGGGCCGAGGCGAATTTGGTGGAGTAGGCCATGATCGGGATATGGGTGAAACCCGCGTCATCCAGGGCGCGGCGGATGGCCTGGACCTGGCCGTCCATGGCGGCCGACGGTGCGATGACATCGGCGCCGGCACGGGCAGCGGCCACGGCTTGTTTGCCGAGGTTGACCAGGGTCGCGTCATTGTCGACGTGGGCGCCGTGCATCACGCCGCAGTGGCCGTGGTCGGTGTATTCGCAGAAGCAGGTGTCGGACATCACGATCATGTCCGGTACGGCGTCCTTGATAATAGAGGACATGCGCGAGACCAGGCCGCGTTCCTTCCAGGTGTCGCTGCCGCTGGCGTCCAGGTGGTGGGATACGCCGAAAGTCATCACAGACTTGATCCCGGCACGGGCATAACGCTCGATTTCACCGGCCAGTTTTTTCTCAGGAATACGCACCACACCCGGCATGCTGGTGATCGGCACAAAGTCGTCGATTTCTTCTTCGACAAAAATCGGCAGTACCAGGTCGTTGAGGGTGAATTCGGTTTCCTGGAACAGGCCACGCAGCTCCGGGGAGCGGCGCAGGCGGCGAGGACGGGCTTGGGGGAACTGGCTGGTCATGGCTTTCCTGGATAGCATCAGAATATTTGGGCAAAAGCTTATGCCCCATGGCCCCCGCAGCACAAACGCCTGGGGACCAATAGTGTATTGCGTGGGTCGTAACAATATATTGATCTAGAGCTGGACTCGCCCTTCGATACACGCCGCCACTGCGCCGCCCACCCAGATTTCATCACCTTGCCGTTCCACGTGAATCCGCCCGGCACGACCAATCACGGTGCCCTGGCTGACCACATACCGCGCGGGCGCAAGGCCTTCGGCCAGCAACCATTGGGCAACACCGGCATTCAAGCTGCCGGTGGCCGGGTCTTCCTGGACGCCGTCACCGGCGATAAAAGCGCGCACTTCAAAGTGGCTGTCCACCTCGTCACGCGCCGGGTCACAGGGCGCGATGACGCCAATGGCCAAGCCATGCAATTGCGAAAAGTCAGGCTGCAAGGCCAACACTTGATCGCGCTGGCCCAGCATCACCGCCAGCCAACCTGCGCCGTTATCCACCCACTGGCTGCGCACAATGGCTTCAGGCGCCAGGCCCAACCCCAGGCGCACGCGTTCCAGCAGGGGCGCTTCCACCGGACCTGTACGCAACAACGGTGGTGCAATAAACGCCAGTTCAGCGCCTTGGCGACGGACACGCACCAGGCCGATTTCGCACTCCTGGATGATCTCCTCACCTTTGGGCACGCCGCCTGACTGCAGCCACGCATGGCAACTGCCCAGGGTCGGGTGCCCGGCAAACGGCAGCTCTTTAAGCGTGGTGAAAATTCTTACCCGGTAATCCGCCCGTGGGTCCCGCGGCGCCAGCAAAAACGTGGTCTCGCTGAGGTTGGTCCAGTTGGCGAAGTCGGCCATTTGCTGGTCCGTAAGGCTATCGGCGCCGAGCACGACCGCCAGGGGGTTGCCCTTGAGCGAAACACCGCTGAACACATCCAGTTGCTTGAAATCGAAAGTCGGCATGTCTTAGCTCGGAATACTCAGGCCACGCATCACCGCCGGGCGGGCGACAAAACCGTCCAGTGCACGCAGCACATTAGGGAAATCAGCGATGCCGACCAAGTCGCCGGACTCGTAAAACCCGATCAAATTACGGATCCACGGGAAGGTCGCAATGTCGGCGATGCTGTATTCATCACCCATGATCCAGGTGCGACCCAGCAAGTGTTTTTCCAGCACGCCGAGCAAACGCCGAGATTCGGCGGCGTAGCGGTCACGCGGACGTTTGTCTTCGTATGCTTTGCCGGCGAACTTGTTGAAGAACCCGACCTGGCCGAACATCGGACCGATACCGGCCATCTGAAACATCAGCCACTGCAGGGTTTCGTAACGGGTGGCCGGGTCTTCGGAGAGCAACTGGCTGGTTTTTTCCGCCAGGTAAATCAGGATCGCGCCGGACTCGAACAACGCCAGCGGCTGGCCGCTCGGGCCACTGGGGTCGATGATCGCGGGAATCTTGTTGTTGGGGTTTAAGGACATGAACTCCGGCGACAACTGGTCCTGGGTCTCGAAACTGACCTTGTGTGCCTCATAAGGCAGCCCCAGTTCCTCCAGCATGATCGACACCTTGACCCCATTGGGCGTGGGCAGCGAATACAGCTGCAAGCGCTCCGGGTGCTGGGCGGGCCATTTGCTGTTGATCGGGAAAGCGGCGAGTGCGTTCATCGGGAAATCCCCAGGCTCAAAGTCCCCATGATAGCCACCTGCACGCCGTCCTGCATGGGTCATCATTGCGCAACATAGCCGCGCTATGGTGCGCGCAGGCGAACCAAAGAGCCGATTCACACTCTTAACTGCGCCATGACGGTGAAAGGAAGACACCCCGTAACAATCACAGGTTAAACCGCAGCACGCCGGATGCGTCGCTGGGGCCAGGCTTGTCCGCCTTAATCGCTGCACTGAAGACTCGAACCTACAATGACAATCAAGCCTCTGTGCCTTGCGCAACGTCTTAAACGTTATGCCTACATCGTGTTGCCGCTGTCGCTGGTGGGCGGCGCCATCGGCCTGACCCTGGAGTCGCGAATCAGCCGCGCCGCGCCGGTGGATGGTGTGCAAACCCTGGTGTTCCTGCGTCACGGCGAAAAACCCGTTGGCGGCCTCGGCCAGCTCAATTGCCAGGGCCTGAATCGCGCAATGAACCTGGCCACCGTGCTGCCGGAAAAATTCGGCAAGGCCAATTACGTGTTTGCGCCCGACCCGACGCGCAATGTCGAGGAAGGGGAGCACGACAATTCCTACAGCTACATTCGCCCCCTGATGACCATCAGCCCCAGCGCCATCAAGCTTGGCCTGCCGGTGAACATCAAGTACTCCGCCAATGACACCCACGACCTCGCCGATGAACTGGTGGAAGACAAGTACCACAACTCAATCATCTACACCGCCTGGTCCCACGGCTACCTGCCGGAGCTGATCAACCGGGTGGCCAGTGAAGCCTCGGGTGAAAAACACACCATCACCGACGATTGGTCGGGCGGCGATTACGACACGCTCTATGTACTGACGCTGACCTGGCATAACGGCAAGGCTTCACTGCTGAGCCGCAACTACAAGCAAGGCCTGGATAACGGTCAGCAGACATGCCCGGATGCAACCCAAGTGAGCGCGGATATCTGAAACCCTGCAGATAGAGCCTACGCTCCCGCGCAGGAGTTCATTCCGTGACGCTCAAGGTGTTGGGGCCAGCATCACGACGCAGAGCGTCTCGGCCTGCATTCCCACGCAGGAGCGTGGGAATGATCGGTGGCAGGCGCGTATGATGCCCCGCTATTGAATCATCTGCGGACTTGCACCATGCCCAACCTCATCTCCACCCAGCCCAACCGGGGCTGGTCGTTCTGGTGGAAACCAGCGCTGTTCGTGTTGGTGGCCTGCATCGGCCTCTATTACGTGAAGTGGTCGCCCTACTACCTCAAGGCCTTTGTCGCTGCAGATAACCACAGCATCGGCGCCTCGATTCTCAACGACCAGCAAAGCTCACCCTTGGCCGCCGCACTGGCCTATGCCCAGGTGTATTTCCTGGCGATCTGGAAAGCTGCCGTGCTGGCGGTGATTCTGGGTTCGCTGCTGCAAGTGTTGATCCCCCGTGACTGGTTGCTGCGCCTGTTCGGCCGCGCCGGGCTGGGGTCTACCGTGCGTGGCGGGCTGTTCGCCTTGCCGGGGATGATGTGCAGTTGCTGCGCGGCTCCGGTGGCAGCGGGCATGCGCCGTCAGCAGGTGTCGGTGGGCGCGGCGCTGGCCTTCTGGATCGCCAACCCGGTACTGAACCCGGCAACCTTGGTGTTCATGGGCTTTGTACTCGGCTGGGGCTTTACTGCGCTGCGGCTGGTTGCGGGGGTAGTGCTGGTGGTGGGCGTGTCGCTGGTTGCACAACGCATTGCCCGCCCCGATCAGGTGCCGGAAGCGGCATTGGACGCCGTGGCTGAGGTGAGCCAGGCCGAGTCGCAGCCATTTTTGAGTCGGTGGCTGCAGACTCTGTGGCAGCTGTTCTGGAGCACGATCCCGATCTATATCGTCGCCGTGCTGGTACTGGGCGCCGCGCGGGTATGGCTGTTTCCCCATGTCGACGGCGCTATGGCCAACAGCCTGGTGTGGCTGGTACCGCTGGCCATCGTCGGAACGCTGTTCGTCATTCCTACGGCAGCCGAGATTCCTATCGTACAAACCATGATGACATTGGGCATGGGCACCGGCCCGGCCGTGGCATTGCTGATGACCTTGCCCAGCGTGAGCCTGCCGTCGCTGTTGATGCTGCGCAAGGATTTCGACGCGCGGGTGCTGGTGACGGTGGCTGGGCTGACCATGCTGGTGGGGGTGGTGTGTGGGTTGATCGGGGCGGTGATTCTATAGGCTTTGCTGTGAGGCTTAGGGCCTTATCGCAGGCAAGCCAGCTCCCACATTTGACTGCATTCACAGGTCAACATGTGGGAGCTGGCTTGCCTGCGAAGAGGCCCTCAAACCCACTGCATTAATTGCGCCTGGCAACCCGCTCACGCAAGTACTCCACCACAGCGCCCTGCTCCCCGGCAAACTCGATCCGCGCGCCTTTGCTTTCCCGCTGGAACGCATACATCGGGTCGTAGTACTCGCGCAACAAGCCTTCGATCCACACCCGGTGTAAATCCACGGCACCACTGCGCGCTTGTTCCGTCAAAGCTTCCTGCAATATGGCCTGCAGGCGCTGAAAGCGCTCGCCACCCAGGCGCTTGTGGATGTTGGCCAGGCTCTGGGTCAAGCGCTCGGCAAACAACGCCTGCCCGCTTTCGCCAAACACCGCGATAAATTCGGCGCAAAGATCAACCACGTAATCCCGCAGAATCCGCTCGACGCGGCCTTCAACACTGTCTTGCAGCCATACCATCTGGAAGGTCTGCATGCCCTTGTGTAACGGCAAAGGCAGTGCACAGCTGCCGATCATGCGGCTCTCGTCCTCGACCACAAACTGTTCGATACCACCCGCGCGTTTCTTCAGCAGGTCGACCGCCAGGCGGTTTTCAAAGTCGATGTTGGACGGTTGCACCGTGGCGCGCTTGCCGAAGCTGGAGCCGCGATGGTTGGCGTGCCCTTCAAGGTCCAAGGCATTGCGCACCTGGCCCAACACCTCGGTCTTGCCGGTGCCGGTCATGCCGCCGAGCAACACAAAATCACACTCGGCCGTCGCCTGCTCCAGGGTCTCCAGCAGAAAGGTACGCATGGCCTTATAGCCACCGCCGACACGCGGATAGTCGATACCCGCCTCGGTCTTTAACCATTGCTGCACGATTTGCGAGCGCAGCCCGCCGCGAAAGCAGTACAGATAGCCGTCGGGGTTGGCCTGGGCGAACCGCGCCCAATGCTCGATGCGCTCGGCCTTGATGGCCCCGGACACCAACTCATGCCCCAGCACGATGGCCGCTTGCTGGCCTTGCTGTTTGTAGCAGGTGCCGACCCGCTGGCGTTCGTCGTCGGTCATCAGCGGCAGGTTGACCACACCGGGGAACGCGCCCTTGGTGAACTCGATCGGCGCGCGGGTATCCATCATCGGCCGGTCATTGAGGAAGATGCTGCGGTAGTCGGTGATGTCAATTGCCATCAAAACACCTCTACCGCGTGGGTCTGTCGCTCAACCAGTGCGCCGATCGGCTCAAGGCTCAGGCCCAGTTCTGCGGCTACGGTGCGAAATTCGGCGTCGCCCTCCGGGGTGACGGCGATCAGCAGGCCGCCGCTGGTCTGGGGGTCGCACAGCACGCGCTTGTGCAGCTCCTGCAGACGCCCCAGTTTGCTTGAATAGCTGTCGAAATTGCGCAGGGTGCCACCGGGCATGCAGCCTTGGTCCAGGTAGTCTTCGATCCCTGGCAGGAGTGGGACTCTGGCATATTCGATGCGGGCCGTGAGACCACTGCCGTCAGCCATTTCCACCAAATGCCCCAATAGACCGAAACCGGTGACATCGGTCATGGCGGTGACGCCGGCCAACTTGCCAAAACGGCTGCCAGGCTTGTTGAGCGTGCACATCCAGTCACGGGCCAGGCCGATATCCGCCTCGCGCAATTTGCCCTTTTTCTCGGCGGTGGTAAGGATGCCGATGCCCAGCGGTTTGGTCAGGTACAGCTGGCAACCCGCGGTGGCGGTGTCGTTGCGCTTCATATGGCGCTTTTGCACGATGCCGGTCACGGCCAGGCCGAATATCGGCTCCGGCGCGTCGATGGAGTGCCCGCCCGCCAGTGGAATGCCGGCGGCGTCGCACACCGAGCGACCGCCACGGATCACTTCGCGGGCGACTTCCGGCGCCAGCACGTTCACTGGCCAGCCCAGAATCGCAATGGCCATCAGCGGGTCGCCACCCATGGCGTAAATGTCACTGATGGCGTTGGTGGCGGCAATACGGCCGAAGTCGAACGGATCATCGACAATCGGCATGAAAAAGTCGGTGGTGGAGACCACGCCACGCTCGTCATCGATGGCGTACACCGCCGCATCGTCGCGCGAGGCGTTGCCCACCCACAGGTTGGGGTCTAGGTTCTGTGCGCCGCTGCCGGCAAGGATCACTTCCAGCACCTGGGGCGAAATCTTGCAGCCGCAACCCGCGCCATGGCTGTACTGGGTGAGGCGAATCGGCTCGTTCATGGTGGACCTCAAGGTAACAAGTGGCACGATTCTAACAGACAGCAAAAAGCCGGCTGGGCTCTTGTGAGCGCAGCCGGCTTTTGGGTTCAGCGCCTACTGGCGGGCAGCGAGCAAACGCTTGTGGCGGTTACGCCGGGCAATGTTCAGGCATTCGATCACCGCCGAGAACGCCATGGCCGCATACACGTAGCCTTTTGGCACGTGGGCGCCGAAGCCTTCGGCGATCAGCGTCATGCCGATCATGATCAAGAAGCCCAGGGCCAGCATCACCACGGTCGGGTTGTCGTTGATGAACTTGGCCAACGGTTCAGCCGCCACCAACATCACGATCACCGAGACGACTACGGCGATGATCATGATGGGCAAGTGCTCGGTCATGCCCACGGCGGTAATGATGCTGTCGATGGAGAACACCAGGTCGAGCAACAGGATCTGCCCAATCGCAGCGGCAAAGCCGATGGCCACGGTGTTGCTGACGGTGGCCTTGTCCTCGGGCTCCGGGTCCATGCTGTGGTGGATCTCGGTGGTAGCCTTCCACACCAGGAACAGGCCACCGGCAATCAGAATCATGTCTTTCCAGGAGAACGCCTGACCGAAGATCTCGAACACCGGCGCCGTCAACTGCACGATAAACGCGATGGTGCTCAACAGGCCCAGACGCAGGATCAACGCCATGCTGATGCCGATACGCCGCGCTTTGGCCCGGTGTTTCTCGGGCAATTTATTGGTAAGGATCGAGATGAAGATCAGGTTGTCGATGCCCAGCACGATCTCCATGACGATCAAGGTGGCCAGTGCGACCCAGGCGGTCGGGCTGGCGGCCAGTTGTAAAAGGTAGTCCATAGGTCAGTCCTGACGTTGTGCTGGGAAATTAAGCTTCTTTACGTTCGGTTTCAGATTCTTTTTCGGCCTGCTCAGCGTCTTTTTCAGGCTGGATCAAACCTTGGGTCGCTTCACTCAATGCCTGCTCGGCGGCCTTGTGGGTGTCATCGATGGCTTGTTTGGCCGATTCGGTGGCTTTGCCCAGCACCTGCTGCGCGCTCTTTTCGACTTGATCACAGCCGCTGATCATCACCAATGAAAGCGCAAGGACGGACGCCGCGCCCAGGGAATTGAGTTTCATCATGTATTCCTCGTTAGAACCATTGGGTCCAAATAGTGGCCCCTCGATAGCGAGGCATTCTATGCAGCTGAACACTTCAGTAAAATTCGTATTTCTCTCATATATACTTCGATTTTTACGAAGTGTAGGCCGCCATGCTCAATTATCGACAATTGCATTACTTCTGGGTGGTGGCCAAGACCGGCAGTATTGTGCGCGCGTGTGAGCAGCTGAACCTCACGCCCCAGACCATCAGCGGCCAGATCAGCCTGCTGGAGCAGACCTTTGGTATCGCGCTGTTTCAACGCGTCGGTCGCCAATTGGAACTCACCGAAGCCGGGCGACGGGCCTTGCCCTACGCCGAACAGATGTTCCAGACCGGTAACGAACTGGAAGCCATGTTGCGCGCAGCACCCGACGAACAGCAGATCCTGTTTCGGGTCGGGGTGGCGGATGTGGTGCCCAAGTCCATCGTTTACCGGCTGATCGCGCCGACCATGGAGCTGAGCGAGCCGATGCGCATCACCTGCCGTGAAGACAAACTCGAACGCTTACTGGCCGACCTGGCGATTCAGCGCCTGGACCTGGTGATCTCCGACAGCCCGATGCCCACGCATTTGGACATCAAAGGCTACAGCCAGAAACTCGGGGAATGCGGCATCAGCTTTTTTGCCACTCAGGCCTTGGCTGACCAATACGGCGGCGATTTCCCACACTGCCTGCAGGGCGCGCCGTTATTGATTCCGGGTGCGGAGACGGTGGTGCGCAGCCGCTTGCAGCGCTGGTTTGCCGAGCAGCAGATCCAGCCGAGGATCATCGGTGAGTTCGACGACAGCGCGTTGATGCAGGCGTTTGGGCAGTCGGGCAGCGGGATTTTTATCGCCCCCAGCGTGATCGCCGATGAGGTGGTGCGCCAATATGGCGTGGCGCTGATCGGCCAGACCGATGCGGTCACCGAGTCGTTCTACGCAATCTCGGTGGAGCGCAAGATCAAACACCCCGGCATCGTGGCGATTACCGAAGGGGCGCGGCGCGAGCTGTTTACCGCCCTGCCCTGACGGCAAGGTTGATCGTTCCCACGCTCCGCGTGGGAATGCCGCCTCGGACGCTCCGCGTCCTGCTGTTAACGCGGTGACGCGGAGCGTCACAGGATGCATGCCCACGCAGAGCGTGGGAACGATCAAGCGCGGGCAGCCAGAGGTTTCGCGGTCATCAACCACAGCGCCAGCAGGATCGACACCAGGATAAACCCGGACGCCGCAAAGCCCAGGCTGGCAAGCCCCAGGGTGTCAATCACATGCCCCCCCACCATGGCCCCCAGGCCAATCCCCAGATTGGCCCCGGCGATGTTCAATGACGCGGCAAACGCCGGGGCGTGGGGCGCGGCTTTCATCAGGCGCACATGGCTGACCAGAAACATCGCCGTCTGGGTCACGCCCCACACCGCCATCGCCGCTGCCAGGCCAATGCTGGAGTGAATCGCCGGGACCACCGCGACCATGCCGGCGATCATGAACCCGCAGAACACCATGGACGCAATCAGCGGATGACGGTCCACCGCACGCCCGCCAAGGGCGTTGCCGATCAGGCCCACCGCGCCAAAGCCCATCAGGCACCAGCCCACCCGCGTACCGTCGAAGCCGGCCAGACGTTCGAGGATGTCTGCCAGATAGGTGTATGCGGTAAACATGCCGCTGAACACCAAGATCGACAGCAGGATATGGCCCTGCATCAACGGGCTGCCCAGGATCTTGAACTGCGAGCGCAGGCTCACCTGATCGTTCTTGGGTGTGGTCACCGGCAGGTAGATAAACAGCAGCAAGGCCTTGGCCAACGCGACCACGGCGAGAATGGTGAACGCGGTGCGCCAGCCGAACATATCGGAAATCAAGGTGCCCACCGGAATGCCGAACACCGTGGCGCAGACAATCCCGAAACCGATTTTTTCAATGGCCCGGCCGGCAAATTCCGGCCCGACGATATCCACTGCCGTTTCACTCGCCAAGGCCCAAAACACTGGCAAACCCAACGCCGGAATCAAGCGCGCCATGGCCATGACCCAGATATTCGGCGCCAATGCCGCCACGGTATTGGCCAGCGCAAACATGATCAGAATGCTGATAAACAGGCGCTTGCGCTGGAACCGAGCGAAGTATGCGGTCAGGAACGGTCCGAACGCCGCCACGGTAAATGCGAACAGCGTTACCAGCAGCCCGGCCTGGGACACGCTGACGTTCAGGTCGCGGGCGATCGACGGCAGCAGCCCGACAATGATGAATTCTGTGGTCAGCACGGTAAAACCGGCGGCCGACAGCAGCAGGATAGGAAACAACATGAAAACTCCAGAAACGACGACATCAACGACAGCCCGAAGGGCTCGCTGACAGAGAGGAAAGATGAGAGGCGGCAATCTTAACAGAATAGGTCTTGGCCTGGCCAAACCCTACAGGTGCGGGTGACGGAATGCCGCACCGAATGGGACGCTTCCTACAGCATGTTAGACTTTGGGCCTGCTTCCTACGGCGCTACCTGCCTGCAATGCTGCGTCCTACTAAAAAAACTAGAGACAACTGTTTATGACTGCTGCCCCTTCCCTGCTGCAACGACTGATGCGCGTCAGCCTGGTCACCCAAATTGTCATCGGCCTGCTGGCCGGTATCCTGCTCGCCCTGTTATTGCCCGAGGCAGCGCGTGCCACCGGGTTTATCGGCAAGGTGTTTGTCACCGCGCTGAAAGCCGTTGCACCGATTCTGGTGTTTGTATTGGTCATGGCGTCGATCGCCAACCATAAACATGGCCAGGAAACCCACATCAAGCCAATCCTGTTCCTGTACCTGCTCGGCACCTTTGCCGCTGCCGTCGTCGCGGTGGTAGCCAGCATGCTGTTCCCGTCGACTTTGGTACTGGCCACCCATGACGCCACCGTCAGCGCCCCCGGCGGCATCGGCGAGGTGCTGCAAGGCCTGCTGCTGAGCGTGGTGGATAACCCGGTAAGCGCGCTGATGAATGCCAACTTCATCGGTATTCTGGCCTGGGCCATCGGCATGGGCATCGCGATTCGCCATGCTGGTGTTACCACTCGCACGGTGCTGGACGACCTGTCCAACGGCGTCACCCTGATCGTGCGCGTGGTCATCCGCTTTGCGCCGCTGGGCATCTTCGGCCTGGTGGCCTCGACCCTGGCCACCTCCGGTTTCGGCGCCCTGCTCGGTTATGCCCACCTGCTGGTGGTGCTGATCGGCTGCATGCTGTTCGTCGCGCTGGTGATCAACCCGGCCATCGTGTTCTGGAAACTGCGCCGCAACCCTTATCCGCTGGTGCTGATGTGCTTGCGCGAAAGCGGCATCACCGCGTTCTTCACGCGCAGTTCGGCGGCGAATATCCCGGTGAACCTGGCGCTGAGCAAACGCCTGGGCCTGCATGAAGATACTTATTCGGTGTCGATCCCGCTGGGCGCCACCATCAATATGGCCGGCGCGGCGATTACCATCACCGTGTTGACCCTGGCCGCCGTGCACACGCTCGGTATTGCCGTGGACATGCCAACCGCCGTGCTGCTCAGCGTGGTCGCGGCGGTATGCGCCTGCGGCGCGTCGGGTGTGGCCGGTGGCTCGTTGCTGCTGATTCCCCTGGCGTGCAGCCTGTTCGGCATTCCCAGCGAGATCGCCATGCAGGTGGTGGCCGTGGGCTTCATCATCGGTGTGCTGCAGGATTCGGCGGAAACCGCGCTCAACTCGTCCACCGATGTGCTGTTCACGGCAGCCGCTTGCCTGGGCAAGGAAGAGCAAACGGCTTAACCATAAGGCGTAAAAAAGCCCGGGGCGTTCGACAAGAACGACCCCGGGCTTTTTTGTATCTGGAGGCTTAGAAAGCGCCCATGTAATCGCGCTTGCCCACTTCCACACCGTTATGGCGCAGCAAAGCGTAAGCAGTGGTGACGTGGAAGAAGAACTGCGGCAGGCCGTAGGTCAGCAGGTAGGACTGGCCGCTGAAGCGCTTCTCTTTCGGCGTGCCTGGGCGGGTGATGATTTCGATGCCTTCCTTGCCGTCGATTTGCTCAGGCTTGATGGTGTCGACAAATGCCAGCACCTTGGCGATCAGCGCTTGCAGGTCGGCGAAGGTCACTTCGCTGTCTTCGTACTTCGGCACGTCGATTTCGGCCAGGCGCGCGGAAACACCCTTAGCGAAGTCGACGGCGATCTGCACCTGGCGCACCAGCTGGAACATGTCCGGGAACAGACGCGCTTGCAGCAAGGCGTTGGGTTCGATGTTCTTGGCGCTGGCGTGGGCTTCGGCTTTGTTCAGTACATCGCTCAGGGCGTTGAGCATTTGCTTGAAGACCGGGATAGAAGCGGCGTACAGGGAAATAGTCATGACAGTCTCACGGTAATGGCAGGGTTTGAACCAGCGGCGATTATAGCCATGCCTGCGGCTTGTCTTTTATTTTTTCAGGATTAGGCTAGTGAGCTTCACTGCATAGGGAAAGCGCGATGACCGCCGAGCACGACACCGACACTGCTGAGCCGCGCCTGAACAGCACGGAAATCCGCATCCTGGGCTGCCTGATCGAAAAACAGGCGACCAACCCGGAAACCTATCCGCTCACGCTTAATGCGCTGGTGCTGGCCTGCAACCAGAAGACCAGCCGGGAACCGGTGACCAACTTGAGCCAGGGCCAGGTCGGCCAGAGCCTGCGGGTGCTCGAAGGCCAGGGCTTTACCCGCCTGGTGATGGGCAGCCGCGCCGACCGCTGGGAGCACCGGGTGGACAAGGCGCTGGAGCTGGTGCCGGCCCAGGTGATCCTGATAGGGCTGCTGTTTTTGCGTGGGCCGCAGACCGTCAACGAACTGCTGACCCGTAGCGGCCGCATGCATGATTTTGAAGACGCCGAACAGGTCGTGCACCAGCTCGAACGCCTGATTGCACGCGGGCTGGCAGTATTGGTGCCGCGCCAGGCCGGGCAACGGGAAGACCGTTATACCCATGCGTTGGGGGATCCGGCGGATATTGAGGCGATTATCGCGGCACGCGGGAGCCCGGTGGAGCGCTCGGCCGGTGGGGTTTCGGTGGAGCGTATTGAGGAGCTTGAAGCCAGGATTGCAGCGCTGGAAGAACGCCTGGCCCAGCTGGAACAGGCTTAACCCGATCTAAAATGTGGGAGCTGGCTTGCCTGCGATTGCGGTGGGTCAGTGATGTATAAGGCGGCTGACACGCCCTCATCGCGGGCAAGCCCGCTCCCATATTTGGATCTGCGCAGTGCTTTAATTTCGAGCGAAGGCCACTGCCGCCTGGAACTGTTCGTCCGTCGGCCGCACACCGGTGTACAGCACAAACTGCTCCAACGCCTGGATCGCGATCACTTCCAACCCGGTAATCACCCGTTTGCCCTGGGCACGCCCACGCAGGATCAACGGCGTTTCCGCGGGGATCGCCACCACATCGAACACAGTCTCAGCAGCGTCCACAGCGTCGGCGTCAAAGGCCAACTGGTCCGCCTCTGCCCCGCCGGTCATGCCGATCGGCGTCACGTTGACCAGCATCTGCGGGCGCAACTCGCCCAGTTCTGCTCGCCACTCATACCCCAGGCTTTGCGCCAACGCCCGGCCCGCCGCTTCATTGCGCGCCACAATCACGCCGTTGGCGTAGCCGCCATCGCGCAGGGCACTGGCCACCGCCTTGCCCATACCGCCACTGCCACGCAGGGCAAAGGTCGAGTCTTTGGGTACCGCATGTTTTTTCAGCAGTTGTTCCACCGCAATGTAGTCGGTGTTGTAGGCCTTGAGATGGCCGTCGGTGTTGACGATGGTGTTGAGCGAGGTGATGGCCTTGACCGAAGCGTCCAGCTCATCCACCAGGGCGATGCTGGCTTCCTTGAACGGCATGGACACCCCGCAACCACGGATACCCAGCGCCCGAATACCGCCGATCGCACCGGGCAAATCCTGGCTGCTGAAGGCTTTATAGTAGAAATTCAGCCCCAGTTGTTCGTACAAATGGTTGTGAAATCGCAAGCCAAAATTCCCGGGACGCGCCGACAATGACATGCACAGTTGGGTGTCCTTGTTGGGGTGCATCTGCATGGAAAACTCCTATGAGTAAGCAAATCGGTACAGACCTTACACAACCTTTACCTAGCAGCGGTGCTGTTTTTCAGAAATACGTTGTCTTAAAAGTATCCCCGCGACAATCCTTGAGTCTATTGATTGCAGACCACAAGCGCAGGGGCTAACCGAGGAATGACCATGATTCGTAAAATCCCCAAAATCGCCTTGCTTATCGGCGCACTCGCTATGGCAGGCCAAGCCTCCGCCCACGGTGGTGGTTGGGGTGGCCCGGCCATATTGGGTGGTTTGATCGGCGCAGCCGTTGTCGGCTCCGTAGTTGCCAGCCAATCCCAGCCGGTCTACGTGCAGCAACCGGTGTATGTGCAGCCGCAACCGGTGTATGCCGCGCCGCCGCCGGTCTACTACGCCCCGCCACCGCCGGTATATGTGCAACAGCGGGTTTACTACCGCCCGGCACCGGTGTATTACGGCCCACCGCGCGGCTACTACGGCCCTCCCCACGGTTATTATGGCCGCGGCTGGTAATACGCAGTCAGGTTGGAAATGAACAGGCCTCGCCCACACGCGGGGTCTTTTTTTGCCTGCGTTTTGCCTGTGTTTTGCCTGTGTTTTGCCTGAAAAGCCCGGTTTTATCATGCCAAGGTCGCTATGAGGACAATGCCCGATGCGCAATCCCACATCATGACTGTCAAATGTCCACTTGCAAGACCTGAGCTTGCGCTGTCATGTTTACGTCACCCAACGGTCTCACTATCGAGCGGTCCACCCAATAACAATTAAGGACGACTGAACATGCCCACGCAAAACCCGCACCGCACCGCTGGCCTGTGCACGTCCAGCAAGGTCTACAGCGCACTCACCGAACTCAAGCACCTTGAGGGCCACCGCAGCGCAAAATTTCTCGCGCTGCTGGCAGAAAACCTGGTGCGCAAAGGCCTGCTCAGCGAACAGGAAGTGGTGAACATGCTCGATCAAGTGGTCGATTGACGCCTGGCGTTAATGTTGACTATCGAGATGGGTGATTTTTCCTACGCGCCATCAGCCCGTAAGGTGACCCCCATAGCCATTGGAGGTCCCTATGCCCACTGTTCAAATCATGTCCGTTGTCGGCAGTGCCGTCCCCGCCCCGCTCCGGGAGCTTGGGTTATTGGCCTGCTGGTATGTGGTACGCGATGGCGAAACCATCAGCGGCCCTCTCACCTCACTGTCCGCTGCGCAACGACAGCAACAGCAGGTGTCGAACTTCAGGCTTCACGCCTGAAATCTATGGCAATGGCAGCTTGACCCGCGGTTTGCTTTCGACAAAAAGCGCCCAGCTGGACATAAACAGCGCCGCCACCAGCGGCCCGATCACAAAGCCATTCAAGCCAAACACCGACAGGCCGCCCAAGGTCGAGATCAGGATCAGGTAATCCGGCATCTTGGTGTCCTTGCCCACCAGGATCGGGCGCAATACATTGTCCACCAGCCCGATCACGAACACGCCGAACAAGCCCAGTACCACGCCCTGCCAGATCGAGCCACTCAACAGGAAGTAGGCGGCCACCGGCCCCCACACAATCCCTGCGCCGACCGCCGGCAACAACGACAGAAACGCCATCAATACCGCCCAGAGCAACGCGCTGGGAATGTCCAGGAACCAGAAGATCAAACCGCCCAGCGCGCCCTGGGTCACGGCGACCAGCACGTTGCCCTTGACCGTGGCGCGCACCACCCGATTGAACTTGAGTTGCAACCGGCGCTTTTGCGGCTCGGCCAACGGCACCGCCGTACGTACCTTGCGCACCAGTTCCGGGCCGTCACGCAGCAGAAAAAACAACAGGTAAAGCATGATGAAAAAGCTCACCAGGAAATCAAACGTGCCCTGGCCGAAGCTGAACGCCTGGGTGGCAAAGAACTGGCTGCCCTGCATCGCGCTCTTGACGATCTTTTCCCGCAGGCCCTCCAGGTTGCCCATGCCGAAGCGGTCGAGCAGGTGCTGAAAGTACGGCGGCAGGAAGTTCTTGAACTGTTCGATATAGCCCGCCACGTCCAACTTACCGCTTTCGATATTTTTGTAGAGGGTGGCGCCCTCTTGCACCAGCAGCACGCTGGTGATGATCACCGGCAGAATCGCAATCACCAGGCACACCGTCAGAGTCGCCAGCGATGTCAGGTTGCGGTTCCAGCTGAAGCGTTGCTGCAGGCGCCGCTGCATCGGGGCGAAGATGATGCCAAGGATGACCGCCCAGAACACCGCGCCGTAGAACGGCAGCAATATCCAGATAAAGGCGATGGTCACCAGGACCAGCAATAACAGCAGGGTTTTGAATTGAAGGTTGGTTTGGTTCATGTCCGGTCCATGTCAGAAAAGCAGAGGGCCTTCAGCGGCCCTGTTGCTTAGTCCGCGGCAAAACCTGGGAGTGCCCTTCAAGCATAGACCGCCTCACTGAATCGCCTTGGCCTCGGTCAACAGTGCCTGAACCGCCCGCGTATTCGGGCGTGTGCACGCCAATCATCCCCAAGCCGTTCGTAGCGGGTGGCGCAGATATTGACGTAGAACAGCCCACCACCCATACACGGCGATACAAACCGGCAAAAGCCCGACCTGGATCAATAAAAGCTCAGTCCAGCTCCCTTACCCTCGCGACCTTTTGCGACCTGAGCCCATGCCCCCCGTGATTGCCCCCGAACTGCTCGCCCCCGCCGGCACCCTGAAAAACATGCGTTATGCCTTCGCCTACGGCGCCGATGCGGTCTACGCCGGCCAGCCGCGCTACAGCCTGCGGGTGCGCAATAACGAGTTCGACCACGCCAACCTCGCGCTCGGCATCCAGGAGGCGCATGCACTGGGCAAGCGTTTCTACGTGGTGGTCAACATTGCCCCGCACAATGCCAAGCTCAAGACCTTCCTCAAGGATTTGGCCCCGGTGATCGCCATGGGCCCGGACGCGTTGATCATGTCCGACCCGGGCTTGATCATGCTGGTACGCCGTCACTTCCCGTGCATGCCAATTCACTTGTCGGTGCAGGCCAATACAGTGAATTGGGCCAGCGTCGAGTTCTGGCAGCAGCAAGGTATCGGCCGGGTGATTCTGTCGCGAGAGTTGTCACTGGAAGAAATCGGCGAAATCCGCCAACAGGTGCCCGCCATGGAGCTGGAAGTGTTTGTGCATGGCGCCCTGTGTATGGCCTATTCCGGGCGCTGCTTGTTGTCCGGCTATATGAACAAGCGCGATGCCAACCAAGGCACCTGCACCAACGCGTGCCGCTGGAAATACTCGGCCACGCCGGCGGTGGAGAACGCCACGGGCGATATCGTCCAGCACTGTGAACCGACCTTGGGTATCGGTGCGCCGACCGACCAGGTGTTTTTGCTGCAAGAAGCCAACCGCCCGGATGAGCAGATGCCCGCCTTCGAAGACGAACACGGCACTTACATCATGAACGCCAAGGACCTGCGCGCCGTGCAGCACGTGGAGCGCCTGACGCACATGGGCGTGCATTCGCTGAAGATCGAGGGCCGCACCAAGTCCCACTTCTACTGCGCGCGCACCACCCAGGTGTATCGCCAGGCCATTGACGATGCGGTGGCGGGCCGAGCGTTTGACCGCAACCTGATGACCAATCTTGAGTCCCTGGCCCAACGTGGCTACACCGAAGGTTTCCTGCGTCGCCATGTACACGACGAATACCAGAACTACCAGAACGGCAGCTCAGTGTCGGAGCGCCAGCAGTTTGTCGGCGAATTGACCGGCGAACGCCGGGCCGAGCTGGCCGAGGTCAAGGTGAAGAACCGCTTTGCCGTGGGCAATCATCTGGAATTGATGACACCGGCCGGCAACTTTCACTTTGACCTCGCCAACCTGCACAACGCCAAGGGCGAGGCCATAGACGTGGCGCCGGGGGATGGGCACACGGTGTATGTGCCACTGCCGAGCGACATGGACCTGCGCTTCGGCCTGCTGATGCGTGACGTCTAACGCAGGGGCGGTGACAGGCCTATTTGTATCAGCGCTAGGCACACATACGCTGAAGCCAGGGTTGATCAGATCCTGAACTGCCCCACCAACTGCCCCAGGCGCTGGCCCAGGTCCGCCAGGCTGCGCGAGGTTTGCGCGCCCAACTGGGTTTCATCGGCCACGCTGTCCACCGCCACGGCAATCTGATGCACGCTGCGGTTGATCTCTTCGGCCACGGCAGTCTGCTCTTCGGCGGCGCTGGCGATTTGCGCGTTCATCGAGTTGATGGTGCCGATCAACTGCGCCATGGTGTCCAGCGACGCACCGGCTTGGTTGGCCTGGGCCGAGGTGCCATCACCGGCATCGCTGGAGCGGCGCATGGCATCCACAGCGGCAACCGTGCCTTTTTGCAGGCGGTCGATCATGCCCTGGATTTCCTGCGTGCTGGTTTGCGTGCGGCTGGCCAGCGCGCGGACTTCGTCGGCGACCACCGCAAAACCACGCCCGGCCTCCCCGGCCCGTGCGGCTTCGATGGCGGCGTTGAGGGCCAGCAGGTTGGTCTGCTCGGCAATCGAACGGATCACGCCAAGCACGCTGACAATCGACGACACATCCTGCTGCAAGCTGTCGAGGGACACGCCGCTGCTACGAATGTCATTCACCAGTGCATGGATCTGCGCGATGCTGCCGTCCACCACCCGCTTGGCGGCCTGGCCTTCGGCGTCGGTCTGTTGCGCGGCGACGGCGGCGCCTTGCGCACTGCGTGCCACTTCGTGGGCCGCCGAGGACATTTGGTTGATCGCAGTCGCCACCTGATCGGTCTCGTGACGCTGGCGTTCCATGGCGGTTTCCGAGCGCTGGGCCTGCTCGGACACCTGGCTGACCAGCCCGGTGAGTTGCGCGGTCATTTCGGTGATCTGACGCACCAGGCCGTGGATCTTGTCGACGAAGCGGTTGAACGCGCCGGCCAATTCCCCCAGCTCATCCTGACTGGTGATGGCCAGGCGGCGGGTCAAGTCGCCCTCGCCTGCGGCGATATCGTCGAGGTTGGCTTTCATCAGGTTCAGTGGGCGCAAGATGGTATTGGCCACCAGCATGCCGACCGCAGCAATCACCAACAGCACCACCACCGCCACGCCGAGGATGCTCAGCAGCACGCCTTCCATGCGTTTTTCGACCTTGGCCTCGACCACCGCCACCTGGGCTTCGATGCCATCGAGGTTCACCGACGTACCAATCACCATGTCCCACTTGGGCAGGTACTCGGTGTAGCCAAGCTTGGGCACCAGCTCGGTCTGGCCAGGTTGCGTGGAGCTGTATTGCAGGTAGTGGGTACCGTCCTTGCCGACCTTGACCAGGTCGCGGTTGACGTAGACACCGTTGGGGTCGCGGTTGTCCTTGAAACTCTTGCCCACGCCGTCGGGGCTGTTGCCCTTGAACAGGCGGATGGTCTCGGAGTCGTAGCCGAAGAAGTAGCCGTCCTTGCCGTAAGCCGTGTTGGACAACAGCTTGACCACCTGCGCCCGCGCCGCCGTATCGCCGGGGGCGGCCGCGTCGTAGAGCGGCTTGATGGTGGTCATCGCCACTTCCACATAACCTTGCAGGGTGGCCTTGGCGTCGTTGAGCAGGCGCTGGCGGGTTTCATCCACCTCAGTGCGCGCCTGGCCCTGCAGGATCCACACCGTGGTCAGGCTGATAACCACGGCAAACAACAACACCGGCACAACGGCCAGGGACAGGACTTTGGCCTTCAAACTCAGACGCATGGCTTTTCTCTCTTATTCGTGGCGACTTGAGAGGTTAACGGCCAGTGGCGAAATATCTGTAGGACACCTGAACTTGGTGGCGACTGGGACTGTTGTGGCGAGCAGGCTTGCCCTGCGCTGGGCTGCGTAGCAGCCCCTTTTGAGGCGCCGTAGCCGTAACACGCCAGGCAGATCGAGGTGCCTGGATTCAGGACCGCTTCGCGCTCCAACGCAGGGCACGCCTGCTCGCCACAATTGAACCTGTTGCAGATACTAGAGGGTCATCGCAGCAATCCAGCCAAACGCCAGCAACGGAATGTTGTAGTGCAGAAAGGTCGGCACCACGGTGTCCCAGATATGGTGATGCTGGCCGTCGATATTCAAGCCGGAAGTCGGGCCGAGCGTGGAGTCCGACGCTGGCGAACCGGCATCGCCCAATGCACCCGCCGTCCCCACGATGCACACAATCGCCAACGGACTGAAGCCCAGTTGCACACACAACGGCACAAAAATCGCCGCCAGAATCGGCACCGTAGAAAATGACGAACCAATGCCCATGGTCACCAACAGCCCCACCAGCAACATCAGCAACGCACCCACCCCACGGCTATGCCCGATGAATGCCGCCGAGGCTTCCACCAGCGAACGCACGTCACCGGTAGCCTTGAGCACCTCGGCAAACCCCGAAGAGGCGATCATGATGAAGCCGATCATCGCCATCATCTTCATGCCCTCGGTGAACAGGTCGTCGGTGTCGCGCCAGCGCACAATGCCCGACACCGAGAAGATCAGAAACCCAGCCAGGGCGCCGATGATCATCGAGTCCAGCCACAGCTGAATGATAAACGCCGAGGCAATTGCCAGGCCGGCAACCAGCAGGGTCAGCGGGTTATACTGCACCGCCACTTGCTCGACGCGCTCGATTTTTTCCAGGTCATACACGCGCTTTTTGCGGTAGCTGATAAACACCGCCACCAGCAGACCGACCACCATGCCCAGCGCCGGCAAACCCATCGCGTGAGTAACGTTGACCTGGCTGATGTCCACGCCGCTCTTGGCCACGTTGGCCAGCAGGATCTGATTAAGGAAGATATTGCCGAAGCCCACCGGCAGGAACATATACGGCGTGATCAAGCCGAAGGTCATTACGCAGGCGATCAGGCGACGATCCAGTTGCAGCTTGGTCAGCACGTAAAGCAGTGGCGGCACCAGCAGCGGAATAAACGCGATATGGATCGGCAGAATATTCTGCGAAGCAATCGCTACCACCCACAACAGGCCGATCAGCAGCCATTTGACATGGCTGCCGCCGGTGGCTTCCTGGCGATCGACCAGCAGCAGCGCCTTGTCCGCCAACGCGTGAGCCAGGCCGGACTTGGCAATCGCCACCGCGAACGCGCCGAGCAAGGCGTAGGACAACGCCACGGTCGCGCCGCCGCCCAAGCCACCGTTAAAGGCCTTGAGCGTGGCCTCGATGCCCAACCCGCCAGTCAAGCCACCGACCAGGGCGCCGACGATGATGGCGATGACCACATGCACGCGGGACAAACTGAGCACCAGCATGGTGCCGACCGCGGCGATGACTGCGTTAATCATGGTTACCTCAAGCAAAAAACATAAAAAACAGACAGGCCCGCGACCGGGCGGCCATCGGGTGGCGTCCGTGTGCAGGCTTTAAGAGGTCTTATTAGAGGGCGCGCACTTTGCAGCAGGCGGGCCGTCATGTCAAAAAACGACGCCGTTTCAGGCTTTAAATTGAACGTTTGAATAAAGAAATATCCGGAACAGCCGATAAACGGGTCTCTCTGTGTTTTCAGGTAAGGATGTCCCGATGTCGCTTAGACAGCTCTCCATTCAATGGAAAATCACCCTGCTCGCGGGCTTGTGCCTGCTGGGGATCGTGACCCTGCTGGTGGGTTTGTCGCTGTTTCGCATGGAGCAGAGTTCACAGCAGGTCAAAGCGTCCAGCATGCAGATGCTCGACGCGTCCGCCCAGGCGCGTATCGAGGCCCAAGGTGAAGTGCAGGCGTTGGGCATTCGCCAGCAATTTATGGACGCCTATCAGTACGGCCATGGTTTTTCGCGCCAGGTGTTATTTTTGCGTGAACAGGCGGAAAAACGCTTCCTCGACGCCTTCGATACCCGCGAAGACCTGACCCGCCAGGTCAAGGCCGCCTTGCAGGCCAACCCCGATCTGCTGGGCCTGTCGCTGGTGTTTGAAGCCAATGCGCTGGACGGCAAGGACGAGTTGTTCGCCAATCAGGCAGAACTGGGCAGCAACAACAAAGGCCGCTTCGCCCTCTACTGGTCGCAGCCAACGCCGGGCAAACTCACCTCCATGTCGCTGCCCGAAAGCGACATGGCCGACGTCAGCGTCGGCCCCAGCGGCGAAAAAGCCAACGCCTGGTTCACCTGCCCACGCGCCACCCTGAAACCCTGCGTGATCGAACCGTACTTTTATGTGATCGACGGGCAAAAGGTGCTGATGACCAGCATCGTCTTCCCGCTGATGGTCAACGGCAAAGTCATCGCCTCGCTATCGGTGGACATCAACCTCAACAGCTTGCAGGCCGTGAGCCAACAGGCCAGTCAGAAGCTGTACGACGGCCAGACCCAGGTCAGCATCCTCAGCCCCACCGGTTTGCTCGCCGGCTACAGCCCGGACGCCGGCAAACTCAGCCAGCGTCTGGATCAGGTCGACAGCGCCAGCGGCGCGCAATTGATCAGCGTGTTGGCCAGTAATCCGCAGACCAGCAGCCTGCGTACCGGTCACCAACTCAAGGTGCTGGCACCATTCGCGCCGATTCCCGGCGGCAAGCCGTGGGGCGTGTTGCTGGATGTGCCGGAGAAAGTCCTGGTCGGCCCCGCCGAAACACTCAAGGCACAGTTGGACGCGGACAACGCCCGTGGCACGCTGCTGGAGTTGAGCCTGGGCCTGCTGGCGGCCGTGGTTGGCTTAGTGCTTGTGTGGTTGATGGCCCGCAGCGTGACCCGGCCGATCCTTGGCGTGGCGCGCATGCTTGAAGACATTGCCAGTGGTGAAGGCGACCTCACCCGCCGCCTGGCCTATGACAAACAGGATGAACTGGGCGAGTTGGCCGGCTGGTTCAACCGCTTCCTCGACAAGCTGCAACCGATCATTGCCCAAGTCAAACGCTCGGTGCAGGACGCCCGTGGCACTGCCGACCAGTCCGCCGCGATCGCCACGCAAACCAGCGCCGGCATGGAGCAGCAGTACCGCCAGGTCGATCAAGTGGCCACCGCTTCCCACGAAATGAGCGCTACCGCCCAGGACGTCGCCCGCAGCGCTGCCCAGGCGGCACACGCTGCTCGCGATGCCGACCAGGCCACCCGCGACGGCTTGAGTGTGATCGACCGCACCACCACCAACATCGGCAACCTGGCGGCGGACATGAGCACCGCCATGGCCCAGGTCGAAGGCTTGGCGGCCAATAGCGAGAAGATCGGCTCGGTGCTGGAAGTGATTCGTGGCATCGCCGAGCAAACCAACCTGCTGGCACTCAACGCCGCCATCGAGGCCGCCCGCGCCGGTGAGGCTGGCCGTGGCTTTGCGGTGGTCGCCGACGAAGTACGCAACCTGGCGCAGCGCACCCAGGAGTCGGTAGAAGAAACCCGCCGGGTGATCGAGCACCTGCAAAGCGGCACCACCGACGTGGTCGGCTCCATGGGCAACAGCTATCGCCAGGCCCAGGGCAGTGTCGAGCAGGTCGGCCAGGCGGTTACCGCCCTGCGCCAGATAGGCGAGGCGGTCACGGTGATCAGCGACATGAACCTGCAGATCGCCAGCGCCGCCGAACAGCAAAGCGCCGTGGCCGAAGAGATCAACAGCAATGTGGCGACGATTCGGGATGTGACTGAATCGCTGTCGGAGCAGGCCAATGAGTCGGCACGGGTGAGCCAGGCATTGAATAGCCTGGCGAATCAGCAGCAGGGGTTGATGGATCAGTTTCGGGTGTAATGATCGTTCCCACGCTCCGCGTGGGCACGCCTCCTGTGACGCTCCGCGTCACCCGTCGACAGCGGGACGCCGAGCGTCCAAGGCGGCGTTCCCACGCAGAGCGTGGGAACGATCTCAACGCTTGGGTAATTCGATCAGCACCTTGAGCCCGCCCAGTTCGCTGTCCTGCAACTGCAGCGTCCCTCCCCACACCTCGACGATGTCCCGCACGATCCCCAGCCCCAGGCCATGGCCGTCAATCTGCTCATCCAGGCGCGCACCGCGGCTGAGCACTTGCTCACGCTGGGCCTGCGGAATGCCGGGGCCGTCGTCTTCGACGCCCAGCAGAAAGCTGCGCGGGGTTTCGCTGAGCGTCAAACGCACGTCGGCGTCCGCCCATTTGCAGGCGTTATCCAGCAGGTTGCCGAGCAGCTCCAGCAGGTCTTCGCGGTCCCAGGGCAATTGCAGGCCGGGGTCGACGTGGTAGCTCAAATCCAGGTGTTCACCGTGGATCATGCTCAATGTGGCCAGCAGGCCGGGCAGTTCTTTTTCACAGTCGAACAGCGCGCCGGGCAGGGTTTCGCCGGCCAGGCGGGCCCGATTGAGTTCGCGGTTGAGACGTTGCTGCACTTGATCGAGCTGCTCGCGCAGCAGTTTGCCGAGTTCGGGGTGATCCTTGAGCGCTTCGCTGGAGGCCGCACTCAATAGCACCGCCAACGGAGTTTTCAGCGCATGGCCAAGGTTGCCCAAGGCATTGCGTGAGCGCTTGAGGCTGTCTTCGGTATGGGCCAGCAGATGGTTGATCTGCGCCACCAGCGGCTCCAGTTCCAACGGCACTTGGGTATCGAGTTGCGAGCGCCGGCCCTGTTGCAGTTGGGCAATCTGGTTGCGTGCCGTCTCCAGTGGGCGCAAGGCGCGGCGCACGGTGACCCGTTGCAGGATCAGCACCAGCAACAGCGCCGCCAAACCGATGATCAAGCCGATCTGGCGCATCAAGCGAAAGCTTTCGCGCACGGGCGTGTAGTCCTGGGCCACGCTGATGGAAATCAACTGCCCGAAACGCTTGTAGTCCGAACGCAACACCAGCAGTTGCTGGCGTTCCGGCCCCAGTTGCAGGTTGCCCTTGAGCCCCGGCTCGGTCAGGCGCGGCAGCTCCTGGTCCCACAACGAGCGGGAGCGCCAGTGAACGTCGGCAAAATCAATGCGGAAATAATGCCCGGAAAACGGCCGTTGGTAGGCCGGTGACAGACGCTGCTCATCCAACTGAACACCCTCGGGCCCACGCACCAGTGCCGCCAGCAGGTTCTCGCTGTCGTTGCGCAGCCCGGCTTCCAGGTAGCGCTGCAAACCGGCCTCGAACAACCACAAGCTGGTTTGCGCCAGCACCACGCCGACCACCACCATGACGCTGATCAACCCCAGGCTCAGGCGCCGCTGAATCGACCTCATGCCGGGGCGGCGCCAAACCGGTAACCCTGGCCACGCCGGGTTTCGATCACACTGCGCCCCAGTTTGCGGCGCAGGTGGTTGACGTGCACTTCCAGCACATTGGAGTCGCGTTCGGTCTCGCCGTCATACAAATGCTCGGCCAAGTGGCTTTTAGACAGGATCTGTTGCGGGTGCAACATGAAGTAGCGCAGCAGGCGGAATTCAGCGGCGGTCAGTTGGATCTCGTCGCCATCGCGCAACACACACTGACGCCCTTCATCCAGGTGCAGGCCGGCGGATTGCAGCGTCGGCTGGTTGGCCTGGCCGTGGGAACGGCGCAACAGCGCCTGGATGCGCAGGTAGAGTTCTTCGGGGTGAAAGGGTTTGCTCAGGTAATCGTCGGCGCCGGCCTTGAGCCCTTCGATACGTTCAGCCCAGGAATCGCGTGCGGTCAGCACCAGCACGGGGGTGGCCAAGGCCGCCGCGCGCCATTGCGCCAGCACCTCCAGACCCGGCAGGCCCGGCAAGCCAAGGTCGAGGATGATCAGGTCGTAGGGTTCGCTGCGACCTTGATACGCGGCATCGCGGCCGTCGGCCAGCCAGTCGACTGCGTAGCCCTGGCGCTGCAGGCCGGCCAGCAATTCGTCAGCCAGGGGTACGTTGTCTTCTACCAGGAGCAGGCGCATCAGTCGTCTTCCTTATCTTTGAGCAACTTACCGGTACTGGCGTCCAGCTCGATTTCGCGCACCACGCCGTCGACGGTCAACAACTCGATTTCATAGATATAGCGCACCGGCCTATCCTTGTGTTCCTCAAGCTCGGCGTCCAGCAGCCTGGCGCCGGGGTAGCGCTCCAGCGCCGGCCCCAGCAACTCTTCCAGCGGCGCGATGACGCCCTGCTGGCGCAGGCGCAGGGCTTCATCCTGCCCAAGGTCATGGGCCGACAGGCTTGCGCTGCTCAGTAGCAATACCAGCGCCACCTGACTGCCTGCGCGTAGATTTACCTTCATTACGTATCCTGATGTTCCTTGAGGGCGGCCCGAAGAGGGACATGGGCCACCACGGTACCCCTGACAACTTAACTGAAACTGAATTGCCACCATGGCAATTTTCAATCGGTAACCTTACCCACCGCTGCAGGATTTCTCTTATATTGCCTGTTCGCCGCAACCGAGACCTGTATGACTGCCATCCACATCAAGTTTCCCGCGCTGACCCTTAAGGCCGGCAAACGCGCTTTCACACGCATTCGCGAGCAAGGCCTTGTGCCGGCGGATGTCGGCATCCTACCCGGTGCGGCCGGTGGCCCCAAGGCGTTGGGCATTCAAGGCCTGGACCTGGCGCTGTTCGGCGATTGGCTGCCACGCGCGCCGCGTGAGCGCGCACTGATCGGCGCGTCGATCGGCTCCTGGCGGTTTGCCAGTGCGTGCCTGCCCGAACCGGTGCAAGGCTTGCTGGACCTCGGCCGACTGTATAACGAACAACGCTTCGCCAAGGGCGTGACCATGGCCGAAGTCAGCCGCAGCTGCCAACGCATGCTCGACGACCTGCTGGCTGGCCGTGATGCGCGGGTGCTGGACAACCCCGACTATCGCCTGAATATCATGGTGGTCAAGAGCCACGGCCTGCTCGCCGATGACCACCGTGGGCGACTGGGGCTGGGCCTGTCGTCGGTGATTGCCGACAACCTGCGTGGCCGTGCGCGGCTGTCGCGGCATTTTGAGCGGTTGATCATCCACGACCCGCGCCAGGCGCCTCCGGTGCATGCGCTGACGGACTTCCCCTCGCGCTTCCTCGACCTGCAGTTGGGCAACCTGCGCCAGGCGCTGCTGGCCTCCGGTTCCATCCCCATGGTGATGCAAGGCGTGCGCGACCTGCCCGGCGCAGGCACGGGCACTTACCGCGACGGTGGCCTGCTGGACTATCACCTCGACCTGCCCTATCACGGCGACGACATTGTGCTGTACCCGCACTTCACCGACCGGGTGATCCCCGGCTGGTTCGACAAGGGCTTGCCGTGGCGGCGCAGTAACCCGCAAGGCTTGCAGGATGTGCTGCTACTGGCGCCCTCCAGGGACTACCTGGCCCGCCTGCCCCACGGCAAGTTGCCGGACCGCAGCGACTTCAAGCGCTTTATGGGCGATGACTCGAGCCGCAACAAATACTGGCAAACCGCGATGAGCGAAAGTCGGCGGCTGGGGGATGAGTTTCTGCAACTAGCCGATAACGGCGAACTGGCCGAGCGACTGCAAGCTCTCTGACCCAGCGGTATGCGCGGCAAGGGGTCAAGCTGTTAAACTTTCCGCCTGCCAGATACCTGACCGAGCTTAAAATACTGTGGAAATCTTCAAAGATTCCACGGTAGCCTCCCGCCTGAAACCACCCCTTCCCAATTCCCTCCGTACAACCCAACAAACAAAAGCATTTGAGTATCACCGCGTACCACACGATACCTTCCCAATGGCAATTAG
This sequence comes from Pseudomonas sp. 2822-15, assembly GCF_002742515.1. Lineage (NCBI taxonomy): Bacteria > Pseudomonadati > Pseudomonadota > Gammaproteobacteria > Pseudomonadales > Pseudomonadaceae > Pseudomonas > Pseudomonas sp. 2822-15. The sequence continues at coordinate 12,386 of NZ_LJRY01000211.1, read as the reverse complement.
TTAGTACATCATCCAGTACATTGAAAATGGTTTTGAGAGGATGTACTAGTGGCACTCACGGACACAGCGGCCAGACAGGCCAAGCCAAAGGAAAAGGCATACACCCTCCCCGACTCCCTGGGTCTTTCGCTTTACGTGGCGAACAGTGGAATCAAAAGCTGGCACTTTCGGTTCACCTGGCTTGGAAAACAGGCAAGGATTTCTTTTGGAACATACCCGGAAACGGGCCTGAAGGAAGCGCGCGCTCGCAGAGATGAGGCGCGGGAAGACATTGCGCGCGGCGTAGACCCGCGCGAATCGAGGAAGGAAAAGAAGGCAGGATTGATTGAGGCTGGCGGTCGGACATTCCGCCGCGTGTACGATGAGTGGCTGGCATTCAGGAAGGGCAGCATATCGCCGGGCACCTACCGGATCATCAGCAATTTGATGGAACTGGATGTGCTTCCAACATTTGGCGGGCGGCAGATCGAGGCCATCAAGCGCGCCGACGTGATCGGCCTGATACGGCGCATCGAAAAGCGCGGCTCTATAGTCACGGCGGTAAAGGTTCGGCAGCGGATGGGCCAGGTGTTCAGCTATGCGATCGCCACCGGACTGATTGAATCGAACCCTACAGCTGAGATGCACGCCGTCACCGAGAAAGGCGCGCAGAACCGGCCGCATCCATTCTTGCCGTTCAGCGAACTACCCAAGACCATCGCCACCATTCAACAGTGCGTGTCAGGACACCAGTTGCGGTCGGCGATCATGCTGATGATTTACACCGCATCACGCCCGGGCGAGGTCAGGCACGCAGAATGGTCGGAGATCGATCTGGACGCAGCCACTTGGACAACGCCGGCGCAAAAGATGAAGGCGCGACGTGAGCATGCCGTGCCGCTGCCGGACCAGGCCGTTGAGCTGCTGAAAAGCATGCTACCCATCACTGGCGGCCTTCGCTATGTGTTCACGAACCGCAGTGATCCAACAATGCCGATTGGCACGAACTACGCCAATAACGTCATGGACCTCTGCGGGCTTACCGGCAAGCAGTCGCCCCACGGCTTCAGGCATCTATTCTCGACCGAGATGAACGGGCGCGGCTACAACCGCGACTGGATCGAACGGCAACTAGCCCACGCTGATAGCAGCTTTATCCGCGACGTGTACAACCATGCCGCGTATTTGGAGCAGCGTCGCGAAATGATGCAGGAGTGGGCGGACCTTGTGACGGCAAATACCTAACACCCCATATTGGGAGCGTTACGCAATCAAGCCATTGATTAAAAAATTTAATCATTCATATAACGATTGCAAAACATCGTCTTATCCGTGCTTTTGAAAAACGGTAAGACGTAGTCTTTAGCAGAGGTTTTGCGCAAACGCGTAGCCGCCCTCACGCAACACACACCTAGCGTGAACCATCTTCCTCCCTCATCAATTTCTTTGCTGCATTAGCGCCCGTTTGTGCATTTTTATTCGCTTCATCCATGCAGCTAGAAAGCTCCAGCCCCTCAAGACCTTGACAGTCTGTGGTCAGATAGGTAGTCGTATAATAATTCCATATCATTACACCGATCATCAGTAGCACGCATAGTCCTAACAGCACCAAAAATGCCTTAATCCCTTTCATATTTTCCCGTCCTTCCATATTTTTTTACTGGTCAGCCTCACAGCAATAGCAAAATACCATTACCAATCTCTGGCGTCCTGCCGAACGAATACAAACTCCCCAAAAAAACACCGGCTGCTAAGCTGTCCCTCTCCACCAGAGGAACATCAATGCCAAACTCCGACCTACTCCCTTCACTGCTCTCCAAACTTTACGAAAACCAGTTGGCCCTTGAAGCTTCCATCGTGGAAATAGCGAACTGGGTAGAGCAGCGCGGCTCTGCCGACGTGGCTGAGAATGTGCGCGGCGCCTTGCACACCATCGACGAGAACGAAGAGTTCATCAAGCTGACCCTGGCCGTTCTTATGGCGCCAGACTAAATGCCTCTCGTCGCCTCGAATCGCGCCCCAGCAATACCTCGATTACTGTATGCACATACAGCATTCGGATTAACTCAACATGAAGCTCGACGAAGACACCTGCGAGTGGCTTGGATGCCCTACGCCCCTGGAAATGTACCAGCACCAGTGCGCGCTGCTCGAGGACGAGCTGACCGCGACCCAGAAGCGGCTGACTGAGGCGCGCCGGAACATCGCCGGGCTGGTGCAGATGTGCGACCTGCTGGTCACCGGCAAGGCCACGGCCGAGGCTGAGCTGAAGAATGCGCTCGATCGCATTTCATCCATGAGCGATGAGGCACCGGACAATATGAGCTTTCGCCCCATCGACCTGGTTACCAATCAGCGCGACCACCTGTTCCGAGAGAATCAACGCCTGCGGCTTGAGCTGATCGTACTCAGGGGGCCACAGCCCTGACATACGCCTGGCACGCACGCAGCGCGATCACGGCGTTATCCCCGTCGTCGGTGATGGCGATAATTCGTTGCGCATGCGCTGGGTCAAGTTGGGCTCGACGGGCTGCATAAACCACGCCGACGGCGCCGGGGGCGGTAGGCACGTTGCAGCCACTGGCTGAATCCTCGACGAGGACTGACAGCCGGACATCAGCAGTAGCAAGCTGGTCACGCAGGCGAGCCTGGTTGCGCTGGGCATCGGATAATTCCTTGGTGTGCTGTTGGTCTTGGGTGGCGAGCTGATGCTCGGTGGCCAAGCGCTTGTCTTGCTCGGCCTGCTGCTGACGCCAGGCCTCGCCGGTGATTGCGTCGAGGTCTTTCTGGTGCGCGGCACCTTGCTCGCTGAGCTGCTCGGCGAGTTGCTTGCCCAGGCGCCAGTCCTGCACTTCCCAGGTGGCGACGGCTGTACCGGCCATCAGCACCAGGACCAGCAACACCAGACCGGCCAGCTTCTGCACCGCCGTCATGCCAGCACCTTCAACGCCCTGTCGTACAGCGCCTGACGTTCGGCCTGGCCGGTGAGCCCGCCATTGATTCGCTTAGTGATCTTCGCGAAGTCCTTCTGGTCTGCCAGGGTGTTCAGCCCGCGCGTCGACCAGAACCACGCTGCAGACATCGCGGCGTGCGGTGGCTGCTCGAGCAGTTCAGGTTGGTTGATCAGGTCGAGGCCCAGGGCTTCACCGCACGCAGCATAGTTCGCCCGGCCGGTGATCTGGATCAGGCCACGGCCACGGAACTTGTAGCCATCCCCCTTCACGGTGTTGCCCAGGTCAGAACGACCTTCATAGCCGAGTTGCTGCGCCGTCGGCCCCCAGATCTCGCGCACGTAACGCAACTGGCCAGACTCATGCCCGACCTGGGCGATGAACGCAGACACACGCAGAGTGCCGACAATGCCGTAAAGTCCCATGGCCGTATTCAGCACAGGAACAAAAACGCCGGCTTGGCGGCCGGCGTTGGGGAGGATCTGCAGCAGCTGCTGCTCGGTGATAGCCATGACTTTCTCCAGGCGAAAAAAACCGCACAAGGCGGGTGGTGGTCTACTTCCGCGTTTACGCGGGGAGATCTGGCCACTCAATCGTTTGAGGGTAATCCGGCTGGTCGGGAACTCGGCTCAGCGCCACGCGGTACTTCTTCCACGCCTTCAGGGCGGCCAGCCCGGCATCGGTGGCTTCGTCGACATCAACCGCATCCTGGAGTGGCACGATCGCGTAGTCGGCGGCGGAACGTAAGCGGGTGATTTCTTCCTGGGCAACTTCCAGCGGGTCAGCCGGCGGCGGGGGCAGTTCGGGCATCTCCTGAATCGGCAAAGCCTCGACTGCAACATGAAGGGTAATGCTGTTTACCAGGTCGGCAGGCTCGCCGTCTTTGGCAATACTCACAGCGAGCACACCGTCGTGGTAGTTGATCGCAACCGAGCAGGCCGCGTCGATCTGGTTCATGACGTAGCCCCAACCTTCAGGGGCCGGCGCCATCCCAAGTGTGCCGTAGACCAGGTACTGCCCTGGGCCTGGGTGTTCCGTGGTGATGGTGTTCACCCCCAGGGACGTGATGTCGATGACAGCACCGGTAGCGCCGAGGATGTTTACTGCTGCGCGAGTTGTCATTTAGATCGCCTTCAGTGTGCCGTCAGCGGCGCGGGTAGTATTTTGTGTCGAATAAAACGTTTGCCATGCGCCGAACGCGCCTGAGTTCACGACGCTACGCATTTTCAGGACATTCTGTCGCCAGTCGGCGAAGAGTTGGCTGGCATAAACCGGGTTACCGAAACTCATGGTAAGCATTGCCCCGTCTTGCGAACCTGGTGGCGTGTTACCCGTGAGAACGCAAAAATCCCAGCCGCCCAAGTACACCCTCGGGGTTGGATCAGACGCAACTCGAGCGCTCAGTGGGACGCCGATCCCTCGATCCCCCACCCTTAAAACCCTCCCGATAACGGCGTCGTCAGCGGACGTAGTAAGTGTCGCGTCTGCCGCCGTCCCGAACGCCGGACCAGTTCGTCCTGTCCCTCCTTTCTGCACAGGCAAGATATCGTAGTTACCCGTAGTGCCAAGAGCCGAAAGCGTGGCTCCCCACTGCTGAACCAGCAGATTCACTGCATCAGCCAGAGCCTTCGGGTACCCATTAACCGGCACGATTCCGTAGGCAGCACCCGCCAAAGTCGGGCCTCGGTAAGCCGGCGAGATCGACATCGACGTGTCGCTAGATGGGTTGACGACCTGATAAATGCCGTTGTCCGGCCCAACAAACATATCGCCAGATCGGCAATTGGAAAACTTTGTACCGTTACCAGTTACAACAGCATTGCCGTTCGTAACAGTAACAGTCCCCTCTGAGTACCAAGAAGCCATATTTTACTCCTAATTAGATATTTCGCTGCAAAGAGCGCGAACCTTATGAAAAGTCATGCTTGCATTTTGGAAAAGACAACAGGTAAATAAAGGCTATTTTGAACTGCTGCACCTATAGTAATCGCCCATAGACGATTGCTAGGAAAGTCCCACCAACAATATAAGCTAATATCTCTCGTCTGAGACCCTGCCATGTCCATAGAGAAGTTATTGATGAGCATATAGTCATTAGATGAGAAATCAAAAGGCACGCTAAAATAGGCCATTGGAAGGCCTTGGGCATCAGTCCCAGCAGTTATATAAGTCCATGTCTGTAAAGCTTTCGTAAAAACTGCAACAGGGCTACCCGTATCAAATACAAGCTTGTCTGATGCGTCATAAAGCTGCGCCCCATACTGCGCGCTTGGCGTTACTTGAAACCCAGCGGCAAAATAGTAGCCATTCGGTTGGGCACTTGTTGAGCTGTAAGCTCTTACATAGAACCCTGTCCAATTCCCCGGCGATCCTAAGATTAAAGCCCTGCAAAGTCCGGCGACTGCATTTACCTTATCAGGCTTCACGAAAACAAGCGGCGGCTCTTGGGATGTCACTACGCTTGAAAAATAGGTAGTAGACCCCAACCCTGACTCTTGGGTTGGGGCATACCTTCCTTTCGAAACAACAACTATTCTAGAAAACTCAGAGTCAACTGTTACCACGTCTTCGTTATTTATGTACTCAAAGCCGTAGATCATTAACGTACCCTCACAACGATAAGGCGCTGTGTCCCGAATGCGTATAGCCCGTTAACAGCTGTCCTATGCCCTCTCCACACCCGGACCGCGCCCACAAGCATTTCAGGCTCGAACTGCACTTGGTGCAACTGACTTCCCGCGCTGTAACTTGCGACTGGAACTACAACTGCGAAGCTGTTTTCTGGTGTGCTGCCCGGAACATCAAATGTTTGCGTTGATGCCCCGCCTCCACCTGAAAAGGTCACCAGAACCGACAGCACGGGCCGCATCGTGAAAGATGCAGGACCTAACAGTTGCACCCCGTTTTCGTCCCAAGTACCAAGACCAAATTCGGCCATTATGAAAGCCTCCCGAACTTGCCTCGTCTCTTCTCGGCGCCGTCGTACACGCTGATACCGGTGTTATCCAGTAAGGTCGAGCCTCCCACGCCCTCGCCTCGGACGATGAACGTGCCTGCTGGGATGTTGATCTCCAGTAGAGGCCGGCCCTTCGAGTCGACTGTTGGGGAGCGCAACACCATCCCAAGGATGATTTCCTGAATGATCGCCTTGCTGATGATCGCCGTATTGAACACGGCCTGGTCGTTCTCAATGACGAACATTGGGATGACCTTGCCGTCGATTTCGTTCACGACCGCCATCCGTTGAGCCATTATCAGAAACTCTGATTGCTCGCCATCCGAGCCAAAGGCCAAGCCGGTGACAACCTTCCTACCGCCCACGATCGTTTGAGCTTTCATCGTGGTCTGGGCCTGTACCTGCCCATCCAGAGTCACAAGCGTCTTGCTGACGTTCTGAACCGATGCATTCGTGTTGCCAAGCCCGGTCTGTACTGTATCAATCCGCTTGGCCTGCACATCAATCGCGGTCGCTGTCACCTCCTGCTGCGACTGAATCACCCCCTTGGCATCGTTGAGACTCGCCTGAAGAGTCGTAATCCTTTCGGCGGTTGAAAGCTCCCGTGTCGCCTCGAGCTTCACTTGATTGCTGAAGCTCGCGGCAGACTGCCAAGACCGGATGGCATTCGCCAATTCGCCTGAGTCTTCATCACCTCGAACGGACGCCCGCAACGCCTCGTTGCTCGAAGCCTGGGAGGTGATCTTCCCATCGAGGTTCGTGACTTTTGTGTTGAGGCCCGTGATCGCCTGGGCATTGCCGTTCGCCCTAACGTCAACAGCAGACAAATCGCTCTTGAGTTGGTTGATCTGCGCTGCTGAAGCCTCGCGGTTGCTCGCCACCACCTGCTCCAGAACGGTCAACGATGCCTTGTTATCGCCTACCTGCGCGCTGAGGGTGAGCAGTTGCTGGGCCGCCGCTTCAGTTTCGCTGGCTCGCGTTTTGCGCTCGACGGCGAGATCCGCCGTGGACGTCCACCCTTTGATTGCGTCGGCCAGATCGCCAGCGCCATTGTCACCTCGAGCAGCAGAACGCAAAGCCTCCACAGAGGTGGCGGTGGCCAACACCCTGCCGTCGATCTCTTCGATCGTGGTTTCGATGATCTGAACCTGAGATACCAGTGCATCCGTGGTCTCAAGGATGGTTCCGATATCGATCCAGTAAGCGGCGTCGGGAGGTGCCGCCCCAACCGGTACCGGGCCCTTCGCTTGGTACAGATGCTGGTCGAGCCGGACAATGTCGCCCTTCAGATAAGGTTTCGAAGGGTCGTAGGCGAGCGCGTCGTTCACCTGCTTGATCAGGTCCTCCAGTTCCTGCTTGGCTTCCTCGAGGCGTTCGTTCACAGAGCCTGGCCCGTCACCGGTGATCAGCTCGATCTCTTCACGCAAGCTCTGGTACAGAGCGCCCTTGCCGATTTTCTCGGCGTAGTAGGCCTCATAGTCGCTCTGCTTGGTGCTGGCCTGGCCATTGACTGCACCAGATACCGGGAAAAACGGGCCAATGTTGCCGGTCCGGTCCACCAGGCGAGCCCAGAAGAACAGCGTCGTGCCAGGTAACAGAGCATGCATCTCATGCTTCGCCTGCGGATAGCTGAAGTCGCTCAGCTTGATCGCGGTCGTCAGGTCAGCCGATTGGCTGTACCAGATTTCTGTGCGCTCGGTGTCCTCTGCACCTGGTGGGAAGCCCCATTGAATACCGATGCCATAGATCAGGCTGGTGGTGGTCAGGAACGACACCGCCGGCGGTAGGCCGACCTTCCCTTGCAAGTTGGTCAGGTTAGAGCTTTTCCAGATCGACGAGATTTCGAAGGCGCTCACCGAACGCACGCGGGCCAAGTAGGCGCCCGAATAGATGCCGGTTACGTCCACGCTCGTCGAACCGGTGCGCTGCACCTTGATCCAGTTGCCGCTATCCTTGCGCCACTCCACGTCATAGGCGGTCGCACCATTCACGGCAGGCCACGAAATGTTCATGGTGCTGATCGCGATGCCCTGGTTCACGGCGTAGCTCGACGTCAGCGTGACACTGGCCGGCGCCGGAACTACGGTGATAGGGATAACACTGATCGGCCTTTCTTCCAGGCGCGCGCCGGTGTCGATGTGTGCAAACTTGCTCGGGTCGTACTGCACGGCCGAGATCTCGAACACGCCAGGCTCAGGCCGGGCCACGCTCACAACCCGATACAGCGGGATGGCCAAGTCATCGGCATCCAGTGCCCACACCAGTTCAGGTTCGGGTGCCACAGAGTAAGCGACGGTCACTGTGACCTGACGTCCACTGACCAGTTGAACGGTACGCCCCTCACACTTGCCGTCGGGCAGATTGAGGATCAGCCGGTCACCGGGCTTGGCCTGTGTGTCTCGGTCGAGAGTGATGACCTTACCGTTTACCGCCGAGATACGCCCGCCCACCGGCCTACCGGCCAGCAGTTCGTCCGCGATCGGGATCACGTACCCAGGCAGCGGGATGCGACCGTCTAAGCCTACCTTGAAGGTCACGGCCCGATCCTTGGAGTTGGTCAGCAGCGCCCACTTCCCGCGGCGCTGGGCCTCGGATTCGCGAGTGCAGCCGATTGCGCTGATCTCGAGCGGGTTGTCGCCATAACGCCGCTGCAGCTTCTGGTCGGTCACCGCCGTGACGTCGGTGTCGTAGTTGTTCACCGGGTTGTCGTAGCTGATCAGCGCGCGGCTGTAACGGGTTCGTTCCGATGCGCTCGAATAGGTGAACTTGCCGTCGATCACGTTCGCCCGGGTATAGGCGAAGTCGAAGTCGGTAGCGCGCGGCATGTCCGACAGGGTGAATACTTGGCCTTGGGCCCAATAGGTCATGCCCCGGTAGATCGCCGAGATGTCGCGAAGCAGCGACCAGGCATCGGCCTTGCTTTGCAAGTTCAGGTTGCAGATGAAGCGCGGCTCCTGACCACCTTTACCGTCCGGAACCAACTGATCGCAATACTGCGAAATCCGGTAAAGCTCCCACTTGTCCACCATCCACGGCTTGATGCGGCGGCCAAGGCCGAAGCGATCGTTCGTGGTGATGCCGTAGGTGTGCCAGACAGGGTTATCGGTCCACGCTTCCTTGAAGGTGCCGTCCCAAATTCCGCTATAGCTGCGGGAGGCCGAGTCGTAGTTGCTCGGCACCTGCCATTTGCGGCCCTTACAGCGGATCGTTACGGCCGGGATGTTGCGGAACTGCTCTGCCGAAAACTCAATATAGAGCAGCGCGGTATTCGGGTATCGAATCTTCGCGTCGATCACCTCGGTAAAGCCGGCGACCTGCATGGTGTCGGAAATTTTATTGTTGTTCTGGTTGATAGTCAGCCGCGTGACGCGAATCAACCAACCGCTGTTTGCCTTTGGCAGGTCAATACGACGCGTGCGCTCATATATGGTCGTAGTCTTGCCGTCGACAGCCTCACTCAGAACCTGCTGATATGCGCCGCCGTCCGTTGCCAACTCGACCTTGTACTCAATCCGGTACCCGTTGATGTTGCCGCTGGCATCTACTGACTGGAGTGCAGGCCACGCAAGGCGCACACGCACAGCCGATAACTGGGTATTGGTGATCGCTCGAACCCACGGCGTGGTGCTACGAAGCTCGACGCCAATGGTGATTTCATTCTCGATAGACGGGATGCCCTGGATATAGGGCTGATCGACTGAGCCTGTCCGCCATTCCCACTTCACGTTGGGGAAGTTCATATTGCCTTGAGGATCTTGCAAGGGCGTGCCGTCAACGCGAATATCACTGGCGGTAGGCATGCCCTCAAAGTCACCCTCACCAACAGCTATAAGCATCTTCGCGAGCGCGATCGAGCGCAGACTGTCAGGAACTTCCGTCGGCGTTTTTGGCTTATCGGAGCCGCCCTTGGCGCCGTAGATGTCGAGCTTATGTGCTGCGCCCATGCTTTTCTCCAAGCAATAAAAAACCGGCTCATAGCCGGCTGCTGTGTTGCGGGTGGTTCTTACATCTGGTCTTCGGCGTAAATCCCAGCGCTAGCGATCGCGCCTCCCCAGTCCCTTTCGCCTGCGCAAAGCGGTACCGGGTTACCAGATGCAGTGGTGTTCTTGGCGCTGCCGAAGGCATAGCCGGGGGTGTTCTCTGGGGCGGCACTGGTTTTTAGGCCGCCGGCCTGGGGGCTGAGCATCTGGATAACGCCGCCGGCGACAAGGCCTATACCAGCACCTATAAGCGGCGTACCGAAAGGAGTGGCTGAGAAAATGACCCCAACCACGATTAGGATCGCGCCTACGATTGTTTGAAGAACGCCGCCACGCTTGCTACCAACCACCACGGGCGCAATTCGAATGTCGCCGGCTCCGCTGAAGCTCAGCTCTTTCTCGCCGATATTGCGCTTATCGCGAAATACGGCGAACTCTAAGCCCCGTGACTTGGCGTTTGATAGAAACCGCTCAAAGCCAGGGATTTGTACACATAGCGCCTTAATGGCCTCGGCGGGCGAGTTCACTGCAAGCCTGAAGGACTTCCCGAACTGACGTAGCTGCCCGTGCAGTCGAATGGTTGTCATTGGTTGGTAGTTGATCGCTGATGCCTGCATCTTTTTCTCCGGGCAATAAAAAACCGCCCGGAGGCGGCTTTATGATTTTCGTTTTTCAGTTGTAGTCGACATAGGGTCCGATGTAGAAGCCGGCCATATCTCCGCTGATTCGATAAAGGCTTTCCTTACCTGGCTGCACCGTTGCTGCGATGGTGCGGATTGCAGCACCTGCGCACAGACCTGATCCGGCGAGGCCGGCGCCTATATTTGGCGAGCCTGGCGGAAGATAAAAGGTCGCCCGCTGACCAGTACCTATTTTCGCAGCCTTGCGCCCATCTACATAGACGACGATATCGCAGCCAGAGCCGACGGCGCCGGAGTCACGCACAACCGTAATTTTCCCACTTTCGCCAGATGGCTTGGACTGGAAGGCATAAACCTCATCCGCCGGCACCGGCTTTGCGTCGCGCACTGAAATTGCCGTGGAGGCGCACCCCGCCAGCACCGCCACCGCTACCGCAGCTATCAAAATTCTCATGTCGTTCCCTCTTTGGTCTGGGTGATTACGGCAGTTCAATGCCCAAGCGCTCTTTAAAAATTTGCTTGCCATAGGCTTTCCCCAACTCGACAAGCATTCCCAGGCCTGCACCGCCAACCTTCTCGGCACCTTCCTTAGTTCGCCTCCACACTTCGCCATCACGTACCGCATCCAGAAACTCATGGCCACGATACGTCAGGCGCTTGGGCTGCCATTCAAAATGACCTATGCCGCCCAGGCTGATGCCCGAAAGCAATCCAGCCTCATCAAGAAGCATCACGTGATAGGAGAGTTCCTTATCTGACCTGCCTTCAATTTTCAAAGTCATCCAGCTCTGAGCATCGTCGTTAGCTTCGACGGCAAGCAGGATCTCGCGCACTATCTCTTTATCAAGTTTCATCATGGTGTCCTTGGGCGGCGAACCAGAATGGTAGCACTGGCTTTAGCCCAATGGCACACGTTACCTGGCCAGGCATCCAGCGTGGATGGAATGCCAGTGGCGCTTTTGGATCCAGTCATAGTAGCGTTATGACGCCATGCTTTGTGCATGGCTTTTCCTGTCATATTAGAGATAAAAATGATGCCGCCAGATGCAGAAGAGCTTCGCCGACGCACCGAAGAAGGTAAAAAGAACATTGAATTTCGGGATTTGATGGACTCCATTAACTACGACATCAATGACCAGACAAGATCAGGCCAATCGAGCACCGTATTCGTTTTGGGCAAAAACAATGCCGAATTTGCTGATGCTGTTTTGGAGCGCTTTTCGGAATCCGAATTGAGCGTCGAATACGACGAAGACACCACCAAACTGACTATTAGCTGGGAGCTCCCGGAGGGCGAAGAAGAGTAACGCTCTTCGAAGTGATCCCAGTTCTTCACCTGCAAGCCCAAGGACTGGGGTTGCGCCAATATCGGCGCGTTTATGACCTGGAGGTCAATGTGAGCGAGAAACAGGAGTTTGATTCAAGCGCTGTGATAATGGCGAATACTGACGCCATTAGCGCCGTGATTGCATGCCTAGCGAACAGCGGGAATCTTCATCCCCACCTTTTCAAAACCGCTTTAGCAGCAATCAAGGAAAAAGGTGAAAATCGCGAGACGAGTTTAAAAAACCACCCCCTTTACGATGGAACCATGAAGCTGTTCGTGGCTGCGGCTGAGAAAAAGCTCTAACGCAAAAAGTAAGATAGGCTGGTAGTCGTTCGCGATGAGTCAGCCCATCTTCATCAAAGACTCTTAATGACCCCTTTCGCGGCTTCAATTTTTTTATCAACGTCGCCTTTAAATACATCCGCCTGTGTGGCGAACTGAATTTCGTGTGCTATCGACCAATGCGGTGATTTAGCGTAAGCGTACGGGGAATACGCCTTGCGTAGATCAGCCAGGCATCCACTGATGCGGCAGTAGATGCTCGATCTCACT
>NZ_LJRY01000210.1:0-88753 GCF_002742515.1 Pseudomonas sp. 2822-15 | reverse complement strand
AGCTCTTACATCCTTTTCGATGACGAAGTCAGCGGTCTTTTGATCTGCGCTTGTGATCTTGATCTTGATCTGAAATCGCCCCGTCAAACACGATGGCCGGAATCTGACAGTGATTTGGGGGGTAAACCGGCAGGGATGCCGGTTTAGCCGCCCCGCGCCATGGATGGCGCGTGGCGGCGGCCCCCCAAATCACTGGCGGATTGCGGGCATGCCGAGCCACAGCGAGGCACCGAGTGTTGGGGCGAGGACCTTTTGGTTACTTTTGCGTCCTTGCAAAAGTGACCCGCTGTAAGAGCGGAACCATAGGCCGCCGTTACCTAAATAACGGATATGTACACGATCAAACCACACCAGCAGGCACCAAAAACGCAGCTTCCAACAACTGCCGCGTATAAGCATGCTGCGGATCCGCAAAGATCCCCGCCGCGTCGCCCTGTTCCACCACTTGCCCCTGCTTGACCACCATCAACTGGTGACTCAAGGCCTTCACCACCGCCAAATCATGGCTGATAAACAGATACGTCAGGTTGTACTTGGCCTGCAGCCCCCGCAACAATTCCACCACTTGCCGCTGCACCGTGCGGTCCAGCGCGGATGTCGGTTCATCAAGCAGTATCAAGCGGGGCTTGAGCACCAAGGCACGGGCGATGGCGATGCGTTGACGTTGCCCGCCGGAAAACTCATGGGGGTAACGATGCCGCGACTCCGGGTCCAAACCCACTTCCTTGAGCGCTGCAATAATCGCCACTTCCTGCTCGGCCGGCGTGCCCATTTTGTGGATACGCAAGCCTTCGCCAACAATCTCGCTCACACACATGCGCGGGCTCAAGCTGCCGAACGGGTCTTGAAACACCACCTGCATCTCCCGCCGCAGCGGGCGCACCTGTTGTTGGGTCAGGCGGTCAAGTTGCTGGCCTTCAAAGCGAATCCCGCCTTTGCTGGCGATCAAACGCAAAATCGCCAGGCCCAGGGTGGATTTGCCCGAGCCGCTTTCACCGACGATGCCCAGTGTCTGGCCCTGGGGCAGGCTGAAGTTGATGCCGTCCACCGCCTTGACGTAATCGACGGTGTTGCGCAAAAAGCCCTTTTTGATCGGAAACCAGACCTTCAGGTCGTCGACTTCCAGGAGGGGCGGCCCGACCTCGTTACTGGCTGGCCCACCGCTGGGCTCCGCAGCCAATAATTCCTGGGTGTAGGGGTGCTGGGGCGACTGAAACAGCGTCTCGCAATCAGCCTGTTCAACGATGCAACCCTGCTGCATCACACACACGCGGTGGGCAATGCGCCGCACCAGGTTCAGGTCATGGCTGATCAGCAGCAATGCCATGCCCAGCCGGGCCTGCAGCTCTTTGAGCAGTTCCAGGATCTTCAATTGCACGGTGACGTCGAGGGCCGTGGTCGGCTCGTCGGCGATCAGCAGTTCGGGCTCGTTGGCCAGGGCCATGGCGATCATCACCCGCTGGCGCTGGCCGCCGGACAGTTCGTGGGGCAGGGCCTTGAGGCGCTTGTGCGGCTCGGGGATGCCCACCAGTTCGAGCAGTTCCAGGGTGCGTCGGGTCGCGACTTTACCGGTCAGGCCTTTGTGCAGGCCGAGCACTTCGTTGATCTGCTTTTCGATGGAGTGCAGCGGGTTCAGCGAGGTCATTGGCTCCTGAAAGATCATCGCTATGCGGTTGCCGCGAATATGCCGTATGGTTTTCTCTTTGAGGGTCAGCAGATCATGCCCGGAATAGCTGATGGTGCCGGCCGGGTGCCGCGCCAGCGGGTAGGGCAGCAGGCGCAGGATCGAGTGGGCGGTCACCGATTTGCCCGAGCCGCTTTCGCCGACCAGCGCCAGGGTTTCGCCGCGTTTGATATCGAAGCTGATGTGGTTGACCACGCGGTGGTGATGCTCGCCGGTGACGAACTCGACGCAGAGGTCGCGGACTTCGATCAGATTGTCCTGGTTCATCTCATTTCCTCGGGTCGAAGGCATCGCGAGCGGACTCGCCAATAAACACCAGCAAACTCAACATGATCGCCAGCACGGCAAAGGCACTCATGCCCAGCCACGGCGCTTGCAGGTTGGATTTGCCCTGGGCCACCAGTTCGCCCAGGGACGGCGAACCGGCCGGCAGGCCAAAGCCGAGAAAATCCAGGGCGGTGAGGGTGCCGATGGCGCCGGTAAGGATGAACGGCATGAAGGTCATGGTAGAGACCATGGCATTGGGCAGGATATGCCGGAACATGATCGCGCCGTTCTGCATGCCCAGGGCTCGGGCGGCGCGCACGTATTCCAGGTTGCGCCCGCGCAGGAACTCGGCGCGTACCACGTCCACCAGGCTCATCCACGAAAACAGCAACATGATGCCCAGCAGCCACCAGAAGTTGGGCTGCACAAAGCTGGCGAGGATGATCAGCAGGTACAGCACCGGCAAACCCGACCAGATCTCTAGGAAACGCTGGCCGGCCAGGTCGACCCAGCCGCCATAGAAACCCTGCAAGGCGCCGGCGATGACGCCGATGATCGAGCTGAGCACGGTCAGCGTCAGGGCAAACAGCACCGACACGCGAAAGCCGTAGATCACCCGCGCCAGCACATCGCGGCCCTGGTCATCGGTGCCCAGCAGGTTCACCGAAGACGGCGGCGCTGGCGCAGGGACTTTCAGGTCGTAGTTGATGCTCTGGTAGCTGAACGGGATGGGCGCCCACAGCGTCCAGGCATCCTTGGCCTTGAGCAGTTCCCTGATATACGGGCTCTTGTAGTTGGCTTCCAGCGGGAATTCGCCGCCGAAGGTGGTCTCCGGGTAGCGTTTAAGCGCCGGGAAATACCAGCCACCGTCGTAATGGACTGCCAGCGGTTTGTCGTTGGCGATCAACTCGGCGCCCAGGCTCAGCACGAACAGAATCAGGAACAGCCACAGCGACCACCAGCCACGTTTGTTGGCCTTAAAGCGCTCGAACCGGCGGCGATTGAGGGGGGACAGGTTCATCTCAATGCTCCCGGCTGGCGAAGTCGATACGCGGATCGACCAGGGTGTAAGTGAGGTCGCCGATCAGTTTCACAATCAGCCCCAGCAGGGTGAAGATAAACAACGTGCCGAACACCACCGGGTAATCGCGGTTGATTGCCGCTTCAAAGCTCATCAGGCCCAGGCCGTCGAGGGAAAAGATCACCTCGACCAGCAACGAGCCGGTGAAGAAGATCCCGATAAATGCCGAGGGGAAACCGGCAATCACCAGCAGCATGGCGTTACGAAACACATGGCCGTAAAGCACGCGGTGGTTGGTCAGACCCTTGGCTTTGGCGGTGACCACATACTGTTTGTTGATTTCGTCGAGGAAGCTGTTTTTGGTCAGCAGGGTCATGGTTGCGAAGTTGCCGATCACCAGCGCCGTGACGGGCAGGGCCAGGTGCCAGAAATAATCGAGGATCTTGCCGCCTAAGCTCAGTTCCTCGAAGTTGTTGGAGGTCAGCCCGCGCAAGGGGAACCAGTCCAGGTAACTGCCGCCGGCAAACACCACGATCAGCAAAATCGCGAACAAAAACGCCGGGATGGCATAGCCGACGATGATCGCCGAACTGGTCCACACGTCAAAGTGGCTGCCGTGCCGCGTGGCCTTGGCGATGCCCAGCGGGATCGACACCAGGTACATGATCAGCGTGCTCCATAACCCGAGGGAGATGGACACCGGCATTTTTTCCTTGATCAGGTCGATGACCTTGGCGTCGCGAAAGAAGCTGTCGCCAAAATCCAGCCGTGCATAGTTCTTGACCATGATCCACAAGCGTTCCGGCGCCGACTTGTCGAAGCCGTACATCTTTTCGATTTCCTTGATCAGCGCCGGGTCCAGGCCCTGGGCGCCGCGGTAGCTGGAACCGGCCACCGAGACCTCGGCGCCGCCACCGGCAATACGGCTGGTGGCGCCGTCGAACCCTTCGAGTTTGGCGATCATCTGCTCCACCGGGCCACCGGGGGCGGCCTGGATGATGATGAAGTTGATCAGCAGGATCCCGAACAGTGTGGGGATGATCAGCAACAGGCGGCGAACAATATAGGCCAGCATTTAATCGCCTCCGCTCGCCGGATCGGCGCTCTGGACAGTGTCGACGGCAGGTTTGACTTCAGGTTTGGCCCACCAGGTGGCCGTGCCGACGTCGTAACGTGGCGGGACTTTGGGGTGGCCCAAGTGATCCCAGTACGCCACGCGGTAAGTCTTGATGTGCCAGTTGGGAATCACGTAGTAGCCAAACTGCAAGACCCGATCCAGCGCCTTGGCATGGTCGACCAGGCTTTGGCGCGAGTCGGCGTTGATCAGTTCTTCGACGAGTTGGTCGACCACCGGGTCCTTGAGGCCCATGTAGTTGCGGCTGCCGGATTTGTCGGCGGCGGCGGACGACCAGAATTCGCGCTGCTCGTTACCCGGCGAGGTGGACTGCGGGAAGCTGCCTACCAGCATGTCGAAGTCCCGTGAACGCAGGCGGTTGATGTATTGGGAAACGTCAACGCGGCGGATTACCAGGTTGATCCCAAGGTCTGCCAGGTTGCGCTTGAAGGGCAGCAGTACCCGTTCGAAATCGGTCTGGGTCAACAGAAACTCGATGTTTACCGGCTTGCCGGTGGTGTCGACCATCTTGTCGTCGACGATCTTCCAGCCCGCCTCCTGCAACAGCTGGTAAGCCTCGCGCTGCTGGGTGCGGATCATGCCGCTGCCGTCGGTTTTGGCCGGCTCGAAGGCTTGGGTAAAGACTTCGGCGGGGAGCTTGTCGCGAAACGGCGCCAGGATGGCGGTTTCCGCCGGGCCGGGCAGGCCGGTGGCGGCCATCTCCGAGTTTTCGAAGTAACTGCGGGTGCGGGTGTAGGCACCATTGAACAGCTGTTTGTTGCTCCACTCGAAATCCAGCAGCAGGCTGATGGCCTTGCGCACCCGCACATCCTGGAACATCGGTTTGCGTGTATTGAACACAAACCCCTGCATGCCGGTGGGGTTGCCGTTGGGAATTTCTTCCTTGATCAACCGGCCCTGGGCCACGGCCGGAATGTTGTAGGCGTTGGCCCAGTTCTTGGCGCTGAACTCCAGCCAATAGTCGAACTGCCCGGCTTTCAAGGCTTCCAGGGCCACGGTGCTGTCACGGTAGTAGTCGGTGATGCGGTTATCGAAGTTGTAGAACCCCTTGGCCACCGGTAAGTCCTTGGCCCAGTAATCCTTGACCCGCTCATAGCGCACCATGCGCCCCGGTTTGACCTCGGCGACCTTGTACGGGCCGCTGCCCAGCGGTATTTCCAGGTTGCCCTTGGCAAAGTCGCGCGTTGCCCACCAATGCTTGGGCAATACCGGCAGTTGGCCGAGGATCAGCGGTAATTCACGGTTATTGGTGCGCTTGAACTTGAACAGCACGCGCAGCGGGTCTTCGGCGACCACTTCGTCGACGTCGGCGTAGTAGTTGCGGTAGAGCGGCGAACCGTCCTTCATCAGTGCCTGGAAGGTAAACACCACGTCTTCGGCACGGATCGGGTGGCCATCATGAAAGCGCGCTTCGGGGCGCAGGTAGAAGCGCACCCAACTGTTATCCGGAGCCTTTTCGATCTTGCCGGCCACCAGGCCGTACTCGGTGACGGGCTCGTCCAGGCTTTGCATGGCCAGGGTGTCGTAGATCAGCGGCAGGTTGTCCGCAGGTACGCCCTTGCTGATGTAGGGGTTGAGGCTGTCGAAGCCGCCCATGCTCGATTCACGGAAGGTGCCGCCCTTGGGCGCATCGGGGTTTACATAGTCGAAATGCTTGAAGTCGGCGGGGTACTTGGGTGGCTCGCTGTACAGGGTCAGCGCATGTTGCGGCGCGGCGTTGGCCGCGCCGCACGCTAACAGCGCGCCAAACAGGGCGGTGCGCAAAGTCATCATTGGGCTTTCTCCGCAGCTTTCAGCCACCACGCACTCAAACCCAGGCTGTAGGGCGGCGTGGTGACAAAGGCGAACCGGTTGCGGTACGCCAAGCGATGATAGTTGAGGTACCAGTTGGGAATACTGTAGTGCTGCCACAGCAGCACCCGGTCGAGGGCGCGGCCGGCGGCCAATTGTTCTTCGCGGGTCTGCGCCGCCAGTAGCTGCTCGAGCAGGTGGTCGACTACCGGGTTGGTGATGCCGGCGTAGTTTTTGCTGCCCTTGATAGCCGCCTGGCTGGAGTGGAAGTACTGCCACTGCTCAAGGCCGGGGCTCAAGGTCTGGTTGAGGGTGATCAGGACCATGTCGTAGTCGAACTGATCCAGGCGCTGTTTGTATTGCGCGCGGTCAACGGTGCGCAGTCGCGCGTCGATGCCGATGCTTTTGAGGTTCTCGACGTAGGGCTGCAGGATGCGTTCAAGGTTCGGGTTGACCAGCAGGATCTCGAAGCGCAGCGGTTGGCCCTTACTGTCCAGCAGGCGCTGGTCGGAGAGTTTCCAGCCGGCTTCACCGAGCAACCCCAGGGCGCGGCGCATGGTCTCGCGCGGAATGCCCCGCCCGTCGGTCTGCGGCAGGCTGAAGGCTTGGGTGAACAGGTTGGGCGGCAACTGATCGCGGTAGGGCGAGAGCATCAGCCATTCATGCCCCACCGGCACACCCGTCGCAGCAAACTCGCTGTTGGGATAGTAACTGAGCGTGCGTTTATAGGCGTTGCTGAACAGGGTGCGGTTGGTCCATTCAAAATCGAACATCAGCCCCAGCGCCTCGCGCACCTTGGTCTGGCTGAAGATCGGCCGCCGCGCGTTCATGAACAGGCCCTGGCTCTGGGTCGGGATCTGGTGGGCGATCTGCGCCTTGACCACGTCGCCGCGGTTGACCGCCGGGAAGTTGTAGCCGGCGGCCCAGTTCTTGGCCTGGTGTTCGATATAGATATCGAATTCACCGGCCTTAAAGGCTTCGAAGGCCACATCGCTGTCGCGGTAGAACTCCACTTCGACCTTGTCGTAGTTGTAGAAACCCTGGTTGACCGGCAGGTCTTTGCCCCAGTAATCCTTGATCCGCTCGAACACCAGTTGGCGGCCTGGGGTGACTTTGGTGATGCGATACGGCCCGCTGCCCAGGGGCGGCTCGAAGGTGGTGGCCTTGAAATCGCGGTTTTTCCAGTAATGCTGGGGCAGTACCGGCAGTTCGCCCAGACGCAGGATCAGCAGTGGGTTGCCGGCGCGCTTGAACACAAAACGGATGCGATGGCGGTTGAGGATGTCGACCCGTGCGACTTCCTGCAGGTTGGTGCGGTACTGCGGGTGGCCTTCGGTGAGCAGGGTGCGATAGGAGAACGCCACGTCGTAGGCGGTGATCGGCTTGCCATCATGGAAACGCGCTTCCGGGCGCAGGTTGAACACCACCCAGCTGCGGTCCTCGCTGTACTCCACCGATTGGGCAATCAGCCCGTAGCTGGAGGTGGGTTCGTCACCGGACGGCGCATACTGGCCGGTGCCGACCATCAGCGGCTCGTTCAGCTCGTTGACGCCGTATTGCAGGAAATTGGGCGTGGAAACCGGGCTGGTGCCCTTGAAGGTGTAGGGGTTGAGGGTGTCGAAGGTGCCAAATGCCATGACCCGCAAGGTCCCACCTTTGGGCGCTGCAGGGTTTACCCAATCGAAGTGGGTGAATTTGGCCGGGTACTTGAGTGTGCCGAACTGCGTGTAACCGTGGCTCTCGGTAATCGTCGCGTTCGCAGCAAAGCTCAAGGCCAGACTTATTAGTAGAAGGAGGGGACGCTTCAAGTCAGAGATCCGATCCAGGCGGCTTGGGCTTTATGATCGGTACAGTAACAGCTTGTTCCGGTTGGAAAAAGGCCGTTGAAAAGCCCTGGGTTCAGGGTTGGGAAGGTATCGAATTGGGTGAAGATCAAATGTGGGAGCTGGCTTGCCTGCGATGGCATCAACTCGGTGTGCCTGACACATCGAGGTGTTTGCATCGCAGGCAAGCCAGCTCCCACACAAGCCAGTCCCCGCGGGACTTTATCTAGGCCCGGAAACCACCAGCATCTGCCCCGGCTTCAACGCCTGGCCAGTACGCGGGTTCCAACGCTTGAGATGTTGCATCTCCACGTTGAAGCGCTTGGCGACGATGTACAGCGAGTCGCCTTTCTTGACCTTGTACTGCACCGGCTTCTTGCTGCTGACCACCAGTTTGCGGGTGTCCTGCATCACCAGGGTCTGGCCGACCTTGAGGGCCTGGCCGTTGAGCTTGTTCCAGCGCTGCAGGTCATGCACATCGACCTTGTTCGCCTTGGCGATCAGCGTGAGGTTGTCGCCACTGCGTACCTTGTAGTTGCGGGTACGCCCGGCCACCCGTGTGCTCTCAACTTCGTCGAACACCTGCTTTTTAGGCCGCATCGCCAGCAATTCTTCGGGCTTCATCGTCGAAAGGGTGCTGGTGAGCAACTGCGCCTTGGAGCTGGGCACGAGCAAATGCTGCGGGCCGTCCAGGGTGGTGCGTTGTTTCAGGGCCGGGTTGAGCTGGAACAGTTCGTCTTCGTCGATCTCGGCCAGCGCGGCAACCCGGGACAGGTCCATGCTTTGCTTGACTTCAACCACTTCGAAGTACGGCGTGTTGGCAATCGGGCTCAGGTTGACGCCGTAGGCCTCGGGAGCCAGCACCACTTGGGACAGCGCCAGGAACTTGGGCACGTAGTCCTTGGTTTCCTGGGGCAGGGGCAGGTTCCAGTAGTCGGTAGGCAGGCCGAGCTTTTCGTTGCGCTCGATCGCCCGGCTGACCGTGCCTTCGCCGGCGTTGTAGGCCGCCAGGGCCAGCAGCCAGTCGCCGTTGAACATGTCATGCAGACGCGTCAGATAGTCCAGGGCGGCGGTGGTGGAGGCGGTGATATCGCGGCGGCCGTCGTAGGCGCGGGTCTGGCGCAGGTTGAAGTAGCGCCCGGTGGAGGGGATGAACTGCCACAAGCCGACCGCATCGCTGCGCGAATAGGCCATCGGGTTGTAGGCACTTTCGATCACTGGCAGCAGCGCCAGCTCCAGGGGCATGTTGCGTTCTTCAAGGCGTTCGACGATGTAATGAATGTAGAGGCTGCCGCGTTCTCCGGCGTTCTCTAAAAAGGACGGGTTGCTGGCGAACCACAAGCGTTGTTGCTCGATGCGCGGGTTCACACCCAGGCCGTCCTGCAATTGAAAGCCCCGGCGCATGCGCTCCCAGACATCCTGGGGCACTTCGGGGCTAGGCTTCTCTGAGAGCCAAATAGGTTTTTGCTTGATCTTGGCAGCAAGATTGGGTTTGGGTTGCACGGTGGATTGTGCAGCGAAATTGGTCGATTGGCAGCCCGCCAGAGTCGCGGAAACGGCCACCGCCACGGCTTGAGCCAGGCGGGTCAATGCGTCTGAAGAAATGGATTTACGAATAGATGACGACATTGGCTGGAAGTAAGTTCCGGGCAAAAATGTCGGGCGATTCTAGAAAGCGCTTTGGTTCCGGTCAACCATTCAGAAATTCCGTATCAGATTGCATCCGCTTAGAACTTATCTTTCCAAGCCCTCAAGCTAGCAAACACCTCGGCCCCAGTGCGGTTGTCGCGACCATTCCGTTCGTCCGCTTTTTGTTTAACGGATGTTTCGGCGGTACGCAGAAAAGGGTTAGTACGTTTTTCCAGGGCCAGGTTGGACGGCAGCGTCATCTCGCCACGGGCGCGTAATTGCTTGACGCTTTCGACGCGTTCGGCAATATCGGCGTTGCCCGGCTCCACGGCCTGGGCAAATGTGAGGTTACTTTGCGTGTACTCGTGAGTGCAGTACACCAGCGTGTCGGCGGGCAGGGCGGCCAGGCGCTCAAGGGAGGTGTGCATCTGTTGCGGGGTGCCTTCGAACAGGCGCCCGCAGCCGGCGGCAAACAGGGTGTCGCCACAAAACAGCACGCCCTGGTGGTAGTAGGCGATATGGCCGAGGGTATGGCCGGGCACGCTATAAACGTCGAAGTCCCAGCCGAGTGCGTTGATGCGCTCGTTATCGTGCAGGGCCACGTCGCGTGCCGGGATCTTCTCGTTCGCCGGGCCGTAGACCGTGGCGTCGGTGACCTGTTTGAGCAGTTCGACGCCGCCGACATGATCATGGTGGTGGTGGGTGATCAGGATGTCGCTGAGCCTGTACCCTGGGTTTTGCTTGAGCCAGGCCAGCACCGGCGCGGCATCGCCGGGGTCGACCACGGCGATGCGTTGGGTATCAGGGTCTTGTAACAACCAGATGTAGTTATCGGTGAAGGCGGGCAGAGCACTGATCTGTATCATTCTTCGATTCGCCAAGCTGAACACATTGGTGCATCTTAGAACGTCTAGGCGAGTTGGAGAATGCAATGACTGATAAAGCGTTCGCCCAGGCCGATCCTGAATGGCTGGCCCTGATCAGCGCAGCCCGTGATTGGCTGTCCGGGCCGATCGGGCAATTTTTGCTGGATGAAGAGCGGCGCATGCTCGAAGACGAGCTGGGCCGGTTCTTTGGTGGCTACCTGGTGCACTACGGCCCGTCGGCCCAGACGCCGCCCGCTGCGCCGCAGGTGCAACGCAATGTGCGCCTGGGCGCGCCGTTGCCTGGGGTAGAGATTGTGTGCGAGGAACAGGCCTGGCCGCTGAGCGAACATGCCGCCGACGTGGTGGTGCTGCAGCATGGCCTGGATTTCTGCCTGTCGCCCCACGGTTTGCTGCGCGAGGCTGCCAGCAGCGTGCGCCCAGGTGGCCATTTGCTGATTATCGGCATCAACCCCTGGAGCAGTTGGGGCCTGCGCCATGTGTTCGCCCATGACGGCCTGCGCCAGGCGCGCTGCATCGCGCCGTCGCGGGTGGGCGACTGGTTGAACCTGCTGGGCTTCGCGCTGGAGAAACGCCGCTTCGGGTGCTATCGTCCGCCGCTTGCGTCTGCCAAGTGGCAAGGTCGTCTGGCCGGCTGGGAACGCCGGGCGGGTGCCTGGCAACTGTCGGGCGGCGGCTTCTATTTATTGGTGGCGCGCAAGATCGTGGTCGGGCTGCGGCCGGTGCGCCAGGTCGCGCGTCAGCCCATGGGCAAGCTGGTGCCGATGCCGATGGCCAAGGTCAACCGCAAGCAAAGCGAACCGTAAAACCCTCTTTTTGATTTAAGACCGAGCAACTGATGACCGATACCGTAGAACTCTTCACCGATGGCGCCTGCAAGGGCAACCCTGGCCCCGGCGGCTGGGGCGCGTTGCTGGTGTGCAAAGGCGTGGAGAAGGAACTGTGGGGCGGCGAAGCCAACACCACCAACAACCGCATGGAGCTGATGGGCGCCATTCGCGGCCTGGAAGAACTCAAGCGTCGCTGTGACGTGCTGTTGGTGACCGACTCGCAATACGTGATGAAGGGCATCAACGAGTGGATGGTGAATTGGAAGAAGCGCGGCTGGAAAACCGCGGCCAAGGAGCCGGTAAAGAATGCCGACCTGTGGCAACTGCTCGATGAGCAATGCAATCGTCATAACATCACCTGGAAATGGGTACGCGGGCATATCGGCCACCCTGGCAACGAGCGCGCCGACCAGTTGGCCAATCGTGGCGTGGATGAAGTGCGGGGCTACAAACAGAGCTGAGCCGGCTGACGTGTTAACATCGCGCCCCTTGATTCACACCACATTGCACACCACCGTTGAGAGCTGAACCCTGATGGCCATCCGATCTGTTGTACTCGATACCGAAACCACCGGCATGCCGGTGACCGATGGTCACCGGATCATTGAAATCGGCTGTGTCGAATTGATGGGTCGCCGTCTCACCGGGCGTCACTTTCACGTCTACCTGCAACCGGATCGTGACAGTGACGAGGGCGCGATTGGCGTCCACGGTATCACTGATGAATTCCTCAAGGGCAAGCCGCGCTTTGCTGAAGTGGCGGACGAGTTTTTCGAATTCATCAACGGCGCGCAGCTGATCATTCATAACGCGGCGTTCGACGTCGGCTTCATCAATAACGAATTTGCCCTGATGGGGCAGACCGAGCGCGCGGATATCTCCCGGCACTGCTCGATCCTCGATACCTTGATGATGGCCCGTGAGCGTCACCCCGGCCAGCGCAACAGCCTGGATGCCTTGTGCAAACGTTATGGCGTCGACAACTCCGGCCGTGAACTGCACGGCGCCTTGCTCGACTCCGAGATTCTTGCCGACGTTTACCTGACCATGACCGGCGGGCAGACCAGCCTGTCCCTGGCCGGTAACGCTTCCGATGGCAGCGGCTCGGCGGAAGGCTCGGGCAACCGGCCTTCGGAAATTCGTCGTTTGGCGGCCGATCGCAAGCCGACCACCATCATCCGTGCCAGCGAGCAGGATCTGGCCGAGCATGCGGCGCGCTTGGAAGCGATCGCCAAGTCGGCGGGTGCGCCGGCGTTGTGGTCGCAACTGACCCAGCAATAATCACGGTCGAGCACGGTTGAACATGTGGGAGCAGGCAAGCCAGCTCCCACAGTTGATTTGCGGTGTCCTACAATCTTCATTCGCCACATCCACTCCCAGCTTCTACCCTGAGTGCATAGCCCTCAGGACTCCAAGCACTCATGTACAAAGACCTGAAGTTCCCTGTTCTCATCGTGCACCGTGACATCAAGGCCGACACCGTTGCCGGTGATCGGGTTCGAGGCATCGCCCACGAGCTGGAACAAGAGGGCTTCAGCATATTTTCCGCGGTGGATTACGCCGAAGGCCGGTTGGTGGCCTCTACCCATCATGGGCTGGCGTGCATGTTGATCGCCGCCGAAGGCGCTGGCGAAAACACCCACCTGCTGCAAAACATGGTCGAGTTGATTCGCCTGGCGCGGGTGAGGGCGCCCAACCTGCCGATCTTTGCCCTGGGCGAGCAGGTCACCCTGGAAAACGCGCCGGCCGACGCCATGAGCGAGCTCAACCAATTGCGCGGCATTTTGTACCTGTTTGAGGACACCGTGCCATTTCTGGCCCGCCAGGTCGCACGCGCTGCGCGCGCCTACCTTGATGGCTTGTTGCCGCCGTTCTTCAAAGCGCTGGTGCAGCACACGGCCGACTCCAACTATTCCTGGCACACCCCCGGCCATGGCGGCGGCGTGGCGTATCGCAAAAGCCCGGTGGGCCAGGCGTTTCACCAGTTCTTCGGTGAAAACACCCTGCGTTCGGACCTGTCCGTGTCGGTGCCGGAACTGGGGTCGCTGCTCGATCACACCGGGCCATTGGCCGAAGCCGAGGCCCGTGCGGCGCGTAATTTTGGTGCCGATCACACGTTCTTCGTGATCAACGGCACCTCGACTGCCAACAAGATTGTCTGGCACTCCATGGTGGCACGCGACGACTTGGTGTTGGTGGATCGAAACTGCCACAAGTCGGTGCTGCATTCGATCATCATGACCGGCGCCATCCCGCTGTATTTGTGCCCTGAACGCAACGAGCTGGGGATTATCGGCCCAATTCCCTTAAGTGAATTCAGCCCTGAATCGATCCGCGCCAAAATCGATGCCAGCCCGTTGACCCGTGGCCGGCCGGCGAAAGTGAAGCTGGCGGTGGTCACCAACTCCACCTACGACGGCCTGTGCTACAACGCCGAGCTGATCAAGCAGCAATTGGGCAACAGTGTCGAGGTGCTGCACTTCGACGAGGCCTGGTACGCCTACGCGGCCTTTCACGAATTCTTCGCCGGGCGTTATGGCATGGGCACTTCGCGCACCCCGGACAGCCCGCTGGTGTTCACCACCCACTCGACCCACAAATTGCTCGCGGCCTTCAGCCAGGCTTCGATGATTCATGTGCAGGATGGCGGCGCGCGCCAGCTGGACCGCGACCGCTTCAACGAAGCCTTCATGATGCACATCTCCACGTCCCCGCAATACAGCATCATCGCCTCGCTGGACGTGGCTTCGGCGATGATGGAAGGCCCGGCCGGGCGCTCGCTGCTGCAGGAGATGTTCGACGAAGCCCTGAGCTTTCGCCGTGCTCTGGCTAACCTGCGCCAGCATATTGCAGCCGAAGACTGGTGGTTCTCGATCTGGCAGCCGCCGTCGGTGGCCGGCATCGACCGCGTCGCCACGGCGGATTGGCTGTTGCACCCGCAGGACGACTGGCACGGCTTTGGCGATGTGGCCGAAGATTATGTGTTGCTGGACCCGATCAAAGTCACCCTGGTAATGCCCGGCCTTAACGCCGGCGGCGCCTTGAGCGACTGCGGGATTCCCGCCGCCGTGGTCAGCAAGTTCCTCTGGGAGCGCGGGCTGGTGGTGGAAAAGACCGGTTTGTATTCCTTCCTCGTGTTGTTTTCCATGGGCATCACCAAGGGCAAATGGAGCACCTTGCTCACCGAATTGCTGGAGTTCAAGCGCAACTACGACGCCAATGCCAGCCTGGCCAGCTGTTTGCCTTCGGTGTTCAAAGAGGGCCCGGCGCGCTATCAAAGCCTGGGTTTGCGTGACCTGTGCGACCAGTTGCATAGTTGTTACCGCAGCAACGCCACGGCCAAACACCTCAAGCGCATGTACACGGTGCTGCCGGACATTGCGATGAAACCGGCCAATGCCTACGACCATCTGGTCAGGGGGGAAGTCGAAGCCGTTTCCATTGATGCCTTGCCAGGACGCATCGCAGCCGTGATGCTGGTGCCTTACCCACCGGGCATTCCGTTGATCATGCCGGGCGAGCGCTTTACCGAATCAACCCGTTCAATCATCGACTATCTGGCATTTGCCCGCACGTTCGATAGCAGTTTCCCCGGTTTTGTCGCTGATGTGCATGGGTTGCAGCACGAAGATGACGGCAGTGGTCGTTGTTATACCGTCGATTGCATCAAGGGTTAAGGATGTTTATGCAAGCTGTAATGAACCCGAAGTATCCGGGGCTCAGCGTTCGAGTCGCCGACGAGGGCTTTGACGCCTATGTGTGGGGCAATGACTTCAGCTTTGAGGTCGGCGCCTACGGCGTGCCGGAGATGGGCAAGCGTGTCGACCAATGGGCGGTGGAGCGCATCCTGCCGTACCGCAAGTGTTATGGCATCGACCCGGAAGAATTCGCCAGTTTTCGCGATGTCCCCGACAGTGCGATTTTTATGGCGTATCTGGATGATCGCGCGGTGGGGCACATTGTGGTGAGCACCAACTGGAACGGTTTTGCCCATGTCGACGAACTGGCGGTGGCCTTGCCAGCGCGGCGCCATGGCGTGGCCAAGGCGTTGCTGGATGTAGCGCAGTTCTGGGCGCGCAAGAAAAACCTGCCGGGCATGATGCTTGAAACCCAGAACAACAACCTCGGTGCCTGCCGCCTGTATGAGCGGTGCGGGTATGTGATGGGCGGGATCGACCAATTGCGCTATCGCGGGATTGATCCGCAAACCCGTGAAGTGGCGATTTTCTGGTATCGGTTGTTCAAGTCGGAGTTGCAAATGGCCTGAACACCCTGACGGCTGATGTTCAGGCCAAGTTGACGTGCGGCAGGTCAGGTCAGGAATTGATCCACGAATGTTCGGCGCCGATGTTGATCTGTAACTGGTCACGGAGCGCGCGGTAGTGCGCCTTGGCCTGGGCCACACTCTGTTTGAGTCCATCCGGCTCAGCCAGGCCTTTATCGAGATAATACTGGCGAGTGTCGTCTTCCAGTTTGAACGGTTCGCCGGGCAAGAACCTGTTATTGCGCGTTTGCATTTTTTCTTTGCTCATCCCATCAAAGCCGGCATCGTAGATGTCGGGTCGCTTGGTTTTCAGTACATCGTCAAACATGCTCGGGCCGACGGTTTCAAAGACCTTGCCTTCGTATTCCAGAAAATCTTCGGTGTAGGTGAGCCCGCCGTTTGCCTCTCTGGAAAGTGTTGGGCGATGGGCCTCGAAGTACGCTTTGTTTTTAGTGAAGCGCCGGTTCATCTCGGCGATCATTTCGGTCACGACCGGGTTATCGGGTTGCGTGGCGAAGTTACTGGTATTGAAGAAGGGTTTGTAGTCGGTGATTTTGTGCGCGACCGGTTTGCTCACCAGCATATCCGAGTCGCCTGCGTTCAAACCGGCGGTTCCCACGGCGCCTTTGATTGTGTCGTCGGTGTCGAGATAAATACCGCCATATTTGTTCATCAACGGATAGCGAGCCACATCAGAAGTGGCGGCAAGGTTTTTTCCCTGGCCCCTGCGGAAGTAGGTGTACAGCTCTGTGTTTTTCAATGGCTGGAAAAAGTCTTCGTCATGCAAGTTCATGACGGTTACGCCGGGTGCATCCTTGTCCAGCTTGAGCTTGATGGCCTGGAGCAACTCTGGAGTGTCGGCGTCAACGTGCACAATGGATGTGAAGCCCGGCATTTTTTCCGCATTGGTCGCGATGTTCTTGACCAGCTTGTCGGGTATTTCGCCGCCGGCCCAGAAGTAGTGAATGTTGGTAGGGATGGGTTTGATATTGCTGGGCATCTGCAAGATGGCCGGCGGGGTTATCTCGATAAACCTGAAATTATGCTCGGGGATCTTCGGGGCTTTTTTAAGTTCATCCAGTGGTCCCATCTGCCACTTGTTCTTTGCGGTTCTCCAGAAATATTGGGTGTTTATGCCGTTGGCGTTACCCGAACCGGCCATCCAGGCGCCCGTCTTGGGATCAAAGGTGGTGACATAGTTCATGCCCCGGTAGTTGATGGTGTAGGGGTATGAAGGGCCCGAGTTTATTTTTACGTCGTCCACCGGCACGACGTAGGTGTTTTCGTTGAGTTTCCAGGGGGTGAGTGAGTTACCACCCAATAAGCGATTGGCGCTGGCGGAAGGCTCCCAGCCGGCGCTGCCCAGGTCCCTGACCACAATGTCGTCGCGCGCCCCGCCGGGGTGTTGGATAACCCGCTGGCCGTCCTTGACGCTGGACGGGTAGAGCTTGCCATCGACTTTTATATATTCTTTGTTGTTTGGGCCTATGTAGACATTGCCCTGCAGGCCTTTGACCTGCAATAAGTCGGGCGATACGGCGGCCTCATACTCGCGCAGAATGGGTTTGGTAGTGAGGACTTTGACTTCGCCGTTCGCCGCTGCCACGGTGGGTTGGAAATTTTTCAGCGGCGCGCCATAGGGCACCCCCTTGGCTGCGTCGAAGGCGTGCCAGTTGCCGCCGCGAAATACCGCACCCACTTCCAGGTCGTGACCGGCAACCTTTGAGGTACCCATGGCCGCCAGCCCATGCTGTGTGCTGGTCGTTTTGAGCAGGTCGTAGCTGCCGCTGGCGCCCCTGAGTGCGTTGAATGCTTTGGTGCCCTTGGACCAGGCCCAGCGACTGATGCCTTTTAGCACGTCGCCCGCACCGCCCAACGGATTGAGCGCTTCGATCGCGACGGTCCCCATAAACCGCGCCGTTCTCGCTGCACCCTTCAGGCCGGTCACGCCCTTGGCGAGCAATTTGCTGGCGTGGGCGGCCTTGCCTGCGCCCAGAGTCACCAGGCCTATCACATCCAGCCCGAGGTCAAGCAAACCGTCGCCGATATGGCCCTGCGTGAAGTTAATGATTGCCGACCTGAAGGGGATCATATTCAGGAAAAATTCGCCGATCGCCTTGTCAGCGGCACGGCTGGTGTCATAGGCGGTGGTTCCGCGGGCATGTTCGAGCAGGTCATCGCCGTGCAAATCCAGGCGTTTAGTGAGTACCTTGGCGATGTAGCGGGTGCGCTCGGAATCGAAGACCTGTGGCGTTTCAGCGGTTGCTGGTAGTTCCTTGGCGTGCGCGGTGTGTTCGTCTTCGAAGGGGTTGAATCGCACCGTTCTGTGCAGTGTGTTGTCGTCTCGGCTATCGAGCCGGGTGTAGGGGGGCGAGTAAATGTGGGCCAGGTAGTTGTGTTTGGAAACGGTTCCGGCGCGTGTATCGATGCGGTAAATATTGACCTGCCCTTCACGGGTGATTTTTACATCCAGGGTATGACCCTTTTGCGTCAGGGTTTTTGTCGACAAGTCCAAACCGATGAGGTAGTCATCGGTATGAAAAAATTCGAGTTTTCCGTATTCGAAATTTTTCCGATCCTCGGGTGGCAAGCTTGAGATAAGGTGCTGGGTCATGCCCGCATGGCCTTTCTCCAGCGCCGCTATGGCCGGCGTGTAGCGCTGCGTAAAAGTGTCTGCCACAGACAGTGCGCCGCTATCGGAAAGCGTGCAAAACTCAATGATGGGGATGCGCTTGTCACGGGTGACCCAATGTTCAAGGTCGTCATTTCTGACCTTATCGCCGTGCATCACCACATCCAGCATTGAATACGTCCCGGGGAAGCGGCCAGGTCGCCCGGGGAGCAACCAGGCTTTGGTGAGGTTTTTTGCCCGGAACACCTCGTCCGCAACGCCTGGAAATTTGGTCCTGAGCAATTCCATGCCCATGTCTTCGCGCATCGGGATGGGGGTTGCCAGTGCCAGGGCGGTTGCTTGCAACGCTTCTTGCTGGGCGATAAAGGCGTTCTGCACGGTGCGCATTTGAGCCGCGGTGGGCGTTGTGTCGGCCGCCAGATGGCCATTGACTACCCCCCAGTTGTGCAAGGCTTCGCGTTGGATATGTTGTGCGAGTGAGGCACCGACATCGGTCGTATCCGCAGCGGCGAGTACTTCGCGATAGCTCATGGTGAGCACGCGGCCGGGTGATTCGACTTCCAGCTTGGCTGCGGCGATCGCCAGTTGGGTCCAGGGGACGCTGCCGTAGGTCACGGTGGGCGGAATGTCTTTGACCAGGTATTCAGGCGCGCTGCGTGCCAGCAACATAAGGGCCGCCAGGTCTGCCGATGCTGCAGAGGCGCGGCCTTCCTTGACCAAGTGGTGGCCTAAACCCTCGATCACGACGCTGGCAGGTTGATTCCAGTGCTGTCGTTGCCCAAGATCAAAGCCGGCCACGCGGTTGCGTGCAGGTGAGCCCGTGGAATCCGGGTTCAGCCCCAGATGAATCGCTGCCAGCAAGTAGTCGTTAACACTGGTATTCGTTGCAATGCCACCCAATCGGGTTTGAATGGCCTGGCCCAGCGCTTGCGCCTTGGCCGATCCCAGCAGCGTCTCGACTGCGCTGCTGGTGAATTTAAAGTCATTGGCGGACAGGCTGCAGGCGGACAACAGATAACCCAGCACGCTGGTTTTATCTGTCAGCGGCAGGTCTGGCAGGGCAGGGTCAGGCGCGTTCAACAGGTCGACGATGGCTTGTTTGTCCTGCGTCGAGAGCGGAATCGGCCAGGACAGCGCGCCGCTGAAATTCCCCAGCGGCAGGGTCTGCAAGTGCCGGATTGCCACCTGATAAAGGGCAAGCAGCGCGTCCAGGGTTTTGGGAACAGGCAAACCGCTGCCGTTGAGGAATGTGCCGAGTTTGACGACGCTGGTGGGGGCCAGGTTATGTTTCTGGTAATAGCTGGAGCCTTCGCAGACCGGCACTGAGGTGCTGTTCAAATGCGCTGCCAGTTGCGCTTCCATCAGGTTTTGCTGGTCGCTGGCGGTGTCGTCGGGGAAGGCGGTGTGCAGTGTTTCAATAACCGTGCGCAGTTTTGCAGTCAGGGTTTCCCAGTTACAGCGCTCGGCAAAGGCTTTTTTAAGCGCCGCCGGGTTGTCGAGTTCGTCAGGGGCCGTCGCATCGTTGGCCGGGGCTGCAGTCAAAACCGGTGGGGCACCCTTTAATGCACTGGCGTCCTGTATCGGGGGCAAACTGAAGGGGGGGAGTGCCGGCGGTTGAGTCAGGGTGTGCTGGAGATGGGTCATAAAAATCGCTGTCCTTGATTAGAGTATGTCGTCCGGTAGAAAGCGCGCGGCGGTGCTTTCTGCCTCTGTGAGTGCGACGTCTCTGGAGCAAGGTTCCACGCTGACCTTTAAGGAGTTGTGTCAGTGAACGGGCCATACGAGGGGAGGGTGCGCGATTATTCTGCTGGAGTACCCGGTGCTGTGCCGGTCAGCAAGGCTTGAGCCTTGTGTGCGACGATTTCCAGCAGTGCGTTCAGCGCTGAGCTGGGTTCAGATTCCTTCAATGTCAGTGCGTAAAGGGCTACAGGCACAGGCGGCGATAACGGACACGCATCCAGCCCGGCCTCCCGCGCACCAAAGGCGGTGAACGGGTCGACAATCGCCAAGCCTTCCCCGGCTTCGACCATGCTGCGCATCATTTGATAAGTCTGTACCCGCGTCTGCACTACCGGCAGCGGGCGCAGGGCTTGCAGCTTGCTGTCCAGCAGGCGGCTTAGCGGGTCGTGGCCTTCCAGCCCGATCATCGACTGCCCGGCCAAATCCTGCAGTGCAATGTACTTTTGCTTGGGTTTGAGCCAGCCATGGGGCGCGAGCAGTTGCAACTTGCCCTGGGCCAGTACGGTGCTCTGGATTTGTGGGTGTTGCGGATCATGCAGGCTCAGGCCCACATCGGCCTCGTGCAACAACAGGCTTCTGACGATCTCCCGGGTCGGCTGGCTCGACAGGTTGCACGGTGTGTCCTGGAAGCGTCGGCGCAGCAGCGCCAGGCTTTGTGGCAAAAGTTGATTGGCCAGCGGCGGCGTGCACAACGCGCGCAGGGTCGGCGCGTGATGGTGTTTGAGGCGGCTGGCCAGGCGCTGCACCGGCTCCAGCGCCTCATAAAGCAGGGCAATACCGGCTTGCAACTCAAGGGTTTCGCGCGTCGCTTGCAAACGCCCGCGCACGCTGGCAAACAGCATGAAGCCCAGTTGCTGCTCGGCCTCCTTGAGGGTTGCGTCCACATCGCCCACGGAGAGTTGCAACCACTCGGCGGCCAAGCCTGGGTTTCCGGTCTGCAAAATGGCCTGAATCACTTCGATATGACGTAAACGCATCGCCGGAGTCTATGTTCAGTGCGGTGGGGTTTCAATGGCTGGGTAAAAAAGAGCACAGGCCTGGGTGAGTGTTGGCTACCGTCAGTGTGTATGTCACTGTCACGGGCAGGTTATACAAAGAATGTATCAATCGAGGGAAAGGGGAGTCTCATCATGCCGGCAAGTCTTATAACCGCAAAAATACCCACCCAGCGTGGCTTTACGCGCTGGGCGGTGCTGGTGGTGCTGGTCATCATCGGCTTGTTGGCCCTGGCATTGGGGCCACGCCTGTTCGGGGATGTGACGCTGGCAGAGATCGCGACCGCCAAGGCTCAAGTGGCTGAGCTGGGCAAGGCTGTCGAGCAGTTCCATCAGGACACCGGCCGCTATCCTACGGATGAGGAGGGCCTGGAGGTGTTGACCGCGCAATCTGCGCCGTCGGCCAACGGCAAAGGCCCCTATATCAAGGAAGAGCTATTGACCGACCCTTGGGGCATCGCCTATCAGTACCACTACCCGGCGTCCCAGCCCAACACCGCCTTCGATCTGTTTTCATTCGGCAAGGACCGGACCCTGGGCGGCGTCGGCGATAACAAGGATATTACTTACGGCGACCACTGAATCACCTGGCATTCCCCATCGACCCGATTAGAATGACGCAGCTGATCATCAACGACCAATGCCGCTCGCACGGCACTTAAAACAACAACAGGTCTGGTCTCACATGCCTCTACCCTCGACGTTTTTCGGGGTAAGGGCCAAACAACTGCTGGTCTTGGTGACCCTTGGTTGCGTGGCTGCTTATCTCCTCAATAATCAAGACGAACGCACCCCGGAAAACCATGCCCTAGAGGCGTTTATCCGTTCCCAGGAACAGGTGAGCGAGCAGGTGGGGGCGGTGCTGGAGATTGCGCTGGTCAGGCAGGTGGTGGCGTATCCCGCCTACGGCACGCCGGGCTACAAACGTTCGCTGTATGCCGTTGAAGGCGAGCGGGGGCGGTTGCTGGTAACGCTCAAGCAACTGGACGGCGCGCAGGACGTGGAGGTGACGCAAATACGCCGCCCGTGATCCCCCCGGCCCAGTCAACGCCAGTGATGGCCAGGACTGAGCAGGTCGATAAGGCGGGATCTTATGAAGCGAGGATGGTTTGCGATTCGCGGGTGATGATGGTCCCCGACTGGATCAATTTGAATTCATCGCCTTCCAATTTTTCTACACGGTCGCCAATGGCCAGCTTGTAGGTGGTGGTAGGCAGCGAGCCAGCCTGGCTGTCCTGCGCCGGGTTGGATTCCTGGAACTCATGCACGGAATACACGCGTCCTTCCGCGTCTCTGGCATGGAACTGTCCGACAAGTACTGCAGCCATCTGTTTAGAACCTCTGGAGATAAACACTCGATTTGCGGTTCTGTAGACCGTCATGGAGCGGGGTAGTTTACCTATGGAAAAAAAATACTATTCTTTGATGTTTTCCGACGTTTCCTACACTGGTGAGTGCGTGGCAAACGGCGTTGAGATTATCAAAACTCACTGGTGAAGCTGTCGTGAAGTCTCTATAACTACAAGCTCCTTTAGTCAGACGTCGGGAAAACCTCATGAGCAAGGTCTACACGATTGCCGTCCTGGTTGGCAGCCTTAGAAAAGAGTCGATCAACCGTAAGGTCGCGTTGGCACTGGCCGAACTGGCCCCCGCCAATCTCAAGTTGAGCATTGTGGAAATTGGCGATTTGCCGCTCTACAACGAGGACATCGACGGTGCAGCACCGCCGGCAGCCTACAGTACTTTCCGTCAGCAAGTACGTTCATCCGACGCGGTGTTGTTTGTAACCCCGGAATACAACCGTTCCGTGCCCGCCCCGTTGAAGAATGCCATTGACGTTGGGTCGCGTCCTTATGGGCAGAGTGCCTATGGGGGTAAGCCTGGGGCGATCATCAGTGTGTCGCCGGGGGCCATTGGTGGGTTTGGTGCCAACCACCATCTGCGCCAGTCGCTGGTGTTTCTGGATGTGCCTTGCATGCAGCAGCCCGAGGCGTACCTGGGCGGGGCGGGGAGCGTGTTTGATGAGGCGGGTAAGGTGTCGGAGAAGACCCGGCCGTTTTTGCAGGCGTTTATTGATGGGTATGGTAAGTGGGTTGAGAAACAGTTGGGTTGATGGGGGGAGGGCGTGGTGATTGAGTACATATCCGTTGCTGCGGTAACGGCTGCTTAGGGTTCCGCCCTTACGGCGGGTCACTTTTTGAAGGACCAAAAAGGTAACCAAAAAGTCCTCGCCCCACCACTCGGTGCCTCGCTGTGGCTCGGCATGCCAGAACGAAGGCTTGAATCCGTGGGCCGCCGCGATGGGCCATCCTTGGCCCAGCGCGGCTAACCCGGCGTCCTGCCGGGTTACCCACGGATTCAAGCCTGCGTTCGGCCATCGTGGTTGACGGGGCGCCTCAGATCAAAAGCAAGATCAAAAGCAGAGCACGGCGGCCTGAAAGCCGACCTGAGTGGTTGAAGCAAAAGCCAGATCAAGTGCAAAGCAACAGCCTATCTACCTGATGCCGCGGCGTCTAAATGTGGGAGCGGGCTTGCTCGCGAATACGGTGGGTCAGTCAATTTATCTGTCACTGGCCCACCGCATTCGCGAGCAAGCCCGCTCCCACCTTTGACCGAGTATGGCTTTGCTGTTGCTGTTGCTGTTGCTGTTGCTCCGGCTCTTACATCCTTTTCGATGACGAAGTCAGCGGTCTTTTGATCTGCGCTTTTGATCTTGATCTTGATCTGAAATCGCCCCGTCAAACACGATGGCCGGAATCTGACAGTGATTTGGGGGGTAAACCGGCAGGGATGCCGGTTTAGCCGCCCCGCGCCATGGATGGCGCGTGGCGGCGACCCCCCAAATCAGTGTCGGATTGCGGGCATGCCGAGCCACAGCGAGGCACCGAGTGTTGGGGCGAGGACCTTTTGCTTACTTTTCGGTCCTTCGAAAAGTGAGTCGCTGTAAGAGCGAAACCATAAGCCGCCGTTACCTAAATAACGGATATACACTCAGCAGACCCTAACCCCCAACCAACCCCAATCGGTCAGCAAGCTTCAGCGCCACCCCCACACTTTCAAGGCGCGACCCCTGATCCACCTCCGCCCCCAAAATAGTTTTTTCCACATAAAGCGAGTGCACATCGGTCACCCCGATAAACCCCAGCCAAGCCTCCATATAGGGCTTCTGAAAGTCCATCGCCTGCGCGCCAGGCGCCGAAAAATCCATCCCCCGCGCATACACATTCACCGCGATTTTGTTGTGCAGCAAGCCCCGCACCCCATGCTCCGGGCTGAACTCAAACAGCACGTCCTTCTGCGACACCACGTCGATAAAGTGCTTGAGCTTGTAGGGAATCGCGAAATTCCACAATGGCACCGAGAACACCAGCACATCTGCCTGATGCAGGTGAGCCGCCAGCGCTTTGAGGGTGGTCCAGGCCGCGCTTTGTTCTTCGCTTAATGGCGTGCCCGCAATACCCGCGTATTTGGCGTCCATCACCGGCCCGGCAAACTCCGGCAAGTCCAGCGCCCATAAATCCAGGGTCACTACTTGAGTATCCGGGGCGTTCTGCTGGTAGCGGGCGATAAACTGGCGAGCGATTTCCAGTGACGCGGAGCGCTGTTTGCGCGGCGAACATTCGATGTGCAGGAGCGTGGTCATGGTGGGGCCTCGGGTAAGTTGACCAGAGCATTGCAACATAATGCTGATTGGAATATAAATCGTCTTTTCATCACCTATTGATCACCAATCAGAATATGTTCGACGCCTTGTTGCTCAAAACCTTCGTCGCTGTGGTCGATGAGGGCGGTTTCAGCCGCGCCGCAGAGCGCCTGCACCTGACGCAATCGGCCGTCAGCGGGCATTTGCGCCGATTGGAGGAGCAGGTGGGCAAGCCTTTGCTCACCCGCACCACGCGCTCACAGCAATTGACGCCCGATGGCGAACGGCTGATGGCCTATGCCCGTGGCATCCTTGCGCTGAACCGGGACGCCTGGGCCGAGCTGACGCGTTCGGCGTTTGAAGGAAACCTGCGCGTAGGTGTGTCGGAAGAGTTCGCGGACGCGCGCCTGTTGCGTGAGCTGCAAAACGTCGCGGCGCAATACCCTGGCATGCATATCAGCGTGCAGGTGGGCATTCCCGGTTCGTTGCTGAGTTTGATGAAGCAGGGTGAGCTGGATGTGGTGGTCGGCTCGTTGTGCGAATCCAGTGAGCCAGGTTTGGCGCTGTGGCGTGAGCCATTAGTCTGGGCTTGGTCCGGGCAGCCGCTGGTGGCCTTGCCGAACCCGTTGCCACTGGCCTTGTTCCCTGAGCCATGCCCGTACCGCGAGGCGGCGCTGACCCGTCTGGCTCAGGCCGGCATCGCCCAGCGCAGCGCCATGCAGTGCAGCAGTTACGCTGCGCTGCATGCCGCCGCGTTGGCCGGGTTTGCGATTGCACCCATGGCGCAGAGCCAAGTCGGGCCGGGCTTGACGGTACTCGGCGCCGAACACGGTTTACCCGCGTTGCCGGATGCCGAATTCCGCCTGTTCAGCGCGCCCGAGGCGGACCCGCGCCTGGTTGAGATAATCACCCAGGTGGTGGTCCGCTACGGCGCTGTGCGTCGCCACTGAGGCTCAGCGCAACCAGTTGGTGCGCGCCAGTTCGATCACTTCATCGCCACGCCCGCTCATCACCGCCTTGAGCATGTACAGACTGAAACCCTTGGCCTGTTCCAGCTTGATGGTCGGCGGCATCACCAATTCCTGGGTAGCGGTGACCACATCCACCAGCACCGGGCCGTCATGGGCCAGGGCGCGGCGCAAGGCCGGTTCGAGGTCTTCGGACTGTTCCACGCGAATGCCGAGGATGCCCATGGCATTGGACATGGCGGCAAAATCCGGGTTTTTCAGCTCGGTGCCGGTGTCCAGGTAGCCGGCGGCCTTCATCTCCATGGCGACAAACCCGAGTGACGAGTTATCAAACACGATGACTTTCACCGGCAATTTCAATTGCGCCAGCGAGATGAAGTCGCCCATCAACATGGCGAAGCCGCCGTCGCCGGACATCGAGATCACCTGGCGCCCGGGGAACGCGGCCTGCGCGCCGATGGCCTGGGGCATGGCATTGGCCATCGAACCGTGGTTGAACGAGCCGATCAGGCGACGTTTGCCGTTCATCTTCAAATACCGCGCCGCCCACACGGTGGGCGAGCCGACGTCGGCGGTGAAGATCGCATCGTCATCGGCCAGCTCACTGAGCAAGCGCGCCACGTACTGCGGGTGAATCGGTCGGTCGGCCTTCGATGGCTGCGCCAGGTCATCCAGACCTTGGCGGGCTTTCTCGTAGTGCTTGAGCGAGGTGTCGAGGAAGCTGCGGTCGGTCTTGCGTGTCAGGCGTGGCAGCAGTGCGTCGATGGTCTCGCTCACGTCGGCGGCGATGCCCAGGTCCAGGGTGGCGCGACGGCCCAGCGCCTGCGGGTTGCGGTCGACCTGAATGATCTTGGCATCGGTCGGGTAGAACTGGCGATAGGGGAAGTCGGTGCCGAGCA
Source organism: Pseudomonas sp. 2822-15 (assembly GCF_002742515.1). Classification (NCBI taxonomy): domain Bacteria; kingdom Pseudomonadati; phylum Pseudomonadota; class Gammaproteobacteria; order Pseudomonadales; family Pseudomonadaceae; genus Pseudomonas; species Pseudomonas sp. 2822-15. Next base: position 62,548 of record NZ_LJRY01000210.1, on the reverse strand, counting down.
TGATCAACGTGTCGCAGTTGAGCATTGCGTGGTAACCGGAGCTGAAGCCGATCAGGCCGGTCATGCCCACATCAAACGGGTTGTCCCACTCCACATGCTCCTTGCCGCGCAAGGCATGCACCACCGGCGCGCCCAAGGCATCGGCCAGGGCTACCACCTGGTCGTGGGCGCCGGCGCAGCCGCTGCCGCACAACAGGGTGACTTTCTCGCTGCTGTGCAGGATTTCGCTGAGGCGCTGCAGGTCTTGTTCCGCCGGCAAGGTGCGCGGCGCGTGCAGGGCCGGCCAGGGCTTGAGTTTGTCTTCCACTTCGAGCAGCGAGATATCGCCTGGGATCACCACCACCGCCACGCCGCGATTGAGGATCGCCGAACGCATGGCGCGGTGCAGCACCTGGGGCATCTGCGCCGGGTTGGTGACCAGCTCGATAAAGTGGCTGCACTCTTTGAACAGTTCCTGCGGATGGGTTTCCTGAAAGTAGTTCAGACCGATCTCGGAGGAGGGGATTTGCGCGGCGATGGCCAGCACCGGCACATGGTTGCGATGACAGTCGAACAGGCCATTGATCAAATGCAGGTTACCCGGCCCGCAGCTGCCGGCACACACCGTCAACTCGCCGGTGGCAGCGGCCTCGGCGCCGGCGGCGAAGGCGGCCACTTCTTCGTGGCGCACGTGCATCCACTCGATGCTGTCCATGGTGCGCAGGGCGTCGGTCAGGCCATTGAGGCTGTCGCCGGTCAGGCCCCAGATGCGCTTGATGCCCGCCTGTTCAAGGGTGGTCGCCAACTGCTGGGCCAGGTTGATTTTCGCCATGAAGAACTCCAATCGTCAGTGAGGTTAAAGGCTGCTGATCAGTAGAGGACAGTTCGAACACGACGGATGTTCACCCTTAAATGTGAAGATTGCGTCATGGGGCCGACTGAATGCAGCCCATAAAAAAACCCTGGCAAGCCAGGGTTTTTCACAGCAGCAGGCTCAGCGGCGACGGAACAGCGGCAACGGCTCATCCGTGGCAGCCTGGTAGGTCACCGAGAAGTCCTTGAGGCTTTCCAGCGCTTCATACGGGTCTTTGTCGGCGCGCAAGGCGAAGGCATCGAACCCGCAACGGCGCAGGTAGAACAGCTGGTCGCGCAGCACATCGCCAATCGCGCGCAATTCGCCCTTGTAACCATAACGGTCACGCAGCAGGCGCGCGTTGGAGTAGTTGCGCCCGTCAGTGAAGGCCGGGAAGTTCAGCGCGATGACCTGGAAGTGCTGCACGTCGTCGCCGATCTCTTCGGCTTCCTCGTCGGCGTCCAGCCACACACCCAGGCCGCCGTCGCGGGCCTTGAGGGCGTGCCCGTGTTCGCGCCACAGGGCCAGCGGCACGATCAGGTCGTCGCAGTTGGAAATGCCGTCGAAGCTCGCGTCCTTGGGCAGCAGGTGCCAGGTTTCGTCGAGAACTTCGTTGTTCTTAATGATTCGCTGCATAGACGCGCTCCTTGAACAGGTCAATGCCAATGCGCTGGTAGGTGTCGATGAAACGCTCATCTTCGGTGCGCTGTTCGATGTACACGTCGATCAGCTTGCCGATCACCTCGGGCATGGCTTCCTGGGCGAAGGACGGGCCGAGGATCTTGCCCAGGCTCGCATCGCGGCTGGCGCTGCCACCCAGGGACACTTGGTAGAATTCTTCGCCTTTCTTGTCCACGCCCAGGATGCCGATGTGGCCGACGTGGTGGTGACCACAGGCGTTCATGCAACCGGAGATGTTCAGGTCCAGCTCGCCGATGTCGAACAGGTAGTCCAGGTCGTCGAAACGGCGCTGGATCGATTCGGCTATCGGGATCGACTTGGCGTTGGCCAGGGAGCAGAAATCGCCGCCCGGGCAGCAGATGATGTCGGTCAGCAGGCCGATGTTCGGCGTGGCAAAACCGCCTTCGCGCAGCTCGCCCCACAGGGTGAACAGTTGGCTCTGCTCGACGTCCGCGAGGATGATGTTCTGCTCGTGGGAGGTGCGCAGTTGGCCGAAGCTGTAACGCTCGGCCAGGTCGGCGACGGCGTCCAGCTGCTTGTCGGTGATATCGCCCGGGGCAACGCCGGTAGGTTTGAGCGACAGGGTCACGGCCACATAGCCCGGCTTTTTGTGCGCCAGGGTGTTGCGCGTGCGCCAACGGGCAAAGCCTGGGTGCTGCTGGTCGAGGGCCGCCAGTTCGGCGTCCTGATTGCTCAGGGCCTTGTACTCAGGGTCGACGAAGTGCTTGGCCACACGGTGGACTTCGGCTTCGGTCAGGGTGGTCTGGCCGCCGCGCAGGTGTTCCATCTCGGCGTCGACCTTCTGGGCAAATACCTCAGGGGTCAGCGCCTTGACCAGGATCTTGATTCGGGCCTTGTACTTGTTGTCACGACGGCCATAGCGGTTATAAACCCGCAGGATGGCGTCGAGGTAGCTCAACAGGTCCTGCCAGGGCAGGAACTCATTGATGAAGGCGCCGACCACCGGCGTACGGCCGAGGCCGCCGCCCACCAGCACACGGAAGCCCAACTCGCCGGCGGCGTTGTGCACCGGCTCAAGGCCAATATCGTGCACTTCGATCGCTGCGCGGTCCGAAGTCGAGCCATTGATGGCGATCTTGAACTTGCGCGGCAGGTAGGCGAATTCCGGGTGGAAGGTGGTCCACTGGCGCACGATTTCGCACCACGGGCGTGGGTCGATCAGCTCGTCAGCGGCAACGCCGGCGAATTGGTCGGTGGTCACGTTGCGCAGGCAGTTACCGCTGGTCTGAATCGCGTGCATCTGCACGGTCGCCAACTCAGCGAGGATGTCCGGCACGTCTTCCAGCGCCGGCCAGTTGAACTGTACGTTCTGGCGGGTACTGATGTGGGCGTAGCCTTTGTCGAAGTCGCGGGCAATCTTGGCCATCATGCGCGTCTGGCGCGAGGTCAGTTGGCCATAAGGCACGGCAACCCGCAGCATCGGCGCAAAGCGCTGAACATAAAGGCCATTTTGCAGGCGCAGAGGGCGGAACTCTTCTTCGCTCAGTTCACCTGCTAGGTAGCGTCGGGTCTGATCACGGAACTGCTTGACGCGGTCCTCGATGATGCGCTGATCGTATTCGTCGTATACGTACATATAGGTCCTGTTCTCGGCAAATCTGCGCGCACGGCCGCGCACTCCCAACGGAGCCGGCGCACGATACCAGTTTGCGTTTATGCGCAAAAGTGATGTTTGAGTATATGTAAATAACCAAATTGACTAATGAGAACCGTTATCGCGATACCCACATTTGTCATGCGGGCAATCATCAACTTTACTGTGCTCGTGTCTTCGTGCAATCACCTATAAAACCGACAAGAGGCGATGCGATGAGCAACTCCACCAAAGCCCGTAAACCTGACAGTACCGTTGATGCCTGGGCCATTCTGTTTCTGATAATCCTGGTGGTTGGAACCGCCGTGTTCTGGGTTAGCCACCAATAAAGAAGGTTGATTGAACCTCGATTGACTGTCGCATTGCCACTATGATGGCGATCAATATTCGAGGCACAAATAACCATGTTGAAGGTTCTGATTGCGTGTGTGGGGTTGCTGGGGTCGGTCTATGGGGCGATGGCCCAGGCGACGTCAGTGGTGTTTCTCAACCCGGGCGCGTCCACGGAAACCTTTTGGGTCAGCTACGCGCAATTCATGCAGGCCGCCGCCAAGGACCTCGGCCTGGATTTGCGTGTGCGTTATTCCGAGCGCAACGCGGATAACACGCTGGTTCATGCCCGTGAGGCGCTGCAAGGCGGCGAGCGGCCCGATTACCTGGTGCTGGTGAACGAGCAATACGTCGCCCCGCAGATTCTGCGCATGGCCCAGGGCACTGGGGTCAAGTTGCTGATGGTCAATAATGCGCTCACCGCCGACCAGATCCAGTTGCTCGATGCGCATAAAGACGCGCAGTGGATCGGCAGCCTGGTGGCCGACGACGAGCAAGCCGGTTATCTGATGCTCACTGATCTTGTGCGCCAACATGGCCCGATAGCCCCAGGCGAGTCGCTCGGCCTGCTGGCGTTTTCCGGCGCCAAAAATACCCCGGCCGCACAACTGCGCGAACAAGGCTTGCGCCGGGCCCTGGCCGAGCACCCCGAAGTGCGCCTGCGCCAATTGGTCTATGGTGAGTGGAACCGTCAACGCGCCTTTGAACAAGGCACGCAGATGTTCAAGCGTTACCCACAGACAGCGCTGGTATGGTCAGCCAATGACGAGATGGCGCTGGGGGCAATGCAGGCTTTGCAAGACAGCGGGCGGGTGCCGGGCAAGGACGTTCTGTTCAGCGCGGTCAACAGCTCGCCCGAGATCCTGCAGGCGCGTCTTGGGGGGCGGCTGACCACCCTGGTTGCAGGTCACTTCACCTTGGGCGGTTGGGCCATGGTGCTGATCCATGATGATGCCCAGGGGCTCGACATCAGCGCCTATGGGGGGCGTGATCGCCAGCAGGCGCTGTTCCAACTCATCGACAGCGCGCAGGCCCGCCGCTTGTCAGGGCCGACAACGGCGGTGGATTTCCGTGCGCTGTCGGCCGTGGGCAAGCCTGCGTCCTATCGCTACCCGTTCAGCCTGCAACTGCTGCTGCGTTAGGCGCCGGCCAGGTGCAGCACCAGCTTGACGATGCCAAACAGGGTCAGGGCAAACACTGCCGTGAACAGAATGCCCAGGATCACAAAGTGGCTGGGCTTGCCGTGGGTGAAATCGCGGGCGCGGTTCTTGCCGCTTTGCACGCCGAAAGCCGCCGCCATCACGCTGTGCAGCATCTGCCAGAAGGTCGGCGGCTTGTTATCGATTGGATCGTCCATACAGCCCTCGTCAGCCGGATTATCCTACAGAGCATAGACAATCTGGCCGCCCGACCTGGAACTTCACTCAGGTATCAGTACCTCCAGCTTGAGAAACAACTCTTGGTCCAGTGGTGGCCAGATTTTAGCGGTCTCGTAGATGACTAACGCGCGGTTGCTCGAGCGTGCCTTCTCGATCAGTTGAGCACGGGTGAAACGCCGATCCTCTTTGGTCTTGAGGTGGCCGAAAGGCGATTGCGAGGGCGGCGTATCGACGGCTGGGTAGTGGAAGTGGGCGTACCACAACACGGTCTCTTCGAACGTTGCTCCTGCTTTGATTTTGCTCCGGTCACGAATCACGTACTCGGTGAGGAAGTCACCGGCCGCCAGTGGAATACGACTGCCCAGCAGATTGATATCGACAAAGCCATGCTTCCATAAATAGGCGACTTTATCGGCTTTGGGCCGCTGTAGTTTGTAACCCTCGGCGCAGGCTATGCGGGCCGCTGTTGTGGCGTCTCCGGCCTTGGCCTGGTATTCATCGATCAACACGATGGCACCGGTATTGGCACTGTGGTCGCGTTTGAGTTCTGTGGCGAGGGCTTCGAATTTTTCCGCGTGTTGGCTCAACATAACGTCCCATTCGTAAGGACTCAGGCTTTCCACTCGGCTGGGCTCTCGAAGCCCTCTCTGTTGGAAGAGAATGCTCGCATCAATACCGGCCCGCTGGCCGTCGAGGGTCTGTGCATCCGCCTTTATCCTCTTCAATGATCGAGCCGCAGGCGCGGGAGCCTTTGCTTTCGGACCTTCGGGATCGACAATTTTCCAGACGTTTTCACTGGCATGTTCATGGTAAGTGGCGAAGACCTCATTGGTGAACGGGTCCTTGATGTCGACGTAATTACCTGAAGCGTCAGCCGTCCTCGGGCGCATGTCGCCCACCAGGCTCTTCTTGTCGACGGTTTTGATCACCCTCCGGTTGCTCGGTTTTTGCCGTTTGGTTTTATCCTGCGCAGGTTGAGGGGTAATCTTTTCTTCAATCAGGATCAGGTTCGCAAGCCGTGCTTCAACATCGGCGCGGGCCTCGCTGAGCTGTTCCAGGAACGGCGCGCTATAGTCCTCTTGAATGAGCGGGGAACCCATTTCAATTAACGAGCTGACGGCACTTCCCAGCTGTTCATATTGCTGAAGTAAGTTCTTGAATACGTCCATTTGCTCTGAGGTGGAGTAGCCGGTAGTCGTCTGTATTTCCGTATGCGTGTTAATACTGGCGTAGAGTTGGCGATCCGTGAGCACGTCGAGAAAAGGGCGCTGTTCCGGTTTATCGGTATCCAGTGCACGATTCACTAGCAGTTCAATAAACGCTAACAAAATGTTTTGCTTTATCCGGAATGAGGATATGGGTTGACTAGGGTTGAAGTCTCTCAACAGTTTTTCATGCAGTGCCGCGCCCGCTTGCTTAAGTGTGGCTTCGTATTTTTCTGTGGCATCGAGGGCTTCTTTAAGCGTTTCTAATCGTTGCGTGGCGCCACGGATGAACGCCTTGTAGCCGTCCGTGACCTTGTCTGGCAGTTCTCTGTTCATACGATTGAGCAATTCAAGAAGGCTTTCGCCGCGCGGGGTTTGCAGCGTCAGTGAGATTTTTTTATGCAGGTAGCCATAGGTAAATAGCCAATGCTGGTAAATGTTAGTTATGACGTTATTTCGTAAATCGGTGTATTCCTTTTCTACCCTGTCCACTGCTATCAGTTCGTCAACTTTGGCCACCGACGCTTCCAGTGCGTTTATAAAGGGCTGTGTATTTTCCTGATAGTTTTCGAATGCAAGGCCCCATGCGCTTTTGGCGTGCAGTGTCGAGGCTTGCCTTTGTTCATGCCGCTCAGCGATTCTGGGGCGTAATGCGGGGAGTAATTCGGGGTTGCTGAGTAATTCCCAATCTTTCCTCAAGGCGAGCAGCCGCTCGTCAAGTTGAGCCCCACTGCGCACGACGGCTTCGTTGAACGGTTGGGCATGTTTTGCCAGGACCTGCGCTTCTTGATTGAGGATGGCCAGCTCCGAGCCGAGCTCGGCGATACGTTGGGTCTTAAGCGCTCGCAGTGCGCTGATGCCGGTCCTGCGCATGCCCCCCTCCAGCCTGGCATGTCGGTCCAACCGCCAATGCCCCTGGCCGTCGGTGACCAGCCTGAAGCCTGGATGCAACGGATGCTGCGGATCAATCAGATAGACGTCGCCGAAACCGGGCACCACGCTCACCTGAAACAGCAGCCCGCCAACGCTGGCATGCCATTTTTCCTCAATCCAATAGAGCCCTTTGAGAACACCCGTGGGCAGTGGGGATGGTAGTGGGTCGGGCCAAGGCACCTTCACTTCCAACAGTGCCTTGAGCAATTTTGCGCTGGCTTGAGGGCTGGCAATCGAGCGGCTGAAGTCCAGCGTGGTATGGCCTGTCGCCGGCGGCTCGCCGGGAAATGCCACTGAGCCGATGCGGACCTCTGCGATAGGTTGCTGGTGGGCCAGGCCCACGGTGCGACGCCAGGCTCGCAATGGTAGGGTGTGCTCCGCTGCGCTCGGTTCCGACAGCGGTTGGTGTGACCTGTTGGTGGGTGTCGCCGTGTGCAGCAACACCATCGCGGTGTTGAGCAACAGATCAATCAGCGCCAACTCACGGGTGGTTGGGTCTTCACTGTCCAGGCCGGCCAAATCCTGCTCCAGGCTGCTGACCAGCACCATGAACCACCCCACCAGCATGGCCGGCCCCTGTACCAAGGGCAGCAACAGGGTATTGAACAGCAGCCAGGCACCTTCCATCATAACGGCCCAGCGGCTTTCGCTGTTGGATACCGACTCGCGATCCGCCAGGTCAACCAGGGCCCTTGCAGTACTGCCGAATAGATGGCTGAGCAGTTGTCCGTTGATTTGCGACTGCATCCATTCGCCAGCGCCCTCATCGATGGCCAGAGTGGCAGGGCTTGGTTTTTCAGGGGGGGGGAACTCATCTCCAGGCAAGAAATGAACGATGTGAGGTTCCTTGATTCCGCCGTGGTCATAGATGGGGCGGGCCTTGTCGGTTAGCCACGTCAGTATGCTGTCTTGCAGTTCGCCGGGTGTGACCAGCGCATCCAGCAGGGCTTGGCGGGTCGGAAATTCATGTAGGGCCTCGTCATACAGCGGCCGATACAGCAAGTGCGGGCCGACGCTGGCGTCACGCGGTTCAATGATAAATACATTGTTGACTTCATCGGGCCTGGCCCCGGGTTTACGACACAGGGCCAGAGGGCGCAGGACGATCTCCTGTTCGTCGACGACTCTGTCCGTTGGCATCTCACCCATCAATGCCTTCACATACCGGTAGCCTGTGACAGTAACGCCGTTAAGTTGCCGGATCTTGCACTCCAGCGCCAGCATCGGCAGCTTGACCTTGAGTTCGCGGGTGAACAACGTCTCGCGTTGCCGGGCGTCATCCGTGTCGGACAACAGTAGATCCTTGATTTTTTGCGGGTAGGTGGTACCGATGTCGACGCGCTGGATCAGCCCGGTTCTGCCTAAGAGATACTCTTCGTTCAACCATTCGGGCAACGGCGTGGCGCCTTTGGAAGATAGCTTCAACACGCCAGAGGGTTTACCGGCCAGGTTCTTCAGGGCCAGTTCTGTCAACGACATACGCACGTGCTCGATTATACCGGCAGTGCCTGGAAGCCCGGCCGTCACGGTGAAGTCCAGCACCACTTCATCGGGGTCGAAATCTTCATGATCGGCCTGCATCTGCTTGCGCAGCGCTTCACGGCTGAAGCGGTGGATGCTTTCAATGCCCTGATCGAATGATCGGCCTTGGTTTTGTCGCAACACCCGCGCCATGTCCTGAAGGTGGCGGTGGTAGGCAAAGCTGTCAGTGGCTGTGGCTTGCTTGAACCATTCAGGCAGGTGGTCACTGACTTTTTGCATGAGCGGGGCTGCGGGTGTCGGGATGTTGGTAAAAAGCAGCGCCGGATTGGTGATTTTGTCCAAGCGTCGCTCAAGGGTTTTCTCGTCTTGCCCCTCAAACACAAGCGTCGCCAAGTCTTCAAGTTGTTGATTGAGGATCAAGCCGGCTTGCTGTTCGAACACATTGCCGTCTGGTTCATTGCGCCTCCAGGTCATGCTGTCGAACTGGTACTGGTCCTGCATCCGCGTGCCCCAGGCCTGACCGAAGGCATCAATGGAGTCAAACGCCTCGATAACGCCGGCGACGCTGTACAGCAACACTTGTTTTTCACGGACCAGCAGCAGGTGCGGCGTCAGCAAGCGCGCTTGCTTATCGGCGGTGGTGAAAGTGTTTTCAATGAAATAGGTGTAGGTAGGGGGCGAAGAATGGGGCAGACGCTCGAGTAATACCGGCCAGGCGGCGACGACAGTCAGCATATCCCGCTGGGTGTCGTTCAGGCTTGATTGGCCCGCTGCCGCTGCGGTCATTTGACCGTTGAGAAAGGTGCCCAGCCATTGCCAGCGGCTGTTGCCGTGGCTGTCAATAACGCTCCAGTAGTCGGCCAGGTCGTACTGAAAATAGAGGTACAGCGATGAGCGCAGTTCGTCGATGATTTGCGCGATGACTTTCATGTCGATGAGCGCGGGCGGCAAGGGTTTCAGAATCTTGGGGATTTGCTGCGTCAGGTAATAGGGCAGTTCGCGTTTTGAGTGAAGGTCCAGCGATTGCGGGTTCAGGACATGCGCGAGGGTGACTTCCATCAACGATCGGTAGGTGTAATGGCCGGTGGAGGTCGGAATGGCTAGTTGCACGTCGAGCAGGTTTAGCTCAAGGGTAGGGTAGCGCTCCAGGATGAGGTTGCGCAGTGCGTTGAACACGACGGAATACAACACCGGGCGGGTGGCGAAATGTGCATGAACGGCTTTGGCGGGTAATTGGCTCAGCGCCATGGGTAATGCAGGAGCAGTTGGGTCGGGCATGACGAAATCCTTTTTCTGTGTGGAACCGGTGTTTCTCAGGCTGCCGGCTCAGCGAACCGGGGGTGGTCCGGTACAGGAAATCGCATTTCGTCATCGCAGATGCGGTAGGCGATTATCGCCTACCGCCCCACCGTGGGTTTCGCTCGGTTTGGCAACAGTCAGCTTCTCTACATAGTCACCACCGACCAAGGCCTGGACGGTGATGTTCTGTCATTCCCTATCACAGGAGTGACCGAATGTCTGATTTACCCACCCCGCGCGCTGCCGACAGGCAGCTCGCGGCGACCTTGAGTATTCATGGCGACTTTCTCGAGAAAGCCGTGCCCCGTTGGCTGGTCGATGCAACGCCTGCGCGCAGGTTGGCGCTTAAGCACGCTGCGCCGGTCACGCCGCCCGTGTACCAGAATGCCTCTGCCTTGCAACGCCAGGCCGTCGCTGCAAGCGCCCAGGCCAGTGCAATCGCCCAGGTTCAGTTGGACAGCGCGATGTCAACGTTCCAGGACGTCGACGCCTTCGCCAGGCCGTTGTTGCTCAAAGCTTTGAAAGACCAGTACCAGGTAGAGGTCGATGTCGACAAAACCTTTCTGTGTCTGCGACGCCCGCTGGCGATCAGTGCGCTGGAACTTGAAGTCGCTTCGTTCGAGTTTCTGAGGATATCGATGCTGCAGGCGGCCCTGCATAACTTTGAAGCCTGGGAGTGCCGGGCAGGGGCGTACCATTCGACTTCTGGTTATGTGCGGGAAACCGCCGAAGCCGCAACCTTTGAAGTTGCGACCGTCAATCTGACGGTCAGCCAGTTCATGACCCTGTGTCGCAGCCTCGATATCGGCGCAAAGTATCAGGCCTACCTCACGTCGTTCTTTGAACCGGTCGACACCCAACCTGAGCCGCCTCTTCGCCAGCACTTCATCGCCTGCCAGAAGGCAACCATGAAGGCCGCCGCCGACTATGCCGTGTTGGCCGGTGATATCGAGCCGGCCGACCATGCGATGATCCTGGCGGTGATCGGCGGCAGTCTTTACCCCACGCTTGGTGACAAACGTGTGTGGGTGCTCGACATGAGCCTGATGAAAATAAGACTGACAGGCTGTGTCTATTTTGCCATCGGTGACACCTACAGCAACGAGTTGATCCTGTATATCCCGCACGACCCGGCCCACCCGCTCAAGCGCTATACCAGGCAGCAAATGCGCGACGAGCTCAAGCGCCTGTTCACGGACCGTCAAGGCATGGCGACGGATGATCCTGCACCAACGCCCTATCAGCGCTTTTTCAGCCAGTTCGTACCCTATGAGCAGCGGCCTTACTATTTCAGTCAGTTCACGCAGACGTCTGCCGACTCCCCGAGCAGCCCCTTCAACTCGCCGTGGCGAGGGCTGGTGGAGTTCATCTTCGGGTTGTCGCCGATTACACGTATTAAGGAATTACCGCCGGAAAAACCGGCGAAACGAGAGCCGGCAAGCGACCCTTACATTGCGCCCGGCAGCCAGATGCCTTACCGCGGTGTAGGCATATATTCCGGGCTTCTCGATCTTTGGCCATTTCTCTACGAAAAACAGCGTAACAAGATCCTGGCCGACGCCCGTGCCCATGCAGTGCCCACCGCCGACGTTGATGCAAAGGCGCGGGAAGCCAAGCTGGCGCACCTGCTGGAGGTCGGCATATTGGCGCTCAACGTGGTCTCCATGTTTGTGCCGGTGTTGGGTGAAGTCATGCTCGCAGTCATGGCTGAGCAATTGCTCTCGCAAACCGTGGAAGGCGTGGCTGACTGGGCCGAGGGCGATAAACGGGCGGCCAAGGCGCATCTGGTCGATGTGGCACAGAACCTGGCCCAGATCGCGGTGATGGCAGGCGTGGGGGCGGCGGTAGGCAAGTATCGCGCGGTCAAGGCTGAACCGGTCCTCGAAAACCTCAGCCCCGTGACCCTGCCCAACGGTGAGACCCGTCTCTGGAAACCAGACCTGACGGGCTACGAAAGCCCCGTGACGCTGGACGCCGGGACAGCCCCGAACGCAATGGGGCAGTACACGCTCAACGGCAAGACTTATGTGCGCCAGGGCGGTCAGGTTTATGAACAGGTTTTCGATGAGTCGACCAAGCATTGGCGGATCAAGCACCCCACTAATCCCGAGGTGTACCAACCGGCGCTGCAAAGCAACGGCAGGGGGGCCTGGCGTCATACCCTCGAGCGACCTGCCGAGTGGGATCGTTTGACGCTGTTGCGGCGCATGGGTCATGAAACCGAGGCGTTTTCCGATACTGAGTTGCTCAAGGTCGCGCAGGTCAGTGGGGTGAGCGACAGCGCTTTGCGTAAAATGCACACTGACCTGGCGCCGCCGCCTCCGCAGTTGCTCGATGCCATGCGCTTGTTCAAGGCTGAGGCTGACAGCTCTAAAGTGATAGCGCAGTTGCGAGGCAGTCAACCGATCGACGACCATTATTTATTTGCCCTGCCTCTGATCACCGAGATGCCGCGTTGGCCGAAAACGCGCGTGCTGCAAGTGTTCGAGGGGGCAGCGTTCACTGGCGATTCGGTGAAGTACGGCTCTGAGCGCTTGCCGCGTGGAGCGGGGACGCAAGTGCCGATCCAGATTACCCGTGCCGATGTACTGAGCGGGAAATTGCCCACGGTGATTCTGGCTGCGCTGGATGAGTCGCAGGTGACCAGCCTGCTGGGCGGCGAAGCTGCCCGCGTCGGTGATTTGCGGCCGCAGGAGTTTACCCGGCAAATCGCCGATTATGCCCAGACCCGCAAACCGGCTGTTTTTGACAGCATTTACGCGGGCACCGAACCTGTAGACAGCCAGGTCAAGCTGCTACAACGCCTCTGTCCCGGGCTCAGCGAAGCCGCCGCCGAGGAAACCCTGGCCAACGCTTCTGTGGAGGACCTCAAACGTCTGCAAGCGACGCGCCGGCCGTCTTTGGCGATGCTTGAGGAGGCGCGCTGGTACGCGCTTGAGGGGCGACAGACGCGTGCGTATGCCGGTTTGCGCAGCGAAACCATGGCCTCGGCAGATAGCCGTCGGCTGGCGCTGCACACCCTCGAGAAACTGCCTGGTTGGCCGGACACCTTACGTCTGGAAGTACGCGAAGGCAGTGAGAGTGGTGCGCTATTGGACAGCATCGGCAGTGACACCGCCCGGGACAAGAAGTACCTGGTGAAAAAAGGCCCGCGCTTCCAGGCGTTCAATGAGCGCGGGGAGGAACTCAATAGCGTTCCCTCGGACGGCGATAACTTTTACGCCTCGCTCATGCATGCCATGCCCGATCAAGTGCGTCAGGGGCTGGATGTGCCGCATGTGGGTCAAAGCGCGCAACTGCGCGAAAAGATCATCGAATTCGCAGACCTGAATCGTAACCAGGCAGCACGATGGCTGGAGCCGCAGCGCAAATGGTTCAAGCCACCCGTGCGGGTCAATGGCAAGGCGGTGGGCTATTACGCCAGTGGACGAGGGGCGGGGCTGGGGGCAAACCTTGAGTCACGCGCGCAGGCACTCTACGGGCTGAACGATGAGCAGGCTGCCGGCTATATCCGACACCTGCAAAGAGAGGGCAAGGATAGCAGGGCGATATTCAATTATCTGCAAACCCGTGAGCGTGAATACACCGCGCTGGTGTCGGCACTCGACGAGTGGGCCGGGACTTGGGCCGGGACCTGGGGCGGCACGGCGGCCGACACTGCCACGTTCCAATACAGAACTCGCTTGGCGCATCAGCTCAAGGAGGCCTGGCGGATGGAGCCGTTGGCTGGAAAGGTGGTCAGTGCCGATCACTTGCATCTCTATATCGATGAGCATCTGCCGCCATTGCCGACTGACTTTTCCCATATCCGTGAGCTGACGGTGATCGGAAGGAAGATGAACGATGCCGGAGTTGAGGCTTTCCTGGCGCGGTTTCCTGAGGTGCAAACCCTGTCGATTGGCGACACGACCCAATTGTGGGCGCCGACCATCCCGACAGGCCGAACGTCGTTGACGACACTGCCCCCGGCGGTCTCCAGGATGGCCCGTCTCAAAAACCTGAAGTTCGGTTCGGCGGCGGAGCAACTGGCGCCGGAGTTTTTCTCAAGGCTCAATACTCTGACTTCGCTGGAGGCGTTGCATATCGATTACCGTGGGTTCTCCAGCGACGCACTCAATAACCTTGACTTGTCGGGGTTGACGCGGTTGCAACGGTTGCAAATCGAAGCGCCGATAGGCCTTTCCCAGTGGCCGATCAATATCGAGAACCTGCCCCATCTGGAACGTCTCGATTTGAGCCGTACCGCAATCGGCGCGCTGCCTGAAACGCTGTATAGCGGGCATGAACGACTGTGGGCGGGGCTGTCGATGGACTGGTCGAGGTTTACCCGCGAAACCTTCCAACCGGCCTATGAGTATGTCAGCGCTTACCGGGGCGAGCTTGGGCACTTGGTTGATTTGCACCAGATGGTCAATGGTTATGCCAAGGGCGAGTTGGCATCGCTGACCGGCAATACATTTTTGGCTGACGCACTGCGCGAAAAAATAATCGCAGCCGCGCAAACCCCGCAGGCACAGCTTGCCATTATTGATGGCCTCAGCGATCAGTACTCCGGCATTTTTGAGACGTTCTACTACTCGCCGGTCAAGACCGCCCGGCAGTTGAGATTACGTTCCCACTCATGGCAGGCGGGGCGGAGTGCTCAGATACTGAGTGTGCTCGAAACCAATTGGTGGGAGGCAGTGGGCGAGCGATACGGCATAGCGGGCAAGGCATCAGTGTTGGATTTGCCAGGACCGTCGTATCCAGCGACGGGCTCTGGGGTGCAACTGAGTAGCGTGAAGCTGCCCCGGTTACCGGCAGCGAGTTTTGCGCATGTACGCACGTTGCGCATGCGCTGGGCGGGTGAAACGCCCGCACAGATGCGTGCCTTCATACGCGCCTTCAGCGGTACGCAATCCCTTGAACTCAAAGGGCTTGGCTTGACTGAAATACCCATTGGCGCGGGCGACCTTCCCGCTTTGGCCCGGTTAGACCTGGCCGATAACAGCCTGGTCATGCCGGCACTGCAGGCACAACTCAATGACCTGGGCGGCCTGGAGCTGTTGGACTTGAGCCGGAGCAGCACGCCGCTCGACGAGGTGGATGTGAGCGCCTTGAGGCAGCTTGAGGCGCTGAATCTGCGCGGTTCAGCCTTGCAGGCTTGGCCGAGCGGAGCCGAGAGCCTGCCGAAATTGGCCTGGCTGGATCTGCGGGACAATCTACTGGCGACCTTGCCGCCTCAGGTGTTGAGCAATGATGCGATACTGATGAAAACCCACTTCGTGGGTAACCGCTTCAGCACCTCGGGTGAGTCTGCGCTGTCCTCTGCGCGCCTGCGGGTCGAGGAGGCGAAGGGTTTACCGGCGGGCGCGTTGGCGCGTTTTGACGCGCAAAATGTACCGGACGTGTTTCCCCCGCAGGAAACGGGCATGACGATGGCACGTTATTTATTGCCATTGCCTGAGCCGATTGCAGTGGCCGAAGGGGCTGAGGGGTTTGTCCCTCGGTTGCAGCAGATGAGCCCAGCGGTGACCGAACAAAACGCACGGCAATGGTTCGCGCAGCTCCGTCAGGGAGGCATGAGTGACGCGCAAATCGATAGCCTGTTGACGGGCTGGCACGAGGAGTACGTGAGTTTGACGCGCCAGCTGAACGGCTGGCTGTATACCCGCCAATTGCCCGGCGCCGACATCAGCCAGTTGGCTGACGAACGTCGATTGATCGCGCTTAATATAGTTGAGTGCTGGCAAACCGGCGTGTCGGCCGAAGCCGGTTATACGGTGAGCCTGCAAGGCCTGCAAACCCATGACCTGCCTGAATTGACTGTGCAGTTCAACAACGTGCACACGCTGAACCTGACCGGTGTGCAGTGCACGGCATCGGGTGCCGAAGGTTTCCTGAATAGTTTTCCCGCGCTGCGCAAACTCACCTTGAGCGGCAATGGTTTGACCATGCTTCCCGAAGCGGTGGGGCGCATGGCTCAGCTCGAAGCGTTGGAACTGGCCTCCAATGCCATCAGCGATCCTGAGCCTCTGTATCGCCAGTTGGGGGGCGGCCACCTGCGGCAGTTGGATCTGGCCAGAAATGACCTGCGTGAGTTCAGTACCGAGGCTTTCACTCGGCTTGAGCGTCTGGACCTTAGCTACAATCGCCTTGCAGAGTGGCCAGACGGCGCATTGGACACCCCGAGCCTGCGCAGGTTGAACCTGTGTGGCAATGACCTGACGACGTTTCCTGAAGAGTTGCTTGATGGCGACCATCACGCATTGGTTAGCGGCACGGACCTGTCCGAGAACCAGTCCCTTTCACTCGAGAGCTTCGAGCTGCTCAGAGGTTATAGCGATGGCACCGTGATGGGGTGGACCCGGCGCGAGATCGAAGAGGAAATTGCAGCGGCCCAAAGTAATGACAGTGACTCGGGTTCCGACAGTGAGGATGACGAAGAGGCTGCCAACGAACCATTGGAAGTCATTCTCAACCCAGGCGCAGACACGAGCGAAACGGTGTTGGCATCTTGGCTGACACACTCCCCGGGCAGTGTGATTGAATCCAGGCGGCAGTTGTGGCAGCAGCTGGCCGGGGAGCCGGGCCACGAGCGGTTTTTCCATCTGCTCGAGAGACTGCGCGCGACTGATGAGTACCAGTACGTCCCCGCTGACCTGACCCGACGGGTATGGACTGTCATTGAAGCGGCGGCCGGCAGCGCGCAGATGCGTGAGTTGTTGTTCGTGGCCGCTGAAACCCACGGCACCTGTATCGACGGACGTATCCTCACGTTCAGCTCAATGGAAGTTCTGGTGTTCGAAACGGATATGCTGGGTGTGGCTCCGACGCAAGATTTGCACGTCAGGGGCCAGCGCTTGCTGAGGCTGTCCCGGCAATTGTTCCGGCTGGACCACGTCGACACGTTGGCCATCGCCGACGCCATAGGACGCGACCAGGCCGAAGTGCGCCTGCAATACCGCATCGGCATGACCGGTGGCTGGCCCGACGGACTCGAGCTGCCTGGGCAACCCAGGTACATGGCATTTGGTCGACCGATCAGCGGTCAGGCGTTGACCACCGCCCGCGCGCGGGTGCTGGAGGCCGAAGCTTCCGACGCGTTCTATGAAAGCCTGATTGCCCGCGATTATTGGACCCGGTACCTGAAGGACCGCTACCCCGATGAGTTTCAGGCGATGCAGAGCGATGCTGCCGCGCGTTATGAGGCTTTGGAGGACGAGTATGCGCACAGGATGCCGGGCACCGACAGCCAGGACAACTACGAGGCGGCACTGATCCGCCTGGAGGTTGAGCGAAGTAGCGCAAGGGCGCGGTTGTTGCTGGAGTTGTCGCGCAAAGAGGTCGCGGCATCGCAGGCGGCAGGCCCGGCGTCGCCACAGCCGGGTCCCTCGACACGGCCGTAACGAGCCGGGCAGGCCGTCAGTTGTCGTAGCCCAGGTTGGGTGCCAGCCAGCGCTCCGTCACGCTCAGGTCCTGGCCTTTGCGTGCGGTGTAGCTGGCAACCTGATCCTTGTCGACTTTGCCCACTGCAAAATACTGCGCCTGCGGGTGGGCAAAGTACCAGCCGCTGACCGCCGCTGCCGGGAACATCGCGTAATGCTCGGTAAGAAACACACCGCTACGGCCTGCGTGCATTTCGCGGGCCTCGGGGTCGAGCAATTGAAACAGCTGGGCTTTTTCGGTGTGGTCCGGGCACGCCGGGTAGCCGGGGGCAGGGCGGATGCCGCTGTATTGCTCTTTGATCAGTGCCTCGTTATCCAGCTGTTCGTCCTGGGCGTAGCCCCAGTGTTCCTTACGCACTTGCTGGTGCAGCCATTCGGCGCACGCCTCGGCCAGGCGGTCGGCCAGGGCCTTGACCATGATCGAGTTGTAGTCGTCGCCAGCGTCCTGATAGGCCTTGGCAACTTCTTCGGCGCCGATGCCGGCGGTGGTGATAAAGCCACCGATGTAGTCGGTCACGCCGCTGTCCTTAGGCGCAACGAAGTCGGCCAGGGAGAAGTTCGGCTTGCCGTCGGTCTTGATGATCTGCTGGCGCAGGTGGTGCAGCTTGGCAATCGGCTGGCCGTCGTCGCCGTAGACTTCCAGGTCATCGTCCTGCACCTGGTTGCTCGGCCAGAAACCGAACACGGCGCGGGCGCTGATGAGCTTTTCGTCGATCAGCTTGTTGAGCATTTCCTGGGCATCGGCGTACAGCGCAGTGGCGGCTTCACCGACCACTTCGTCTTCAAGGATGCGCGGGAACTTGCCGGCCAGGTCCCAGGAGATAAAGAACGGCGTCCAGTCGATGTATTCGGCCAGCACCCGCAGATCAATGTTGTCCAGCACCCTGGCGCCGGTAAACGTCGGCTTGACCGGGGTGTAGCTGCTCCAGTCGAACTGCGGCTTCTTGGCGATGGCGGCCGGGTAGCTCAGGCGCTCGGTGCGCGCACTACGGTTGGCGGTGCGCTCACGTACGTCGATGTATTCCAGGCGGGTTTTTTCGACAAAACCGGCCTTCAGTTCCTTGGACAGCAACTGCGTGGCCACACCCACGGCGCGTGAGGCGTCGGTAACGTAGATCACTGCATCGTTGCTGTACTTGGGCTCGATTTTCACCGCCGTGTGCGCCTTGGAGGTGGTGGCGCCGCCGATCATCAAGGGCAGGTGGAAGTCCTGGCGCTGCATCTCACGGGCCACGTGCACCATTTCATCCAGGGATGGCGTGATCAGGCCGGAGAGGCCGATGATGTCGCACTTCTGTTCCTTGGCCACCTGCAGGATTTTTTCCGCAGGCACCATCACACCCAGGTCCACGATGTCATAGCCGTTGCAACCGAGCACCACGCCGACGATGTTCTTGCCGATGTCATGCACGTCGCCCTTGACCGTGGCCATCAGGATCTTGCCCTTGGCTTGCGGTTTATCGCCTTTTTCCAGCTCGATAAACGGAATCAAGTGGGCCACGGCCTGCTTCATCACGCGGGCGGACTTCACCACCTGAGGCAGGAACATCTTGCCGGCGCCGAACAGGTCGCCGACGATGTTCATGCCGGACATCAGCGGGCCTTCGATCACTTCAATCGGGCGCGCGAACGACTGCCGGGATTCTTCGGTGTCTTCGACGATATGGGTGGTGATGCCCTTGACCAGCGCGTGCTCGAGACGCTTGTTGACGTCCCAGCCGCGCCATTCCTCGGTTTCGGCTTCCTTGACGCTGCCGTCGCCCTTGTACTTGTCGGCAATCGCCAGCAGGGCGTCGGTGCCTTCCGGCGTGCGGTTAAGCACCACGTCTTCCACCGCGTCGCGCAGCTCGGCCGGGATCTGGTCGTAGATCTCCAGCTGGCCGGCGTTGACGATACCCATGGTCAGGCCGTTGCGGATCGCATACAGCAGGAACACCGAGTGAATCGCCTCACGCACCGGGTTGTTGCCGCGGAACGAGAACGACACGTTGGACACGCCACCGGAGGTCAGCGCATATGGCAGCTCGTCGCGGATATAGGCACAGGCGTTGATGAAATCGACGGCGTAGTTGTTGTGCTCTTCGATGCCGGTGGCGACCGCGAAGATATTCGGGTCGAAAATGATGTCTTCCGGAGGGAAGCCGACTTCATTCACGAGGATGTCGTAGGAGCGTTTGCAGATCTCTTTTTTACGCGCTTCGGTGTCGGCCTGGCCGGCTTCGTCGAAGGCCATCACCACCACCGCCGCGCCGTAGCGCTTGCACAGCTTGGCGTGGTGAATGAACTGCTCGACGCCTTCCTTCATGCTGATCGAGTTGACGATGCCCTTGCCCTGAATGCACTTGAGGCCGGCTTCGATCACTTCCCACTTGGAGGAGTCGATCATGATCGGTACGCGGGAGATGTCCGGCTCACCGGCAATCAGATTGAGGAAGGTGACCATGGCCTTCTTCGAATCGAGCATGCCCTCGTCCATGTTGATGTCGATCACCTGCGCGCCGGCTTCCACCTGCTGCAGGGCGACTTCCAGGGCTTCGGTGTAGTTGTCTTCACGGATCAGACGGGCGAACTTGGCGGAACCAGTGATGTTGGTACGCTCGCCGACGTTGACGAACAACGAGCTGCGATCAATGGTGAACGGCTCCAGGCCCGACAAGCGGCAGGCCTTGGGAATGTCCGGAATTTGGCGCGGCGCATACCCGGCCACCGCCTTGGCGATGGCCTCAATGTGGCCCGGCGTGGTGCCGCAGCAACCGCCGACGATGTTGAGGAAACCGCTCTGGGCGAACTCTTCGATGACCTTGGCGGTTTGTGACGGCAGTTCGTCGTACTCGCCGAACTCGTTGGGCAGGCCGGCGTTTGGGTGCGCCGACACATGGGTGTTGGCCTTGTTCGACAGTTCTTCCAGATACGGGCGCAGTTCGCTGGCGCCCAAGGCGCAGTTGAGGCCCACCGAAATCGGCTTGGCGTGCGCCACCGAGTTCCAGAACGCTTCGGTGGTCTGGCCCGACAGGGTACGGCCGGAGGCGTCGGTGATGGTGCCGGAGATCATGATCGGCAGTTCGACGTTCAACTCTTCAAACACGCCTTGCACGGCGAAGATCGCGGCCTTGGCGTTGAGCGTGTCGAAGATGGTCTCGATCAGGATCAGGTCGGCGCCACCTTCGATCAGGCCCTTGGTGGCCTCGGTGTAGTTTTCCACCAGTTCATCGAAGGTCACGTTGCGGTAGCCGGGGTTGTTCACGTCCGGCGACAGCGAGCAGGTGCGGCTGGTCGGGCCCAGCACGCCGGCAACAAAACGCGGCTTGGCCGGGGTCTCGGCTGTTTTGGCGTCGGCGATCTTGCGCGCCAGGCGGGCGCCTTCTACGTTGAGTTCATAGGCCAGTTCTTCCATGCCGTAATCGGCCATGGAGATACGCGTGGCGTTGAAGGTGTTGGTTTCCAGAATGTCGGCGCCGGCATCCAGGTAGGCCTTTTCGATGCCGCCGATCACGTCCGGGCGGGTGAGTACCAGCAGGTCGTTGTTGCCTTTGACGTCACTGGGCCAGTCAGCAAAGCGTTTGCCGCGATAATCCTGCTCTTCGAGCTTGTAGCTCTGGATCATCGTGCCCATACCACCATCGAGGATCAGGATACGGTCCTTGAGGGCTTGATGAAGGGCTTGCAGACGAACGCTACGGTCGGACATGGGGCTACTCTGGTCAGGCATTTCGGAGGGCGTGAATCATAGCAAACCTGTGCCGATTTAGAGCATGTCGTGGTTTTGCATGAATATCGTTCATGTTGGTACGGGCCTTGGCCCGGTAGACTCGCCGGCACTTATAGCGCACGCATTGAATCGGGACCGGATACATGTCACTTCGTCTACTCACCAGCGCCGTCCTGGCACTGGTCGCCTGCGTTGCACAGGCCAACGGACCCGCCCCGGCGATTTCCTATACCCGCGACATCCAGCCGATCTTCACCGAAAAATGCGTGGCCTGCCATGCCTGCTACGACTCCGCGTGCCAATTGAACCTGGGCAGCGCCGAGGGCGCGGCCCGTGGCGCGAGCAAAACTCCGGTGTATGACGGCGAGCGCAGCCAGGCCACACCGACCACGCGTTTGTTCTACGACGCCTTCGGCAAGCAGGCCTGGCAGCAAAAAGGCTTCTATTCGGTACTCGACGCCCAAGGCAGCCAGGCTGCGTTGATGGCGCGCATGCTGGAACTGGGGCATAACGCACCGCTGCAACCGAATGCCAAGCTGCCCGACGAGATCGTGTTGGGCCTCAACCGCCAGAACCTGTGCGCCATGCCCGGCGAGTTCAATGCCTACGCCGGCAGCCATCCCAAGGAAGGCATGCCGCTGGCGGTCACCGGTTTGACTGACCAGCAATACCAGACCCTGCAACGCTGGCTCGCCTCCGGTGCGCCGATTGATGAACAAGGCCTGGCGCCGAGTGCCAGGGAAGCCCTGCAAGTACAGCAGTGGGAAAACCTGTTCAACCAGCCCGGCGCCCGCGAAAGCCTGGTGGCTCGCTGGTTGTACGAGCATTTATACCTGGCGCATATCTACTTCGAAAACGGCGAGCCGGGGCATTTCTTCCAGTGGGTGCGTTCGCGCACGCCAAGTGGTCAGCCCATCGACCTGATCGCTACCCGTCGCCCCAATGATGATCCGGGCACCCAGGTGTATTACCGCCTGTGGCCGGTGCAGGGCGTGATCGTGCATAAAACCCACATCACTTACCCGCTCAGTGCGGCGAAAATGCTGCGTATCAAAGACCTGTTCTATTCCGGCGAATGGCAGGTGAGTGCCTTGCCGGGCTATGGCCCTGGTCGCCGTGCCAACCCGTTCGAGACCTTCGAAGCCATCCCGGCCAAGGCCCGCTACCAGTTCATGCTCGATAACGCCGAGTATTTTGTGCGCACCTTTATACGCGGGCCGGTCTGCCGTGGGCAGATCGCCACGGACGTAATCCGCGACAATTTCTGGACGCTGTTCCAGGACCCGGACCACGACCTGTACATCACCGATGCACGCTATCGCGGCCAGGCCACGCCGCTGCTGGCGATGCCGGGGCAGAACGATGACGTGGGCAGCGTGCTCAGCCTGTGGCTGGCCTATCGCGACAAGCGCAACCAATACGAAGCCTTGCGCCGAGACAGCTACGCGGACGTGCCGCCGCCGAGCTGGTCGACCTTGTGGGCGGGGAATGACAATGCCTTGCTGACGATTTTCCGGCATTTCGACAGTGCTGCGGTGACCAAAGGCTTGATTGGCGAAGTACCGCAGACGATGTGGTTGTTCGACTATCCGCTGCTGGAGCGCACCTATTACCAGTTGGCAGTGAATTTCGATGTGTTCGGCAATGTGTCGCACCAGGCCCAGACCCGGCTGTATTTCGACCTGATCCGCAACGGCGCCGAGCAGAACTTCCTGCGCCTGATGCCGGCCGATACCCGCGATGACTTTATGGATGACTGGTACCAGAACAGCGGCAAGCTCAAGCTGTGGCTGGACTACGAGGCGATTGACGACGACAAGCCAAGCGGCTTGCATCTGGATGAAAAAGACCCGAAGCGTGACTTTGCCAACCAGTTATTGACGCGTTACGGCAATTTGAATGCCAGCCCGGATCCGATCAATCGCTGTACGGGTGCTTACTGCTCGCGGGACGGTATCGACCCGGCGTTGCAGGACGCGGAGCAGGCATTGAGCCGGCTGACATCGCGCCCGGCGGCGGGGCTCAAGGTGATTGATCAGTTGCCTGAGGCAACCATGCTGCGTATCGAGACCGCCAGCGGCAAGCGCGTGGTTTACAGCCTGCTGCGTAACCGCGCGCACAGCAATGTGGCGTTCCTGCTGGGCGAGGCTTATCGCTATCAGCCGGGGTTGGATACGGTGACGATCTATCCGGGTGTGCTTAGCAGCTATCCGAACTTCATCTTCAACATTCCGGCGCAGGAAGTGCCGGCGTTTGTGGCAGCCATGGAGAACGCCAAGGATGCCAAGCGGTTCGAGAAGATTGTTGATCGGTGGGGTGTGCGGCGCAGTCATCCGCTGTTCTGGCAGTACTTTCACGACCTGTCGCAGTACATCCGCGAGACGACGCCGGTGGAAGACGGGGTGCTGGATATGAATCGCTATGAAAATCTTTGATGAGGGTTTTGGGTCTTTTCCGACAAAATTACTCGGACTTTGTACCTGCGTAATATTTTGGCGTAAACTGCCGGCAAGCCTGTGAGGAGTTTCCATGACTGCCATAACCATTACCGACGCCGCCCACGATTACCTGGCTGACCTGCTGTCCAAGCAGAACACCCCAGGCATCGGCATCCGCGTCTTTATTACCCAACCCGGCACCCAGTACGCCGAGACTTGCATCGCCTACTGCAAGCCTGGGGAAGAGAAACCTGAAGACACCGCCCTGGGGCTTAAAAGCTTCACCGCGTACATCGACAACTTCAGCGAAGCCTTCCTCGACGACGCCGTGGTCGACTACGCCACCGATCGCATGGGCGGCCAGTTGACCATCAAGGCGCCCAACGCCAAGGTGCCGAACGTCAACGCCGACAGCCCGGTCAACGAGCGCATCAACTACTACCTGCAAACCGAGATCAACCCGGGGCTGGCCAGCCACGGCGGTCAGGTCAGCCTGATCGATGTGGTCGAAGACGGTATTGCCGTGCTCAAGTTCGGCGGCGGCTGCCAAGGCTGCGGCCAGGCGGACGTGACCTTGCGTGAGGGCATCGAGCGCACCTTGCTCGAACGTATCCCGGAGCTCAAGGGCGTACGTGACGTGACCGACCACACGCAGAAAGAAAACGCCTACTACTGAGTAAGGTGTTCACTGCGAATAAAAAAACGGCGCCCCGTGAGCGCCGTTTTTTATGCTTAAAATTCAATGTATTACGCAATCTACTTAACAAAGCACTCAACTGTGGGAGCTGGCTTGCCTGCGATGCCGGCCTAACAGCCAACAAATCAGGTACCTGACACACCGCTATCGCAGGCAAGCCAGCTCCCACATGTTGTTTCTGTGAATTCAGGGGCGATACAGGTGAGCATGCCCCGCCCGATACAGCGACGACTCGCTGAAACCATCACTGGCCAGCACCCGGCCCACCACAATCAACGCCGTACGCCGAAACCCTTTGGCCGCCACCTTCGCGGCAATATCCGCCAACGTGCCCATCACCCAATCCTGATCCGGCCACGTCGCGCGGTGCACCACGGCAATCGGGCAGTCCGCGCCGTAGTGCGGCAGCAGTTCGGCGACGATCTTCTCCAGATGGTTGACCCCCAGGTGAATCGCCATCGTTGTGCCGTGTTGCGCCAAACTGTCGAACGCTTCACCGGCCGGCATGCTGGTTTTATCGGCATAACGGGTCAGGATCACACTCTGGGCGATGTCCGGCAGGGTCAGCTCTGTCTCCAGCAATGCTGCGCAAGCCGACACCGCCGTCACCCCAGGGATGATCCGGAAGGGGATGCCCAAGTCGCGCAAATAACGGATCTGCTCGCCAATCGCGCCATACAGGCTTGGGTCGCCGGAGTGCACGCGCGCCACATCCTGGCCGTTGGCGTGGGCTGTCTTGATCAGCTCAATGATCTGCTCTAGGTGCAATTGGGCGCTGTTGACCACCTGTTCGGCCTGATGACCTTGCAATACCGCCGCCGGTACCAGGGAGCCGGCGTAGATGATCACCGGGCAACTGCGGATCAGCCGCTGGCCCTTGACGGTGATCAATTCCGGGTCGCCGGGGCCTGCGCCGATAAAGTAGACGGTCATGGGAGTTCCTGTTGAAAAAACGGGCGAGCATGAAAATTGCTCATGATCGAGGCGCGCAATTATCGGGATTTTAGTCGGCGCATGCCAATGCAAACGTCGCCTGGGCGGTTTTTTTGCGCGTGATCAACAGGCGAGCGGGGCGTTGAGACAGCTGTTCAGCCAGGGCCAGGGCCGCGCTTTCGGCGATGCCGTAGCAACCGGTATGCGCAAAAGCGACGGCTGACGTGTGGCTCAAGCGGTCTTGATAACCAGCCAATTGTTCTGCACTGAAACACCGCAAGGGCAGTTTCAGCAGCCGGGCCAGGGCCAGCAGGCCGGGTTCATCGTGTTTGTGATCAATGCTCGCCAACGCGGTGATGCGTTGGCGATCAATGCCGCCGTCGGCGAGGGCTGCGTCAAGCAGGCCCAGCAGGGTGTGAACATCACAGCCGCGCTGGCAACCCAGGCCGACCACCAGCGTCATGCCGAGTATTGGCCGTCGCGGTTGCGGCGAAACAGCCACGCGCTGATCCAGCCCAAGGCCAGCCAGAAGGCGACGTTGGTCAGTTGCGAGGCGATCTTGAACTGCGCTTCCAGGGCTTCGGGTGCCAGCATCGAATGCACTTGCGGTTGCGGCGCGCCGATCACGTGGGGCACGGCCAGGATCGCCACGCCCAGCACCTTGAGCAGCCAGCTACGACCAAACACCAGCAGTGCGATACCCGCAGCGGTAGAGGCCGCAGTGCCGATCCACCAGATCTGCCGTTGCGCCAGGTCGGCGGCAGCCGTGCCCGGCAACTCCGGCGGCAGGCCCAGGGTCGGCGCCAGTACAAACGTTGCGTAACCGGCCAAACCCCAGAGCAACCCTTGAGCTGTGCGGGTCGGCGCGCGCAAGGTGTAGAGACCGGCGAGCATCAGCGCGAAACCCACCGCTACCACCAGGTTGCCGCCGGTGGTCGACAGCACACGCTGCCAGCCATTTTCCGGCTCCCAGGCTTCGGCGTCGTGGGTGTGAGCTGCGGCCCCGGCGGCGTGTTCGTGCGCGACTTCGGCAACCGGGGCCTTTTCAAAGGTTTCCGCCTGCAAAATCAGCGGGGCGACCCAGAAACTTTGCAGCAGGGTCAGCAACAGGGCGGCCAGCAGGCCGGTGAAACCTGCGGTTTGAGCAATACGCTTGATCATGTCGGCAGGCCTCAGTGGCACGGGAACGCGGCGCTGTGGCGGGTGTCGTGGGCGGCGTTGTGCACCGCTTCGATATGCGAGAAACCGGCGAAGTACACCAGGCATGCGCCGAGGATCGACGCGCCGATGGCGGCGCCCAGGCGTTGGCTCAAGGTGGCGGTGCTGCTGGCGGTGTGCGAAGTGCTGCTGATGATCGACATGGCGCGTCCCTTCAGGGTTTCAGGGTGGCGCAGGCGCATGAAAACCCCGCGAGGCAGGCACGCAGGGTTCTGAACAGCGCCCGCCCACCGCGGGTTTGTTATCTGATTTTTTCGGGCCGGTCTCCGGGCTTGCGAGGGGCGCTCTTGGGAAAAGAGCCGGGCCGTATCAAGCATCTCCTTCCCATGCACAGGCACAGTGGATTTGACGCTTCGCTCGCTTACCGTTGCGGGGGCAGCACCGGACTCGTCATCACGCTATGACTCACCGGTTTCCCGTTTCACCCTGTGAAGGGCACCCGAAACAAGATGTGTAGGAGAGCATGGGCGGGGGATAGGCGTCAAATAGAGGTTTGCGACTCTCGAAATTCGGGAGCCGCTGTCGGCCAGTTGGGTGTATCGATCAGTCTGGGTAATGGAATTGGGGAGAGCTGTGAGTGCGTGTGTACTCAACGTTGCGCTGATCGAAGCGTTGATCTTGTTTGCCCGAGAACCCCAAAAACCCCACGCCGATATCCAACCGATCAAGCAACTCTTTGCGTTTGAGCAGTTCCTGAGCGACTCCCCTCGCTTGCGGACTGAATTTTTTGGCGCTTGGCAGTTCACCGGCGGCTTCTCGCAATTCGGTGAAATTCACATATTCATCGCCTGCGCCGTATTCATTGAAGTTTTTGCCGACCAGGGTTATCAGCGCCCGGTCGCTCAGGAGGTGAAATTCACCGGTCTCAGTCGCGAGATCGTCTCGGCTGATTTGACCGTCCTTACCACTGGTGAAGTCCAACTGCTGGAACAGGTCTTTGCGCTTCAACACCTCCTGTGCAATCTCGATCTGCGTTTGTGTTGGGGGCACTCCGTTCAGCGGGCGTCCATCTGCTACTCGTTGAAGGGATTTTTTGGTGATGGTCTCGGTAAAACGCGGATCGCTCATGGCATCAAAATAGGTTTGGAGTGCTTGCGCCAGTTCCCGGGGCTGGAGTTGGTCAATAGGCTCTCTCCAAATTGCAGTCGTTGGCGCTGCTTGCTGAGCGAGGGGAGAGGCGGGCAAGTGTGAATTGCCATAGGCAGGGATTGAGAGCGTCATGGTCATTTCCGTTGTAGTTGGGATCTACTCATAGGTGTCCAATGCGTTGATTGCGTTCCGGGGCATTCTGTTAATAAGTTTCTAAAATGTTTCAACCCGCCTAATGGCGAGCGTCCGGGTCCGCGTATTAATCGACATTGACCCGCTTCCCCGCACTGCGTAGCCTTGCACCTTCGAGGTTCTTCGGCCCACGCCGAAGCTAAGAAGGGAACGCGGTCAAAGCCGCGGCTGCCCCCGCAACTGTGAAGGGTTCAGCTGACTGCCACGCCACTGCCATAACGGCGGGAAGGCGCAGCCGGCGTGGGTCACCCGACTCGCAAGCCCCAAGCCAGGAGACCTGCCTCGCAACTGATTTTCTACTTAACCGGGCGGGGTGATCCGGTGACGAAATCCGCTGCTGCGCGCCGTCGCAGGGCTTATCGTCCCGTATGCCCGCCCCAAAGGGCATCCGATGAAAACACTGGCCAAACTTCCCGTCACCATCGTTACCGGCTTCCTCGGCTCGGGTAAAACCACCTTGCTGCGCCATATGCTCGACAACGCCCAGGGCCGTCGCATCGCCGTGATCGTCAACGAGTTCGGCGAGCTGGGCATCGACGGTGAAATCCTCAAGCAGTGCTCCATCGGTTGCACCGAAGAAGAGGCCAACGGCCGCGTTTACGAACTGGCCAACGGCTGCCTGTGCTGCACCGTGCAGGAAGAGTTCTTCCCGGTGATGCGCGAGCTGGTGGCACGTCGCGGCGACCTCGACCATATCCTTATCGAAACTTCGGGCCTGGCCCTGCCAAAACCGCTGGTGCAAGCCTTCCAGTGGCCGGAAATCCGCAGCGCCTGCACGGTTGACGCAGTAATCACCGTGGTCGACAGCCCGGCCGTGGCCGCCGGCACCTTCGCCGCTTTCCCGGACCAGGTTGACGCCCAGCGCAAACTCGACCCGAACCTGGACCACGAATCGCCGCTGCACGAGCTGTTCGCCGACCAACTGGCCAGCGCCGACCTGGTGATCCTCAACAAATCCGACCTGATCAGCGCCGAAGACCTGGCCCGCGTGCGCCTGGAAGTCGCCGAGGAACTGCCACCGGCGGTGAAGATCGTCGAAGCCAGCAGCGGCCGCCTGCCACTGGACGTGCTGATCGGCCTGGGCGCCGGTTCCGAAGAACACATCGACGGCCGCCACAGCCACCACGATCATCATCACGACGGTGAAGACGATCATGACCACGATCACGATGCATTCGACTCCATCTCCATCGACCTGCCGCAAGCCGACGAAGCGCTGCTGCTCGACGCCCTGACCCAGTTGGTGGTGCAGCACGGCATCCTGCGCGTCAAGGGTTTCGCAGCGATCCCGAACAAGCCGATGCGCTTGCTGATCCAGGGTGTGGGCACGCGTTTCGACAAACATTTCGACCGTGCCTGGGGCGCCGACGAAGCGCGCATCACACGCCTGGTGCTGATCGGCCAGGCGCTGGACGCGGCGGGCCTCGAAGCGCAATTGCGCGCAGCGCTCAGCGTTTAACCCATGCACCTGCTCAGGACTCAGCCGGGTGGTTTCGTTTCGGACGACAATATTGCCGACTTGGGCCAAACCCCCGCCGAACTGGTGATCCTGTGCAGCGGTGATTCCAGCCTCGCACTGTTGGCCGAGGCCGGCCGGCAGTTGCCCGACGACTACCCCAGCTTTCGTCTGGCCAACCCCATGCAGGTGCAAAACCACGCCTCGGTCGACCTCTACGTCGACGAGGTGCTGCGCCACGCCAAGGTCATCCTGATTTCACTGCACGGCGGCATCGGTTACTGGCGCTACGGCATTGAGCGCCTGGTGGAGTTGGCGGAGCGCGGCGTGCAGCTGATTCTGGTGCCGGGCGATGATCGCCCCGACCCGGAACTCAGCGGCTTAAGCACCGTTGGCATGGCTGAGCGCGACCGCCTCTGGCACTTTCTGCGCCAGGGCGGTTTGGGCAATGCGCTGGATTTTTATCGTTGCCTGGCCAGCAGCCACCTGGGCCGCGACTACGCCTGGGGCGAGCCGCAAACCCTGGCGCGCACGGCGATTTATCACCCGCATAAACCCCACCCACGCCTGAACGACTGGCAGGCCGATTGGCACGCCGACTGGCCGGTGGCGGCGGTGTTGTTCTACCGCTCGCACCTGCAGGCGGCCAATACCGGTTTTATCGACGTGTTCTGCCAACGCTTGCAGGAGGCGGGTCTTAACCCGTTGCCGATGGCGGTGGCCAGTTTAAAAGAGCCCGGCTGCCTGACGGTGGTCGAGGACTGGCTGGATGAAGTGCAGGCGGCGGTGATTTTAAACACCACCGGCTTTGCCCAATCCAGCCCGGAAGCCCCCCATTTGCGCCCGTTTCGCCGCAACATCCCGGTGATCCAGGCGATCTGCGCCCAGGACAACCAGCCCGGCTGGGAGGCCAGTGAACAAGGCCTTGGCCCACGTGACCTGGCCATGCACATCGCCTTGCCGGAGCTGGACGGGCGCATTATCAGCCGAGCCATCAGCTTTAAAGACTTGGCCTGGCGCAGCGAGCGCAGCCAATCCGACGTGGTGTGCTACCGCGCAGCGCCGGAGCGCATGGATTTTGTTGCCGAACTGGCGCGGCGCTGGGTTGAACTGGCGCGGGTACCGAATGCCGGCAAACGCATCGCACTGATCCTCGCCAATTACCCGACCCGCGACGGCCGCATCGGCAATGGCGTCGGCCTGGACACCCCGGCGGCGGCACTGAATATCCTGCGGGCGCTGCAAGCCGAAGGTTACCCGGTGCCGAGTGAGTTGCCCGCCAGCGGCACGGCCTTGATCCATGAACTGCTTGGCGGCGTCACCAACGACCTCGACAGCCTCGACCTGCGCCCGTGCCATCAAAGCCTGGGCCTGGACGACTACGAGGCGATGTTCCAGCGCTTGCCCGAAGCCAATCGCCAGGCGGTGCTGGAACGCTGGGGCGCGCCCCATAACGACCCGATGTGCCGCGACGGGCGCATGATGATCGCCGGCCTGCGCCTGGGCCTGACCTTCGTTGGCATTCAGCCGGCACGCGGCTATCAGGTGGACCACAGCGCGGTCTACCACGACCCCGACCTGGTGCCGCCCCACGGCTACCTGGCGTTCTACTTCTGGTTGCGCCACACCTACGGCGCCCATGGTGTGATCCATGTGGGCAAGCACGGCAACCTTGAATGGCTGCCGGGCAAGGGTGTCGGGCTGTCGCAACAGTGCTGGCCGGATGCGCTGCTCGGGCCATTGCCGAATATCTACCCATTTATCGTCAATGACCCAGGCGAGGGCGCCCAGGCCAAGCGCCGCACCCAGGCGGTGATCATCGACCACCTGATGCCGCCGCTGACCCGCGCCGAAACCTACGGCCCGCTGCGTAACCTGGAGCTGTTGGCAGACGAATATTACGAAGCGCAGCTGCTTGACCCACGCCGCGCCCTCGAGCTGCAAAAAGACATTCTCAAGCTGGTGCGCGAAACCCGTATCGACCAGGAACTTGAGCTGGATAAGGATGCCGACGCAGCGGTGTGGCTGCCGCGCCTGGACACCTACCTGTGCGACTTGAAGGAGTCGCAGATCCGTGATGGCCTGCATATTTTTGGCGAGTCGCCCGAGGGCCGCCTGCGCATCGACACCTTGCTGGCCCTGCTGCGCATTCCCCGTGGCGATGGCCGTGGCCCGCAATCGAGCCTGCTGCGGGTGCTGGCCAAAGCCTTTGACCTGGGTTTCGACCCGTTGGACTGCGCCCTGGCCGAACCCTGGACCGGGCGCCGTCCCGCGGTGTTGCAGAAGATCGACGCGCAGCTGTGGCGCACCGCCGGCGACACCCGTGAACGCCTGGAGCTGTATGCGGCGCGCTTGATCGAGCAAGCGCTCGAAGGCCCGCTCGAACAGCTCGAAGAACCGGGTTGGGAGGACGTAAAGTCGGTGATCGAGAGCCTGCGCATTGTTGTCGCGCCGCGCCTCGACGCCTGCGGCCCGGCCGAAATGCGCGGCTTGCTGGATGCCCTCAGTGGTCGTTTCGTACCGGCTGGGCCCAGCGGCGCGCCAAGTCGCGGGCGCCTCGACGTGCTGCCCACCGGGCGTAATTTTTTTACCGTGGATGTGCGCAACCTGCCCACCACCACGGCCTGGCGCATCGGCTTTCAATCCGCCAACCTGATCCTTGAGCGGCACTTGCAAGACCATGGCGACCACCTGCGCCAGCTCGGCCTGTCTGTATGGGGCACCGCCACCATGCGCACCGGCGGCGACGATATCGCCCAGGCCATGGCGCTGATGGGTGTGCGCCCGGTGTGGGCCACCGGCAGCCAGCGCGTGGATGACTTTGAAATCCTGCCGATCAGCCTGTTGGATCGCCCACGGGTGGATGTGACGTTGCGGGTGTCCGGGTTCTTCCGCGATGCGTTCGCCAACCTGATCCGCCTGTTCGATGCGGCGGTGCAGGCAGTGGCGGCGCTGGATGAGCCGGATGATATGAACCCGCTGGCCGCCAAGGTGCGCAGTGAGCGTGAAGCGTTGCTCGAGTCGGGCCTGGACGACGCGGCGGCTGCGAAGCAGGCGGGCTGGCGCATCTTTGGCGCTAAGCCCGGTGCCTATGGCGCGGGCGTGCAGGGTGCGATTGACGGTCGCCTGTGGCAAAGCCGCGAAGACTTGGCCGAGGTCTACCTGAACTGGGGCGGCTACGCCTATGGCGGCTCCGACGAGGGAACCGCCGCCCGCGAACAATTCGCCCAGCGCCTGAGCCAGGTGCAGGCGGTATTGCAAAACCAGGACAACCGCGAACACGACCTGCTTGATTCCAACGATTACTACCAATTCCAGGGCGGCATGCTCGCCGCCGTGGAAACCCTGAGTGGCGACAAGGCCGCCAGCTACCATGGCGACCACAGCCAGCCGGACTTGCCGAAGATCCGCACCTTGAAGGAAGAGCTCAACCGGGTGATCCGCTCCCGTGCCGCCAACCCCAAGTGGATCGACGGCGTGAAACGCCACGGTTATAAAGGCGCATTCGAGATGGCGGCCACGGTGGACAACCTGTTCGCATTCGACGCCACCACTGCGCTGATCGACGATCACCAATACGCCTTGCTCGCCGACGCTTACCTGCTCGACGCCGACACCCGCGCCTTTGTGCAGCAGCACAACCCGGCGGCACTGCGCGACATGACCGAGCGCATGCTCGAAGCCCAGCAGCGCGGCATGTGGCAGGAGCCGGGCGCGTATCGCGAGGCGTTGGAAAACCTGTTGCTGGACATAGAAGAAGA
The DNA here is from genome assembly GCF_002742515.1 of Pseudomonas sp. 2822-15. Taxonomy (NCBI): domain Bacteria; kingdom Pseudomonadati; phylum Pseudomonadota; class Gammaproteobacteria; order Pseudomonadales; family Pseudomonadaceae; genus Pseudomonas; species Pseudomonas sp. 2822-15. Next base: position 29,872 of record NZ_LJRY01000210.1, on the reverse strand, counting down.
CAGCTGATGACCGATATTCCCACACTGTGGCGAGCGGGCTTGCCCCGCGTTGGGCCGCGTAGCGGCCCCAATAAGGTCAACCTGGTTTTCCTGAAAGAACGCGGCGTTTGGATTTAGGGCTCTTCGCAGCCCAACGCGGGGCAAGCCCGCTCGCCACAAGAAGTAGCAGAATTTAAAGAGAGCAGGTATGACCGATATCCCCCACTTCCCGCTGTCCGCCGTGGTCGGCGCCGATGAGCTGAAACTGGCGCTGTGCCTGACCGCCATCGACCCGAAAATCGGCGGCGTGCTGATCGAAGGCCCACGCGGCATGGCCAAATCCACACTGGCGCGTGGCCTTGCGGACCTGCTCGCCAGTGGCCAGTTCGTCACCCTGCCATTGGGCGCCACCGAAGAGCGTCTGGTCGGCACCCTGGACCTGGATGCCGCGCTGGGCGAGGGCCGTGCGCAATTTTCCCCTGGTGTACTGGCCAAGGCCGATGGCGGCGTGCTGTACGTCGATGAAGTCAACTTGCTTCCCGACCACCTGGTGGACCTGCTGTTGGATGTGGCCGCCAGCGGCACCAACCTGATCGAGCGCGACGGTATCTCCCATCGCCATTCGGCGCGTTTTGTGCTGATCGGCACCATGAACCCGGAGGAGGGCGAGTTGCGCCCGCAACTGCTCGACCGCTTCGGCTTCAATGTGGCGCTGAGCGGGCGGACCTTGCCCAGCGAGCGCGGGCAAATCATCCGGCGCCGCCTGGATTTCGACAGCGACCCGGCGGCGTTCTGCCGCCAATGGGCCGAACCGCAGGCGGCGCTGCGTGAGCGTTGCACCCAGGCGCGCCAGCGGCTCGACAGCATTGAGCTGGACGACCAGGCCCTGGCGCAGATCACCGAGCGGTGCTTTGCCGCCGGTGTCGATGGCTTGCGCGCCGACCTGGTCTGGTTGCGCGGCGCGCGTGCACATGCCGCCTGGCGCGGCGCGGCTGCCATCGCCGAAGAAGATATCGAAGCGGTGGCCGAGTTCGCCTTGCGTCATCGCCGCCAACCGCAGTCAGCGTCGACAAGCCCGCCCGATCAGGGCCAGGCTGCAAAACCGTCTGACCCGTCGCCCGGCCAGGGCCAGTGGGGCGATATGCCCGCGCCCGCATTGCCCACGGGCGCCCGCCGGGAAGTACCCGCCTGGCCAAAAAAGCCCTAGGCATTCGCCCTCGACCTGACGCGGGGGCGGATGCCCGGCCCAAAGCAGGGCGACTGGAACACGGCAGGCACGGCAAGGCGCGCAGCGCCCAGCGTGGCGCGATCAATTGGTCGGGCACCTTGCTCGGTGGCCGGCCGCAGTGCCGTGAGGATCTGCTCTATCACCTGCGTAGCCGCACGCCTCATGAGCTGTGGCTGGTGATTGTCGATGCCTCGGCGTCCACCCGCCGCCATGGCGCGCTGAGCGACGCCAAAGGCCTGCTCGCCCAACTGTTTGATGACGCGTATCGACAGCGGGCGCGCATGGCGTTATTGACCGCCAGCGGGCACGCGCCTGAATGGCAGGTGCAGGGGCTCAAGGCCGCCAAAGGCTTGACCGGCTGGTTGGCGCAGCTGGGCGCCGGTGGCGGCACGCCGTTGCTGGCGGCGTTGTCCGAAGCCGGCCAATGGCTGCAAACACGTCGCCAGCGTTACCCGGCCGAGCAGCAACGGCTGCTGGTGATCACCGATGGGCGGCTCAAGGCTATCGCCGGGTTGCCTGTGCTCGACTGCCCTGGATTGCTGGTGGATATCGAGCGCGGCCCGATCAGGCTCGGCCGCGCGAAGCAACTGGCGCTTGAGCTGCAACTGGACTATCGGCCTATCGATAGTTTGTAGGCTTAATAAAACCGAGCGCTGCCTGATTCCCGCTTGTCCCCGCTTCCCATGTCACCCCGCACCTGTCAAATCCCTTAATTTTCCAAGCCTGCCGGAAGCCACTCCAGGCCCCCGGCTGCGCCCGCGATTTTTTTACGGCGCCAGCACACCCGCTTCAAACGGCAGCTGAATACGGACGTTCTCCTCAACCGTGACTTATCAGGCAGGTTACCCCCATGCAGTTCAGTGAATTATTGGCAGCGATTTCCACCCATGCGGTCCGTCTTCAATTGGAAGAAGGCGACCTGATTATTCTCGGCGATGACCAAGCCCTGGATGACGCGCTATGGGATCAACTGATCGCGCACAAACCCCACCTGCTTGCCTTTGTGGCTGAACACGGCGGTGACTGGCTCAGCCCGGCCTACCGCATTACCCCGGACATGCTGGCGCTGGTCACCCTCGATCAGCCGGCCATCGACCGTATCGTCGCCACCATCCCCGGTGGTGCGGCGAATGTGCAGGATATCTACCCGCTGGCGCCGCTGCAGGAAGGCATGCTTTACCACCATCTTTCGGCGCAGCAGGGCGACCCCTACGTGCTGCATGCGCAATTCGTGTTCGACAGCCGTGCGCGCCTGGAGGCGTTTGCCCAGGCGCTGCAATGGGTGATCGACCGCCACGATATCCTGCGCACGTCCATGGCCTGGGAGCGTCTGGACGAACCGCTGCAAGTGGTGTGGCGCACGGCGACCCTGGCCTGCGAAGAAGCGCACTTTGCCGACGGCGACCGCCTGGCGCAGTTGCTCGCCCGCTATGACGCCCGCAGCTACCGCATGGACCTCGGCCAGGCGCCGTTGCTGCGCCTGGTTTACGCCAATGACCCGGCCAACCAGCGCGTGGTGGCGATGCTGCTGTTCCACCACACCATCCTCGACCACACCGCGCTGGATGTGGTGCGCCATGAAATCCAACGCTACCTGGCCGGTGAGCAAGCCCAGGCGGCCGAGCCAGTGGCGTTTCGCAGCTACATCGCCCAGGTGCGCCATGGCGTCAGCGAACAGGCGCACGAGGCGTTCTTTCGCGACATGCTGGCGGATATCGATGCGCCGACCTTGCCCTTCGGCCTGCAGGATGTGCAAGGCGACGGGCACGGCATCGATGAAGTGCGGGTGCCCGTCGACAGCAGCCTGAGCCGCCGCCTGCGCAGCCTGGCACGGCCCTTGGGCGTCAGCGTGGCAAGCATCATGCACCTGGCGCTGGCGCGCGTGCTGGGCGTGGTGTCCGGGCGCGATGCCGTGGTGTTCGGCACCGTGATGCTTGGCCGCATGGGCGCCGGCGAGGGCGGTGAACGCGCGCTGGGTATGTTTATCAACACCTTGCCGTTGCGCGTGGACGTGGGCGAGCAGGGCGTGCGCGCCGGGGTCAAGGCTACCCACGAGCGGTTGACCGCCTTGCTCAATCACGAGCACGCGTCCCTGGCGCTGGCCCAGCGTTGCAGCGGTGTGACGGCGCCGACGCCGCTGTTCAGTGCGATGCTCAACTACCGGCACAGCGCCGCCACCGACATGGCTGCGGTGATCGAGGTGGCCGAAGGCATCCAGGTACTGGGTGCCGAAGAGCGCACCAACTACCCGCTGACGGTCAACGTCGACGACCTGGGTGAAGACTTTGCGCTGACGGTGATGGTTGATGCGTCCATCGGCGCGCAACGCGTCGCCGGTTACCTGCATACGGCCCTGCACAGCCTGGCCGAGGCCCTGGAGCAGCGACCGGATATGCCGCTCTGCGGCCTGAATATCCTGCCTGACACCGAGCGTCACCATCTGCTGCACCGCCTCAATCAAAGCCCCGCGCACTACAGCGACACCGCCCTGATCCACGCGCAAGTCGAAGCCCACGCTGCCGCACAACCCAATGCCATCGCCCTGCGTTTCGACACCCGGCGCATCACCTACCGCCAACTCAACGAACGCGCCAACCAGGTGGCCCACCGCCTGCTGGCCCAGGGCATTCGTCCCGATGATCGCGTGGCCATCTGTGTGGAGCGCGGGCCGGACATGATCATCGGCCTGCTCGGGATCCTCAAGGCCGGCGGCGGTTATGTGCCCATCGACCCGGCTTACCCGCTGGAGCGCATCGCCTATACCCTGGCCGATAGCGCGCCAGTGGCGGTGTTGGTGCAAGCCGACACGCAGCATCGGGTCGGCGATCTGACCCGCATCGACCTCAACAACCTGCGCGCAGAATCCATCGTCAACCCGCGCGTTGCGCTCAGCCCGGCCCACCTCGCCTATGTGATCTACACCTCCGGCTCCACCGGCCTGCCCAAGGGCGTGATGATCGAACACCGCCAGGTGGCGCGGCTGTTCACCGCCACCGAGCATTGGTTTGGCTTTAACGCCAACGATGTGTGGGCGCTGTTCCATTCCTTCGCGTTCGACTTCTCGGTCTGGGAAATCTGGGGTGCACTGATGCACGGCGGCCAGTTGCTGATCGTGCCGCAACTGGTCAGCCGCTCGCCGGATGAGTGCTACGCGCTGATCTGCGACGCGGGCGTGAGCATCCTCAACCAGACACCCAGTGCGTTTCGCCAGTTGATCGCGGCCCAGAGCGACCAGGCGCATTCACTGCGCCAGGTGATTTTCGGCGGTGAAGCCCTGGAGCCGGGCATGCTCAAGCCGTGGTACGCCCGCGCCATCAACGCCGGCACCCAATTGGTCAACATGTATGGCATCACCGAAACCACCGTGCACGTGACCTACCGTGCCCTGGAGGCGGCGGATGCGCAGTTGGTCGGCGTAAGCCCGATTGGCGTGCGCATCCCCGACCTGCAGCTGTATGTGCTGGATGCGCGTCGTGAGCCGTTGCCGATCGGTGTAGTCGGCGAGTTGTATGTCGGCGGCGCGGGTGTGGCGCGCGGTTACTTCAACCGTGACGAGCTGAATGCCGAACGTTTCCTGGCCGACCCGGCCACCGGCCTGCGCATGTACAAAACCGGCGACCTCGGCCGCCTGCTGGCCGATGGCAGCGTCGACTACCTGGGCCGTAACGATGACCAGGTGAAGATCCGTGGTTTCCGCATTGAGTTGGGCGAAATCGAAGCCACTCTGGCCAGCGCCGACGGCGTGCGCGACGCGGTGGTGATCGCCCGCGAAGACGAACCCGGTGACAAACGCCTGGTGGCCTACGTGATCGCCGAGCGCGAACTGGGTGCCGCCGAACTGCGCGACCATCTGCTGCTGAGCCTGGCCGAATACATGGTGCCCAGCGCCTTCGTGCGGCTGGACCAGTTCCCGCTGACCACCAACGGCAAGCTCGACCGCAAAGCCTTGCCCGCGCCGGATGCCGACGCCTTGGCGCGGCGAGACTACGCCGCCCCGCAAGGCGCTGTGGAAAGCACCATTGCCGGTATCTGGCAATCGCTGTTGAAGCTCGACAAGGTGGGGCGCGACGACAACTTCTTCGAGCTCGGCGGCCACTCGCTGCTGGCGGTCAAGCTGATCGAACGCATGCGCCAAGTGGAGTTGAGTTGCGACGTGCGCGTGCTGTTCGGCCAACCCACCTTGCGCGCACTCGCTGCGGCGGTGGGCGGGCAGCAGGAAGTGCAGGTGCCGGCGAATGTGATCACGGCGAGCAGCGCACACATCAGCCCCGACATGCTGCCACTGGTGACGCTGGACCAGGCGGCCATCGACCATATCCTCCAGCACGTGCCCGGCGGCATCGCCAACGTGCAGGATATCTACGGCCTGGCGCCGTTGCAGGCCGGCATTCTGTATCACCACCTGGCAACCACCGAGGGCGACCCCTACGTGTTGCAGGTGCAATTGAGTTTTGCCGACCAAGCCGCGGTGGACGCGTTTACCCACGCCTTGCACAGTGTGATCGAGCGTAACGATATCCTGCGCACCGGTATTCTGTGGGAAGGCCTGGATGAGCCGGTGCAAGTGGTGTTGCGTAAGGCGCAGCTGCAGGTCGAGCGCCTCGACGTGCCGGCTGATGATGCACTGGCACAGTTGCAGCAACGCTTTGATCCGCGCCATTTCCGCCTCGACCTGAGCCGTGCGTCGCTGATGCATTTCGGTTACGCGCAACAACAGGATGGTTTGGTCGGCATCCTGCTGCTGCACCATATCCTGCTCGACCACACCGCCCTGCAGGTGTTGGTGGAGGAGATGAGCGCCAGCCTGGCCGGCCACGGCGCGCAGCTGCCGCCGGCGGTGCAATATCGCAATTACGTGGCCCAGGCGCGTTTGGGCGTGACCCAGGCGCAACACGAAGCCTTCTTCAGCGACATGCTCGGCGATATCGACGAACCCACGCTGGCGTTCGGTTTGCAGGATGTGAATGGCGACGGCAGCGGCATCGTCGAGGCGCACTTGCCGCTGGCCCCGGCACTCGGCCACGGCTTGCGCGAACAGGCGCGGCAACTGGGCGTCAGCAGCGCCAGCCTGGTGCACCTGGCCTGGGCCCAGGTGCTGGCCCAGGTCTCCGGCCAGCAGGAGGTGGTGTTCGGCACCGTACTGCTGGGGCGCATGCAAGGCGGCGAGGGCGCTGACCGGGCGCTGGGTATGTTCATCAACACCTTGCCGTTGCGCGTCAGCCTCGGCGCCACCAGCGTGCAGGCCGGCGTGCGCGCCACCCATGCGCGTCTGGCGCAGTTGCTTGGGCACGAGCACGCGTCGCTGTCCCTGGCCCAGCGTTGCAGCGGTGTGCCGGGTTCGTTGCCGCTGTTCAGCACCTTGCTCAACTATCGCCACAGTGCCGCGGACGAGGCGCCGGGAGACAGCCCGTTTGCCGCGCACGGCATCGAGATTCTCAGTTCCCAGGAACGCAGCAACTACCCCTTGGTGCTCAACGTCGATGACCTCGGAACCGGCTTTGCGCTGACCGTACAAGGCGTGGCCAGCGTGGATGTGCAGCGCGTGGGCGAGTACATGCTCACCGCCCTCAGCCACCTGGTGACCGCGCTGCAACAAGCGCCGACCACCGCGTTGCAGGCGGTGTCGATTTTGCCGGCGGCCGAGCGCCACCAACTGTTGGTCGCGTTCAACGCCACTGCCCGCCAATACCCGTCGCAGCTCACGGTGCACCAGCTGTTCGAAGCTCAGGCACTGGCGCGTCCCGAAGCGGTGGCGGCGGTGCATGGCGGGTTGTCCTTGAGCTACCGCGACCTCAACCGCCGCGCCAACCGCCTGGCCCATCACCTGATCAACCAGGGCGTGCAACCGGGTGACAGCGTAGCGATTGCGCTGCCGCGCTCCCTGGATCTACTGGTGAGCCAACTGGCGATCCTCAAGTGTGCGGCGGTGTATGTGCCGCTGGACATCAACGCGCCGCTCGAACGCCAGGCCTTTATGGTGCAGGACAGCGGTGCGCGGCATGTGCTCCATACCCTGGCCGACCTCAACCTGGACAGCCTGTCGCCGCGCAACCCGGAGCTTGCGCAGTCTTCGGACGAGGTGGCGTACATCATGTACACCTCCGGCTCCACCGGCGCGCCCAAAGGTGTGCAAGTGCCGCACCGCGCCGTCTCGCGCCTGGTGCTCAACAACGGCTATGCCGATTTCAACGAGCGCGACCGCGTGGCCTTCGCCTCCAACCCGGCGTTCGACGCCAGTACCCTCGACGTGTGGGCGCCGTTGCTCAATGGCGGTTGCGTGGTGGTGGTCGAGCACGCGGTGCTGCTGTCCCAGGCCGCATTTGCCGAACTGTTGCAGGCACAGGCCGTCAGCGTGTTGTGGATGACTGCGGGCTTGTTTCATCAATACGCCGACGCCTTGCTGCCGGTGCTGCGCCAGTTGCGCTACCTGATCGTCGGCGGCGACGTGCTCGACCCGCTGGTGATCGGCCGGGTGCTCAAGCATGGCAAGCCGCAACACCTGTTGAACGGCTACGGGCCGACCGAAGCCACTACGTTCTCGACCACGTTCGAGATCACCACACCAGGCGCGGGCGCGGTGCCGATCGGCCGGCCCATCGCGAATGCCCAGGCCTATGTGCTTGATGCGCGCCAGCAGCCGCTGCCGCTGGGTGTGGTCGGCGAGCTGTACATCGGCGGTGCAGGCGTGGCCAAGGGTTACTTGAACCAGCCGCAACTGACGGCCGAAAAATTCATTCCCAACCCGTTCGGCGAAGGCCTGTTGTACCGCACCGGCGACCTCGCCAGTTGGCAGGCCGACGGTACCTTGCTGTACCAGGGGCGCAATGACTTGCAGGTGAAGATCCGTGGTTTCCGCATCGAGCCCGGCGAAATCGAAACCTGCCTGGCGGCCTTCCCGGGTGTGCGCGACGTTGTGGTAATGGCCCGCGAAGACGAGCCCGGCGACAAGCGTCTGGTGGCGTACTACACGGCCCGGATCCCGTTGGAAATCGAAGCATTGCGCGCCCATCTGCAAGGCCAGTTGCCGGATTACATGGTGCCGTCGGCCTATGTGTGGCTGGAGCTGTTGCCGCTGACCGCCAATGGCAAGCTGGACCGCAAAGGCCTGCCGGTGCCTGACCCAAGCGCGCTGCTCAGCCGTGGCTACGAGGCCCCGGAAGGTGAAGTGGAAACCCTGCTGGCGCAGATCTGGCAGGACGTGCTCAAGCTCGAACGCGTCGGGCGCCATGATCATTTCTTCGAGTTGGGCGGGCATTCGTTGCTGGCGGTCAGCCTGATCGAACGCATGCGCCAGGTCGGCCTGAGCGCGGATGTACGTGTGCTGTTCAGCCAGCCGAGCCTTGCGGCACTCGCGGCGGCAGTCGGCAGCGGGCGTGAAATTGTGGTGCCGGCCAATGGCATTGCGCCGGGCTGCACGCAGATCACGCCGTCGATGCTGACCCTGGTGCAGCTTGACCAAACGGCGATCGAGCGCATCGTCGCCCATGTGCCCGGCGGTGCGGCCAATGTGCAGGATATCTACCCGCTGGCGCCGTTGCAGGAAGGCATTCTCTATCACCATATCAGCGCCGAACAGGGCGACCCGTATTTGCTGCAATCGCGCATGGCGTTCGACAGCCTGGCGCGTTTGCACGGTTTTATGGGGGCACTGCAGCAGGTAGTGGCGCGTCACGACATCCTGCGCACCGGTGTGGTCTGGGAAGGGTTGGACAGCCCGGTGCAAGTGGTCTGGCGCGACGCGCAACTGAGCGTGCAGGAAGTCATCCTGGACCCGGCCGAGGGCGGCATCATCGAGCAGTTGCATGCGCGTTTCGATGCCCGTCACTACCGCCTGGACATTACCCAGGCGCCGCTGCTGCGCATGGTTTACGCCCAGGACCCGGCGAATAACCGAGTCGCGGCAATCCTGCTGTTCCACCACCTTGCGCTGGACCACACGGCCATGGACGTGGTGGGCCAGGAGATGCGCGCGTTCCTGTTCAACCAGGCGGACGCGCTGCTCGTGGCGGCGCCGTTTCGCAACTACGTGGCCCAGGCACGCCTGGGCGTGAGCGTGGCCGAGCATGAGCAGTTTTTCAGCGCCATGCTCGCCGATGTTGCCGAACCGACCTTGCCGTTCGGCGTGCAGGACGTGCAGGGCGATGGCCGCGATATCGAAGAGGCCGAGCAGCACCTGGACGCGGCGCTGGCCGTGCGCGTGCGTGAGCAGGCGCGCCTGTTGGGCGTGAGTGCGGCGAGCCTGATGCACCTGGCCTGGGCGCAGGTGCTGGGGCTGGTGTCCGGGCGCGATGATGTGGTGTTCGGCACTGTATTGATGGGCCGTATGCAAGCGGGTGAGGGCGCCGACCGGGCGCTGGGCATGTTTATCAACACCTTGCCGCTGCGGGTGAATGTCGCGGCGGGTGCCGCCGTGGCGGTCAAGGCCACCCATTCACGTTTGAGCGCCTTGCTGGGGCACGAACACGCGTCCCTGGCGCTGGCCCAGCGTTGCAGCGGCGTGCCGACCAGCGTGCCGCTGTTCAGTGCCTTGCTCAATTTCCGCCACAGCCGCCCCGACGCAATGGCCCGCGATGGCCACGGTATCTGGGAAGGCGTGCAACTGCTGGGCGGTGAAGAGCGCAGCAACTACCCGCTGACCTTGAGCGTGGATGATTTTGGCGCAGGCTTTGGCCTCAGCGTGCTGGCGCTGCCGCAGATCGGCGCCCAGCGCCTGTGCGGCTATATGCATAACGCCGTGGAGCAACTGGTCGAGGCCTTGGAAAACGCCGCCGACACCGCGCTCAACCGCCTGCCGATTCTACCGTCGGCCGAACGCGACACCCTGTTGCGCGAATTCAACGCAACGGCTGCGGATTTCCCCGTCGGGCACACGCTACACGGTGCCTTCGAAGCCCAGGTCGAGCGCCAACCCCATGCGATTGCGCTGCAGCAGGGCGAGCGGTCGCTGACCTACCAGCAACTCAACCAACGCGCCAACCAACTGGCCCATCACCTGCTCACGCTCGGCGTACAGCCGGACGACCGCGTGGCGATCTGTTGCCGACGTGGCCCGCAGATGCTGATCGGGCTGCTGGGCATTCTCAAGGCCGGCGCCGGTTATGTGCCAGTCGACCCGGCTTACCCTGCTGAGCGCATTGCTTATCTGTTGCAGGACAGTGCGCCGGTGGCCGTGCTGGCCGAGTCCGGCACTCAAGCGTTGCTGGGCACGTCCGCCACAGTGGACCTGCTGGGCGAAAGCTGGCAGCACCACGCCGTCAGCAATCCCCAGCTCGCAGCGCTGACCCCGGCGCACCTGGCCTACGTCATCTACACCTCCGGCTCCACCGGCCAGCCCAAAGGCGTGATGGTGGAACACCGCAACGTGGAAAACCTGGTGCACTGGCACTGCGAAGCCTTCGGCCTGGACGCGCGCAGCCATACCAGCAGTGTCGCCGGTTTTGGCTTTGATGCCATGGCCTGGGAAGTCTGGCCGGCGCTGTGTGCCGGTGCGACCCTGCATTTGCCACCTGCCACGGTGGGCAATGAAAACATCGACGAACTGCTCGCCTGGTGGCTGGCGCAGCCGCTGGACGTCAGCTTCCTGCCCACGCCAGTGGCCGAATACGCCTTCAGCCGGCACCTGCAACACCCGACGTTGCGCATCCTGCTGATCGGCGGCGACCGTCTGCGCCAGTTCAGCCAGGAGCGGCGTTTTGCGCTGATCAACAACTATGGGCCGACCGAGGCCACGGTGGTTGCCACCTCCGGCCGTGTCCGTGCCGGGCAGGCGCTGCATATCGGCCGGCCGGTGGCGAACGCCAGCACCTACTTGCTCGATGCACAGCTGCGCCCGGTACCGGTGGGCGTGGCCGGTGAGCTGTACGTGGGCGGCAGCGGCGTGGCACGCGGTTACCTGAACCGTGCGGACCTGACCGCCGAACGCTTCCTGCAAGACCCGTTCAACCCTGGGCGCATGTACCGCACCGGCGACCTGGCGCGTTGGTTGCCCGACGGTAATATCGAGTACCTGGGCCGTAATGACGATCAGGTCAAAGTGCGTGGCGTGCGCGTGGAGCTGGGCGAAATCGAAAGCCGTCTGGCGGCAGTGGAAGGCGTTGGTGCGGCCGTGGTGCTGGTGCGCGAAGGGCGCCTGATTGCCTGGTTCACTGAACACCAGCCGCTGGCGATCGAAACCCTGCGCGCACAATTGCAGGCGCAACTGCCCGATGCGCTGGTGCCCGCCGCTTACGTGAGGCTCGACGCGTTGCCCCTGACCGCCAACGGCAAACTGGATCGCAAGGCCTTGCCGGAACCTGATCAGACGGCATTGCTCTCCCGCGACTACGAAGCGCCCCAGGGCGCAGTGGAAACCACCCTGGCGCGGATCTGGGCCGAGGTGTTGCAGGTCGAACAGGTCGGCCGTCATGACCACTTCTTCGAACTCGGCGGCCATTCATTGCTGGCCGTGAGCCTGATCGAACGCATGCGTCAAGCGGACCTCAGCGCGGATGTCCGTGTGTTGTTCAGCCAGCCAACCCTGGCCGCGCTGGCGGCTGCCGTGGGCAGTGGCCGCGAAGTGCAGGTGCCGGCCAACCGGATTGCAGCGGATTGCGTGCGTATCACCGCTGACATGCTGCCCTTGGTGGATATCGACCAGTCGACCCTCGATCAAGTCGTCAGCCGCATCCCCGGCGGTGCCGCCAACGTGCAGGATATCTACCCGCTGGCGCCGTTGCAGGAGGGCATTCTTTACCACTACCTCACCGCCGAACAGGGCGACCCGTACCTGCTGCAATCGCACCTGGCCTTCGACAGCCTCGAGCGCCTGCAAGCCTTTGCCCAGGCGCTGCAACAGGTGATCAACCGCCATGACATCCTGCGCACCGGCGTGGTCTGGGAAGGCCTGGCGCAACCGCTGCAAGTGGTGTGGCGTCAGGCTCAATTGCCGCTTGAAGAGCTGCAGTTGCAGGGTGATGTGCTCGCCGGCCTGCACGAGCGTTTTGATGCGCGGCGTTATCGCCTGGACATCAGCCAGGCGCCGCTGATCTGCCTCAAGTACGCCAAGGACCCGGCCAACCGGCGCGTGGTGGTGGTGTTGCTCTATCACCATATTGCGCTGGACCACACCGCGTTCGACGTGGTGCTGCGTGAGATGCAGGGGCACTTGTTGGGGCACGCCGCCCCGACGGTGGCGCCGATGCCGTATCGCAACTACGTGGCCCAGGCGCGATTGGGCGTCAGTGAGCAGGAACATGAGGCGTTCTTCCGCGAGATGCTCGCCGATGTGGATGAGCCGACCTTGCCGTTCGGCTTGCAGGATGTGCGCGGCGACGGCAGCGCGATTGAGGCGTTCAGCCTGCACCTGGACAGCGACCTCAACCGCCGCCTGCGGGCCCAGGCACGTTTGCTCGGCGTGAGCACGGCAAGCCTGTTCCACCTGGCCTGGGGCCAAGTGCTGGCGGCCACTTCAGGGCGCCACAGCGTGGTGTTCGGCACCGTGCTGGTTGGGCGTCTGCAAGGCGGCGAGGGCGCTGATCGCGCGCTCGGGGTGTTTATCAATACCTTGCCGCTGCGCCTGGAGATCGACGCGCAAGGCGCACGCGACGCCGTGCGTGCCACCCACACGCGGCTCACGGCGTTGCTCGGCCATGAACACGCGTCCCTGGCCCTGGCCCAGCGTTGCAGTGGCGTGGCGGCCCCGGCGCCGTTGTTCAGCTCGATGCTCAACTATCGCCATCGCGGCGCCGCCACGCGCTCTGCCCAAGCGCAACACGCCTGGGAAGGCATGCAGACGCTGGCCAACGATGGCCGCACCAACTACCCGTTGACCCTGAACGTGGATGACTTGGGCGATGGTTACGATATCACCGCCCTGGCGCAGGTTGACGCGCAACGGGTGTGCGGTTACCTGCAGAACGCCCTGGCCGGGCTGGTTCAGGCCTTGGAACAGGCGCCGCACCAGGCGCTCAATCGCCTGCCGGTTCTGGGCGCCGAGGAACGCCAAAAACTGCTGGTAGCGTTCAACGCCACCGAGGTCGATTACAACCTCGACCAGACCCTGCACGGTTTGTTCGAAGCCCAGGTTGAGCGCACGCCGGATGCGGTGGCGGTCAAGGCCGGTGACCAGCAGTTGACCTACCGGGCACTCAACGAACGCGCCAACCGCCTGGCCCATCATTTGCGCGAACTCGGCGTGCGGCCGGATTCGCGCGTGGGTATCTGCGTCGAGCGTGGGCTGGACATGGTGGTCGGCCTGTTTGCAATCCTCAAGGCCGGCGGCGGTTATGTGCCGCTGGACCCGGCGTATCCACTCGAACGCATCGCTTACATGCTGCAAGACAGCGCGCCGGTGGTGGTGTTGGCGCAAGGCGCGACCCGCCAGTTATTGGGCGACGTGCCGGTGCTGGACCTGGATCGCGTCACCTGGCAACAGCAGAGCGCGAGCAACCTGCTGGTGCCGGGCCTGACCGCCCGGCACCAGGCCTACGTGATTTACACCTCCGGCTCCACCGGCCAGCCCAAAGGTGTGATCAACGAACACGCCGGCGTGGTTAACCGCTTGCTGTGGATGCAGGACGCCTATGGCCTCAAGGCCCATGACGCGGTGCTGCAGAAAACCCCGTTCAGCTTCGACGTGTCGGTGTGGGAATTCTTCTGGCCGCTGTTCACCGGCGCACGGTTGGTGATGGCGCGCCCCGGCGGGCACAAAGAGCCGGCGTACCTGTGCGAGGTGATCGAGGCCGAGCGGATCACCACCTTGCACTTTGTGCCGTCGATGCTCGATGTGTTCCTGGCCCATGGCGATGTCAGCCAGGCCATAGGGCTGGCGCGGGTGATGTGCAGCGGCGAAGCCTTGCCGGGCAGCCTGGTGCGGCGCTTCAAAGCGCAACTGCCGGGGGTTGGCCTGTACAACTTGTACGGCCCGACGGAAGCGGCGGTCGACGTCACTGCGTGGAACTGCGCGCGGCCCGAGGTGCCGGACAACACGCCGATCGGCAAGCCGATTGCCAATACACGCCTGTACGTGCTGGACGCCCAGTTGCAGCCGGTGCCATTGGGGGTGGTGGGTGAGTTGTTCATCGGCGGCGTGCAAGTGGCGCGCGGGTATCTGAACCGCCCGGAACTGACCGCCGAGCGCTTCCTCAAGGACCCGTTCACCGACGGGCGCATGTACCGCACCGGCGACGTCGGCCGTTACCTGCCCGACGGCAATATCGAGTACTTGGGGCGCAACGATGACCAGGTGAAGATCCGTGGTTTGCGCATCGAACTGGGCGAAATCCAGGCGCGCTTGCTGGAGCATCCGCAGGTCAACGAAGCCGCCGTGGTCGCCCGTGAAGAGCGCCTGGTGGCGTACTACACCGGAACACACACTGACATCGACAGGCTGCGCACCCACCTGTTGCAGCACTTGCCGGACTTTATGGTGCCCGCGGTGTTTGTGCACCTGGAGGCATTGCCACTGAGCCCCAACGGCAAGCTCGACCGCAAGGCACTGCCGGTGCCGGGCATGGACGCACTGAGTGTGCGCGACTACGCGGCGCCCGAAGGCGAGACCGAAATCCTCATGGCTGCGCTGTGGGCCGAGTTGCTCAACGTTGAGCGCGTTGGGCGCCATGACAACTTCTTTGAACTGGGCGGGCATTCGCTGCTGGCCGTGAGCTTGATCGGACGCCTGCGCCAGGAAGGCCTGGAAGCCGATGTGCGGGCGCTGTTCGAACAGCCGAGCCTGGCCGGCTACGCCGCCATTACCGAACGAATGGAGATCGTCCTGTGAGCATTTTTGAGTTATTGACCACGCTGAAAACCAAGGACGTGCAACTGGCGCTCAAGGGCGAGCAGTTGTCGGTGCAAGGCAACAAACAAGCGCTGAGCGACCCTTTGATCCTGGCGGCGTTGCGTGAGCACAAAGCGGCTTTGATCGAACTGATCAAGGCCGGTGAATATTCGGCCTCCAAGGCCGGTGAAGTGCAGGTGCCGGCCAATGGCATCCCGACGGGGGCCGAGCACATCACCCCGGCCATGCTGACCCTGTCGATGTTAAGCCAGGACGAGATCGAGCGCATCGTGGCCACGGTCGATGGCGGTGTGGCGAATATCCAGGACATTTACCCGCTGGCGCCGTTGCAGGAAGGCATTCTGTTCCACCACGTCAGCGCCGAGCAGGGCGACCCCTATGTGATGCAGTCGCAGTTTGCGTTCGACAGCCTGGAGCGTTTCGAGGCTTTCGCCCAGGCGTTGCAAAGCGTGATGGACCGCCACGATATCCTGCGCACCGGGGTGGTCTGGGACGGTTTGCAGCAACCCTCGCAAGTGGTGTGGCGCCAGGCACGCCTGCCGGTGCAGGCGCTGCAATTGAACCCGGCGGACGGCGATATCGCCGCCCAACTGCACGGGCTGTTCGACGCTCGCCATTATCGTCTCGACGTGACCCAAGCGCCGCTGCTGCGACTGGTGCGGGCCGACGACCCGCTGAACCAGCGCATTGTCGCCACCTTGCTGTTCCACCATATGGCCCTCGACCACAGCGCCCTTGAAGTGGTGTGCCATGAAATGCAGGCGTGCCTGCTGGGCCAGGGCGCGGCGCTTGGCCAGGCCGTGCCGTTTCGCAACTATGTGGCGCAGGCACGCCTGGGCATCAGCGAGCCGAAGCACGAAAGTTTCTTCCGCCACATGCTCGGCGACATCAGCGAGCCGACCTTGCCATACGGCTTGCAGGACGTGCAGGGCGATGCCCGTGGCATCAGCGAAGTCAGCCTGCCTTTGCCTGCAGTGCTCAGCCAGCGGTTGCGCGCGCAAGCCCGGCAATTGGGCGTGAGTGCCGCCAGCCTGTTCCATATGGGCTGGGCGCAGGTGTTGGGTGTGCTGGCCGGTAAAGAGCAGGTGGTGTTCGGCACCGTATTGATGGGCCGCATGCAAGGCAGCCATGACACGGATCGGGCGCTGGGTATTTTCATCAACACCTTGCCGTTTCGCGTGGACGTAGGCGCCCAGGACGTGCGCGCCGGGGTCAAGGCCACCCACGCGCGGCTCACCACCTTGTTGCGCCATGAACACGCGCCGCTGGCCCTGGCCCAACGCTGCAGCGGGGTAGTGGCGCCGACGCCGCTGTTCAGTGCCTTGCTCAACTATCGCCACAGCGCCCCGGCCGCGAGCGCCGAAGCCGTGTCGGCCTGGCACGGGATCGCCGCGCTCAGCGCCGAAGAGCGCACCAACTACCCGCTGACCCTGAGTGTGGATGACCTGGGTGACGGCTTTGGCCTGAGCCTGCTGGCCAGCCAGCGGGTCGACCCGCAGCGTGTGTGCGGCTACCTGCAAACCGCCCTGGAAAACCTGGTGACGGCGCTGGAGCAGGCACCGCACACCGCGCTCAATCAGCTGTCGGTGGTGCCCGCCGCCGAGCGGCAGTTGCTGCTTGAGCAGTTCAACGCCACCCAGGTCGATTTCGCTCACGGCAGCACCTTGCACGGCCGCGTCGAAGCCCAGGCCGCGCTCACGCCGGACGCGATCGCCGCCGTGCAGCAGGGCCGCCAACTGACCTACGCCGAACTCAACCAGCAAGCCAACCTGCTGGCCCATCACCTGTTGGCGTTGGGGGTCAAACCTGATGACCGCGTAGCCATCGTCGCGCGGCGTGGCCTGGACACCCTGGCCGGGTTGCTGGCCATCCTCAAGGCCGGTGCCTGCTACGTGCCGGTGGACCCATCGCACCCGGCCGAGCGCCTGAGCTACCTGCTGAGCGACAGCGCCCCGGTGGCGGTGCTGACCCAACAGGCATTGCTTGAGCGCTTGCCTGCGCTGGACGCGCCGGTGATTCAGCTGGACCGCTACACCTGGCAGCACCATTCAGCCAGCAATCCGAAAGCCGCCGTCAGCCCTTCGAACCTCGCCTATGTGATCTACACCTCCGGCTCCACCGGCCTGCCCAAAGGGGTGATGGTCGAGCACCGCACGGTGGCCAACCTGGTGGACTGGCATTGCCGCGCCTTCGACCTGTGCGCCGGGCGCCACACCGCCAGTGTCGCCGGCTTTGGTTTTGATGCGATGGCCTGGGAAGTGTGGCCGGCGCTGTGTGTCGGCGCGACCCTGCACCTGCCGCCGGCCACGGACGGCGCAGAAGATATCGACGCGCTGCTGAGCTGGTGGTGCGCGCAGCCGCTGGACGTGTGCTTTTTGCCCACGCCGGTGGCCGAGTACGCGTTCAGCCAGCAGATCGAACACCCGACACTGCGCACCTTGCTGATTGGCGGTGACCGCCTGCGCCAGTTTGCGCGGGCGCAGCGGTTTGAGCTGATCAACAACTACGGCCCCACCGAAGCCACGGTGGTCGCCACCTCCGGCAAGGTCGAGGCGGGCCAGCCGTTGCATATCGGCAAACCGGTGGCCAATGCCACGGTGTACCTGCTCGATGAACAACAACGGCCGGTGCCGTTGGGTGTGGCCGGTGAGCTGTACGTGGGCGGCAAGGGTGTGGCGCGTGGTTACCTCAACCGCCCGGAGCTGACCGCCGAGCGTTTTCTGCAAGATCCGTTCAACCCGGGGCGCATGTACCGCACCGGCGACCTGGCGCGCTGGTTGCCGGATGGCAATATCGAGTACTTGGGGCGCAACGATGATCAGGTAAAAATCCGTGGCGTGCGCATCGAGCTGGGCGAGATTGAAACCCGACTCGGCCAATTGCCCGAAATTCAGGAAGCGGTGGTGCTGGTGCGCGAGGACCGGTTGGTCGCTTATTTCACCCAGAACCCGCAACTCGACCCTCTGGCTGTGGGTGATATCCGTGCCCACCTGGTCGCGCATCTGCCGGACTACATGGTCCCGGTCGCCTATGTGAAGCTTGAGGCGTTGCCACTCACGGCCAACGGCAAGCTCGACCGCAAGGCGTTGCCGGCGCCGGACATGGCCGCGGTGTTTACCCGCGAATACGCAGCGCCCGAGGGCGAGATCGAAAGCGTGCTCGCACAGATCTGGGCCGATGTGCTGCAGGTGCAGCGTGTCGGGCGCCACGACCATTTCTTCGAGCTGGGCGGGCACTCGTTGCTGGCGATGCGCATGGTGTCGCAAGTGCGCCAGCGCCTGGGGGTGGAACTGGTGCTGGGCGACTTGTTTGCCAATGCAGAGCTGGCGGCAGTCGCTGAAGGGCTGGCGAAGTCGGCGCGCAGCACCTTGCCGGATATCCTGCCGGCCAATCGTGATGACGACGTGCCGCTGTCGTTCGCCCAGCAGCGCCTGTGGTTCCTGGCGCTGATGGAAGGCGCCAACACCGCCTATAACATTCCTATCGGCCTGCGTTTACGTGGCCAGTTGCATGTCGAGGCGCTGCAACGCGCGCTGGCGCGTATCGTCGCGCGCCACGAAACCTTGCGCAGCCGCTTTGCCCAACAGGGCGACCAGGCCCAGGTACTGATCGTACCGGCCGAGGAGATGCTGCCCCTGCAAGTGCAGGATTTGCGCCGCCACCGGCAACCGCAACAGGCGCTGGATGCCTTGATTCATGGCGAAGCCTCGGCGCCGTTCGACCTGGAGCGCGGCCCCTTGCTGCGCGGGCGCCTGGTGGTGATGGCCGACGATCACCATGTGCTGCTGTTGACCTTGCACCATATCGTTTCCGATGGCTGGTCGATGGGCGTGCTCACCCGTGAGTTGATGGCGCTGTATCAAGCCTTCAGCCACGGCATGCCTGACCCGTTGCCAAGCCTGCCGATCCAGTACGGCGACTTTGCCGTGTGGCAGCGTTTGTGGCTGAGCGGCGAAGTGTTACAGCGCCAAAGTAGCTATTGGCAACAGGCACTGGCCGGTGCGCCGGCCTTGCTCACGCTGCCCACCGACCGCCCACGGCCTGTGCAGCAGGACTACGCCGGCAGCAGCGTTGAAGTGCGCCTGGACGAACGCCTGACCGCTGGGCTCAAGGCCTTGAGCCAACGCCATGGCACCACGCTGTACATGACTTTGATGACGGCCTGGGCCTCACTGCTGGCACGGCTGTCCGGGCAACAGGAGCTGGTAATCGGCACGCCGGTGGCCAACCGTACCCGCAGCGAGGTGGAAGGGCTGATCGGCCTGTTCGTCAACACCCTGGCAGTGCGCATCGACACCTCGGGCGAGCTGAGCACCGAGGCCTTGCTGGCACGGGTCAAGGCGCTGACGCTGGCAGCCCAGGCGCATCAGGACTTGCCGTTCGAACAGGTGGTGGAAATCACCCGGCCGGTGCGCAGCCTGGCCCACAGCCCCGTGTTCCAGACCTTACTGAGCTGGCAGGACAGCAGCGCGCCGACCCTGGCCTTGGGCGACCTGGCCCTGGAAGGCATTGTCGAGAACAGCCACTTTGCCAAGTTCGACCTGTCGCTGAACCTGGGTGAAGTGCAGGGCAGCATTCTCGGCGCGCTGGAGTTTGCCGTGGCGCTGTTTGATGAGTCGACCGTGCAGCGTTACGCCGGCTATTTCATCCGCACCTTGCAGGCCATGGTCGATAACGACCAGGCGGTGCTGGAACACGCGCCGTTGGTGGATGAGCGTGAGCGTCAGCACCTGCTGGTCGACTTCAACGCCACCGCAGTGGCCTACAACCTCGACCAGACCCTGCACGGGATGTTTGAAGCGCAGGTGACGCGCACGCCGAACGCGATTGCAGTGAAGGCGGGCGAGCAGCAACTGACCTACGCCGAACTCAATGCGCAGGCTAACCAGTTGGCCCATCACCTGCTGGCGCTGGGCGTACAGCCGGGTGCGCGGGTGGCGATCTGCGTGGAGCGCGGCCTTTCAATGGTCATTGGCCTGTATGCGATCCTCAAGGCCGGCGCTGCGTATGTGCCGCTGGACCCGGCCTATCCGCAGGAGCGCCTGGCCTACATGCTGCAAGACAGCGCGCCGCGGGTGGTGCTGGCCCAAGGTGCGACCCTGGGCTTGCTGGGCGAGGTGGCGGTGGTCGATCTGGACCAGCCAAGCTGGCAGCACCTGCCCGCAGGCAACCCTCAGGTACAGGGCGTGAGCGCCTATGTGATCTACACCTCCGGCTCCACCGGCCTGCCCAAAGGTGTGATCAACGACCACGCCGGGGTGGTCAACCGCCTGCTGTGGATGCAGGACGCATACGGCCTTAACGCGCAGGATTCGGTGCTGCAGAAAACCCCATTCAGCTTTGACGTCTCCGTGTGGGAATTCTTCTGGCCGTTGTTTACCGGCGCGCGTCTGGTGATGGCGCGCCCAGGCGGGCACAAAGAGCCCGAATACCTGTGCGAAGTGATCGAGGCCGAACAGATCACCACCTTGCACTTTGTGCCGTCGATGCTCGATGTGTTCCTGGCCCATGGCGATGTCCGCCAGGCGGCCGGGCTGGTGCGGGTGATGTGCAGCGGCGAAGCCTTGCCGGGCAGCCTGGTGCGGCGCTTCAAGCAGCAACTGCCGGGCAGCGAGTTGCATAACCTGTACGGGCCGACCGAAGCGGCCGTCGACGTCACCGCCTGGAACTGTGCAGGCCCGGTGACCCCGGACAACACGCCGATCGGCAAGCCCATCGCCAACACGCGCATGTACCTGCTCGACAGCCAATTGCAGCCGGTGCCGCTGGGTGTGGTGGGCGAGTTGTTTATTGCGGGTGTACAAGTGGCGCGCGGCTATCTGAACCGGCCGGAATTGACTACCGAGCGTTTCCTTGACGACCCTTTCATGCCGGGGCGCATGTACCGCACCGGTGATGTCGGGCGTTACTTGCCGGACGGCAATATCGAGTACCTGGGGCGCAATGATGACCAGGTGAAGATCCGTGGTTTGCGCATCGAACTGGGTGAAATCCAGGCGCGGCTGCTTGAGCATCCGCAGGTCAACGAAGCCGCCGTGGTCGCCCGTGAAGAGCGGCTGGTGGCGTACTACACCGGCACGCCGAGCGACATCGACGCGCTGCGCGGCCACCTGCTGCGGCATCTGCCGGAGTTTATGGTGCCGGCGATTTTCGTGCATCTGCAGGCGTTGCCGCTCAGCCCCAACGGCAAGCTCGACCGCAAGGCGCTGCCGGCGCCGGGCCTGGACTCGGTGGCGGTGCGAGCGTATGAGGCGCCCCAGGGCGATACCGAAATCGCCTTGGCCAGCCTGTGGGCCGAACTGCTCAATGTTGAGCGCGTGGGCCGTCACGACAACTTCTTCGAACTGGGCGGGCATTCGCTGCTGGCCGTCAGCTTGATGGGGCGCATGCGGCGCCTGGGCTTGTCGGCGGATGTGAAGGTGCTGTTCGGCCAGCCGACGCTCTCGGCCTTGGCGGCGGCGTTGGGCAGTGGGCGTGAAGTGGTGGTGCCGGCCAATGGCATTGTCGAAGGCTGCACTCACATCAGCCCGGCTATGCTGCCCTTGATCGCGTTGGACCAGGCTGCCATCGACCGCATCGTTGCATGCATCCCCGGCGGTGCCGCGAATGTGCAGGATATTTACCCGCTGGCGCCGTTGCAGGCCGGCATTTTGTACCACCATCGGGCGGTGCTTGACGGCGATGCCTACCTGTTGCGGGCGCAGTTTGCCTTCGACAACCGTCTGCGCCTGGACGCCTTTGCCCAGGCCTTGCAGGCGGTGATCCAGCGGCATGACATCCTGCGTTCCTCCTTCCATTGGGAGGGCCTGGAAGAACCGGTGCAGGTGGTATGGCGTGAAGCCTCGCTAAGCGTTGAAACCGGTGCTGTGCCACAGCGCCTGGATCTTTCGCACGCGCCGTTGATGCGTCTGATCTGTACCGCGGAACCGCAGCGCGTGGTGGCCACGTTGCTGTTCCATCATTTGGTGATGGACCATATCGCGCTGGACATCCTGCAGCATGAAATGCAGGCGTTTCTGCTCGGTACCCAGCACACCCTGGACGCGGCCGTGCCGTATCGCAACTATGTGGCCCAGACCCGCCTGGGCGTTGACGATCACGAAACGTTCTTGCGCGAAATGCTCAGTGAGATCGACGAGCCCACCGAGTTTGAAAACCTGGGTGTCGATCAAAAGGCTCAGTTGGCAATCGACCCTCAGTTGAGCCGGCGCCTGCGTACCCAGGCCCGTCAGGCAGGTGTGAGTGCTGCCAGCCTGATGCACCTGGCCTGGGCGCAGGTGCTGGGCAAGGTCAGTGGCCGCGAACAGGTGGTGTTCGGCACCGTAATGCTCGGGCGCCTGCAAGGCGGCGAAGGCGCCGAGCGGGCCATGGGCGTGTTTATCAACACCTTGCCGCTGCGCGTCGACCTGGGCGAACACTCGGTACGCGCCGCACTGCGCGCCACCCATGCGCGCCTGACCCAATTGCTCAGCCATGAACATGCACCGCTCGCGTTGGCCCAGCGCTGCAGCGGCGTGCCAGTAGGGACGCCGTTGTTCAACGTGCTGTTCAACTACCGTCACAGCGCGCCGCACACGGGTGGCGTGGCCCAGGCATGGCAGGGGATTGCGCTGCTCGGTGCCGAGGAACAGACCAATTACGGGGTGTCGGTGAGTGTCGATGACCTTGGCGAGGGTTTCAGCCTCACCGCCATGGGGCAGGGCGCCCGGCGATTGTGTGATTACCTGACTATCGCACTGGAACAGGTGGTTGAAGCGCTGGAGCAGCACAGCGAGACGGCCATCAGCGGTCTGCCGATCCTGCCGACAGCCGAGCGCCAACAGCTGGCGGATTTCAATGCCACGGCGCGCACCTTCCCCCGCGAGCACACGGTGCAGCGCTTGTTTGAAGCCCAGGCCCAGGCGCGGCCTGACGCGATAGCGGC
Organism: Pseudomonas sp. 2822-15; assembly: GCF_002742515.1. Taxonomy (NCBI): domain Bacteria; kingdom Pseudomonadati; phylum Pseudomonadota; class Gammaproteobacteria; order Pseudomonadales; family Pseudomonadaceae; genus Pseudomonas; species Pseudomonas sp. 2822-15. Next base: position 6,964 of record NZ_LJRY01000210.1, on the reverse strand, counting down.
GTTGCACGGTGATGCGGTGCTGAGCTACGGCGAACTCAACACCCGCGCCAACTGCCTGGCCCATCACCTGATGAGCCTGGGCGTGCGCCCGGCCGATAACGTCGCGATCCTGCTGCCGCGTTGCCTGGACCTGCTGGTCAGCCAACTGGCGATCCTCAAGTGCGCGGCGGCCTATGTGCCGCTGGACATCAACGCACCCGCCGAACGCCAGAGCTTCATGTTGCAGGACAGCGGCGCGAGCTGGCTGTTGACCCGCAGCGACGCGGCGCTGGAGCACCCGGCGCGGCGCCTGGACCTGGATACGTTGGTCATGGACCCGCAGCCGAGCCACAACCCCGACCTGTCGCAGTCCTCGGACAGCGTGGCGTACATCATGTACACCTCCGGCTCCACGGGGACGCCCAAGGGCGTATTGGTGCCCCATCGCGGCATCACGCGGCTGGTGCTCAACAACGGCTACGCCGACTTCAACGCCGCCGACCGCGTGGCGTTTGCCTCCAACCCGGCGTTCGACGCCAGCACCATGGACGTGTGGGGCGCGCTGCTCAACGGCGGCCAGGTGCAGGTGATTGACCATTGCACCTTGCTCGAGCCGGTTGCATTCGCCAATGCGCTGCAGGGTGCGACGGTGCTGTTCGTGACCACCGCGTTGTTCAACCAGTACGTGCAGATGATCCCCGAGGCCCTGGCGGGCTTGCGCATTTTGCTCTGCGGCGGCGAGCGTGCCGACCCGGCAGCGTTCCGCAGCCTGCTGGCGCAGGCGCCGGGCTTGCGCTTGGTGCATTGCTACGGGCCGACCGAAACCACCACTTACGCCACCACTTACGAAGTGCGTGCGGTCGCCGCCGATGCGGACAGCGTGCCGGTCGGCCGGCCGATTTCCAATACGCAAATCCACGTGCTGGATGCGTACTTGCAACCGCTGCCGGTGGGTGTGACGGGCGAAATTTGCATCGGCGGTGACGGCGTAGCCAAGGGCTATTTGAACCGGCCGGAGCTGACTGCCGAGACGTTTGTCGACGACCCGTTCAACCCGGGCGCCTTGATGTACCGCACCGGCGACCTTGGCCGCTGGACAGTGGACGGCTTGCTGGAGTGCATCGGGCGTAACGACGACCAAGTGAAGATCCGCGGTTTCCGTATTGAATTGGGGGAGATCGAAGCACGCCTGGCGACCTTCGCCGCGATCCAGGACGTGGTGGTGCTGGCCCGTGAAGACGTGCCGGGTGACAAGCGCCTGGTGGCGTATTTCACCTGGGCTGGCGAGCCTCTCGACATCGACAGTGTGCGTGCGCACCTGCACGGGCAGTTGCCGGACTACATGGTGCCGTCGGCCTATGTGCCGCTGGCGCAGTTGCCGCTGACGGCCAATGGCAAGATCGATCGCAAAGCCTTGCCGTTTCCGGCGTTGGAAGCCTTGCTCAGCCGCGACTTCGAGGCGCCGGCCGATGCCTTGGAGCAGTCGCTCGCCGGCCTGTGGGCCGAGGTATTGAAACTTGAGCAAGTGGGTCGACATGACAGTTTCTTTGAACTGGGCGGCCACTCGTTGCTGGCGATTCGACTGGTTAACCTGATGGAAGCGGCGGGGTTGCAGGTGTCGCTGGCCGAGCTGTTCCAACACGTCAGCGTGGCCTCGGTGGCGGCGATGCTGCGTCAGCGTACCGGCGAGCCGGTGCGCGACACCTCGCTGATTACCGTGCGCAGCAGCGGCGCGCAGCCGCCGTTGTTCCTGGTGCACGAGTTCAGCGGCATGGACGTGTATTTCCCGGCGTTGGGCCAGCACTTGCCCGGTGACTATCCGATCTACGGCCTGCCGGGCGCGGCACTGGGCGAGGCGCACCTGAACACCATGGAAGGCTTGGCGGCGCGCATGGTCGGCCTGATCCGCCAGGTTCAGCCGCACGGGCCTTACCGCGTGGCGGGCTGGTCATTTGGCGGCGTGTTGGCCTATGAAGTGGCGATGCAACTGCTGGGGCTGGATGAGCCGGTGGCGTTCCTCGGTTTGATCGACAGCTATGTGCCGCGCATGACCGATCAGGGCAAGGCGCGCTGGAGTGGGCCGGATGCCCTTAAACGGCATTTGCTGTTGCAGTGCACGGCGTATTGGAAAGCACAGGGAGGTGTGGATGAACTGGCGAACCTTGAACAGCTTGAGGCGGGCATTGGACAGCTGGACTTTGCGGGTCTGCTGCAACGCTGTCGCGATCAAGGTCTGCTATACGCGCAAATGGCAGCGGCTACGGACGCGGACCTTTTGAGCTTTATCGAGCGGGAAGTCGGCCACGGGCATGCGCTGGCGCACTACAGCCTGTTCCCGCTGCCGGTGCCGGTGCATCTGTTCAGTGCCCGCGAACGGCCGACCGAGCTGTCGCGGCGCAGTGAATCGCTGGGTTGGGAAGACACCTTGGCGCCTGGGCAATTGCGCCGGGTCGAGGTGCCGGGCGATCACCAGAGCATGATGCAGGCACCGCATATTCAAGGCTTGGGCGCGGCGATGGCGCAGGCCCTGGCCGTGAGTGCGCCGGTGACGCAAGCGCTGCATCAACCGGTGCTGCGCATTCAGAGTGGGCGTGCGGGCCATGCGCCGGTGTTCTGCGTGCCGGGAGCGGGGGACAGTGTTACCGGGTTTGTCGGGTTGAGCGAGGCACTCGGGCGCGACTGGCCGCTGTTCGGTTTGCAGCCGCGCGGGCTGGATGGCGAGGCGGTGCCCCATAGCCAGGTGGAAGCGGCGGCGCAGTGTTACCTGGCGGCGCTGGCGCAGGAGTGCCCGCGCGGGCCGGTGCATCTGGTCGGGCATTCATTTGGTGGCTGGGTCGCGCTGGAGATGGCGCTGCGCTTGCAGGCGATGGGCCGGGAGGTGGCGTCGTTGACGGTGATCGACAGTGAATCGCCGGGTGGTGCGGGCAAGCCGTATTCGACCACCGCAGCGCTGTTGCGCTTGATCGAGGCCATGCAGTTGGCGGCGGGCAAGTCGCTGGGCATTGACCGGGTGGATTTTGCCGGGCGCGATGAGGTGGCGCAGCAGCAGTGGCTGCACGCGGGGATGGTGAGCGTGGGGTTGTTGCCGGGGCGTGCCAGTGTGGATGCGATGGCGGGGCCGGCGCGGACTTATGCGGCGGCGTTGCGCACGGTGTATCGGCCGGTGCAGCGGTTCAACGGGGTGGTGCGGTTGGTGCTGGCGCAGGATCCGGCGTTGGATGCGGCAGGTAATCAGCGTGAGCAGGGGTTGATGGTGGAAGGGTGGCGGCGCCAGGGGAACGGGTTGCAGGTTTGGTATGGCGCGGGGAATCACTTTACGTTGCTTAAGGCACCGAATGTTTTGGGGTTGGCGCGGTGGTGGCTGGAAGGGGTGGTGGTTGGGGAGGTGGTGTCGTGAAGTTTCGCAAAACAGCGGTGTTCTTGGCGTTGGCGGTTGCAGCAGGTCTGACTATCTATACGGTGCAGGCACCCGCTGATGCGCCGCAGTACCTCACTGCCACGGCTGAGCGCGGTGATATCGAGAATGCGGTGTTGGCCACCGGTTTGCTCGAAGGCATCAAGCAGGTCGATGTCGGCGCGCAGGTGTCGGGGCAGTTGAAGTCGCTCAAGGTCAAGGTCGGCGACAAGGTGAAGAAGGGCCAGTGGTTGGCGGAGATCGATCCGCTGATCCTGCAGAACACCTTGCGCAAGGCCCAGGTGGATGAGGAAAACCTGCAGGCCCAGCGCCGCGCCACGGCGGCGCAGCTCAGGCAGGCCAAGTCGGTGTATGAGCGCTACAAGGACTTGCAGGTGGATGAGTCGGTATCGCGTCAGGATTTTGAAGATGCCGAGTCCACGTTCCAGGTGCAACAGGCCAACCTGTTGTCCCTGGATGCGCAGATCAAAAGCGCGCATATCCAGATCGACACCGCCAAGGTCAACCTGGCGTATACGCGCATCGTCGCGCCCATCGACGGCGATGTGGTCGGCATCGTCACCCAGGAAGGCCAGACCGTGATCGCCAACCAGTTGGCGCCGGTGCTGCTCAAGCTGGCGGACCTGGACACCATGACCGTCAAGGCCCAGGTGTCGGAGGCCGATGTGATTCATATCAGCCCTGGCCAGCAGGTGTATTTCACCATTCTGGGTGAAGCCGACAAGCGCTACTACGCCAAGCTGCGCGGCACGGAGCCGGCGCCGCAGAACTTCCTCGAAACCCAGACTGCCGGCACGCCCAAGCAGAACACCGCGGTGTTTTACAACGCGCTGTTCGACGTGCCGAACCCGGACCATCGTCTGCGCATCGCCATGACCGCCCAGGTGCGCATCGTGCTCGACACCGCCCAGGCGGCGTTGATGGTGCCGGTGGCGGCGCTCGGCGCGCGCAACAACGACGGTACTTACCCGTTGCGGGTGCTGGACGCCAAGGGCAAGGCGCTGTCGCGGGATGTGAAGACCGGCATCAATAACAACGTCAAGGTGCAGATCCTGGAAGGCCTGGCCGAGGGCGACAAAGTCGTGATCGGCGATGCCACCCCAGCCGTAGCGGGGAACTGAGCCATGACCCAACCTCTGTTGGAGCTCAAGGGCATTACCCGCAGTTTCATGGCCGGCGAGCGCGAGTTCATCGCGCTCAAGGGCATCGACCTGACGATTCATGCCGGCGAAATGGTCGCGATCATCGGCGCCTCGGGTTCGGGCAAATCCACCTTGATGAACATCCTCGGCGGCCTGGACTACGCCACCGCCGGCAGCTACAAGATCAACGGCATCGAGACCCGCTCGCTGGGTGATGAACAGTTGGCGGAGCTGCGCCGTGATTACTTCGGGTTTATCTTCCAGCGCTACCATTTGCTCGCGCATTTGAGCGCCTTGCACAACGTGGAAATGCCGGCGATCTATGCCGGTACGCCCGAAAACCAACGGCACGGCCGCGCGCGCGACCTGCTCACGCGCCTGGGCCTGGCGGGGCACACCACCCACCGCCCGAGCCAGCTCTCCGGGGGCCAGCAACAGCGCGTGAGTATTGCCCGGGCCTTGATGAACGGCGGTGAAGTGATCCTCGCCGACGAGCCCACCGGCGCCCTCGACACCCACAGCGGCAAAGAGGTGATGCGCATCCTCGCCGAGCTGCACGCGGCCGGGCACACGGTGATCATCGTCACCCACGACCCCAAGGTGGCGGCGAACGCCCAGCGTATTGTCGAGGTGTGTGATGGCGAGATAGTCAGCGACAAGGCCAATGACAGTGAGGGCCTGGCGTTGCCCAGCGAGGCGCCCATCGAACCCAAGCGCAGCGGCGCCCGGCGTCTGGTGGCGAGCCTGGGGTTGTTCAAGGAAGCCTTCAATATGGCCTGGGTCGCGCTGATTTCCCATCGCATGCGCACCTTGCTGACCATGCTGGGTATCGTGATCGGCATCACCTCGGTGGTGTCGATTTCGGCGATCGGCGAGGGGGCCAAGCGTTATGTGCTCAAGGACATCCAGGCGATTGGCAGTAACACCATTGATATCTTTTCCGGCACCAGTTTTGGGGACAGTCGGGCGTCGGCCATCGAGACATTGATGCCGTCGGATGTGGAGGCGTTGAACCAGCTGTATTACGTCGACAGCGCCACGCCGGTGGTGGGGCGTAACCTGTTGCTGCGTTTCGGCAATATCGACCTGGATGCGCAGGTGAACGGCGTCAGCGATCGGTATTTCAAAGTGAAGGGGCTCAAGCTCGAAGCCGGGATTGCCTTCAGTGAAAGTGACGCGCGGCGTCAGGCGCAGGTGGTGGTGATTGACCACAACACTCGGCATCGTCTGTTCGGCCCGAACGTGGACCCGCTGGGGCAGGTGATCCTGGTCGGCAAACTGCCGTGTACGGTGATCGGGGTGACGGCTGACAATAAAAACATGTTTGCCGCCAGCAAGGCGTTGAACGTGTGGGTGCCTTATGAAACGGCGGCGGGGCGCTTGTTGGGGCAGCGGCATCTGGACAGCATTACCGTGCGTATCAAGGATGGGCAGCCGAGCAAGGTGGTGGAAGACAACGTTAACAAGCTGATGCTGCAGCGGCATGGGACCAAGGATTTTTTTACCAATAACCTTGATAGCATCATGCAGACGGTGCAGAAAACCAGCCGCTCCCTGGCGCTGCTGTTGTCGCTGATTGCGGTGATTTCGCTGCTGGTGGGCGGGATTGGGGTGATGAATATCATGCTGGTATCGGTCACTGAGCGCACCCGTGAGATCGGGATTCGCATGGCGGTGGGGGCGCGGCAGTCGGATATTCGTCAGCAGTTTCTGGTGGAGGCGGTGATGGTGTGTTTGATCGGCGGGGTTATCGGGATTTCGTTGTCGTATGCCATTGGCTATCTGTTTTCGCTGTTTGTGAAGGAGTGGGAGATGGTGTTTTCGGTGGGGTCGATTGTGACGGCGTTTGCGTGTTCGACGTTGATCGGGATTGTGTTTGGTTTTGTGCCGGCACGGAATGCGGCGCGGTTGGACCCGATTGAGGCGCTGGCGCGGGATTGATTTTTGTTGGCAGCGTTTGATTGGGGTGGGGTGGTTTGCTGGCGTACATATCCGTTGCTGCGGTAACGGCTGCCTAGGGTTCCGCTCTTACAGCGGGTCACTTTTGGCAAACGCCCCAAAAGTAACCAAAAGGTCTTCGCCCCACCACTCGGCACCTCGCTAATGCTCGGTGTGCCCTCACTCCGGCTTGAATCCGTGGGCCGCCGCGATGGGCCATCCTTGGCCCAGCGCGGCTAACCCGGCGTCCTGCCGGGTTACCCACGGATTCAAGCCTGCGTTCGGCCATCGTGGTTGACGGGGCGTCTGAGATCAAAAGCAGATCAAGATCTACAGCACGGCGGCCTGAAAGCCGACCTGAGTGGTTGAAGCAAAAGCCAGATCAAGTGCAAAGCAACAGCCTATCTACCTGATGTACGGGACAACCACATGGGTTACACAAAAGTGCATTCACATAGGTAACACTTTGAGTGAAATATAGCCGTCCTTG
>NZ_LJRY01000209.1:0-625487 GCF_002742515.1 Pseudomonas sp. 2822-15 | reverse complement strand
ATCGCCGGTCGAGCAGCGGTAGGCAGCACAAACTCAGTACGGCGATTTTCATGATCGGTCCACACCACCGACTCACCCGAAACCACCAACCGCTGTGCCAGTGAATGGCTCCAGCCAAACCCCAACCCGCCATCCACTTCCACTGCACTGGTGCGATAAAGCCGCGTCCATTCAAACGGCAAGACCCCATCCAACGTGCCATCAGTGAGGGTCAGCAATTCCTCGCCGGTAACCATCGACACCGGGCAACCATTGGTAACGGTTTTGTCCGCCGCAGCTGCAGCATCGCCATTGAGGTTCTTGCCCGAAGCCGGCACATCATCAACGTGTTCTTTTTGTTTCAGCACCGCGTTCTGCCGCGCCCGCCAGCGCATTTGCAGCGTGCCTTGCTTCAACCCGCCAACCACACCGCGAACCGCCACCGCCTTGTAACGGTCCACCGCCTGCATGAATGTGGTCAGCATCCCGAGCAGGCTCCTGACAAAACCCACCGCGGCCTCCAGCACCCGCGCGCCGTATTTGGCCAGCCGCAAGCCGAGATAAGCCACGCCCGCCGCCGGTAACGCGATGGTCAGTACTGCGCCGATCACCAGATCAATCAGCAGCGACACTACAAACCCTGCCGCTGTCTCCGCGATTTCGCCGGGTGGCAGCGCGTCCAGCCACAGCATCGCGGTGCGCAATATCAGGCAGAGCGCGGCCTCATCGCTGGCCAGTAACATGGCCTGTTCCATGACCTTGGGCGCATCGGTAGCCAACTGCGCCAACTTGGCGGCCTGGGCGCCGAGTTGCTCAGCGAATTTCAGCGGGTCTTCAAGAATCGCCTGAACCAGCTTGATGCTGTCCCACACGTCGCGGACTGCCGCCCAACTGCCCGCCAGTACGCCGCTGCCTATCGCGCTGGTGGTCGATTGCTGCCAATAGGGTTTGAAATCTTTCCACTGCTCGCGCAGCCAGTGCTCCAGATCGGCCGTCAGCCCTGCGTAAGAGGCAAACAGCGCGTCCACTTGCTGCGTAGAAACGCCGCCCTGTACCCGCACCTGATAGCGCCCGCCAGCGGCGCAAAAATGCGAGCCCTTGCCGTGCTCATCGAGCATGACAAGCGTGGAACTGCCGTCATCCAGCCCGATAACCTCAACGGGGATATCGCCGATCGGCACGTCATACACCGATTCGAACAGGCTCTGGATTTTCAGCTCGCCGCCCGCCGGGCACTGGGCCACGGTGGAAAAGCCCATGTCAGTCATACTCACGGACTGCTGCACATCGCCAACCCGCAGCACGCGGTCCATGCCCAGCAGCGACGGCATGTCCGCCGCATGGCTGAGCGTATCCAGTGCCCGCGCATACCAGGCGCCCATCTGCTGGCGGTACTCCGCCAGGCTCTGATGAAAGCCATTGAGCTCATGTTCGATAAAGGCGATGTGGGCGGCGTTGGTCATCCGTGACGTCTCGGCAAAAAGGGCAAGGCGTCGGAGTCTGCTGCAGGAAAAAGCCGCTGGACGAATGGTTGGAAAAATCAGAATGGGATGACGCGGGACGGGTAAAAACCGCGAAAAACTATCCCGAAGGACTACGCGAAAAAGCGACCCGGCTCATTGCAATAAAGGCATGCAAATAAAAATGACTCTCATCCTTGCCCGATTTGGCGACATGGCCGTCATGGTTAATAGAACCTCCATTACGCAGGATTTCCCATGTCGCGCCTTGCTCGTCCCTCGCACCCACTGGCCCTGTCAGTGGCGATGGCTTTTGCCGCTGTGCCGTTGTTCGTCGTCCAGCCATCCTTTGCCGAAGAAACCGGCAGCACGTTGCGCCGGTTCTCGATTCCCGCCGGAGACTTGAGCCAATCCCTCAATAGCCTTGCCGAGCAGGCCGGGCTGGTACTGGCGTTTGATGCAGGCTTGACGCGCGGCAAGCACAGCAACGGTGTGAGCGGGCAATACGACACCGACGTGGCACTCGCGCAATTGCTCGCGGGCAGTGGCTTGCAGGCCGTGGAGATCTCCGTCGACCGTTACCGCCTCGAAGCGATCCCGAACGATGGCGGCGCCATGCAGTTGCAGGCCACCACCATCAGCGGCGCCTACCAGAGCGAAAGCCCGACCGGGCCGGTGGCGGGTTATGTCGCCACCCGCAGCCTGTCGGGCACCAAGACCGATACCGCGCTGATCGAGACGCCGCAGTCGATTTCGGTGGTCACCAAGGACCAGATGCGTGCGCAAAACGCCGAAAGCCTCAACCAGATCCTGCGCTACAGCGCTGCCGTGGTGCCGGAGACCCGTGGCGCCACGGCGTCGCGTCTTGATCAGTTGACCATTCGTGGTTTCGCCCCGGCTACCTACCTCGATGGCTTGCGCATGCCGTCAAGCCGGGATGCCTTGCCGCAGAAAGACGCCTTCGACCTGGAGCGCGTCGAAGTGTTGCGCGGCCCGGCCTCTGTGTTGTACGGGCAGGGCACGCCAAGCGGGGTGATCAACATGGTCACCAAACGGCCACTGGACACGCCGTTTCATGAAATCGGCGTGGAGTACGGCACCTTCAACAAGAAGCGCACCACCTTCGATCTGAGCGGCCCGCTTGATGATCAAGGTGTGTATGCCTACCGCGTGGCGGGGTTGTTCGATGACGCCGATGGCCAGGTCGAACACACCGAAACCCGCCGCCAGTCGCTGTCCAGTGCCTTCACCTGGCGCCCGGACGATGCCACCTCGCTGACCTTGCTCGGGCATTTCCAGAAAGACCCGAAAGGCGCGTCCTACGGCTCGGTGCCGGCCTGGGGCTCGGTGCTGCGCAGCCCTACGGGACGCAAGATCGATGTGGACTTCTATGACGGTGAAAAGAACTTCGAGAAAAGCGACCGCGAGCATTACTCCCTCGGCTATGCCTTCGAACATCACTTCAACGACGTGTGGACGGTGCGTCAGAACGCCCGCTACCTGCGCGCCGAGGGGGTCTATCGCAGTATCTATAATAGCTACCTGATGGGCGACTACCGCACCTCCAAGCGCTCGACCATCGCTGCCGATGTGGACATGGATGCCTACACCCTCGATAACCAGGTGCAGGCCAAGTTCGACACCGGGCCGTTGCAGCACACGCTGTTGATGGGGCTCGATTACCAGAACACTCGCACCGACACCAAGACTGGCTATGGCAGTGGCCCGGACCTGGATATCTTCGACCCGGTTTACGGCGCGCCGGTCACCACGCCCGCGTTCATCACCGACGCCACGGCGCGCAGCGAGCAGACCGGTGTTTACCTGCAAGAGCAAATGAAGTGGGACCAATGGGTGCTGTTGCTCGGTGGTCGCTATGACTGGGCCAGCACCGACAGCACCACCAAAACCATCAGCTCCGGCGCCAAGAGCAAGTCGTCGCTGGACAGCAAGGCGTTTACCGGACGGGTCGGCCTGGTCTACCTGTTCGATAACGGCCTGGCGCCGTATGCCAGCTATGCGGAGTCGTTCAACCCGCAATCGGGCACCGGTTACGGCGGTTCGGTGTTCAAGCCCACCGAAGGCAAACAGTATGAAATCGGCATCAAGTACCAGCCGCCGGGCAGCAACAGCTTTATCACCGCAGCGATTTTCGACCTGCGTCAATCCAACGTACCGACCATGGACCCGGACCCAACCCACCTGTGCGGCAGTGGCCGCTGCCAGATCCAGGACGGCGAACAACAGTCCCGTGGCTTTGAACTGGAAGGCAAGGCCAGCCTGAACGACAACCTGGACATTACCGCGGCTTATGCCTATCTGGACAACCGCGCGAGCAAATCCAACAGCACCGTTCGCTACGCGCCGATCAGCGATGTCGGCACCGGGCCGGCGGTTCCCGTTGAGGGCACCACCACCTACGGCGTGCCGCGCCATACCGCCTCTGCGTGGGCCGACTACACCTTCCACGACGGCCGGCTCAAGGGCTTTGGCGTGGGCGCCGGCGCGCGGTATGTGGGGTCGTCCTGGGGCGATACCGCCAACACCCTGAAAGTGCCGGGTTACACCTTGATGGATGCGGCGCTGCACTACGACATTCCGAATATCGCCAACCCCACGGACAACCTGCGCCTGGCGCTGAACGCTACCAACCTGGCGAACAAGGAATACGTGGCCTCGTGCTACTCCTATTCGTGGTGCTGGTATGGCTCGCAACGCACCGTGCAGGCGAGCGCCACCTACCAGTGGTAGTAATTGCCGATAAGGCAATTTAATGGCCCCTTTGTAACAAAATCCCCGCCAAAATCACTTTTATTTTCAGGTGGTTAGGTGGGGATGCAAATGCGCACTGTTGGAATGATGCTGATCGCCTGTTCCCTGGTCGGCGGCGCGGCGAGCGTGCAGGCCCGAGAGTTGCGCGAGGGCGACAAGTACATGTGCAGTTGGGGCGCCGGCACCGCCGCCAGGGCTCAGGAACTCAAGCTGTCGGGCGTGTCGCTGTATGCCGCGCGCCAGAAGATCCAGACCATCAAGTTCAGCAAGTCGTGGATGCGCATGATGGCCATGGGCATCACCGAGCAGACCTACGACAGCCGCTCACGGCTCAAGCCCGAAGTCATCCGCAAGAGTTTTTACCAGGACTGCCTGCGCTACAAAGTGGCGCGTAAATGATCGCTTCGCCGTTTCAGCGTGACAGCGGCGAACCGGCGTCCTCCTGGAAAAACGCTCGGGCTATTTCGATAAAACGCCGATTGGCCTGCGACAGGTACTCATTAGCGCGCCAGCACAGGTTGAAGTGCATGAACTGCGCGGGCTCGAAGGAAACACCCACCAGTCCCGCTTCCTGGATTTAAACCGAACGCAAGAGGGTGGACGCGCCCATGCCGTTGCGCGTGGCGGCGATCACCAGCGGCACGAAGTTGCTTTCCAGGGCAATGCTGAACTGCACGCTGGCGTTGCTGCAAAAAGTATCCAGCAGGTGGCGTTGCAGGAACGTGTTGTCGAACACCAGCATGGCCTGGCCCTGCAAGCGTTCTGCCGGGATTGAGGCGAACCCGGCCAATGCATGCTCCTGGTTCATGCACAGCACCATCTCATCACTGCCGAGCCATTCCGATTGCCACTGCGGATTGACCCGCCGTGACTCCAGCAGCGCCACGTCAATGTTGCGTGTGGCCAGGCGTTCGCTGATGTCATCGGCACTGCCCTCCACCACATGCATGGCAATCCCCGGATAGCGCGCGCGAAACTGCATCAGCAATTCGGGAATATGCCGGATGCCGTACATGGGCGGCACGCCGACGCGGATTTCGCCGCTGTGCAATTGGTCCAGGTCCTGCAGTTCACGGCGGGCGCCGGCAAGCCCCTGCAAACATTTTTCGGCGTGGGCCAGAAACAGTTGGCCTTCGGCCGTGACACTGATCTGGCGCGTGGCCCGGTTGAACAGCGCCACCCCCAGCTCATCTTCCAAGCGACTGACCGCCATGCTCAGGGCCGGCTGTGCTACGTGCAAGGCCTGCGCGGCTTTAGTGAAACTGCCTTGGCGAGCAATCTCTACGCAGTACTCCAGCGCTTTAAGATTCATAGAGCTCACATAACAAAGAATGATAACAGGCTTCACAAATGGATATTTTTTGTGATGAGCGCAAGTCTATAACCTGTCGTCATTCTTCTCCATGCCGGATTTCATCATGCCCCGTGACCCTCGCTTTTACTGGCCTGTAACGCTGATCGTCGGGGCTTTGGGCGGCAGCCTTGCCCACTGGGCGGGGTGGCCTTTGCCTTGGGTGATAGGTTCATTGCTGGCAGTGTTGCTGACACGTTGCGGCGGCGGCCCGATACCGCAAGTACCTCACGGGCGCAAGGCCGGGCAGTTGATTGTGGCGGTGGCCATCGGTTGCCACTTCACGTTGCCGGTCATGCAGGAAGTGGCGGCCCACTTTGGCTTGATCGGCATGGCCGTCCTGCTGACGCTGGTGCTGGCACTGTGCTCGGTATTGGTCTTGCATCGGTGGGGCGTACCGCTGCCCACCGCATTTTTCGCCTTGATGCCTGCCAATTCCACCGAGATGGTGCACCTGGGCCAGCAGCGCCAGGCCGACCCCCGTTTCATCGCCGCCGCCCACAGTCTGCGGTTGTTGCTCATTCTGCTGGCAGTGCCTGCTGTTGCGAAGTTTGGTGTGGCACATAGCGTTGCGCGCACGGCGTTGCCGGTGGTCTGGCCGTGGCTGATCTTCCTCCTGGCCATGGGCTTGCTGGCGGCGTTGGCGTTCAAACGTTGCAACCTGCCCAATCCCTGGACGTTTGGGCCGTTGTTGATCTGTGCGGTCGGCGTGGGTTGCAACAATCTGTCGATGAGCATGCCCATGTGGCTCAGTGGCTGCGGGCAACTGTTGATAGGGTGTGCGCTGGGCGCCACGTTCGACCGCGACTTTTTGCGCCGCGCCCCCGGTTTTCTGTTGAAGGTGCTGTTACTGCTGGCGGGCTCGGTGATTGCTACCGCACTGGCCGCATGGGGCCTGGGTGCCGGTTTGGGATTCTCGTGGTTGTCGCTGGCGCTGGGCATGATGCCCGGTAGCGCGCCGGAAATGAGCTTGACCGCCGAGGCGCTTGGGCTGGCAGTGACATTGGTGACGGCGATGCAGATTATCCGCATGTTACTGATCCAGGCCGCGTGCCTGCCGCTGTATCGCTTGCTTGATCGAGCGTTGCGGGCACAAACACCGGCCAGTGCAAAATCTGCGTAAGCCTGTCCAACTTTGCCTTGGCGCTGCTGGCCATACTGGCGCCAGGTAAACCAAGAGGCACAGGCCATGACTGATTACGTATTCACCCCCGCGCCAACACCATCCCTGGCCGTTCAGGGCGGCGACGCACGTTTCCCGCTGCGTCGCGTGTTCTGCGTGGGCCGCAACTACAGTGAACACGCCCGCGAAATGGGGCACGACCCGGATCGCGAACCGCCATTTTTCTTTATGAAACCGGCGGATGCGGTGGTGCCGGCCGAAGGCGTGATCGCCTACCCGCCGCTGACTGCCGACCTGCACCATGAGGTGGAACTGGTGGTGGCAATCGGCAAGGGCGGGGTGGATATCAGTCCTGACGACGCTTTGTCCCACGTATGGGGGTATGGCGTCGGCATCGACTTGACCCGTCGCGACCTGCAGGCCGAGGCGAAAAAGCTCGCGCGCCCGTGGGAGTGGGGCAAGTCGTTCGATGAGTCGGCGCCCAGCACCGCTTTGCAACCGGCGAGCGTCATCGGTCACCCGGCCAGCGGCAAGATCTGGCTCAAGGTCAATGGTGAGCAGCGCCAGGTCGGCGACCTGGCTGACCTGATCTGGTCGGTGAGTGAAATTATCAGCTACGCCTCAGCATCCGTGGCGCTCAAGGCCGGTGACCTGATCTTTACCGGCACCCCGGCAGGCGTCGGCGCGTTGCAGCGTGGAGACGTGGTGACCGCCGGCATCGACGGCATCGGCGAGTTGAGTTTCACCCTCAGCCAGGGTTGAGGCTAAAGTGGTGCCCAGGCCATTCGAGAGACCGTTATGCCAGGCACCCGCGTCACCACCTATGGCATGGAACAACGCAGCGACCGCCCCGACTTCTATATCCGCGACAAGCGCGGGCGGGCGGCGCTGACCAGCCCGCATCGGCATGAGTACTTCCAGATCCAGATCAACCTGGGCGGCGACACCGTGCAACATATCGGCGGCGCGGTGCGTCCGTTCCCGCACAAAGCCATGGCGTTTATCTTGCCCCATCGCCTGCATGTGATTCCCCACCCGCAAGACGGCGAGTTCATGCTGATCAACTTCAGCCAGGCGTTCTTCCTGCCGCAGTTGACCTGCGACCCGCTGGACCTGGAAGACATCCCCATCAGCCAGGCGCCGGAGCTGTCACCGTTTCGTTTTCAGGAGCACCTGGACTTCATCCTTGACGACGCGGACTTTGAGCAAGTGCACACCTGGCTCGGCCATATGCGCACGCTGGACGCCCAGCGCACCTTCGGCGCCCGTGAGCGCTTGAAAGGCTACTTGTTCCAACTGGTCGGGTTGGTTTGCCAGCAGTACGCCGAACCCTTGCAGGCGTTTGCTGCCAATAACGCCACCCGGCGCGGACGCAAAGACGCCCTGGCACGGGTGCACGGCTACATTCGCGAGCATCTGTACGAGCCGGGCCTCAATCTTACTGACGCGGCGGCCGCTGCCTTCCTGTCACCCAACTACCTCACCCATTTGCTGCGCAAAGAAACCGGCAAACCCTTCTCCCAGTGGGTGCTCGACCGCCGCATGCAATTGGCGCGCACCTTATTGCTCAACACGGCGCAGATGATCGGTGCCGTTGCCCTGCGTTGCGGGTTTACTGACGAAGCGTACTTCTCCCGCTGTTTTCGCAAGGCCCATGGCCTGGCGCCAGGGCAGTTTCGGCGACAACAACAGACAAAACCCCTGTAGCCGAACGCCTTCTCTTACAAATCCACGACAATCTATGTGTTTCTATTTACATACAATTGCGTGCATCCCCGGAGGAGGCATCTATGCAAACCCTTATTCGGCTGGCGACGCTGGCGGATATCGACACGTTGTTCGCCATTCGCACCGCCGTGGTGCAGAACCACTTGAGCCGTGAGCAGATGGCGGATCTGGGCATTACCCCACAGGTGCTGGCCGACAGCATCCGTGAAGCGCCGTGCGTGTGGCTGGCAGAAGTGGCGGGTGAGCCGGCGGCTTTTTCGATGGTCAATTTTGACAGCGGCGAGGTTTTTGCGATGTTCGTACTGCCCGCCCATGAAGGCCGGGGCCTGGGCCGCCAACTGATGGCGGTGGCTGAAGCCGCGCTGTTTGAGCACTACTCGACGCTGTACCTGATCACCGACGGGCGCGATGAGATCCGCGCCAACGGGTTCTATCAACGGCTGGGCTGGACGCAGGTGGGTCGGGTCGAGGGCGACGATGTGCGGTATGAAAAGAGCAGGGCACCTTAACTCATGAACCCGGCAGAATCCCCGTCCTCCAACGGCCTTCGCTATGCGGCGATGGGGGTTGTGTGCGCTGCGGTGCTGCTGGGCGTCTTGTTTATGCGTTTCAATGCTCAGGTCGACCTGGAACGGCAAGAGGCCGCCGAACGCTTGGTGCTGTGCCAACATCTTGAAAGTGTGGCCCGCGCTACTTCGACGTCCGGTCTGGAACTGCTTGAAGCCTGTAAGCAACTCAAAAAGCGATACAGCGAGAGTGTCGCGCCGTTATGAGTAATAACCCCATTTGAATAATGGATATAGAGCCACGAAGTGATCAGGGTTATAGCAGTTTATTGCACCAAAAAGTGGCACTTGTTTGCTTGGCTACCTTAAAAATCATGTGGTTATTGAATGACTTACGCGGCTTTTAATCCGACGAAAGGAATAAAATAATCTTGTTACAGGTTTTTACAGTCGTTACTATAGCCGGGCGTTCACCTCCCACGGTTTATGCATTTTTAAATCCCAAGTTTCCATCAGCTACTTGGGATTTTTTTTGCCCGCAATTTGACCTCGCGTCACACTTGACTGTCGGCAAACTCTGCGCGCATGCGTCCATTGCGTTTGGCCTGATACAGCAACTTGTCGACCGACTCGACGAACGCCAGCAGGTCGCTGTTGGGCGTCACGGTACGCGTGCCCACCCCCAGGCTCAGGCTCAGCAAGTTGGAAACCGGCGAAACGGCGTGTTCGATCTGCTGCTGGCAAATCAAGTGCAGGCAGCGTTGCGCTACTTGCCTGGCCGAGGCTGCATCGGTTTCAGGCAGCAACCACACAAATTCCTCGCCGCCGATACGCGCAATGAAATCCCGCGGCCGGTTAGCCGCCAACGACAAGGTGCGCGCCACCTGGCGCAAGGCTTCATCGCCCTTGATATGGCCGTAGTGGTCGTTGTACTGCTTGAAAAAGTCGATATCCAGAATGATCAACGACAGCGGCAACTGGCTGCGCAGCGCGCTGGCCCATTCGCGCTCGAGCACGGTGTCGAACATGCGGCGGTTGGCGATGCCGGTCAGGCCGTCCTGGAAGGAGTATTCCTCCAGTTGCTTTTGCAGGCGAATCAAGTGCTCTTCGGTCTTCTTGCGCTCGCTGATATCGAACATAAAGCCGATCAAGGCTTGGACTTCATCGTCCTTGCGCACCACGTGCACCACATCGCGGATCCACACATAGTCGCCGTTGACCGTCAGTGCGCGGTAGTCGGCCTCGTGGTCCACGCCGGCGCGCGATTGCGACACGCAAAAGTTCACCACGTATTCACGGTCGTCCGGGTGCATGCGTTCGACCCAGTCGTCCACGCTCACCCAGCTTTGCGGGCTCCAGCCCAGCAGCGCTTCGATCTGCGGGCCGATGTAGCTGAACGTCATGCTCTGCCATTCGATGCGCCACGGGATGGCGTTGGTCGACTCCAGCAGGGTTTTGTACACGTCGCTGTCGGGCTGGCTCGGAGGAACGATGCTCATGGCGGTCGGCTCGGGATGATGGCGAAAAGCCAAGAGCGTCTTTTGATACAGATCGTGAGTCAAGCCCTTGCCAAAGCAGCAGACGAGAGGTCGTGTGCTGGGTTTCTGACGCCAGTGCACCAGCGTTTACAGGGCGAAATGCGGCACAGGTATCACTTTTGAATTAATTGTTCAGTAGCAGGCAAATCCTTATCTATGCTGGTTGCATTACACCCACAGGGTAGGACCCAGGGACGGGGGCTCAGCATGATTGCGATCAATGAACTCAATAAGATCATGGCCTCAGGCTTCCTGCCGCTGGCTTGTGATTGCAGCCTTAACAGCGACGGTTCACTGCGCATCAGCGTGTTTGAGCCGGCGTCGGGTCGCGTCGATCTGCTGCTGACCCGGGTCTCGCCCCAAGGCCTGGACAGCATCCGTTCCATCTCAAACCTTATTGGCGAATTGCGCACCGAGATCAAGGCCGGGCGCCGTGGTTTTGCGGCGGTAGGTTAGCCGTTCACGGTGCTGGTTAAGGTGTCGACTGCGCCGTAGTAGCGCCAGCAGCAATGCCGGTGTTCAGGCAGGATCACGCAGCCGCTCAGGCTGACAATCAGCAGGGCGGCAACCAGCATAGAGAGTCGACGGGTCATGATATTTCCTCATTGTGTGTTCTGCGTTACGTCTTGAACGCAACCACCTGCACAAATCCGTCGCGATACTTTCAAACATTTCATCCAGCGCATTCATCCTCTGAGCAATACTTCCAGCGTCGAGAAAAAACTTGGGTTTCTCGCGACGGATTTCCCTGTGCCCAGCGTTCAACCCATCAGATGCGAACATTTTCGTCCGCCGTATGAAGGAGTTGCCATGAACCCACTGGCCAAATTGCGCTACGCCTTGCTGGTCCCGCTGGCCTTCGCCGCGCTTGTCAGCACCCCGACCTTCGCCCAGACCGAAGTGATCATTCGCCAGGCCCCACCGGCGGAGCGCGTCGAAGTGATCCCGGCTGAACGCGCAGGTTTCGTCTGGGACCGTGGCCATTGGCAATGGGAACGTGGCGCCTATGCCTGGGTGCCGGGCCACTGGCAGGAAGTGGTGCGTAACGCACGCTGGGAGCCTGGGCACTGGGAATCCCGTGGCCCCAACTGGTACTGGCGCGAAGGGCACTGGATCCGCTGAAACCTCTTAGCCCCCGGACCGAGTATTACCTGATTGAAAGACACTGATCCGGACGTTGAGCTACTGGCACGTATCGGCAACAACGAACCTGCGGCCGTCAACGAAATGGTGACGCGCAAGCTGCCGCGCCTGCTTGCGCTTGCCGCTCGGCTGTTGGGGGATGCCGACGAAGCCAAGGACGTGGCCCAGGAAAGCTTCCTGCGCATCTGGCGCCAGGCGGCCAACTGGCGCCCCGGCGAAGCGCGTTTTGACACCTGGCTGCACCGCGTGGCGCTCAACCTGTGCCATGACCGCTTGCGCCGGCGCAAGGAACGCCCGTTGAATGAGGACGAGGCGCTGGAACTGGCGGACAGCGCACCCTCGCCGGATGAACAGTTGGAAACGGCGGACCGCAGCGCCAGGATGGCCGCCGCCCTGGCGAGCTTGCCCGAGCGCCAGCGTGAAGCCATTGTGCTGCAGTACTACCAGGAGCTGTCGAACATCGACGCCGCGGCCCTGATGAACATCAGCGTCGAGGCACTGGAGAGCCTGTTGTCGCGGGCCCGACGCCAGTTGCGCAGCCAACTTGCCGACACACCCGGGCTCGCCCGCCCAGGAAGGGGAAAACCATGACACCTGAACGCTTTGCGCACTTGGCTGACGCCTACGGTGCCAGCCTGCATCGCTGGCCCAGCGCCGAACGAGCCGCTGCCCAGGCATTGCTCGACAGCGGCAACCCTCAAGCCCGCGAGGCATTGCGCGAGGTCGGTTGGCTCGATGCCCGGTTGGACAGCCACCCGCTTGTGTTCAACGAACCGGCCCTTGCGCGACAGATTTGCGAGTCTGCGCCGCGACGGCCGTCGTTCTGGTCGCGCTATGCCAACTGGCTGTCGCCCGCCGGGTTGGTGGGCGTGGGCATTGCCGGCATCGCCGCCGGAGTACTGGTGGCGTCGCTGAGTGTGCCGTTGCCGATGCTGTCATCCGACGTGCTGCCCAGCGTCTTCGATCAGGGCGACGCCGATGTCGTCTTCACCGTCAACGCCGAGGAAACCGAGCAATGACCCCCACATCCCTTAAACCCTGGCTGGTCTTTTCGGTATTGCTCAACGTGTTTTTGATCGGCGGTGTGGGCGGCGGCCTCTATCACTGGATGGCCACTGCCAAGCCCGCTGAAGCGGTGGTTAACCAGCACGGTCTGCGCCAGGCGATGATCAAGTTGCCGATGGAGCGGCGCAAGGAATTGCGTCAGTTGCTGCGCCACAACCGCGCCGACAGCCAGCCGCTGATCATGGCCGGTCGCGAAGCACGCCTGGGGGTGATCAAGCAGCTCGAAGCGCCGACGCTGGATCGTGAGGCACTGGTGACTGAACTGGCCAAGGCCCGCGAGGCGGATGCGGCGCTCAGAGCATTGGTGGACGCGACGCTGGCGCAGTTCGCGAGCAATTTGCCCCAGGATGAGCGGCAGAAACTGGTCGAGGCGCTGTACCAGCGTGGGCAGGCCAAAAACCGCGTTCTTGAGCGGTTGCCCACATCTAGCTGATGCAATGCCATCCAGGTGTGGGAGCTGGCTTGCCTGCGATGCAGACACCTCGGTACATCAGGTACACCGAGTTGATGCTATCGCAGGCAAGCCAGCTCCCACATCTTTAACCGAGTGAGGCTTCAATAGCTTTACCGGTCCGCTATTCTGTGGGAGCTGGCTTGTCGAATCGTCGCACCGCTGCGATGCAGGCGCCTCGGTCTATCTGGCTTTAAGCGGCAGCAGAGGAGAGCGTGATCCAGTACGCGTTGGGTGGGGCGGGATTTGCAGCCGCTGCCGCGTTCGTCAAATCCTTTGTCGAACGGCAGAGCAGGGAATCAGAGGCGGCGCACGAAGGACTTGACGATGTGCCGGGTGGCATCTGTGGTGTCTAGCTCGTCTATGGCGCCATAGGCGTGCCACCGGCAGTCAATGATCTCGTTGCAAGGGCGCGCCTCGCTGATGTTGACCACCGAGGCCTCGAACACGTGATGTACGGTGTCGCGGGCCTTCAGCTCCTGCAAGTACAACAAACCATCCACATTCAACCCGGTTTCTTCTTCCAGCTCGCGTGCGGCGGCGCCGACCGGGCGCTCGTCACGCTCGACCTTGCCGCCCGGCAGCGCCCATTTGGAGCGGGCCTTGCGCACGAAGAGGATATGCCCCTCGTGTTCACAAATAACGGTTGCACGGATTTTCAATGTCTACACCTGCCTGGCTCAGCGACTGTCATGAAAGTGTAATGCAATTGTCATGCTGATTGAGGCTGGCATGCACCAGCGGTGATGTGGATACTGCCCCCTTGATGAAAACGGACGAGGACAACTGATGAATACCGTACGTTGGGGCATGATTGGCTGTGGCAGCGTCACTGAACTCAAGAGTGGACCCGCTTTCTACAAAGCGCCAGGTTCGGCGCTGGTGGCCGTGATGGGGCGCCGTGAAGAAGCGGTGCGTGATTATGCGGCACGCCACGGCATTGCCCGCTTCTATACCGACGCCCAGGCCTTGATCGACGACCCCGAAGTGGACGCGGTGTACATCGCCACACCGCCCGACAGCCACCTCGAATACAGCTTGATGGTGGCGGCAGCCGGCAAGCATTGCTGCGTCGAAAAGCCCATGTCGCTGAATGCCGAGCAGAGCGCCTTGATGCAGCGCACCTTCGAGCGGGCGGGGCTGCATCTGTTTGTTTCCTATTACCGCCGTTCGTTGCCGCGCTTCCAGCAAATACGCGACTGGCTGCAGGCCGGGCGCATCGGCGACTTGCGCCAGGTGACCTGGAGCTTGTGCAAGCCGCCGGCCGCCGCCGATGCCAGCGCTGCCAACTGGCGCACCGACCCGACCATTGCCGGTGGCGGCTACTTTGCCGACCTGGCCAGCCATGGGTTTGATTTGTTCCAGTACCTGGCCGGCGATATCGTCGAGGTCACCGGGTTTACCGCACGACAGGCCGGCAATTACGCCGCGGAAGATGCGGTAACGGCCTGCTGGACCTTCGCAAACGGCGCGCTGGGCATGGGCTGCTGGAACTTTGTCGCCGACCGGCGCGAAGACCATGTGGAGTTGATCGGCAGCCGTGGCCGCATCACCTTTGCCGTGTTTGAAGACCAGCCGTTACGCCTGGAAAGTGAGGTGGATGAGGTGCTGGAAATAGCCTGCCATGAACATATCCAGTGGCATCACGTACTGGCCATGAATGCGCATATTCGTGGCGAAGCCGAACATCCGTCACTGGCGATCGAGGCGCTGAAGACCGACCGGATCCTGGATAAGGTATTACAACGAAACCCCAATTTGCCCGGTTAATCGCGATATACCGGTGTTTTCTCTAAGGAATGGGCAAATGAAATATTGGATGCTGTTGTGGCTGTTACTGGCCACGAATGTGTTGGCGGCTCCGCGTAGCCAAGGGACGCCTGGGGAGTTTGATTTTTATGTGTTGTCGTTGTCATGGTCGCCGACGTTCTGCCTGACCAACCCCGGCAACGAGCAATGCACGGGCAAGGGCTACGGGTTTGTGCTGCACGGGCTTTGGCCGCAGTACGCCAAAGGCGGCTGGCCCGCGTCGTGCGATAAGCAGTCGCGGTTGTCGGCGGCCGACCTGGCCAAAGGCGCATTGATCTTCCCCACGCAGGCCTTGCTCAAGCACGAGTGGGCCAAGCACGGCACCTGCAGCGGGCTGGACGCTTCGCGTTACCTTGAGGCCACCGATACAGCCTTGGCCAACGTGCAGATTCCGCAGCAGTTACAGCCGTTCAATGTGCCCGGTTACATGAATGCACAAGCGATCGAAAGCCTGTTCCGCCAGAGCAACCCGGCCATGGGCAACCATGGCATGGCGGTCATCTGCAAAGGCAAGGTGCTGTCTGAAGTACGCGTGTGCCTGAGCAAAGAGCTGCGTTTTGCCGGCTGCCCGCGCAGTGTTAAAACCCAGTGCAAGGGCGGCGATATCCGCATTCCGGTTCAACGCTGATCAACTGTCCGGGCGCAACGCGATGGCGGCAGGCGCCGTTGCACTCGACGCGCCGCTGCGATCGGCCAGGTAACGCGCCGGCGGTTGGCCCACCGCCTTACGGAACATGGTGATAAAACCGCTGGCATTCTCGTAACCCAGGCCCAGCGCTCGGACGTGCTGGTGGCGCCCACGGCCACCACTGCGCGCGGAATCAGGTCGGCATCCCTGGACCGGGGCAGGTCGCGTTTTGCGAGGCGGTGACGTTGCATCGCGGGTTCGCTCTTTGGCCGAATTGCGAAACATTCTGGCTATTCTGTGCAATGCCGTCCAGTCGCGAGATCACTATAGTGAGAGCCACTCTCATTCAGGAGCTTTGCCATGCGACTCGACAGTACAACCTTCCCCGTGGTGAAAATCGTGTTTGACGCGCCGAACGAAGGCGGCCCCGAGGATGCTTTTGTGGTGTTCGAAAGCCTGCTGGCTCGCGAGCAAGCATTTGTGCTGCTGCACGAAAAAGCCGTCGACGAAAACAACCACAAGCACGCTCACGATGAGCGCAAACACGCATCGATCTGGATGAAAAAAAACAAACAGGCGCTGCGTGCCTACGTCAAAGGCATGATCCAGGTGGAACCCAGCGCCGCGCAACGCCTGGCCCTCAAGCCCTTTGCGGTGATGTTCGGCAAAGCCTGGGGCTATCCGCTGCTGGTGGTGGAATCCAGGGACCGCGCCTGGGCGCTGGCGCGGGATGTGCTCGATGAGCAGGTGTCGGATGTGGCGCATTTTTGACGTGCCCGATCGTTGCGCTATCGTTCCCATGCTCCGCGTGGGCATGCATCCTGTGACGCTCCGCGTCACGACTTCAGGTGCGGGACGCGAAGCGTCCGAGGCGGCATTCCCACGCAGAGCGTAGGAACGATCAAGGGGGTGTCCTCGCGGGCGCATTAAAGTATCCTCCGCGCCCCGCCTATCACTGATTCAATAAGAATGACCGGAAAAGACATGCAGGCACTGCTGGAATCGATCCTGGGCGAAGTTCGCCCCCTGATCGGCCAGGGCAAAGTCGCCGACTACATCCCCGCACTCGCCGATGTACCCGCCAACCAGCTCGGCATCGCCGTGTACGGCAACGACGGCTCGGCCTATTGCGCAGGCGACGCCGACACGCTGTTCTCGGTACAGAGCATCTCCAAGGTGTTTAGCCTGGTGCAGGCCATCGACCATGGCGGCGAAACCATCTGGGAGCGCCTGGGCCACGAGCCTTCGGGGCAACCGTTCAACTCCATGGTGCAGCTGGAGTTCGAACGCGGGCGCCCGCGCAACCCCTTCATCAACGCCGGCGCCCTGGTGATCTGCGACATCAACCAGTCGCGCTTTGCCGTGCCGATTCTGTCGATGCGTGACTTCGTGCGGCGCCTGTCGGGCAATCCGCAAATCCTGGTCAACAGCGTCGTCGCCGACTCCGAGGCCCAGCACGGCGCGCGCAACGCAGCCATGGCCTACTTGATGAAGTCTTTCGGCAACTTTCACAATGACGTCGACGCGGTGCTACACAGTTACTTCAACTACTGCGCGCTGCAAATGAGCTGCCTGGATCTGGCCCGGGCCTTCAGCTTCCTGGCCAACGAGGGTGTGAGTGCCCACAGCGGCGAGCAGATCTTGACCGCGCGCCAGACCAAGCAGGTCAACTCGATCATGGCCACCAGCGGGCTGTATGACGAGGCGGGCAACTTTGCCTACCGTGTGGGTTTGCCGGGTAAAAGCGGGGTGGGCGGGGGGATTGTCGCGGTGGTGCCGGGGCAATTTACGGTGTGCGTGTGGTCGCCGGAATTGAATGCGGCGGGGAACTCGCTGGCGGGGGTGAAGGCGGTGGGGGTGCTGAGTGAGCGGGTTGGGTGGGCGGTGTTTTGAGTGCCTGGGGATTCACGCTGATGCATGAATCCCCTTGCTGATCAGGACTTGTGAGGTTTCACGATCAGATCAAGCATCAAAAACAACGCCCCGGCAGTGATCGCAATATCAGCAATATTGAACACGCCGGTATGCGTAGGCCCCACATTCAGCACCATGTAATCCACGACATGCCCGTCGCGAAACACACGGTCGATCAAGTTGGCGATACCGCCCAAGGCAATCGCATACAGCGGCAAGACTTTACGCAGCGGCTGGCTCCAGTTGGAAAGCGACCACCACATGGCCCATGCCACCACGACGGCGACTCCAACAATAAAGATCAGCTGTTTGACCTGCGGCGGCAACGCGGCGCCCAGGCTCAGGAAGGCACCTGGGTTGAGGCTCAGTTCCAGCGCAAGGTTGAGAGGGTTGGAGCCGATTTTGAAGCTGCTGGCTTGCAGCGAAACCAGCGCCAGCAGCTTGACCAACTGGTCCACGGCAACAAAAGCAAGGCCGGCGAGGAGGGTGAAGGTGCGGCTTCGCAGAAGGGGCGATGTACTCAAGCGGTAACTTCCTGTCTGTCGATAGAGCCCCCGAAGATAGCTCAGGCGCTCTATCTCGTCCATCTTCAGGCGGCTGGGTGCGCTACGTTCAAGGCTTTGTCCACCAGCAGTTGCACACCTTCGAGCATGCGGCAGATGCCCAGCGCGAGATTGCGTTGGGAGCCGTCGATTTCAAACGCAAGGTGGTTGGCGATATCGCTGATGGACGCCAGATCCTGGGAGGCGTTGACCAACAGGGTTTCGGTGCCCAGGTCGGCGCGCACGGTGAAGATGCCTTCACTGGGTTCGGGGATGGGTTTGCCGGGGTTGAGGTAGTGGGTGATCGCACGGTAGGCCACTTCGTGCAGGGTGCTGGTGTCGTAGTCTGGCTGGCCAGGGGGATTTGGGCTGTCTTTGATCATGGTGAAGGTCCTAAGATTGAGTGAAGCTGCCAACATTCGCGGTCAAGCGAAGAGGGTGGCAGCTGTACACGGGTTGACCGACCGGCAATCAAAGGAAATCCGGCATACCCGAAGGTATCCCGCGTACAGCCACCGCAACACGATACCTCAGGCGTGAAAAAAACACCTGAAATAGGTTTGAACCGAGCTGTACTTTAATTAATCGGACGGTCAAATCCGGCCGCTGAATTGGCAGCGACGAAGCAGAGATTAGTCAGCGCACGTCCGACCGACAACCTGAAACCCTTGTGGGAATCTGAACGCACGCGATCACCTGTGGGAGCTGGCTTGCCTGCGATAGCCGTGTGTCAGTCAACCCATGCGGTACTGAAAGACTGCAATCGCAGGCAAGCCAGCTCCCACCTATTGATCTTCATCCGATTTGAGGTTGATCGGTTGATCGTTCCCACGATCTTCAGGCGGCTGGGTGGGCCACGTTCAGGGCTTTGTCCACCAGCAGTTGCACACCTTCGAGCATGCGGCATATGCCGAGCGCGACATTGCGTTGGGAACCGTCGATTTCAAACGCGAGGTGGTTGGCGATATCGCTGATGGACGCCAGGTCCTGGGAGGCGTTGACCAGCAGGGTTTCGGTGCCCAGGTCGGCGCGCACGGTGAAGATGCCTTCACTGGGTTCGGGGATGGGTTTGCCGGGGTTGAGGTAGTGGGTGATCGCACGGTAGGCCACTTCGTGCAGGGTGCTGGTGTCGTAGTCTGGCTGGCCAGGGGGATTTGGGCTGTCTTTGATCATGGTAAAGCTCCTTTATAAATGGAGCCGCCACGCTTCGCGGTCAAACGAATTAGGGTGGCAGCTATACGCGGGTTGACCGACCGGCTAAAGAAGCAAATCCGGCATACCCGAAGGTATCCCGCGTACAGCTGCCGCGACACGATACATCAGACGTAAAAAAACGCCCAATATCGGTGTTGGTGCAGTTGCTCTTTAAAGTCGGACGGTCAAATCCGGCCGCTGCATTGGCAGCGACGAAGCAGAGAGTAGTGAGCCAACTTCCGACCGACAACCTGAAACCCTCGTGGGAAATATCTGAACGCACGCGAGCACCTGTGGGAGCTGGCTTGCCTGCGAAAGCGGTCTTCCAGTGCCGGATGTATTGACTGAATCACTGCCATCGCAGGCAAGCCAGCTCTCATATTTGCCTACCTGCGGCGTTACATTCAGCTGATGTTGAGGCGGTCCAACAAGCTGTACCACGCCACACCCGCACCAATATAGAACCGTTGCAGCCCATGCATCGGCAAGCGCTGCAATGGCGTCACCGGGTAGGCAAATTCCGCCTGGCTGTCACACAAGCGTGCCGCCAATTGCTGGCCCAGGCTGGTACACAACGCAATCCCGCGCCCATTACAACCCAAGGCCAGCGTCAGCCCCGGCGCAGGCTGGTGAACATGCGGCATAAAATCCCGTGTGATCGCGATGCGACCGGCCCAACGGAACTCGAATTCCAGCGGCCCCAGTTGCGGAAACAGCAATGCCAGGGAGCGTTCAAGGTGCGCAAAGTCGGCAGGCGATGTGGGGTCGTTAAACAGCCCGCGCCCGCCCATCAATAAACGGCCATGGCTGTCCTTGCGAAAATACAACAGCAACCTTTGCGCGGTCGACACGGTTTCCTGGCCCGGCAAAATGTTCTCGGCCGCGCTGCCGCTTAACGGCTTGGTGGCGACGATGAAACTGTTGGCCGCCAGGATGCTCTGCGCCATGCCCGGCCACAGGTTACCGCTGTAGCCATTGGTAGCCAGCACTACTTGATCGGCTGACACCTGCGCACCGTTGGCGGTCTGTAATTGCCAACCGGACCCCTGGCGTTGCAGGCCGATCACAGCGCTGTGACCGTGAATGCGTGCACCCGCTGCCAACGCCGCCCCCACCAACCCGCGCGCATACGCCAGTGGCTGAATTGCCCCGGCGCGGCCATCCAGCCAGCCACCGGCAAACGACTCACTGCCCATGCGTGAAGCCACCTGCGCGGCATCCAGACGCTGCACTGGCACGCCACGCCGCGCCCATTGCTCGGCTCGCGCATGCAGCCCGGCCACGCCTTTTTGTGTGTACGACACCTGCATCCAGCCTTTGCGCACCGGCGCGCAGTCGATGTTATGGCGTTCGATCAGCTTGAATACCAAATCCGCAGAACTCGAGACGGTCGAAATCAACGGCTCAGCGCGCTCAGGCCCGTACATCTGCATCAGATGTTCAGGGTCGTATTTGAGTGTGGGGTTGACCTGCCCACCATTGCGCCCCGACGCGCCCCAGCCCGGCTCATTGGCCTCCAGCACGCACACACTCACGCCGCGCTCGGCCAAATGCAGCGCGGTGGACAGCCCGGTGTAACCTGCGCCAACAATCGCCACATCGACTTTCACCGACGCCCCCAGCGCGGGTGTCGGCACCACGCACGGCGCGGTCGCTGACCACAACGACCTCATGACAGGCTCCGCGTATTACCGATGGGGTGCAGCACGCGGCGCAGGAAGTCCTGGGTGCGTGGGTGCTGCGGGTTACCCAGTACCTGCTCGGCCGCGCCGCTTTCGACGATGTAACCGCCATGCAAAAAGCACACGCGGTCGGCCACTTCGCGGGCAAAGCCCATTTCGTGGGTGACCACGATCATGGTCATGCCTTCGTCGGCCAGGGTGCGCATTACCGCCAGCACGTCGCCGACCAGTTCCGGGTCCAGTGCTGAGGTGGGTTCGTCGAACAGCATGGCGTCAGGCTTCATCGCCAGAGCGCGGGCGATGGCCACGCGTTGTTGTTGGCCGCCGGAAAGTTGTTCCGGGTAGGCGTCGGTCTTGGCACTCAGGCCGACTTTTTCCAGCAGCACCAGGGCTTCTTCGCGGGCTTGTTTCAAGGGTTCGCCTTTGACGTACACCGGGCCTTCCATAACGTTTTCCAACACGGTGCGGTGCGGGAACAGGTTGAAGCGCTGGAACACCATGCCCATACGGCTGCGCAGTGCGTGCACGCTTTTGCTGGCGCGCTGCACGGTCTGACCGAACACCGTGATGACCCCGCCGTCGTAGGCTTCCAGCGCATTGATGCAGCGCAGCAAGGTGGATTTGCCCGAACCCGACGGACCGATCAGGCACACCACTTCGCCCTTGGCCACGTCGAGGTCGACGCCGTGCAGCACGCGGTGGCTGCCGTAATGTTTTTGCAGTTGGCGAATCTCGATCATGCTTTTTTCCTCCGGCCCAGGTGCTGTTCCATGCGGCGCAGGCCATACACCAGCGGCAGGCTCATCAGCAGGTAGAGCAGGGCAACCAGGGTGTAGACGGTCATGTTCTGGAACGTGGACGAGGCAATCAATTGGCCCTGGCGGGTCATCTCGGCGACGGTGATGGTCGACACCAGGGACGAGTCCTTGAGCATCATCACCAAGGTGTTGCCATAGGGCGGCAGCGCGATGCGAAACGCTTGCGGCAGGATTACCCGGCGCATCATCAACACCGAACGCATGCCCAGCGCTTCGGCGGCTTCACGCTGGCCCTGTTCGACGGCAATGATGCCGGTGCGAAAGTTCTCCGCCTGGTATGCCGAGTAGGCGATGCCCATGCCGATCACACCCGCGTAGAACGCGGTGAGGTGCACGCCCATGTCCGGCAGCACAAAGTAGATGTAGAACAGTTGCACGATGATAGGCAGGCCGCGAATCACATTGATGACGGTGCTTGCCGCCCACGACAACGCGCGGATCGGCGACAACTTGAGCAGCGCCAGCACCAGGCCGATGGCGCTGCTGAGCAGGAACGACAGTACGGTGATCTGAATGGTCACCAAGGCGCCTTGCAGCAGAATCGGCAGGAAGTCCTGGGCGTTTTGCAGGAATTCAGCCGGGTTCATGGGCGCACCTGGGTATCAAGTCCCCACTTCTTGAGGATGTTGTCCAGGGTGCCGTCGGCCTTGATGCTGGCGATGGCGATGTTCAGGCGCTCGAGGGTTTCGGCGTCGCCCTTGCGCACTACCAGGCACACTTCGCCGACATTGGTGGGCGTGTAGTCGCTGGCCAGTTTTACGCCTTTAAACAGCTTCTGACGGATCTGGTAGGCCACCACTGGCTGGTCACCGACGGCAGCTTTGATCCGGCCCAGGGACAGGTCTCGGACCATCTCACCGATAGAATCGTAGGTGCGGATTTCCTTGAAAATGCCCAGTTTTTTCAACTGGTCGTAGAAGACAGTGCCGGCTTGTACGCCGACCACCTGATCTTTCAAGGGCGTGAGGTCGGGGTAGGCGGCGTTGTCATCAGCGCTGATGATCAGGCCTTCACCGTAGGCGTACACCGGGGCGCTGAAGTCGACCACCTTGGTGCGCTCTGCGGTCTTGAGCATGCCGGCGGCGATGAAGTCCAGCTTGCCGGAGGTGAGGGAGGGGATCAGCGCAGCGAAGTTGGTCTGTTCGATCCGGCTGGTAAACCCGCCGGCTTTGCCCACTGCCTCAGCCACATCGACCATCACACCCTGGATGCTGTTGCTCTTGATATCGAGGAAGGTAAACGGAGAGCCACTGGCCGTTGCACCGACTTTGTACGAGGACGCACTTTCTGCGTGCACGGCGGTAACGGCGAGCGTGGCGCATATACCGAAGGCGAGGCGGCGAAACAGGGGCGAAAGACTGTTCATCGGGTTACTCCAGAAGGAAAACGGATCGTCAGTACCGCAAGCGGTTACGGATGAAACCGCAAGCTCTGTGCCATTTCGATTCATAAAAATCGTATATCGCTATCTAAATTCGACAAAATGAACCATTCGTATCGATATGCGATTTTTAATGGTCTATTTTTGTGATATGAGGTAGAAATATCGCCACGCCCGACCGACCAGACCCCTGAGCTCACCATGTCCGAAGAACGCAACAGTTTGCACAACCAATCCTTGGAAAAGGGCCTGTCGGTGCTTAAGGCATTCAGCGCCCAGCGCCGCAGCATGAGCCTTGCAGAGGTGGCCGAGGCCGCCGGCATGACCAAAAGCTCGGCCCAGCGCATGGTGTTTACCCTCGAAAGCCTGGGTTACCTTCGGAAACACTCGCGCACACGGCATTACCAACTCACACCCCGCGTGCTGGAATTGGGGTTCAGTTATCTGGATGCGCATTCGCTGATCGAAGTGGCCAACCCGTTTCTCTCGGAGTTGACGCGCTTGACCGGCGAAACTTCATGCCTGACCGAGCCGGCGGGCCTGGACATGACCTACATCGCACGCTTTGTCAGTGCGGGTTTTGTGCCGGTGCACATGCCGATCGGTTCACGGGTGCCGATGTACTGCACGGCGTCGGGGCGCGCGTATTTGAGTGCCTTGCCGGTGGATGAAGCGCTGGTGTTGGTCGAGAACAGCCAGCGCATTGCGCACACCAGCCAAACGTTGACTGAGGTCGACAGGATTCTGGAGTCGTTGCAGCAGGTGCGCGAGCAGGGCTACGCGGTGAATGGCCAGGAGCTGTTCCTGGGCGACATGACCATCGGCGCACCGGTGCTCGGTGCCAACGGCCGGCCGGTGGCGGCGGTGCATGTGGTGGCGCCGACCAGTCGGTGGAGCCGGGCGGATGCGGAGAAGCAGCTAGCGCCGGCGCTTTTGCAGTGTTCAAGGGCATTGAGTAATTCGGCGCGGAATCTTGAATAGCTCCATTCTCAAGAACACAGCCAATCCAATGTGGGAGCGGGCTTGCTCGCGAAAGCGGTGTGTCAGTCATACATGTATTGGCTGATCCACCGCATTCGCGAGCAAGCCCGCTCCCACATTTTGATCTTCATTCTTCGTTGAGCGTTATGTGAGCCCCAACAAAAAATGCGCCCCTGAGGGCGCATTTTTTTGTTCGGTCAGCAATCACCTGATCAGGCCATCGCATCCCAAGCCCGATCACCGTGCTCGTCTTTAATCCGAGTCGGCAAGCCCATCACGTCCAGCGCCTTCAGGAACGGCTCAGCCGGCAGTTCCTCAACGTTGGCCATGTGTTTCACGTCCCACTCGCCACGCGCGACCAGCAGCGCAGCGGCCACCGGTGGTACGCCTGCGGTGTAGGAGATGCCTTGGCTGTCGGTCTCGGCAAAGGCTTCTTCATGGCAGGCCACGTTGTAGATGAACATCTCACGTGGCTGGCCGCCTTTGGTGCCTTTGACCAGGTCACCAATGCAGGTTTTGCCGGTGTAGCCCGGGGCAAGCGAAGACGGGTCGGGCAGCACGGCCTTGACCAGTTTAAGCGGCACGACTTCCAGGCCTTCGGCGGTGGTGACCGGCTTTTCGGAGAGCAGGCCGAGGTTTTTCAATACGGTGAACACATTGATGTAGTGTTCGCCGAAGCTCATCCAGAAACGCACGTTGGGCACGTCGAGGTTTTTCGACAGCGAGTGCACTTCATCGTGGCCGGTAAGGTAGAGGTTCTGCGAACCGACGACCGGCAGGTCGTCGGTGCGTTTGACTTCGAACATGGTGTTGCTGGTCCACTGGCTGTTCTGCCAGCTCCACACCTGCCCGGTGAACTCGCGGAAGTTGATTTCCGGGTCGAAGTTGGTGGCAAAGTATTTGCCATGGCTGCCGGCATTGACATCGAGAATGTCGATCGAATCAATGCGGTCGAAATGCTGTTGCTGCGCCAGCGCGGCATACGCGTTGACGACACCCGGGTCGAAGCCCACGCCAAGAATGGCAGTGATGTTCTTCTGTTTGCACTCTTCCAGGTGGTTCCATTCATAGTTGCCGTACCACGGCGGGGTCTCGCAGACCTTGCCCGGCTCTTCGTGAATGGCGGTGTCCAGGTACGCAACGCCCGTGTCGATGCAGGCACGCAGTACCGACATGTTGAGGAACGAGGAACCTACGTTGATGACGATCTGCGACTCTGTCTCGCGGATCAGGGCCTTGGTCGCTTCCACGTCCATGGCGTTCAGCGCAAAGGCTTTAATATCCGCAGGCACCTTGAGGCTACCCTTGGCCTTGACGCTGTCGATGATGGCCTGGCATTTGGAGATGTTGCGCGACGCGATAGCAATACGACCGAGTTCGTCGTTGTGCTGCGCGCACTTGTGGGCCACCACCTTGGCGACACCTCCTGCACCAATGATAAGAACGTTCTTTTTCAATTGCTTTATCTCTCCTTTATCCGCCAGCTTACGAAAGGCTGGACAGGTAGTCGTCGTAACCAAATTCACGAACCACCTCGACTGTACCGTCGAGTTGTTTCACTACGATGGACGGCATTTTCAGGCCGTTGAACCAGTTTTTCTTGACCATGGTGTAGCCTGCGGTGTCGATGAACGACAGCCGATCGCCGATGGCCAGCGGACGATCAAATTGATACTCGCCGAAGATGTCCCCGGCCAGGCAGGATTTGCCGCACACCATGTAGGTGTGTTCACCCTCGCTCGGCGCCAGCTTGGCGTTGAGGCGGTAGATCAGCAGGTCCAGCAGGTGGGCTTCGATGGAGCTGTCTACCACGGCGAGGTTCTTGCCGTTGTAGAGCGTGTCGAGCACAGTCACTTCCAGCGATGCGCTGTTGGTGATCGCCGCTTCGCCGGGTTCCAGGTACACCTGCACGTCGTACTTCTGCGAGAACGCCTTGAGGCGCTGGCAGAAGGCGTCGATGGCATAGCCTTCACCGGTAAAGTGGATGCCGCCGCCGAGGCTCACCCAGTTGACCTTGTGCAGCAGTGCACCGAAGCGTTCTTCGATGGTGTTGAGCATCTGGTCGAACAGGTTGAAGTCACCGTTCTCGCAGTTGTTGTGGAACATGAAGCCCGAGATCTGCTCGATCACGCCTTCGATCTTCACCGGGTCCCACTCGCCCAGGCGGCTGAACGGGCGCGCCGGGTCGGCGAGCAAATAGTCGGAGCTGCTGACCTGCGGGTTGACGCGCAGGCCGCGGGTCTTGCCTTCGCTGCGTTCGGCAAAACGTTGCAGTTGGCTGATGGAGTTGAAGATGATCTTGTCGCAGTTCTCCAGCATCTCTTCGATTTCGTCGTCAGCCCACGCCACGCTGTAGGCGTGCGCTTCACCTTCGAACTTCTGGCGACCGAGCTTCAATTCATACAGCGACGACGAGGTGGTGCCGTCCATGTATTCCTGCATCAGGTCAAACACCGACCAGGTGGCGAAGCACTTGAGCGCCAGCAGCGCCTTGGCGCCGGACTGCTCGCGCACGTAAGCAATCTTCTGCATGTTGACCAGAAGCTTCTGTTTATCGATGAGGTAGTACGGCGTTTTGATCATTTTTGAGAGCCTGCGGCGGTGCCTGCCAAAAAAGGACACGCATTGTGCCCGCACTTGGATCAGATCGAAAGCTTGGCGGGCGGATTTGCTGAACCCTACGTCGCAATAAAGACATTCTCATGAACCCTGACTGCCATAAAAACGTCATTTCCCTGCTACCGTCCTGCCACATTACCCCTTTACTGTCCTCGCCAATGAGATCGATCTCAAGCGAGTGACAATGACTGATTTGAAAGACGTTGCGCAGTTGGCGGGTGTATCCCGCGCCACTGCCGCCCGCACCTTTGCCTCCCCGGAGCAAGTGCGCCCGGCCACCCGTGAACAGGTGTTCGCCGCTGCCCGTGAGCTGGGTTTTCGGCCCAACTTGCTCGGCCGCCAGTTGCGCCTCCAAACCACCCATCTGATCGGTGTGGTGGTGCCCAACCTGCTCAACCCGGTGTTCGCTGAACAGTTCCAGGCCATGGAGCGTGCAGCGCGGCTGCGTGGCTACAGCTTGTTGCTGGCGACCACCGACTATAGCTGCGAGCGCGAAAGCGTGGTGGTCGAAGAGCTGCTGCGCCAGCGCGTGGATGGTTTGGTGCTGACCGTCACCGACGCCGAGAGCAGCAGCGTGCTGAACAGCCTGGCTACGGAGCAAACGCCGTTTGTGCTGGCCTACCACCAGCCGAGCAACCCCGGCTACAGCGCGGTGTCGGTCGATAACCGCGCGGGCATGGCCCTGGCCACCCGGTATTTGCTTGAGGCCGGGCACCGACGCATCAGCATGGTCGCCGGGCCCGCCCTGCAATCGGACCGTGCACGACTGCGCTACGCCGGGTATTGCGATGCGATGAAAGCGTATGGCCTGCAACCGCGTGCCGTGATCGAAATGCTGGCGCATACCCAGGCCGAATTTGCCGCGATCCAGCCCTATCTGCAAGGTCCTGACGCGCCCACGGCGTTGCTGTGCTCCAACGATTTCCTGGCCATCAGCCTGATCGCCGAACTGCGCCGCAATGCCTGGCATGTGCCCGAGCAGCTCTCGGTGATGGGCTTTGACGGTATCTCCCTTGGCACCCAGATGCACCCGACCCTGTGCAGCGTGGTGCAGCCCATTGCACTGCTGGCCAGCACGGTGATTGACCAACTGCTGGCGCAAATTGCCGGTAACGCCCCGATTTCCCATTGCTTGCCTTGCCATATCCGGCCGGGCGAAAGCACTCAACCCTATGAGGAGCCCCTCGATGCGCGCATTCAGTAAAACCCTGGCCGCTGTGTTGCTTTGCGGTGCGGCCAGCCTGGCCCAGGCCGCCGAAACCGCGATTTGCTACAACTGCCCGCCGGACTGGGCCGACTGGGGCACGCAGTTGAAGGCCATCGCTGCCAGCACCGGCGTGCAGGTGCCGCTGGACAACAAAAACTCCGGCCAGTCGCTGGCGCAACTGGTGGCGGAAAAGGCCGCACCGGTCGCTGACGTCGTGTACTACGGCGTGACGTTCGGTTTACAAGCGCAAAAAGCCGGGGTGGTGGAGGGTTACAAGCCCAAGGGCTGGGAGCAGATTCCCGCAGGCTTGAAAGACCCCGAGGGCCGATGGTTCGCCATCCATTCGGGCACCCTGGGCATCATGGTCAACGTCGACGCGCTCGGCGGTTTGCCGGTGCCGCAGAGCTGGGCCGACCTGCTCAAGCCAGAATACAAAGGCATGGTCGGCTACCTAGACCCGTCCAGCGCGTTTGTCGGCTACGTGTCCGCCGTGGCCATCAACCGCGCGTTGGGCGGCGACCTGGATAATTTCGCCCCGGCCATCGACTATTTCCAGAAGCTGGCGAAAAACGCGCCCATCGTGCCCAAGCAAACCGCCTATGCCCGGGTGCTGTCCGGTGAGTTGCCGATCCTGGTGGATTACGACTTCAACGCCTACCGTGCCCGCTACAAGGACAACGCCAACGTTGCCTTTGTGATCCCGCAAGAGGGCAGCATCAGTGTGCCGTATGTGATGAGCCAAGTGGCCAACGCGCCGCATCGTGCCAACGCCGAGAAGGTGCTCGACTTTGTGCTCTCGGACCCAGGCCAGGCGCTGTGGGCCAAGGCGTACCTGCGCCCGGTGCGCCCGGTGAAAATGCCGGCCGAGGTCGCCGCACAATTCTTGCCCGACAGCGATTACGCCCGCGCTGGCGTAGTGGACTACCAGAAAATGGCCGCGGTGCAGGAAGCCTTCGCCGCCCGTTACCTCAACGAGGTCAAGTAAGTGGCAACCTCGACCCGACACGCGGCCTGGGCGCTGGCCCCGGCTTTTGCGGTGCTGCTCGCCTTTTGGCTGCTGCCGTTGGCGCACCTGATGGTGTTGGGCGCCGAGAGCCGTGACAGCAATGGCAGCGGCTATTGGCAGGTGCTGAGCAGCGCGCAGTACCTTGGCAGCCTTGGGCAAACCCTGGTGCTTGCAATGGTGGTGACGCTGGTCGCGCTGTTGATCGGTGGCATCAGCGGTGTGTTTCTGGCGCGCCAGCAGTTTTTCGGGCGTTCGGCGCTGGTGGCGTTGCTCACGTTTCCCTTGGCGTTTCCCGGCGTGGTGGTGGGCTTTCTGGTGATTCTGTTGGCGGGGCGTCAAGGTTTGTTTGCGGCGCTGGGGATGCAATTGGCCGGTGAGCGCTGGATCTTTGCCTATTCGTTGGCGGGGTTGTTTGTCGGCTACCTGTACTTCTCGATCCCACGGGTGATTCTCACGGTGATGGCCGCGTGCGAAAGCCTCGACCGCAGCCTCGAAGAAGCCGCGCATTCACTGGGCGCGGGGCATTGGCGCGTGGTGTGTGACGTGATCGTGCCGGGCTTGGCGCCGGCGCTGGCTTCCTGCGGGGCCATTTGCTTTGCCACCTCCATGGGCGCCTTCGGCACGGCCTTCACCTTGGGTACACGCCTGAACGTCACACCGGTGGCGATCTACAACGTCTTCACCAATTACGCCAACTTTGCCGTGGCAGCCGCGCTGTCGGTGGTGCTCGGCGCGGTGACCTGGGCGGTGCTGTTGCTGACACGACGTCTGGTTAAAAACGCGGGGACTGTCCTGTGAAGCGCTCATCGCTGTTTGTGATTCAACTGCTGTTCACCCTGCTGGTGTGCGCTTTCATGCTGGTGCCGGTGCTGATGTCGTTGTTGGCCGGGTTGACGCGCAATTTCTTTGTCGGCCTGTCCAGCGGCTTGACCTGCGATTGGCTGATTCAGGTGTGGCAGGCCTACTCGCCGACGGTGTGGTTGTCGCTGCAATTGGCGGTGGCCTGCGCGGTGTGCGTCTGTGTGTTGGGTGTGCCCGCAGCGTATGCGTTAGTGCGCATGAACAACCGCTTCAGCCGTGCGTTCGAGGAACTAATGGTACTGCCGGTAGCGATGCCGGGGCTCGCCAGTGCGTTGGCGTTGCTGCTGACCTACGGCCAGTTCGGCACCTTTCGTAGCAGTTGGCTGTTCATTCTTGTCGGTCACGTGCTGTTCACACTGCCATTTCTGGTACGCCCGGTGATGGCGGTGATGCAACGCCAGCACCTGCCGTTGCTGGAAGAGGCCGCCGCGAGCCTGGGGGCCGGGCCGATCAAGCGTTTTTTCAGTGTGGTGGTACCCAACTGCCGGGCGGGGATTCTGGCAGGCATACTGATGGTGGTCACCCTGAGCCTGGGTGAGTTCAACCTGACCTGGATGCTCCACACGCCGATGACCAAAACCTTGCCGGTCGGTCTGGCCGACAGCTATGCCTCGGCGCGCCTGGAAATCGCCAGCGCCTACACCCTTATCTTTTTGCTGATGATCGTGCCGCTGCTGATTGCGTTGCAGGCCATCAGCGCTCGTTTGTCCCGTGGAGAACGTCGATGACCGCTATCACTATCCGCCTGAAGGGTTGTCGCAAGGCGTTCGCCGACGGCACCGTGGCCGTGCATGACTTGAACCTGACCGTCGAAGGCGGTGAAACCCTGGCGATTCTCGGCCCGTCCGGCTGTGGCAAAACCACCACCTTGCGCCTGATCGCCGGGCTGGAACGCCCTGACGTGGGGCAGGTGTTTTTCGGCGACCAGGATGTCACCCGCCTGCCGATCGAGCGCCGCGATGTGGGCATGGTGTTCCAGAACTACGCGCTGTTTCCCAACCTGGATGTGGCCGGGAACATCGTCTATGGCTTGAAGATTCGCGGCATGTCGCCAGTGGCGCGCAACAAGCGTTGTGAGGAACTGTTGGAACTGGTGGGTTTGCAGAACCATGGCAAACGCAGCATCCACGAATTGTCCGGGGGCCAGCGCCAGCGTGTGGCCCTGGCCCGTGCCTTGGCGCCGCGCCCCAAAGTGCTGTTGCTGGACGAGCCGTTGGCAGCCCTGGATGCGCAATTACGCGAGCGTTTGCGCAGTGAGCTGGATGAACTGCTGCGTGGGTTGGGCATCACCTCGGTATTTGTCACCCACGACCAAGGCGAAGCCATGGCCCTGGGCGATCGCATCCTGGTCATGGAGCAGGGCCGTGTGGCGCAACTGGCCAGCCCGCGGGAGATCTACCAGCAACCGGCCAATGCGTTCGTCGCAGGCTTTGTCGGCAACCTCAATGCCTTTGTGGTGCTTGATCGCACTACCCATGGCCTGAAAGTCTGCGGCGGCGAGTTGCCGTGGCACATGGCTGGCTCGCCGAGCACCGTCTATTGCCGGCCCGAGCACTTGCGGGTGATGGAAGACGAAGGGCATGTGCACGGCCATCTTGTGGCGCAATTCTTCCAGGGCGCACAAAGCCGCCTGCTGGTGGATGTCGGAGGCCCCCAGCCGCTGCTGGTGGACAGCAGCGACAGCCAATTGCACAGCGTCGGCGCACCGATTGCCCTGGCGATTGCGCCACACACGTTGTTTACCCTCAATGCTTGAGAATTTACTGTGAACCGTCCGTTTGTTGTTGCCCAGATCAGCGATCTGCACCTGAAAGCCGGTAATCGCCTTACCTACGGCGTGGTCGACACGCTGGGCGCACTGCGCCGTGCCGTCGACCATCTGAATGCCAGTGACCCACGGCCCGATATCGTGGTGGTCAGCGGCGACCTGGTGGATTTTGGTCGCGCCGATGAATACGCCGTGCTGCACCCGGAGCTGTCGCGCCTGCACATGCCTTGCTATCTGGTGCCGGGTAACCATGACACGCGCGGGCCATTGCTGGATGCATTTGACGATCACAGTTATTTGCCGACGTCGGCGGATGGCCCGTTGGACTGGGTTGTGGATGAGCACCCGCTGCGCTTGATCGGCCTTGATTCGACCGTTCCCGGTGGCCATGGCGGGCAGTTGCTGGAGAGCCAGTTGCAATGGCTGGACGCGCAATTGGCGCTGCGCCCGCATGTACCGACCCTGCTGATCCTGCATCACCCGCCGTTTATCAGCGGCATCGGTCATATGGACCGTGAGCCTTTTATCAACGCGGCTGCGCTGGAAAAGGTCGTCGCCCGTCACCCGCAAGTGGAGCGTCTGTTGTGCGGCCATTTGCACCGCCCGATGCAGCGGCGTTTTGGCGGCAGCCTGAGTTGTGTCTGCCCCGGCACCTCCCATCAGATCGTGCTCGACCTGCAAGACGCCGCGCCTGCGCATTTCAACCTGGAGCCGGCGGGTTACCTGTTGCATCGCTGGGATGAACAGCACGGGTTGATCAGCCACAACGGTGTGTTCGGGGACTACCCGGGGCCGTATCCGTTTTATGACGCCCATGGATTGATTGACTGAGGTTTCACGGAGGTCCACTTCCTTACTACCAGGTAATTGAACGTTAGTTAACGCAGCGACCCACTCAAGTTTGGTCGCGTGCATCCTGCTGCCCTTTTTTTGCGCCCGGAACTTGGATTCCGCGCCGGAGTTCGCCTTGATGAAAGCCACTTTGAATGTTTTAAGCGTATTGACCGGCGGCTTGGGCATTGCCCTGAGCCCCTTGGCCTCGGCTGATTTTTTGAACGACAGCAAAGCCAACCTGAACATGCGTAACTTCTATTTCAACAACGATAACCGCGACGGCACCGCCGCGCCGTCGAAGACCGAAGAGTGGGGCCAGGCGTTTATTCTCAACT
The DNA here is from genome assembly GCF_002742515.1 of Pseudomonas sp. 2822-15. Lineage (NCBI taxonomy): Bacteria > Pseudomonadati > Pseudomonadota > Gammaproteobacteria > Pseudomonadales > Pseudomonadaceae > Pseudomonas > Pseudomonas sp. 2822-15. The sequence goes on along the minus strand of NZ_LJRY01000209.1, from coordinate 592,792 downwards.
ACCAGTCGGGCTTTACCGACGGCACCGTAGGCTTTGGCCTGGACGCCATCGGCATGCTCGGCCTGGCGCTCGACAGTGGTGCCGGCCGCCATGTCGGCAGCTCGATGATCCCCAACGATGACGGCAAAGCCGCCGACAGCTGGGCCCGTGGTGGTGCGACCGCCAAGGCGCGTTTCGCCAAGAGCGAGCTGCGCTACGGCTACCTGCGCCCAAACCTGCCGATTCTGGTGAGCAACGATGGCCGCCTGTTGCCGCAGTCTTTCGAAGGTGGGCAGATTACCAGTAAAGACATCGACAACCTGACCTTGATAGGCGGCCAACTGCAACACACCACCGGTCGCGGGTCCAGCGACCGCAGTGGCCTGGCAGCGGCAGGCGGCACCCAGGAAAGCAATAAATTCAACTACGCCGGTGCCGACTATCAAGTAACCAAGGACCTGCTGGTGCAGTACTACTACGCCAACCTTGAAGACTATTACCAACAACACTTTGCCGGGCTGATCCATGTGTTGCCGCTGGGTGATTACGGTTCACTGAAAACCGACCTGCGTTATTTCAAGACCACCTCCGACGGCAAAAACAGCAACGCCGCCGGCCGTGCAGAAGGCTATAAGTTCAGCGGCTATACCAGGAACGGCACGGGGGAAATCGACAACAATACCTGGAGCGCTGCGTTCATCTATTCGCTCGGCCCGCACGCGATCACCGCTGGTTACCAGCAAGTCTCGGACGACAGCAACTTCGCCCAACTCAACCAGGGCGGTCTGGTGAATAAAGGGGAGGGCGGCTCCAGCCTGTACCTCTACACCGACCGTACCGTGCAAACTTTTATCCAGGCTGGTGAACGCACGGCGTTCGCCCAATACGCCTACGACTTCGTTGCGCTCGGCGTGCCCGGCCTGAAAGCGTCGGTGATGTACTTGAAGGGCGACCACATCCTCACCGCCAGCGGCAACAACGCCAGCGAATGGGAACGGGATATTTCCCTGGACTACGTGGTGCAAAGCGGTCCGTTCAAGAACGTCGGGTTCGGCTGGCGCAATGGCATGTCGCGCAGCGAAGTCACGCGGGATCAGGACCAGAACCGAGTCTTTGTGAATTACTCGATTCCGTTGATGTAAGGTTCAGGACCGGTGGCGCCCGGCACAAGTGATTTCGCGTGGGTTGCGGTGCCATTGGTTATCTGATGAAAGCCGCAGCGCAGATAAAACGCTGCGGCTTCTGGTGTGTCGGTGGTCAGGTGTACCTGTTGAAAATGTGCCGCTGCGTGTTCCAATAACTGTTGCACCAGCGCCTTGCCAACGTTGTGTCTGCGCATTGAGGGGGCAACGTACACGCGGCGTAACCGGCCGATGTCTGGATTGGAGTACGGATCACGTGAAACACCTCCGATCGCAATCAACAGGTCGTGACGAAACACGCCCAATAGGCACTCACCAGGCTTGTCAAACCGCAGGGTGCGGTTTTCCCATTCGCTGATAAGCCGGGTCAAAAATCTGAATCCTTCGGCCACGGCCTGTGATTGCAGTGTGAGCGCTTGCTCGGGGAGCTCATCGAGCTTGCGTATCGAAAGGTCATCGCTGGGCTTACCAGAATAGCGACGAACCGCATTGAGTGATTCCATCATTTGGCCGGCGACACTCTACCTGTGGCGAGGGAGGTTGCTCCCGTTGGGGCGCGTAGCGGCCCGGTTTAATCTGTAGTGGGCTCCCGGGAACTCTCTACACCAAGTGTAGCTTCGGGGCTGCTGCGCAGCATAGCGCAAGCAAGCGCCCTTGCCACGTGCGTGCGCCCATCAACCACAAACGTTCAAGATTGCGCACCACCCCCCTCAGTAGACTCGCCAGACTTCTTCTACTGCAGGTTCCCCATGGACATTTTTCTCTACGCGTTCAGCGTCATGTACAGCCCCGGCCCCGTCAACCTGATGGGCCTGAACGCCGGCCTCACGGGCAAGTTTCGTCGCTCCAGCGGCTTCTACATCGGCGTGGGGTGCGCGATGCTGTTGATGTTCGTGCTGTTCGGCTACACCGGCGAAGCGATCATCTCCCAGGCGGCGTTGCCGTATATCTCGTTGATTGGCGGCGTGTACACGCTGTACCTCGCGTACCAGGTGTTCACCGCGCGTACCGAGGTGGATGACGCTTCACGCTCGCCTGCCAGGACCCTGACCTTCTGGAATGGCCTGGTGATTCAGTTGCTCAACCCCAAGGGCATCGTCGCGGTGTTGCCGATTACCAGCGTGATGTTGCCGGCGGCGCATATTACCGGCGCCTCGATCTTTGGCGTGTCGGCCTTGCTGGGGCTGGGGGCGGTCGGCGCGCCATGGGCGTACGCCTTGCTGGGCGCGCTGCTGGGGCGGCGGATCAACGGGGCGGCGGCGTTTACCTGGTTCAACCGCTGCATGGGGCTGGCGCTGGCCGGGTGTGCGTATTTCATGTTTCACGCATTCTACCTGCACGTCTTTACACCTTAAGCCGTGGGTCAGCCTCGGTGGCGCGCAGTGTCAGGCCCCGACGTCAAGGGCGGTCAATACTCCATCGGTGCGAACGCGCACAAGCTTGCGCGGCACTTGTGGGAAACTGAATGGATATCGCCGACGTCGATGATGAAATCTACCGGGCTTTTTTTGCGTTAAAGAGTGGGAGAGAACAATGACGAGCATGAACGAACAAACCGCCGAGGCGGTGATCGCGTTCTGGAAGCAGGCCGGGCCCAAGCGCTGGTTCGCCAAGGACGACGCATTTGACGCAGCCTTTCGCGAGACCTTTCACGCCACGCATATGCAAGCCGCTCGACGTGAGCTGGAAAGCTGGCTGGAGTCGGCGCAGGGCGCGCTGGCCTTGCTGATCTTGCTGGATCAATACCCGCGCAATGCGTTTCGCGGCACCGCGCATATGTTCGCCACCGACCCGCTGGCGCGTTTATACGCCTACCGGATGGTGGACGCCGGGTTGGATCAACAGATCGAGCCCCAACTGCGCGCCTTCTGTTATCTGCCGTTTGAACATTCCGAAGAGCCGGCGGACCAGCAGCGTTCGCTGGCGTTGAACCAGCATTTGGACGCCGGCACCTACCATTGGGCCAAGGAACACGCCGATATCATTGAACGGTTTGGGCGGTTTCCCCATCGCAACGCGGTGTTGGCCAGGGCAACCACCGAACTCGAGCACGAGTTTCTCAAGGCCGGCGGCTTCGCCGGCTAGGCGGCGGTCGCGTGATCGTTCCCACGCTCTGCGTGGGCATGCATCCAGCGACGCTCTGCGTCGCCTTGCGCAAGGCTTAAGGCATGCGCCAACTTGGGACGCGGAGCGTCCGGGGCGGCATTCCCACGCAGAGCGTGGGGACGATCATGCTTCTTGGGCGCTGGCGGGCGCCAAGGTTGCCTTGGCGCCCACCGGACGAAAGCGCCGCAGCCCCTTGAGGTCGACCGCCCAGCGCAGAGCTTCGGTGGCCGAGGGGCGCGGGCCATGGGTGGTCGCGTTTTCATCCTGGGTGAGCGTGCCGAGGTAGCCCTGGGCACCGCCGCGTTCGCTCCAGTAGCGGGTGTGGCTGAGCCAGGAGCGGGCGAGCCAGCCTTTCCAGGTGCCCACGGTGACGGGTAAATCCAGCACACCTGCACCCATCACCGGCATGACCGGGCCGCCGACGATATCGCCAAACAAGCCGTAGGGCGCGGGGAAATACAGGTTGGTCCAGCGCGTCACCGCAAACGCCGCGGCGTGGTGCAGGTACTGCGGGGTGAACGGTTTTTGCCCGAGCATCACCGGCTGGCGGGCGTTGTAGCCGTAGCCCTTGGTGTCTTCGGTTGGCGGGCAGGCCGGCGCTTCGCGGCGCTCGATGCGTTTTTTAAAGTCACTCACGCTGCGGCCCAGCAACAGGCTGGCGTGGGCCATGGGGCTACCCACCGTGACCAAATCCGTGATGCGCCAGGGGTTGCCCAGGCCACGCTGTTCGATAAACGCTTGGGCCTGTTGTTCACGAAATTTCAGGACACTGCCTAGGCTACCGTCGAGGGCGGCGCCGGCGTTGGGCAGCGTTTCGTTGATCACCGGTTGCAGCGGTTGGCGCTCGGCATAACGGTCGGCCAGCTCGCGGTTGCTGGGGATCACCTTGGTCAGTTGATCGTGATGTTCATGCCACAGGTAGCCGACGATATCGTAGGCAATCACACTGCCCAAACTGTGGCCGACGACGATGATGCGGTCGTAGTCGCCCTTGTTGTGCAGGGCGCGCAGTAACGCGACGCCATCAGCGCGGATCTGTTCGCGCACCACCACGTTCTGCGGGTTGGGGCTCAGGTAGCGGGCCGCATCGCCCAGGTAGGACAGCGCGGAATAACGCAGCCCCAGGCCGATGGCGCCGAGCAGCAGCGGCACCAGCGCGAAGGGGTTGTCGCTGTGGTCGAACCGGCCCCAGGCCGTGGCGAGGGCGCCACTGGCAATCAGCAGCAGGAGCACCAGTACTGTCCAGCGTGTGGTACGCCAGATCGGCACGATGGCCTCGGGAATGTCACGGCGCGGGCGCTTGAAAATATCCCACAACCAGCCCAGCAGGTGGCCAACCTTGGTGCCCTGCATCTTGTGGGCCCAGTAATACTCGTAGAAATCCGTGCTGGTGCGGCCGGAGGACTTCAAAACGCGCAGGTCAAAATTGCGCGAAAGCCGGTCCGGCTTGCTCCAGTAAAACGGCGTGCCATCGGGCGTGTCCGCCGGGATCATCGTTTCGACGAAGCCGCGCAAGGTGTCCATCGGGCGCTGTTCGCCGATGCCATGGATAACGACAACTGCTTGTTTCATAAGCTTATCTTCCTTGAAAGCTATGGGTGAGTGGTGCGAAGGCTGGAACGGCTTCGCGGCGTGGCAAAGAGCTATGATCTTGCCACTAATGCTGCTATTCCTGCCAGGAATGCCTCCATAAAAACTGCGCATTGTCTTTCTGGTTGCCGATCTCGTAGCGTGGGCCTTCACCCAAGGAGAACCTTATGCCTGCACCGTCGTTGCGCCTTTATGTCGATGCTCAATTCACCAGCCCCTACGCCCTGTCGGTGTTCGTCACCCTGTTGGAAAAGGGCCTGGCCTTCGAAACCGTCACCCTTGACCTGGACACGGCGCAAAACCGCGCAGCGGAATTTGCCCAACTGTCCTTGACCCAGCGCGTGCCCACCCTGGTGCAAGGCGACTTTGCAGTGTCGGAGTCCTCGGCGATCAGCGAATACCTGGATGAGGCTTACCCCGAGACCACGGTGTACCCGACGGACCCAAAACAGCGGGCGAGGGCGCGCCAGGTCCAGGCGTGGCTGCGCAGCGACTTGCAGGCGATTCGTCAGGAACGCTCGACGCTGGTGGTGTTTTACGCACAGAAGAGGCCGCCGCTGTCGCCTGCAGGTGAGGCGGCCGCACGCAAGTTGATCAGCGCGGCACAGGCGTTATTGGCAGGCCACTCGGAATACCTGTTCGGCGCGTGGTCGATTGCCGATGTTGACCTGGCCGTGATGCTCAACCGCCTGATCCTCAACGGTGACAACGTGCCGTCCGAGTTGGTGGCCTATGCACAGCGCCAATGGCAGCGGCCCTCGGTGCAGGCCTGGGTCAACCTGCAACGCCCGGCGCTCTAGGGGTTACAGCCATTCCTGGGCCACGCGCCGGTCCAGGTCTTCCCAATCGGCCATGCCCAGCACGCGCATGGTGTTCAAGCCGCGCAGGTAGCCGCGTAGTTGCTGGGCGCTGGCGCAACGCAGGTCGGCATCTGCGGTTGGGTCCTGCAGCACGTTTTCATAATCGACCAGGTAATCGGCGACCCGCTCGCGAAACTCCGGCAATACGGCTTCGCGGATGCGGTCGAAGGTTTTCTGGTGGGGCTTCATGGCGTGGTCCTTATAGGTTTTATGAGAAGAGGCTGCCTGACACTATCGGTTCAAATGATAGTCACCATCAAGGATCACACGTTCTGTTTTTGCGCCAAAAGCGGACAATCGCCCCATCGACACGCTGCTCAAGGAAATGCGCGATGAGGACGATAATCCAGCTGGGCCTGATGATACTGATGCTCGGCACTACGGTGCTGGCCAACCCGGCGATTGCCGATGATCTGCGTACCGGCCATTTGCTGCCCATCGTCGGTAGCGTAGACTCGCTGCGGCACGCGCAATCGGTGGGGGTGCTGTACAGCGAAAACACCCGCGACAACCTCAGCTATCTTGAACGCTACCACGCCATGGCCATGAACGGCGCCAAGGATGCCCTCGACGGGCGCATCCGTGAGGCATTCGTCAACAGCTCCGACCCGGAACTGGCGATCGATTGGTTAATGAGTTCGTTGCAGGGCACTTTTCTTACCGTAACGGTCTATAGCAGCCTGGATGAACTGGTGCAGGCGCACCCGGATGTGGTGGTGGTGCTCGATACCCACAACCAACTGTTGACCCAGCGTAACGATCAGGTTGAGGCGCGCTTTGTTGCACGCTTCTATGACGCGAACCTGCAATACATCGCCAAGGCCGAAGGCTCGGTGCACAAGCAAGTACCGTCGGTGTGGGTGCATGACAAGGCGGCGCCGGAAATTGCCGCACAGATTGAACAGCAGCGTGATGTACAGCTTGATGCGTTGAAGCAGTTCGATGTGTCGCTCAAGGCGTTGGTACGCGCCAGTTGATGTGAACTTTTCTTTTTATACTCAGGATTTTATATGCGCGCTTTTTTCATTCCGGCCCTGGCTGCTGCACCTTTGTTGCTGACCGGTTGTATCACCGCTCCCAATGCTCCGAGCTTGACTCTGCAAACCAACAAGACCCCTGAGGGCTATGTGCAGTGCGTATTGCCCAAGCTCGAAAAGCACGGCATCACCTCGACTGTGACCCAGAACTCGCGTCACGCCAAAGTGGTGTTGACCAGCAAGATTGCCGCCGATGATGTGCTGGAAGCCTACAAGTCCCAGGACGGCACCAAAGTGTTCCTGTATGAGCGCAAGCCACTGGCGTCGGCAATCAAGCCTTCGCGGCTGGAGTTGGCGGCGCAGGATTGCAAGTAATCCCAGCCTTCACACCGTTCAAGGTGGGAGCTGGCTTGCCTGCGATAGCAGAGTGTCAGTCACTAAACCTCTCGACTGATAGACCGCCATCGCAGCGATGCGGCGACCCGACAAGCCAGCTCCCACATTTGGATTTATGGTGGGCCTAGGGTTTGGCTTCGTTGCTGAAGGCGTTCACGCTGTTGACCAACCCTTGGGCCGCCAACGCTACCAACTCACCGCCTTTTTCCACCGTCGCCAGCGCCGGGTCCGAACCCATGCGCCCATCGGGGAAACGCGCGCGAAAATCCAGCGCTTCGCGGATCGGCCCGGTATTGGCGATTTGCGGCGAGTACTCCGCCGACTTGATCGATTCCGGGTACGCCCACTGCGTCACCGCAATCTCCGACGGCGTGGCGTGGCTGCCGTGGCCCACTGGGAATTGGCGGTGAGCCAGCTCATTGACGCCTTCCAGGTCCCACCAGTTCACCAGCTTGAGCGCAAACCCGGCCGGGCGTCGGGCGTAGCTGGCTTCGGCGTACAGCTCGGAAAAGGCCGCTTCGATGGTGGCGATGTTGCCGCCGTGGCCATTCAAGAACAGGATTTTCTCGAAACCATGCCCGGCCAATGAACGCACCCAGTCGCCAATTGCAGCGATAAAGGTGGAAGGGCGCAACGAAATGGTGCCGGGAAAGCCCAAATGGTGCTGGGCCATGCCGATATTGAAGGTCGGGCCGATCAGAATGTCGGCGTTCTTCTGCGCCTCATGGGCGATGATTTCCGGGCACATCCAGTCAGTGCCCAGCAGGCCGGTGGGGCCGTGTTGTTCGTTGGAGCCGATGGGGATCACCACCGTGCGGCTGCGCTCCAGAAACTGCCCGATCTCGATCCAGGTGGATGTGTGTAGAAGCATGCGACGCTCTCTTTTATCTGTGGGGACAGGCTAACCACCACGGATTGTACGACTACTCGCCACTTGTTGGGGCTTGCAGTTCAAGTACGTCGAAGACTTCAGCCAGCGCTGGTCCGGGTACCAGGAGAACATGAACTGCCCATCCTTGAGTTTGTCTACCACCTGGCGCGCCACTTGCGGGCGTACGGCCGGGCAGCCCTGGCTGCGGCCGATACGGCCTTCGCGCCTGCTCCAGGCCGGGTTCACGTAGTCGGCCGCATGAATCACCAGCGCGCGGTCGCGGGCCTGGTCATTGAAGCCCGGCTCCAGGCCGTCCATGCGCAACGAGTAGCCGTGGGTGCCCAAGTAACTCTCCTGGGTGCGGAACAAACCCAGGCTGGATTGGTGGCTGCCTTCTCGATTGGAAAATTGCGTGGCGAAGTTTTCCCCGGATTTGGCACCATGGGCCACCAGGTCGCGCAGTACCAGGGTCTTCTTGCGCAGGTCGAAGATCCACAGCCGACGGGCGGTCGAGGGCTGGGAGTAGTCAATGACGGCCAGGCGATCCGAGCGCTCTTCGCCGTTATTGACCGCGCATTGCACCGCGCTCAGGGCGCTTTTCAGTACAGTGGGATTGAGTTCTGGAGCCGAGCGCGCCAGGCTGCTATACAAAGTAGGAGGGTTGGCAGTGGCGGCGAGCGTAACATTGCTCAGCGAAGCCAGGGTCACGGCGATCAAGCCGGCGCGGCATATTAAAGTCAGCATGTACAGTACATCCCCCCCGCTGTGGATTGGAGTTGAGTCAATTGTTCAAAAAACACGCATGTTACTTGAGCATTTGCCTGCTCGTTGCACCACTGGTCGCGACAGCTGATGAGCTGCCGATGGATGCCGTACCGGTGGTTTCGACCAGCCCGGTGCAATTGGCCCTTTCTCAACTGCCCAGCGTTTGCCCCGACCTTGCCGCGCAGACAGACGCCACGGCCCAAGCGCGCTTGCAGGCGTTCTACCAGCAACAGGGCAATGTGACGCTGTGGTCCGATGAGCGCCGCCACGCACTGCAATCTCAGTTGCTGATGCTGGCCGACGATGGCCTTGAGCCTTCCCACTATAGCCTGCCTATCGTGGAGGCCACGGGTAACATGCTGTGCAGCGATATCGGCAGCAGCCGGCAATACCTGCAAGCCCTGCAGGATTTGCATTACGGGCGTCTGCAACAATCGCGTTTAGAACCGCTGTGGCATTCCCAGCCACCCACCCTCGACCCCAATATTCAAGTGCTGGCCTTCGCCGCCACCGGCCTGCAAGACATGGCCCAAGCCTTTGACCAGGCGCGCCCCAGCGCCGATCTGTACCGCAGTTTGCGCAATACCTATGCCACCGTGCGCCTGCAGCCGTTGCCCCACTGGGACCCGGTCGCTACCGGGCCGCTGCTCAAGCCGGGCATGGACGACCCGCGCGTGCCCGAACTGGCGCGGCGCTTGTACAACGGCGGCTACCTGGCCAAGGCGCCGGCGGGCAACAGCCGGCAGTACCGCGATGAGTTGGTCAAGGCGGTGAAGGCTTTCCAGCTCAGCCACTCGCTGCAGGCCGACGGAGTGATAGGCACGGGCACCGTGGCCGAGCTCAATATCAGCCCGGCGATGCGCCGCGACCAGCTGCGCATCAACCTTGAACGCTTCCGCTGGCTGGCCCAGGACCTGGAGCCCGAAGGCGTGGTGGTGAATGTCGCGGGCGCGCAACTGAGCGTCTACCAGAGCGGCATCCCGGTGTGGCAAACCCGCCTGCAAGTCGGGCGTGCCGAGCGCCAGACGCCACTGCTCAAGTCGCGCATTACCCGGCTGACCCTCAACCCCACGTGGACCATTCCGCCGACCATCATGCGTGAGGACAAACTCCCGGTCATCCGCCTCAACCCCGAATACCTGCGCCAGCAAAACCTGCAAGTGCTCGACGCCCAGGGCCGCCCATTGACGGCCGACCAGGTGGATTGGTCGCACCCCGGCAACATTCTGCTGCGCCAGGAAGCCGGCCCGCGCAACCCCTTGGGCCGCATCGTGATGCGCTTTCCCAACCCCTATTCCGTTTACCTGCACGACACGCCGAGCCAGCCGCTGTTTACCAAAGGCCCACGGGCTTTCAGTTCGGGCTGTGTGCGGGTTGAGCAACCGATGATGCTGCGCGACCTGCTGGTAACCCCGGCCGAACGCACGCGCACCGAAGAGTTGCTCGCCACCGGCACAACCCATGAGTTCAGGCTGGCCACGCCGGTGCCGGTGCTGTTGGGCTACTGGACAGTGGAAGTCGATCGCCAAGGCGGGTTGGTGTACTCGCCGGATATTTATGGGCGTGACCCGGTGTTGGTGAAGGCGATGGGGGCGGTGCTCTGAAGCTCATGTGGCCGGCTTTTCGTGGCCAGTAGGCTAGCTGTGGCGAGCAGGCTTGCCCTGCGCTGGGCTGCGAAGCAGCCCCAAAACCAGACGCTTATGTGTATCTGAGAAAACGCGGTGACTGTATCAGGGCCGCTTCGCAGCCCAACGCAGAGCAAGCCTGCTCGCCACATCAAGCGTGTTCTCCACATCATGCCTGCTCGCCACCAGGTTGATGTGCGCCAGGATCACGTCGACGGCCTCGGCAGCTGTCGCACCTGCAGTGTCGACAGTCAGTGGCGTTTCAGCCCACGCTTCATATTCATGTACTGAAACGGATTGCCAGGAAGGCGGTACCAACCCGGCAACATCACCGGTGCGGCTTTCCACACGGCGCCGATGTTCCCGCAGGTCAGAGCAAACCACTTCAATATCAAGCAGCTCGGCACCCGCCGTCGCCGCCACGGCCTGCCATGCCTCCCGGCTCTCCTTCACCGGGTTTACACAGTCGGCAATCACCGTCTGCCCCAATCGCAGGTTACTCAATGCCAGCGCATTCGCCACCCCATAACCGCTGGCACCCACATCAGCGTTCAATACGTTTGCATCCCTAAGCGCCTGCTCAATCACGTCAATGCGCAGGTAAACCGCGTTAATCCGACGTGCCAGTTCGCTGGCAATCGTGGTCTTGCCGGTGCCGGGCAGGCCGCTGAATACAATAAGCATGGTCAATCCTTTAAGTAGGGCGCCTGGCCAGTCTAGCGTTGCTTACTTCACATAGCAGGCGCTGATCCAGTCGGCGGGGCGGGCGGCCAATTGCGTGGCTACGGGCAGGTAGCGTTTATCCAGTTGCGCCGCCAGCCAGAACAACGTTGCGCTGCTTCTGGCATCCCAGGTGCCGCTGTAACCGGCTTCGCCCACCTTGGCGCGGTCTTTGTCGAATTGTACGTGGGTGTACACGAACTCCTGGTGGCTGCGTTGCCCGTTGGCATAGGGCACCAGCCAATCCAGGGCGGCGCGCAGCGACGCGCCATTGGCCTTGAGGTTGAGCCAGTCGCCGCCGTAGGGCTTGGCCGCCAGTGCGGCCTGCACCAGCGGTTCAAGGTCGTAGACCACGTAATGCAGGGCGTCACGGTCCTGGAAGTCGGTGACCGAGCCGTCAGCCAGGATATTGTCGGCCACTTGCTGTTTAAACAGCTGATGAGCCTGCTCAAGCATGGCTCGGTCGTCGAGTGCGGCGGCGGCCAGGGTCACCAACTTGACGCGGTGGCTCTGCCAGTTATTGGTCTGGGTGCCTTTTTTCTGCCCATGGAATTGCTCGATATGCGCGATGTAGCCATTGCCCAGGTTGCTGATCAAGCGGCGGCTGGCGGCGCGGGTTTCCAGGCGCAAATGGTCGGCGGTCAGCGCATAGGCCGTGATCAGCATATCGAGGTTGGTTTCGTCGATGGGGTTGAAGTCCGGCTGGTAGACATCGGCCCAGGCGGCAAGGTACTCGTCGACTTGCTTGAGGTAACGCGGGTCACCGCTGATGCGCCAGGCCAGTGCCGCCTGGCGCATCAGCGGCCAGTCCTTTTCGGCAACTATGCTTTGCTCGCGAATGCCGTGGTTTGGCAGGGTGCCTTCAGTGTGCACATGCGGCAACGGCACTGGCCGGTCTGCCAAATGCCGTTGGGCGGCGGCCAACAAGGCGTTGGCTGCGGGGTTTGCAGCCGCAGGCTGGCAGAGGCTTGCAGCCATCGTCACCGCGGGCGATGCGGCCAGCAGCAAGGTAAAGGCAAAAGTCGTTTTGTTCATGAGCGGTTCTGTTGGACAAGGATGCGCCAACGCTAGCACGCGGCTGAAACGGCCTGGATGAAACTCCCGTATGCTTGCAGGCTGATCTCGACCGAGGACCGCCCATGACCTTGCCCTTTGTGAAGATGCATGCCCATGGCGACGATTTCATCATCATCGACCGCCGTGGCCAGGACGACCCGATCACTGCGCAGGTCGCCCGGCGCCTGGGCAACCGCCACACCGGTATCGGCTTCAATCAACTGGCCGTGGTGCTCGACTGCGAAGATGCCCTGGCCCGCATCAAGTTCTGGAACCCCAACGGTACGCCGCTGCAAACCTGCGGCAGCGCCACCCGCGGCGTGGCCGACCGCTTGATGCATGAAACCGGCCGCGACACCGTCGTACTGCGCACCGATCGAGGCTTGCTGACCTGTGTGCGGGCCGCCGGGCAGCAAGTGTCGGTGGACATGGGCGCGCCCTCGTTGGACTGGTCTGCCGTGCCGCTGGCCGAAGCGCTGGACACCCGCACCTTGCCCATCGATGGCACGCCTGCCGCCTGCAGCATGGGCAACCCGCATTGCACGTATTTTGTCGACGACATCAGCGGCATCGACCTGGAAGCCGTGGGCCCGGCGCTGGAAACCCATCCGCTGTTCCCGGCCAACACCAATGTGCATTTTGTGCAGGTGCTGGACCGCAGCCACATCCGCCTGCGGATCTGGGAGCGCGGCGGGGGCGTGCCGCTCGGTTCCGGCTCCTGCTGCTGCGGCGCGGTGGTCAATGGGATTCGGCGCGGGTTGCTGGACGCTACGGTTGAGGTGCAGTGCGACGGTGGCACGGTCACTGTGCAGTGGGATGGGCAGGGCGGTGTGGTGTTGACCGGCCGTGTCGAGCCGGTCATGCAGGGCACGGCGTACTTGGTCTAAAACGTCACGGTAAAGGTCGTGCCCTTGGTGGCGCAGGAACTCACCACCACGTCGCCACCGTGGGCCTTGGCCAGTTCACGCACGATATACAGGCCCAGCCCCACACTACGCACCTCGCTGCCCTGGTCGGTGCCACGGGTCATGGGCTCGAACAGCCCGGCCAGCAGTGTTTGCGGGATCGCGGCGCCGTGGTTATGCACGGCCACTTGGCAGCCACCTTCGCCCAAGCGTGAAGTGATGGTGATGGGCATCAACAAGTCGCCGTAGGCCACGCTGTTGGCCACCAGGTTACCAATGATCTGCTGAACCCGGTCGGCATCCAGGCACGCTTCGCCCATACCTTCGGCCTGATGCTTTAACGTGGCCGTGGGGAAGGCCACGCGCAGTTCATCCACGGCGTGCAGGATCACGCTGTGCAAGTCCAAGGGCGTGGTTTTGATGCTGATCCCGTGGCCGACCCGGGCCTGGGTGAAATCCAGCAGGTCGGCAATCATGCGCTGAGCGCGCTCGGAGGATTGGCCGATATGGCCCAGCAACTGGCGCTCCTTGGGCGTGCGCTCGCTGCGCGCGAGGATGTCCGTGGCCATGCGGATGGCGGTCAGTGGGTTTTTCAAGTCATGGCTGACGATCGCCACCATCTGCTCGGCAAACAACGCGCGACGCTGGGCGATGGCATAAGCTTCGCTCAGTTCCGCCTGGGCCTGATGCAGCGCCAATTCGGTACTGGTGCGTTCCTGCAACAGGGCTTCGGCAAGCTTGCGTGCATTGAGCAGCTCGCGCTCGTACTTGTCGCGGTCGGTGGTGCCGAACAGCGCGATCTCGTGTAGCAACGCGCCGGCCTGTTCGCGGGCGCTGGCGTTAAGCAATACGGTCACTTTGTGCCCGTCGTGGTGCACCAGGTCGAGTTTGACTTCGCTCACGCTGCCGCGCATGCGCAGCATTGGTGCCAGGTGGGTCTGGTGGAATATTCGCCCGCCCATGGTCAGCAAGTCCTGGAAGCGCCGCCCGCACAGCTCGGCGCTGCGCAGCCCCAGCCATTCGCCGAACAGCGTGTTGGCACGCAGGATCGTGCCGTCCTCAGTGGTGACGGCCAGCGCACAGGCGGCGCTGTCGAACAGGTCAGCCGACATGGGCCACGGCCCACGGCGCCAGGAAGTCGTCCATCGCCGCCGTGCAGGCCAGGGGCGCGCTCATATGCGGGCAATGGCCGACGTTATCGACCAGGCAATAGGTGCTGTTGGGCAGCACGCTGTGCAGGTATTCGCCCACTGCGACTGGCGCAATCACGTCGTCGCGTGATTGCAGGATCAGCACGGGCGTGGTCAGGCCGATCACGTCCTTACGGTTGTCCGACATAAAGGTCACTCGCGCAAATTGCTTGGCGATGTCCGGTTCGGTGCGGCAGAAGCTGTCGCTCAGCTCGGCACTCAACGCCGTTGGCTCGGGGGAGGCACCCATGATCACCGGGGCCATGGTGCTGGACCAGCCCAGGTAGTTGCTGTCGAGTGTGTCAAGCAGGTCATCGATATCGCTGCGCTTGAAACCGCCGACGTAACCCACGTCGTCGATATAGCGCGGCGAAGGGCCGATCATCACATGGGCGGCGATACGGCCTGGTGCCAGGCGGTCCGCGAGGGTGGCGATCATCGCGCTGACCGAATGGCTGACCAGGATCACCGGGCCGCTGGCGAACGCGTCGATAATTTCGTTCAAGTCACGGGCGTAGCCCTCCAGCGCAGCATATTTGGTCTTGTCGAATGCGCTGAGGTCCGACAGGCCGGCGCCCACCAGGTCATACATCACGGCGCGAAAACGCTCGGTAAAGTGCGGCACCAGATAATTCCACATGGCCTGGTTGCAGCCGAAACCGTGGGAGAACACCAGGGTCGCCGTGCCGTTGCCCATCACACTGACGTTGTTGCGGTGCTTTAGGTTCATGGGGTTCTCTGCTATGGCGCATTGCTATATGTGTGGGCAGTTTAGATAGTCGCGGGCGTGGGGTCACGCGTTATACGTCTATAAGGTAAAGTCGACGCCTCCTCGAAGAAACTTCAGGTAACAAAGCATGCGGCTGTATTTGCGCCAATCCGTCTTGAGCCTGCTGTCCCTGCTGCTGATGGGGCTGTTGAGCATGGCCCAGGCGGACACTTCGCCGATCAAGGTCGCCCTCAACCAGCGGGTGATCGACCTCACCCATTCGCTGGATAACGACACAACCGAGCGCTTGAAGGCTCAACTCGCCGCCCTTGAACAACGCAAGGGCGCCCAGGTTGCGGTGCTGCTGGTGCCCACTACCGGCGGCGCAACCATCGAGGACTTCGCCAACCAACTGTTCCGTGCCTGGAAACTGGGGCGCAAGGACGTCAATGACGGCATCCTGCTGGTGGTGGCCAAGAACGACCACACAGTGCGTATCGAAGTGGGTTACGGCCTCGAAGCCACGGTTACCGACCTGCTGGCCCATCGCATCATCGAAGAACACATCACCCCGGCGTTTCGCCAGGGCGACTATGCGGGAGGGATTCAACAAGCTGTCGATGACCTGGGCGTGCTGGTAGACGGCGGCGATCTGCCCGAACCCGTGGGGCCTGAGGTCAACCCGCAGGCTATTGCAGTGTTGTTGGCGTTTATCCTGGGCGGCGTCGGCGGCGTGCTGATCGCCGCCGGCAAGCTGCCCTGGCGCCGGGCGTTAATCGCCACCGCGGCGGTTACGGTGTTGTTGACGCTGTACGGGGGCGGCCGCGACTGGCCTATGTACCTGCTGGTACTGCCGCTGACCCTGCTGATTGGCGGCGCGACTTTCGGTGCGTTGTGGCTGGCGCGCACCGTATTTTATTGCGTGATTGGCGTGTTGGCCTACATTGCCGTGCTGCTGGGGGTGGACCACTTCGTGGCCGTCAACTTCGTCCATTGGCTGGTGTGGCCGTTGGGCAGTGCGTTGGTGCTGGGGTTATACGTGGGACTGTTTTTCGTTATCCACCAATCCTGGAAGAACAGCCCGCGCTTCTTCCTCCTGCGGGTGCTGGCGGTGGCTGCCGTTTATGTGGCGGTGGGGTTGCTGCTGGGGAACGGCTACCAAGGCTGGATCATCGCCATACCCGCCGCTTCGGTAGTGGCGTTTATTGTGTTTTTGCAGAGCATTTCCGATGGCGGCTCGGGTTCAGGGGGCGGCTCCGGCTCAAGCTCCGGCAGCTCAGGTTCAAGCTCCAGTTCAAGCAGCAGTTCGTCCGGCGGTGGGGGTTCCAGTGGTGGCGGTGGGGCATCCGGTAGTTGGTAAGCGCTAGCGCGGTTTGTAGCTTACCCATCCTGACTATGCAGGTCATCGAAGCCCTGCACCAGGCGCACAGGCCCTTCGGCAGAGGCAATTACTGGCGCCTGTATTCGTGGTAAAACGTTAACCCTTGCACCCCTGGGTATGGAGACTCAATGTCTGCTTTCAACGCACCACCCATGACTGTTCGGGAGGCCACTGCCGAGGATGCCTTATGCATTGGCGTGCTCGGTATGCAGGTGTTTCTCGACACGTACGCCACCCAAGGCATCCGCGCCTCGATTGCCAATGAGGCGTTGCAAGCCTTTGCGCCGCAGACCATCGCCCAACTGCTGGCACAACCCGGTCTCTCGCTGGTGGTGGCTGAGTCGAATGGCCATCTTGTTGGCTTCGCCCAGATCAAACTCCATGCCACTCATTCGATGATCACAGCACCGGATGCCGCCGAGTTGCAGCGCCTTTACATCCAGGAGCGATTTACCGGGCAGGGCATTGGCTATCGGTTGCTGCAGGCGGCGGAACAGCGCGCGGCCCTGGGCGCCGCGTCTTTATTGTGGGCGACCGTATGGGAAGGCAATGAACGCGCGTTGGGTTTTTACCCTCGACGTGGTTACGAGGTGCTGGGTTCGCCGACCTATACCTTCCAGGGAGAAACCCACGGTAATCGTTTATTTGGCAAAGCCTTGGAGCCCTGCACATAAGGGCTCAGGGCAGGGTGATGTAATCGTTCTGCTGGATGATCGGCTGGTGTGCGCCTTGCACCAGGTGAATATAGCGCCCGTCCACCAGATCGATAGGCAGGCAGTCATCAATATCCATCACGCCATCGGTATGGGCCTGCGACCAGTGCTGCAATAGCTGCTGCCGGCCCTTGCGCTTGGCTTCCTGTTTGTCGCGTGCCACCACCAGTAAGTAATGGTGGGCCTCGCCGAACACCCTGGCTTCATAACCACCCAGGTTGATGAAATACAGGTGATGGGCACCGGCAGGCGGCGCCATTTGGCTGAGTTCAACCTTCCAGCCGTCTACGCCATCGACCGCCATCCAGGCGTCGATATGCATACCCTTGGGGCTGCCGAACCAGCCGTCGCGCAACTGCGAGTAGGTGGCTTGCAGCGTATCCGCCACTGCGAACATCACATCGTGAACTTCGATTTTCGCCCTTGGGTGCTTGCCCCCGAGCATGACCACAAACAGCATTACAGTTCCTGCCTGGCGGTTGGGTAAAGGCTAACCATACTTCGATTGAACCCTTTTGTCCGGTCAGTGCCACACTGTTAATTCGCCAACTCATCAGGAGGTTGTTATGCGCACCATTGATCTGGCCGGTGTTCCCGTGCCTGTCATCGGCCAAGGCACCTGGCGCATGGGTGAAAACCCGGACCTGCGCAAAGCCGAAGTCACCGCGTTGCAATTGGGTATCGACGAGGGCATGAGCCTGATCGACACCGCTGAAATGTACGGCGAAGGCGGCGCCGAAGAGGTGGTGGGCGAGGCCATTCGCGGCAAGCGCGAGCAGGTGTTCCTGGTGAGTAAAATCTACCCTCACAATGCCAGCCACAAGGGCGTGCCGCGTGCCTGTGAGGCCAGCCTCAAGCGCCTCGGCACTGACTATATCGACCTGTACCTGCTGCACTGGCGCGGCCAGTACCCGCTTGAAGAAACCGTCGAAGCGTTTGAACGTCTGCGCGAGGCAGGCAAGATCGGCCGCTGGGGTGTTTCCAACTTTGACGTCGCCGACCTGCAGGAACTTGCATCTCCCAACTGTGCGACCAACCAGGTGCTCTACAACATTGAAGAGCGGGGTATCGAGTTCGACCTGTTGCCCTGGTGGCAACAGCACCATTTGCCACTGATGGCGTACTGCCCAATCGCCCAGGGCGGCGAACTGCTGTCCAGCCCGACGCTCAAGCAAATTGCCCACCGACATGAGGCCACCCCGGCACAGATCGCCCTGGCCTGGGTACTGCGCCAGGACGGTGTGATTGCCATCCCCAAGGCGGTGAGCCCCGAGCATGTGCGGCTTAACGCAAACGCCGCGAAACTGGTGCTCGACGAGCATGATCTGGATGCGATCGACCGCGTGTTCGGTGCACCCAAGCGCAAGCATCCACTGTCAATGGTCTAGCAGACCCGCAGAAACGGTGCCGTCCATGGCCGCCGTTTCTGCGTCACCCAGGGTTAGCCGGCGACCGGGCTACGCCAGTCGTCCGAGCCGGAAGTGCCCGCTACTTCGTGCGTCCAGATGATCTTGCGATAGGTGAAATGCACGTCTTCCAGATGCGTGAAGTGCGCGTTTTCCGGTGCCTGGCAGTTGGGCATGCGTGACTGGATGTCCACGATGGTCGCCCCCTCAAGCTCGATGGTGAAATAGTGTTCCTGGGTGCCGGCCGAAGAGGTACGGAACCATTGAAGTTGGCATTTGACTTCCTCGCCACTGGTCAGCGCGCTGAACAGCAGGGGCGATGATTTATCGAAGACCTTGCTGATCATCAGCGGTTTGTGAACGCGCTGGCCGGTTGGCTGACCGGATTGCGGGTCACGGGGAATGATCACCTGATGCGAAAAAGCCTGGACCAGGATCTGGTCTTCATGGCCCTCCTGGTAAATGTTGCCTACCGAGTCCTGGGTGAACGTGCCTGCCGTAATCAATCCTTGTTTGACACCGGTGATCGAGAGGTATGCGGGTGTTGGCATGACGGGTTTCCTTGCCTGATGGTTGAAGTAGTGCCCAGCCGTAGTTGTGCCGGCTGGGCAAGTTCCTATAACAAGAAGCGTGCCTGAAATTAACAAGCCCAGTAAAAACAGGGGGTTTGCTTGTTATTGAACTTGATTTCATTAAAAGCGTGGATGTTTTAATCAGATTTAAATGAAATGGGTTGCGCAGAAGTGTGCATTAATTTGCTCGTCTAGCTTTTTCATGTGCTTGTTGGGGGAGAGGTTTAATTGAACGTGGTGTGCTGGTTTTGCTGCGCAAAATGGTGCGCACGCCAATGATTTAGGGGGTTGTAGGAAAATCCTTAAGTGCGGTTTTGATACTTGCTGGATGTTATTTGTCCGGCTAGTGTTTGCGAACTTCGTGGAGAGAATGGCGAGGTTTTTATAATCGTATTTTTTGCACCTGAGTGTGCTTCAGGTGCGTGGAATTTAATGTTTTAAATGGTGTGCGGCCCAAAATGGATTATTCAGGCGCTTTGTGTGGTTATTATCTTGAACTTGCCTTAGTGCCCTGTTCGCCAGGTAACTATGCCGGCGCAGACATGCGCTTTTCAAGTGAATATGAGGCTTTGGAAGCCGAGCTTGGCAAGCTGCAATCGATGCATGTCAGCACCCAGCCGGACTGGCAGGTGGTCATGCAGATCAGCGAAGGCCTGTTGCGTCAGCACACCAAGGATCTGCGCGTGGCGGCCTGGTTGACCTGGGCGTTGTACCAACGCGAATCTTTTCCAGGGCTGTTGGCGGGCCTGGGGTTGATGCGTCATTTGTGTGAGCACTATTGGGCGGTTGTCTATCCGCAAAAAATGCGCACCCGTGGCGCAGCACTGGGCTGGTTGGCGCTGCGCCTGGAGCAGGTGTTTGCACACAACGTTTCGCTCAAGGATCAACAGCCAATATTTCGCTGCATGCTTGAGCACCTGGCGCACCTTGATCAGCTCTGGTCTGCGCACTTGAGTGATGAGGCGCCGCTGTTGCTGCCGCTGCGCAGGCAGTTGACGCAGCGGTTGGAGCAGGCCGTACAAGCAGAACGGCCAGAAGCCGTTTCGGCGGGTGTGATTGCTCAGGTCAAGCAGGCGGCGACGCGGCTGCTGAGCCCCGAGCCGGCAACAGGTCAAGAAAAAGCAGGCAACCCTGCGATAGCCAGCGAAAAAGAGGCCCACAAGTCACTGCGCACGCTGCAGGAGCATGGACGGCACTTATGCAACTGGTGGCTGGGCCAGGATGCGACCGACCTGCGCGCCTTGCGCCTTAACCGGGCACTGACCTGGCTGGCGCTCAACAGCTACCCCGACGCTGACAGCGACCGGCTCACGGTGCTGCGTGGCCCGACGCCCGACAAGCTCAAGCGCTACCGAGAGCGTTTTGCCCAAGGGCATTACGGCGAACTGTTGCTTGAGCTTGAGGCCAGCCTGGCGGGGGCCTTGTTCTGGTTTGACGGCTTGCGCATGGTCTGGGAATGCCTTGAGGCCTTGCAGGCCGATCTGGCCATGACCGAACTCGAAGTCAGCTTCGCGCTGTTACTGCAACGGCTGCCGGACCTGCCCGAATTCAGGTTTCACGGGGGTGCGCCATTTGCCGATACCGCCACCCGGGACTGGATCACGCTTCAGGTCGCTCGGCACTTGCAGCCGCCTGCGCCGTCCGGCGTGGTGGTGGATGCCAACGCCGAACCCTGGGAGGCGGCCTTGCAAGAGGTCATGCCCAGGTTGCGCAAGGACGGGCTCAAGGAGGCAATACACGACCTCAAGCAGTGTATGCACAGCGCACGCAGCGAGCGCGCGCGTTTTCATTGGCGGCTGGCACTGGCGCGGTTGTGCATATCGGCAGGCAAGCATGAGCTGGCGAAGGTGCAGCTGGAAGGCCTGGACCACGAGCTTCAGCGCGCCGGTCTGGATCGTTGGGAGCCGGAACTGGCACTGCAGGTTGCACAGCTTTTGTATCGCTGTTGCGAGCTTTTGCCGCAAAACCAGGCCATACGCGAGCGCAAGGAAAGTACCCACCGAAGGCTCTGCCACTTCGATGTTGAAGCGGTACTTGAATAGGCTTTTGAACCCCCTCGAAAAAAGGAGATTTACCGTGGCCAAAGAAGGTTCGGTAGCACCCAAGGAACGTATCAATATCACCTTCAAGCCCGCCGTCGGGGGCGCCCAGGAAGAGGTCGAGCTACCGCTGAAGTTGCTGGTGCTGGGCGACTTCGCCCAGCGCGAAGACCCACGCAAGCTCGAAGACCGCAAGCCGATCGGTATCGACAAGCACACCTTTGATGACGTGCTGGCCAAACAGGCACTGGCGTTGACCCTGAGCGTGCCGAATCGCCTGCAGGAACAGCCCGATATCGAAGCGCTGTCGATCCATGTGCGGGTCAACTCGATGAAGGATTTCACCCCGGCGAACCTGGTCGAGCAAATTCCGGAGCTGCAAAAGCTCATGGCGCTGCGTGAAGCGCTGATGGCCCTCAAGGGGCCGTTGGGTAACACGCCGAGCTTTCGCAAGGCGATCGAACAGGCGCTGGCGGATGACGACTCCCGCGCCCGGGTATTGGCCGAACTGGGGTTGAGTGACCCCGCAGCCTGACATTTTCAGTAAAGGAAACTGATGCCATGACCATCCCACAGCATGCGCTGCCCACCCGAATGGCTGACGAGCACAGCATTCTCGATACCATCATTGCCCAGACACTGCTGAGCGCGGATGACGAGGCCTACAGCATTGCCAAACGCGGTGTCTCGGCGTTTATCGAAGAGCTTGTCAAACCGCACAACAGCGGCGAGCCGGTCAAGAAGCGCTTGGTCGATCGAATGATCGCCGAGATCGACATGAAACTCAGCGAGCAAATGGATGAAATTCTTCATCACCCGGATTTCCAGGCGCTGGAAGCTGCCTGGAGGGGGTTGCACCTGCTCGTCGATCGCACCAATTTTCGCGAGAACATCAAGATCGAACTGCTGAACGTCTCACGACAGGACCTGCTGGACGATTTCGAAGACTCCCCGGAAACCACTCAGTCCGGGCTGTACAAGCATATTTACAGTGCCGAGTATGGCCAGTTCGGCGGCCAGCCCGTGGGTGCCATCATTGCCAACTACTTCCTTGGGCCCAGCGCGCCGGATGTGAAGCTGATGCAATACGTTTCCAGTGTTGCCTGCATGGCCCATGCACCGTTTATTGCCGCCGCAGGGCCGAGCTTTTTCGGTTTGGAAAGCTTTACCGGTTTGCCTGACATGAAGGACCTCAAGGATCATTTCGAGGGGCCTCAATTTGCCAAATGGCAAAGCTTTCGTCAGAGCGAAGACGCCCGTTACATTGGCCTGACCGTGCCGCGGTTCCTGTTGCGTACCCCTTACGATCCCCTTGAGTGCCCGGTCAAGACATTTGCCTACCAGGAAAACGTGGTCAACAGCCACGAACACTATTTGTGGGGCAATACCGCGTTTGCCTTTGCCACCCGGCTGACGGACAGTTTTGCCCGCTTTCGCTGGTGCCCGAACATTATCGGCCCGCAAAGCGGTGGCGCGGTGGAAGACCTGCCCCTGCATCACTTCCAGAGCATGGGAGAAATTGAAACCAAGATCCCGACCGAAGTGCTGGTCTCTGACCGTCGCGAGTACGAACTTGCGCAGGAAGGCTTTATTGCCCTGACCATGCGCAAAGGCAGTGATAACGCAGCGTTCTTCTCCGCCAGCTCGGTACAAAAACCCAAGTATTTCGGTAACAGCGCCGAGGGCAAGGAAGCTGAGTTGAACTACCGCCTGGGAACGCAACTGCCCTACATGATGGTGGTCAACCGGCTGGCGCATTATCTCAAGGTGTTGCAGCGCGAGCAGTTGGGTTCATGGAAGGAGCGTACCGACCTGGAACTGGAACTCAACAAATGGATCCGCCAATACGTTGCCGACCAGGAAAACCCCAGCGCCGAAGTGCGTGGGCGACGCCCATTGCGGGCTGCTCGCATCGTGGTCAGTGATGTCGAGGGCGAACCGGGTTGGTACCGCGTCAACCTCAGTGTACGGCCGCACTTCAAGTACATGGGCGCGGACTTCACCTTGTCCCTCGTCGGCAAACTCGACAAAGAATGAGAAAGGGGCAGGGGATACCCGACTATCGCAGCCTGTTTGAGCGTCTCGAAGGCCTGGCACCCGCCAGGGCCTGCAGCGTAGCGTCGATCGCCGCGCACTTGGAGAACATGCTCGGCACACGTGCAGGCAGTGTCTTGACGCTGCCAGACTACGGGCTGCCCGACCTCAATGACATGCGCTTGAGCCTGCATGAATCATTGAGCCAGTCGCGGCTGTCGATTGAACGGTTCATCCAGGTATACGAACCACGTCTGTCGAATGTGCGTGTCAGGGGCTTGCCCGATACCGGCAACCCTTTGGTCCTGGCGTTTGTGATTGAGGCAACACTGCTCATCGACGGCGTTGTGCAACCGGTGGTTTTTAATGCGCAGTTGGCCGGTGGTGGTCAGGTTGAGGTACAGCCTGATGTCCTTTAACCACTTTTACCAAAGTGAACTCAGTGCCTTGCGCCAACTTGGGCGGCGTTTTGCTGAGCGTAATCCTGCCTTGGCACCTTTTCTCGCCGATTCAGGCCAGGATCCGGATGTAGAGCGTCTATTGGAAGGCTTTGCGTTCCTGACCGGGCGCTTGCGCCAGAAGCTTGCCGACGAGCTTCCAGAGCTGACTCATTCATTGATGCATCTGTTGTGGCCCAACTATATGCGGCCACTGCCGGCCTTCAGCATCTTGCAGTTTGACCCGTTGAAACATGCGTGCACCACGGTCAGCGTAGAACGGGACACGCCGGTTGAAAGCGTGCTGGTCAAGGGTGAGCGCTGCCGCTTTCGTACCTGCTACGCCACCCAGGTGCTGGCGCTGCAACTGAGCCGCCTGGAGTACGTGGCCCAGGGCCCACAAACGCTCCTCAACCTGCGCATGGAGATGAGCGTGGAGGGCAATTTGAGTCAGTTGGCATTCGATCAATTGCGCTTGCACCTGGCGGGTGATCGGCAGGTGAGCCAAGGTTTGTACCTGAGCCTGCTGCGTCATCTGGAAGGCATCGAACTGCGGCTCTTTGACCATGAAGGGCTGGTGATCAGTGATCGCGAGGGCCAGCCGTTGTCGCTGCGGCTTGCTGCAAACCAGGTAAAGCCGGTGGGGTTCGATGAGGAACATGCACTGATTCCCTATCCGGCGAACACTTTTTGCGGCTATCGCCACCTGCAGGAATATTTTGCGTTTGCGGACAAGTATCTGTTTGTCGATGTACTCGGGCTGGATGCGTTACAGGCGTTGCCACATGAACTGCTCAAGCGGGCCAGGTGTGTAGAGCTGCGTTTCAAGTTAAACCACCACGCGCAGGCGACGTACCGTCCCACTCTGGACAACGTAAAGCTGTATTGCACGCCCATTGCCAACCTGTTCAAACATGATGCAGTGCCGATTCGCCTGGATGGCAAGCAGGATGAGTACCTGCTGCTGCCGGGTGGCATAGCGCGGGGCAATGCCGCGGTCTTTTCCGTGGACCAGGTGACCGGATGGCGCCCGGGTGGGCTGGGCTACCAGGCGTATGTGCCATTCGAATCCTTCGAGCATGGCAGTGGCAATGCCACTTCAACGCGCACGCCCAGCTACAGCATTCGTCAGCGCTCGTCGGTGCAAAGTGCCGAGCTGGATACCTGGTTGAGTTTTGGCACTGGCCCAGGCCATGAGCAGGAAACCCTCTCGATTGAATTGACCTGCACCAACCACAACTTGCCACAGCTGCTGCAAGTGGGAGAGATCAACCAGCCCTGCGAACAAACACCGGAATTCCTGACGTTTCGCAATATCTGTGCGCCGACGGCGAGCTTTGCTCCGCCTCTGGACCAGGACTTCCTCTGGAAGTTGATCAGCAACATGTCGCTCAACTACCTCTCGTTGACCGATACCCGCGCCCTGAAAGTCATCCTCCAGACCTACGACTTGCCGCGCTATCACGATCGACAGGCACACAACGTCAGTCAGCGAAGACTGGATGCATTGAAGGCCATCCGTCATCAAGCCGTCGACCGAATGCACCGTGGGCTGCCGATACGCGGCCTGCAGGTCGACCTGAGTATTGACGCCAACGGCTTTGCCGGCCAGGGCGACTTGTTTGTCTTCGCCTCGGCACTCAATGAGTTTTTTGCCCTCTACGCCGGCCTCAATTCGTATCACGAACTGCGGGTCACCAGCACACAAGGAGACGTGTATCTATGGCCACCCCGGATGGGTCGGCAGGCCCTGCTTTGAGCGCTCTAACACGCACAATTCGCGAGTATTCGTTGTTCCAGGCGGTGCTGCAGGTGATCGAACGCCTGCGCGACAGCCATCCATCGCTGGATGACGACACGTTATATGACTTGCTCGAGTTCCAGGCCAACCCAAGCCTGGGGTTCCCTAGGCACGACATTGACCGGGTGGCTTTTTTTGTCGAACACGGACAGTTACGCGCTCGCCTGCGGCTTAACGTGCTGGGCCTGTTTGGCGCCGGTTCGCCATTGCCCGGGTTCTATCAAGAACAGGCGAGTGGCAGCGTGAGCCGTGGCTTTCTTGACGTATTTCACCATCGCCTGCAGAGGTTGATGCTGCCGATCTGGCGCAAATATCGCTATCGAGCGAGTTTTCGCACCGACGCCAGTGATGCTTTTTCCGCGCAGATGTTCGCGCTGGTCGGGCTGGGCAGCCACCAGATTCGCGACGCGGCGCAATTGGACTGCAAGCGATTGTTGCCGTACCTGGGGCTGCTGAGCCTGCGAGTGCACTCGGCCACCTTGATCGAAACGGTGCTGCGTCATTACTTCAAGCACAGCCGTTTGTTCATAGAGCAATGGGTTGAACGCACGGTGGTTATCGGCCAACAGCAACGCAATCAACTCGGGGCGGCCAACAACGTGCTTGGCGAAGACCTGCTGCTCGGCCACCAGGTTGCCGATCGCAGCGGCAAGTTCAGGGTGCAGGTCGAGGGCTTGAGCTGGCCGCGCTTTCACGCGTTTCTACCCGCTGGCAGCGCGTGCAAGCCGTTGTGCTCGCTGGTTCGCCTGATGCTGCGCACGCCACTGGAATATGACGTGCGCCTGGTACTGGCCGAGGGTGAAGTTCGGCCGCTGCATATTGGCGAGCGCAACGTGTGTCGTCTCGGTTGGACCAGTTGGTTGGGGTACGAGAGTGCCGACGGTGTGGTCACTCTGGCCAGCAACTCTGATTAGGGACTGATGATTATGATGAATGTAGACCTGCAACAACTGATCCGGACCTTGACGCCTCAGACGCGCCTTGACCTGGCGCGGTCCGCCGAGCGTTGTGTAACGCGTGGCGGCAAGGAAGTGTTGGTTGAGGACCTGCTGCTGACGCTGCTGGAACATGCCGAGGGGCCTTTGGTAAAGGCGCTGGCGGATGCCGAAATTGCTCCAGGTGAGCTTCAGGCCCTGTTACTGCTCAAAGGCGAACAAAGTGCATCGCGCAGCCCGGTGTTTGCCCCGGCACTCGTGCAATGGTTGCAGCAAGCGTTAATGGTTGCCCACCTGGAGTTGGGGCAGGTTGAGGTCGGCGCCGGTGCTTTATTGCTGGCACTTCTGCGTCATCCGCTGCAACACGCGGGCAGTGCTTATCAGCCGTTATTGAGCCGCTTGGACGCGCAACGCGTGCGTGATTTTTTGTTGAGCCGGGGCTGCGAAACCGCGCCGTTGCGACAAGGCGAGTCACTGCTGGAGCGCTTTACCCATGACCTGACGCATCAGGCGCGTGAAGGGCGGATCGACCCGGTCCTGTGTCGTGACGCGCAGATCCGTCAATTGATCGATATCCTTGTGCGTCGGCGCAAGAACAACCCGATTCTGGTGGGAGACGCGGGCGTGGGTAAGACCGCCATCGTCGAAGGGCTCGCATTGCGAGTGGTTGCCTCACAGGTGCCCGAGCCACTCAAGGGCGTACGCATACTGACCTTGGACATGGGCTTGTTGCAGGCCGGCGCCAGCATCAAGGGCGAGTTCGAACGGCGGCTCAAAGGTGTGATCGACGAGGTTAACGCCTCTCCACAGGCCGTGATCCTGTTTATTGACGAGGCACATACCCTGGTGGGTGCCGGCGGGCAGGTGGGTGGAGGCGACGCCGCCAATTTGCTCAAGCCCGCCCTGGCGCGTGGTCAATTGCGCACCATCGCCGCCACGACCTGGTCCGAGTACAAAAAATACATCGAAAAAGACCCGGCATTGGCACGGCGCTTCCAGCCGGTAAAAGTCGACGAGCCAAGTGTGGCGGCGGCGGTCTCCATTTTGCGCGGGTTGGTGCCGGTGTATGAAGCCAGCCATGGCGTCTATATACGTGACGACGCGGTGGTGGCAGCAGCACAACTGAGCGCTCGTTACCTGGCAGGGCGACAGTTGCCGGACAAAGCCGTCGACGTACTGGATACCGCCTGTGCGCAAGTGCGTATCCGCCTGACGACGGCGCCTGAGGCGTTGCAGCAGCTGTGCGCTGAATGGGCTGAGGGCACTCGCCAGCGTGTGGCGCTTGAGCGCGATGTTGAAGCCGGCTTGCCCGTTGACCAACCGGCGTTGCAGGCACTGGCCCAGCGGCTGGACGCTCTCGAGCTTGAGCGCCAGCAAACCGAGCAGCGCTGGATGCAGCGTGAACAGCAGCAAGCCAGCCATGAAGTATGCCCACGGGTAGTCGCCCAGGTCATCAGCGGCTGGACCGGCATCCCGGTTGAGCAACTGGCCTTGGAGCACAGTGAGCGCGTCCTGGGTTTTGCCGACGCCCTGCGCGAGCGAATCATTGGGCAGGAACCGGCGGTGCAGGCGCTGGATCGTAACCTGCGAGCGGTGGCTGCGGGCCTCAATAATCCTGAGGCGCCGGTGGGCGTATTTTTGCTCGCCGGCCCGAGCGGGGTCGGCAAGACCGAGACGGCGCTGGCACTGGCGGACTTGCTGTACGGCGGTGAGCGGTTTGTGATCACGCTGAATATGTCGGAGTACCAGGAGCAACACTCGCTGTCCCGATTGATTGGTGCGCCTCCCGGTTACATTGGTTACGGCGAGGGCGGGGTGCTGACGGAGGCCGTGCGCCAGCGACCTTATTCGGTGGTGTTGCTCGATGAAATCGAGAAGGCCGACCCAGAGGTGCTGAACCTGTTCTACCAGGTCTTTGACAAGGGTTTGGCCAATGACGGTGAAGGCCGCGAAATTGATTTTCGTAATACGTTGATCCTGATGACGTCCAACCTGGGCAGCGATTGCATCAGCGCACTGTGCGCCGATGGCAGGCGACCTGACGCTGCGGCCCTGGAGGAAGTGATTCGCCCGGTATTGCGCGCTCACTTCAAGCCGGCTCTGCTCGCTCGCATGCGAGTCGTACCGTATTACCCACTCGCAGGCGAACGCTTACAGGACGTGGCAAGGCTCAAGCTGGCGCGCCTTGGCCAACGGTTGCAGGCGCGCGAACTGGTGTTCAGCTACAGCGCCGAACTGGTCACGCACATGGTCGAGCGTTGTATGCACCAGGACAGTGGGGCGCGTTTTATCGACCAGTGGATCGAGTCCCACCTGCTGCCGCCGATCGTTGATCGTCTGCTCGGTGCGATGGCCGTTGGCGAATCCCTCTCGGCCACCCACGCGACGCTCGATGGCAGCGGTGTGCCAGTGTGTGAGTTCAGCCTATGACGCACAGCCCATTCAAGTCGTTGCCTGATTCGCCGGCCTACGTCGACCAACTGCTGGGCTGGTTTACCCGCCTGGGCTTCGAGCGGGAGGAGTCGAGGTTGGCGGACCTTTGCGTCACGGCCGCTGCGCAGTTGAGCCAGTGCGACCTGTGCCAACTGTATGCACGGGATGAAACCACCGGCCAGTTGGGGCTGATCGCTCAGTATTTTCCCGACGGGGAACCCTCAGGCCAGCGTGGCGCAAGCGTAGATGTTCAGCACCAGCAGTTATTGCACTACGTCCTTGATCAGGGGCGGGAACTGACCATTGATCAACTGTGCAACAGCGCCTATGACAGCGGTTTTCTGCCCTTGGCGGCGCTGCCTTGGCACTCGCTGACCTGCCTGCCCTTGTTTAATCGGAGCGAGGCGGTGTGCGGCGTTCTGCTTTGCGCCAGCCTGCGCCCTGCGCAATTGCACGGCTACGCCGCTTCTTTGGGCCGATTGGGCAGCTTCGCCCTGGGCCAATCAACCCTGTTGCGGCTTGCCCAGCCCAGGCAAGTCCGGCTTGTTCCCCCGTGCGATACACCCGTGACCGGCGCCTATGGCTTGATTGGCAACAGTGCCGCGATGGAGGCGACCTGCCACCTGATCGGCAAGGTTGTGCAGGCACCGTTTACCGTGCTGTTGCACGGAGAAACCGGCACGGGCAAGGAGGTGGTGGCGCGTGCTATTCACGCCGCCGGCCCGCGCAGCACGCGAGCGTTTGTGGTGCAAAACTGCGCAGCCTTCCCTGAGGGCTTGCTGGAGAGTGAGCTGTTCGGCTACCGCAAAGGCGCGTTCACCGGTGCGGAGCGTAACTATGCGGGGCTGTTTGACGCAGCCGATGGCGGCACACTGCTGCTGGATGAGATTGGCGATATGCCACTCTCCCTGCAGGCAAAGCTGCTGAGGGTTCTACAAGAAGGTGAAGTGCGCCCGTTGGGTGCCAATACCGCTCACAAGGTCGACGTGCGAATTATCGCCGCCACCCATCGCGACCTGCTGGCAATGGTCAGCCAGGGGACATTTCGCGAAGACCTCTATTACCGATTGGCGCAGTTCCCTATCCAGTTACCGGCATTGCGTGAGCGCGACGGCGATGTGCTGCTGCTTGCCCGGCACTTTGCTGAAAAGGTCTGCGCGGCACTCGAAAAACCGGTGGTCAGCTGGTCCGGCGCGGCGCTTGATCAGCTCTCCAGCCATGCCTTCCCTGGCAATGTGCGTGAGCTCAAATGCCTGGTCGAACGGGCGGTGCTGCTGTGTGATGACGGGGTGATTTTACCTGCGCACCTGTCGCTGTCATCGGCGCCCGCAGGTGCAACCATCGAGGCCACCCTCCGTCAGCGCCTGGAGCGCGTGGAGCGGGTCTTTCTGATCGACTGCCTGCACAAGAACCGTGGCAATCGAACGCGCACTGCGCGTGAACTTGGGGTAGCGCGTCGCACGCTGCTGTACCGGCTTGCGCGGTTGAATATCCCCAATCGAGGGGAATGTTGAATGGCGTATTCACGCTGGCGTGCTCATGGGCTCTGCGCTTACCCGTTTGTCTTATCTACCTGGGAGAACCCCGATGCCTGATCGTCCATGGCGAGCCGTGGTGCTTGTGTTGTGTTTGCTGAGCGGCTGCAGCGGCAATTACGTGTTTGATGATGCTGACTATCGTCCTTTGGGTGACCCCCAAGCGACCCGTCGCGGCCAATGAGATGGAGCCTTTCATGCAATTAGTGCTTGAGGTGTGTGAGGGCGGGGGCGATGAGCCGCCACCGCGCAAGGTGTTCGATGGGATGGGCGGCGTGGTCGGTCGTGGAGCCGGTTGCGACTGGATTATTCCTGACCCCAGTCGTTTGCTTTCCAGTCACCACGGGTTGATCGCTTACCGTGACGCGCGTTATTTCCTGACGGATATCAGCAGTAATGGTATCCGTGAGGTGGGCAGTGGCAAGTCGCTGCAAAAGGGGCAGGCGCGGCTGATCGTGGAGGGTGATGTTTTCCAGTTGGGGCCATTTGCTATCTGTGCGCGCTTGATTGAACGCGTGACGCCGCATCGTCAGCCATTATCCGCTGCGGGCGGGGTGATACCCGAGGATGCTTACCTGGGCCTGGACCCCGTTCAAGAATGGGATCGCCAGTCGATGCACGGGGCACCACCGTGCGAGCTGGACGCCTTGAACGACGTGCAAGAGGCACCGAGTGCCTGGATGTCGAGTGACTGCGTTGAGCGCGATTACCTGGCCTTACCCGCCCAGGCAGACGCTCCGGGAGAGAGGGTCGAGCCTGTCTTGCCTGATTCGCAGGCGCCGCAGACCGATGAAGCGTTCTGGACGCAATTCGCCACAGCGTTGGGCGTCCGTGTGCAGACGCTTGATTGCGCTGGCCGCGAGGCGTTGGCGATTAGAGCTGCGGGCTTACTCAGGCACGTGATTGATGGGTTGCAACAGAACCTGCGCACTCATGACGAACTGCACAGTGAATTGAGCCTGGACCCTAGCACCTTGATCAAACGTCCGAACGTGTTGAAGGACAACCTGGGCATTGACTCTGTGTTGGCGTCGCTGCTGGGCATGGGAGCGTTGGCGCAACCCGGCGCCGAAGCGGCCATTACGCAGGTGTACCGGCAAATGCAAGTGCATCAGGTCGCGCTGCTCGTTGCGTGCCGCACGGCGCTGCGCACCTCGCTGGCGACGTTTGCCCCCGGCCATTTGCAGGCCGGTTTTGCGCGCGATGACAAGCTGCCAAGGTTCTTTGCCGACAGGGCGCATTGGCGGGCCTACCAGCGCCACTATCAACGCTTGGTCGAAGCAGATGCATTGAACACGGGCCCGTTGCGCGGCGATTTTGCCAAGGCCTATGAGGAACAGGTACGCCTGGCCTCAGCCTTGTTTGCCACACCGTCAGGAGGATGCCCATGACCCGTGTCGCGCTACCTCTTTTGGTCGTATTGATGCTGCTGGGTGGTTGCACCAGCCTGTCACCCTTTTCCACAGTGACCAAGCTCGACCTGACGCTGGCCGCCAGTGACGAAGTGAATCCCGACCTGCATGGGCGCCCCTCTCCGGTGGTGGTGCAGCTGTTCGAACTCAAGCATCCAGTGGCATTCGAAAACGCGGATTTTTTCACGCTGTACGGGCATGCCGAGCAGGCACTGCCCAAAGACTGGGTGAGCAGCGAGGAACTGGAGTTGCGCCCCGGCGAGCAGGTGGCCCTCAAGCTCAGGAGCGAACCGCAAAGCCGTTACGTGGGCATCATCGCGGCATACCGTGATTTGCCCCATGTGCAATGGCGTTGGGTGCTGCCGCTGGCGCCACAGCAAGTGACGCGAGCGCACCTGGTGCTTGACCAGGCGGGCATCCGTGCTGGCGACCCGCTCGTCAGCGCCTTGGAGAATTAAGATGCAGGTTCATAAAGTCATCTGGCAGGAAGGGATGTTGCTGCGCCCCCAGCACTTGCAACACAACGACCGTTATTACCAGCACCAGCTCAACCGAACCCGCTTGCTGGGCAGTGATGCCTGGGGGTTCCTGAGCCTGGACATCGATCTGCAATACCTGGGCCTTGGTAAGTTGGTGGTCAATCAAGCCAGTGGCGTTTTGCCGGACGGCAGTCTTTTCGAGTTGACCACCACCATGGCGCCACTGGTACTGGAGGTGCCGGCCAACGCGGGCAGGCAATCGGTGTACCTGGCGTTGCCGATGGCGATCGGCAATCAGGTTGAAACCCGCACGCAGGAGGCGCCGGATGTGCTGGCGCGCTACATCGCCTGTGACGTTGAAGTGGCGGACTCCAATGCGGGCCGGGACGCGCGTTGCCAGATCAGTTGCGCACGCCCGGATTTGCGCCTGTTGCTGGGCGAGCAGCCGGGTGATGAGGCCTACGTGAAGCTGAAGATTGCCCAGGTGCTGGAATGCTCTGCGCAAGAGGGGCTGCGGATGGAACCTGATTTTGCCCCGACGTTTATTTATGTGCAGGGCTCGGGGTTTGTTTCGTCCTGCCTCAAAGAAGTGATCAGCCTGCTGGCCAGCCGGGGAGATGCGATTGCTGAGCGGATTGGCGGCAATGGCGCCACGGCGGGTGCGCAGATTGCCGACTTTCTGATGCTGCAACTGATCAATCGGGCCGAGCCGGTGTTGCGTCATTACCTGGCTCAGCCGCAAGTGCGTTCAGAGGCGTTGTTCCGCGAGATGCTGTCGATACTGGGCGAACTGGCGACGTTTGCCAGTGACAGCAAACGTGCCACCCAGCAGGTGCGCTACCTCCATGGCGACCAGGGCGCGAGTTTTCGTGGGTTGATGGCGGGGTTGCGCACGGTGCTGTCGATGGTCTTTGAGCAGCATGCCCTGGAGCTGGTGCTGCAACAACGCCAGTACGGGGTGATGGTCTGCCCGGTGGCCGATCTCAAGCTGTTGGGCAGCGCGACATTCATCCTGGCGGTCGCGGCTCAATGCGATTCGGAAGAACTGCGCCATCGTTTGCCGGCCCATCTAAAGGTCGGCCCCGTAGAGCGCATCCGTGAACTGGTCAACCTGCACCTGGCGGGCATCAAGGTCAAACCGCTGCCGGTCGCGCCACGCCAGATCCCGTTTCATGCCGGTAAAACCTATTTCATGCTCGAGCTCAGTGCCCGTGACATCGCACAACTGGAGCAATCGGGTGGTTTTGCGTTCCATGTCGGCGGCGAGTTCAGCGAGTTGGAACTGACCTTCTGGGCTATCAGGAATTGAACATGATGAACATGGACAGTGAATACCCGCTGGATGAGAAAACCGTATTGCTGGACCGTAACGGCCACGGCCCGGCACAGGGGCCGGTGACGGACTTCGTCTCGCCACCGCGTTTTGAACAGTTGGAAGACCGCATGGTGTACGCCGCCGCTGTACAGGGCGCGCAACGTTTCAACGTGGGCCTTAACCCGCTGGTGACAGCGGCCTGGGAACTGATGTCCGAGGTGCTTGAACTCAAACTCAGCAGCGGCCGGGAGAACCTGCAGACGCTCAACGACCGCCTGGCCGCGAGCCTCACACGCTTTGAGGTCCGCGCCCAGCATGACGGCATGGAAAGCGCTCAGGTGATTGCTGCTCGCTATGTGCTGTGCAGCGTCGTTGATGAAGCGGTAGTGACCACGGCGTGGGGGAGCCGCAGCGACTGGTCGAAGATCAGTCTGCTCAGCCGTTTTCACAACGAAACCTTTGGCGGCGAAAAGTTTTTCCAGCTGTTGGAGCGACTGTCTCGCGACCCGGTAAAACACTTGGCCATGCTGGAGCTGATGTACCTGTGCCTGTCGATGGGGTTTGAAGGCAAATACAGAGTCATGGAGCGCGGCGTGATCGAGCTTGAGGGCGTACGTGACGCGTTGTATCGCCAGATAAGGCATGTGCGTGGCGCCCCGGTTTCTGTGTCGGCCTGTGCCTCCCGACCCCAGCAGGCACGCCGCAAGCGGCTGCGCACGCTCTCCGCAACCGGGTGTGTGGCGCTGGGCGTGATCGCTTTGCTGGCGATGTATTCGACAACTGCCTGGGTACTGGGGCAGGAGCGAGCCCATGCATTGCAACCCTTTCAATCTTCGGCGCCGGAACTGACTCCGACGCCCTTGTAACGCCGGGAACATTCAATGAACGCTTTTTTCAAGGGCGCGGGCACCCTGCTGCGCATCGTTTGGGTATGGAGCTTGTTGCTGGTGCTTTGCAGCGCCTGCCTGGTGTGGTTTTTCGGGCCTCTGCTGGCGGTGGATGACCACCGGTTCTGGCAAGGCGCTACGGCTCGCCTTTTGACCATCAGCACGCTGTTTCTGCTATGGGGGCTGGCGATGGCTGTTATGGGAACACGCCGCAGCGTGCTGCCCCGGATCGAGGAAGACCAGGCTGGCCGTCAGCACCCTGGGCTGGTAGAGGATGAGCGCAAACAGGTGCGCGGGCGTTTCAAGGAGGCGCTGCATACCTTGAAAACATCTCGCCAATATGTCGGGCGCAGCTTGCGCGCACGCAATGAGCTGCCCTGGTACTTGTTGATCGGACAGCGAGGCAGCGGCAAGAGTGCTTTGCTGGCGGCCAATGGCTTGCAGCGCCCGCCGGATCACCTTCAGGCCGTATCATCAGGGGCCGGTGCTTACTGTGACTGGTTCTTCGCCGATCAGGGCGTCCTGATGGAGAGTGCCGGGCGCTACCTGGACCAACCCGACCGCGCAGTCGATGCCGCAGGTTGGTCGACGTTACTCGGGCTGCTCAAGTCCAGGCGCCGGGTGCGGCCACTCAATGGCGTGGTGGTGACGTTGTCGGTGGACACCCTGTTGGGCAGCAATGAGCATGATCTGGAGCGCCATGCACGGCATGTGCATTCCCGGTTACAAGATATCCAGCAGACGCTGCATATCGATATTCCGGTGTATCTGGTGCTGACTCACGCTGACCACATCCCGGGCTTTAGCGCGTTTTTTGATACGCCGCACGACAGCGCCGCAGAGGGCGTGCTGGGTGAGCTGATCACTGGCGACCCCACGGGTGTGCCCATGGCGCAGGTACGCCAGGCGTTCGAGGCGTTGCTCCAGCGCGTGAGTGGCGAACTGATGCAGCGCCTGCATCAGGAGCGCAATGTCGAGCGCCGTGGCCGGATGCTGGATTTTGTGCCCCAGGTGGCACGCATCGGTGAGCGTTTGTGCCTGTTTATCGAAGTGGCGTTCTGCGCCCATCGCAATCAGCGCATCCAGGGGGTGCGAGGTTTCTTTTTGACCAGTGCGGGTGAGCGGCACGAACGCTTTGTGCAAGGTCTTTTCAACCAAGTGATTTTCGCCGAGGCCGATCTTGCAGGGTTGCACACCGAGGAACATCAACGCATTCGTTGGCAGCAGGCGGGATGGGCGAGCGCCGTCGCGTTGGTCATCGGTGCGGCGGGCATGCTCTGGATGCACAGCTATGGGATCAACCACCAACGCCTGGAGCAGTTGGCGCAGTTAGGTCAGGTGGATACGTCGGCCCCGACCGATGCGGACCAGACCCTGGCGTTACTGACGTTGCTGGACAATCGCCTGGCGGCGACGCGGGTGTTTCCGCCGGTGTCAGAGGCGGGCGTGCTGGAGAGAGCCGGACTGTTTCAGGGCGAAGTAAGCCGGCCGCCGCTGGTCAATGCCTACAACGATGCCCTGCAGCAAATGGTTGTGCAGGTCGCTTCGCTGCTCGAAGAGCAGGTGCGGTCGAGCCTTGGGGATCGCGAACGGTTACTGGATAACCTGCGCGCCTACCTGATGCTCAATCTGCGCGAGCGACGTGACGCCGGGTGGCTGGCGGAGCGCGTGGCCAGTCGGTGGTCCGAGCGCTTTGCCGGGGAGTCTGCGACGCAGGCGCGCCTGAGTGAGCACTTTGCCCGGCTGCTTGAACAGCCCTTTGCCGCGCCACTCAATGATGAGCTGGTTGCCCAGGCTCGCCAGGTGTTGCGCGGAGAGTCGTTGGCAGATGTGGTGTATCGCGTACTGCGCGAGCAATCGTATACGCTGGAACCCAGCCGCCTCACGGACGGCACTGTGTTCACGGCGCTGGATCAACCGATTGCCGGGTTTTACAGCAAGCGCTATGTGCAGTATTTCGACCAGCAAGGCCCGCGACTGGTTAACGCGATTGTCCTGGACAATTGGGTGCTGGGGCAGGCGACTGACCTCAGTGCGATAGAGTTGCGCCGGTTGATCGTCGAGCTGCAACAGCGCTATTTCAGTGAGTACGCCGATGCGTGGAGCCAGGCCTTGGGTCAGGTTCGATTGCGCGAAACCGACAACCTGCGCCAGGACGCCGAACAACTGGCGCGCCTTACCTCGGCGCAATCACCGCTGGTGTTGCTGTTACAGCAGGTGCGTGAAAATACCCGTTTGCTATCCACCGATGCCCCGATGTCAGCGGTGCCCCACGAGGCCGGTGACGTGGCGGCTATCGCTCAGTCGATGGCTGCCCGTGTACACGCAGGCGTTTTGCCCAAGCCCACAGGCGATGACGCCGCAAGACGCGCCTTGCAACGCCGTTTCGAGCCCTTGCATCAACTGCTTGATGAGCAGCAAAACCCCGGTGAACAACTGACCCAGGCATTGCGCCAGCTTGATGCTGTGCACCTGCAACTGGCGGCGCTGAATCGCGAAGGGGCGCCGGAGCAGGCGGCTTTCCAGATGGTGAAACGGCGTATGGAAGGGCAACAGCCCGGGTTGGGACAGTTACGCGACAGTGCCGCACGTTTGCCGCTGCCGCTCAAAGGTTGGGTCGAGGGCCTTGCCGACGACAGTTGGCGGCATTTGTTCGATGAGGCTTATACGCATGTGAACCAACGCTATCAGAGCGAGGTGTATAGCCTGTATGCCAGGGCTATCCGCCAGCGTTACCCGTTCAATGCCCATGCCGGCAGCGACGTGGCTTTGGGCGATTTTGAGGAGTTTTTCAAACCCCAGGGCGTGCTGGCAAGGTTCCATGACCATTACCTGCGCCCGTTTATCAGCGCCGACGGCGGGCGTTATCGCTTGCGCGGGCTGGAAGGCCAGAGCCTGCCAATGTCACGCGCGTTGCTGGAGCAACTCGGCAAAGCGCAGATCATCCGCCGTGGTTTTTTCGGTGGCGACCCCGCCGAGCTGGCGGTTCGATTTACGTTGGCGCCTTATAGCCTGGACCAGGCGGTCAGCCGCGCGGTGTTTAGCTTTGGCGGTCAGCAGCTGGAATACCGCCATGGGCCGATTGTGCCTGTGACGTTCCAGTGGCCCAGCGAGGCGGAAAATGGTCGCAGCAGCCTGGTCCTGGAGCGCGGCGCACAGCGGCCATTGGGCATCGAGAACAATAACGGGGCCTGGTCGTTGTTTCGCTTCTTTGACTTGCTGCACAGCGAGCCCGCCAGTGGGCGCGATGCGCAGCTACTCAAGGCCGATCTTGCCGGTTTGCGTGCCAATTACCTGTTGGTCAGCCAGCGCACACCCAGCCCGTTTCTGATGGACGCGTGGCGCACGTTCCGTTTGCCGGAGCGACTATGACCGCGTCGCAAGCCGCTGCAAACAGCGCGGCACGCAGCCAACGTGGCAAGGCCAGGCAGCGCAACGAAGATGCGTTCCTCGACTGCCCCCAGCAGGGTTGCTGGGCGGTTGCCGACGGTATGGGCGGCCACCGCGCCGGGCACAGGGCGAGCCAATGGGTGATCGACAGCCTTGCCGCGTTGCCGGCCCAGGGTACGTTCGATCAGCGCATTGATGCAGTGCGGCGATGCCTGCAACGGCTCAATCAGAGTTGGGGGGATAACGCCTCTGCGCCGGCCGAAGGTCGCGACGACAGAATGGGCAGTACCGTCGTGGTCCTGCTGCTGGAGGGCCGGCGCGCAGCGTGTATCTGGGCGGGGGACAGCCGCTGTTACCTGTGGCGAGGCGGGCGGTTGTACCAGCTGTCGCGCGATCACTCACTGCTGCGCCAGTTGATGGATGAGCAGCGGTTGAGCCTGGCGCAGGCTCAGGCGCATCCCGGCGCCAGGGCATTGACCCGCGCCGTCGGCGCGCGGCACCCGCTGAAACTCGAGGTGCTGGAGTTGGGCGTGCAGCCAGGCGATGTATTTGTGCTGTGCAGTGACGGTGTGTACCAGGCGATGACGCACGCCGAGCTGGGCTGCGCCATGGACAGCGGTACGCCACAACAGGTGGTGGCACGGCTGTTCACGGCGGCGCTACGCGGCCCGGCGCGGGATGACCTGACGGCCGTGGCGGTGCGCACATGACCACGGCACCTGGCATGCCCACCTTGCTGGCGGGGCGTTATCACCTTGAGCGCGTGCTGGGTTCGGGCGGCATGGGCGTGGTCTACCGGGCGCGCGACCTGTTGCATGAGCAGTTTGGCGAGCCCTGTTCCAGTGTGGCAATCAAGGTGCTCGGTGAGAATCTGCGCCTGGCGCCCGATGCACATGTGCTGCTCTACAGCGAGTTCGCCCTGACCCGCAGCCTGCAGCATGAGCGCGTGGTGCGCATGTTTGCGTTCGAGGTGGATATCAGCAGCCAGATGGCTTTTTTCACCATGGAGTTGATGCGCGGCATGACCCTGGACCGGCTCCTGCTGGAGGGTCCCGATGGCTTGCCCTGGCGTGAGTTGCAGCCCCTGGCCGTGCAATTGCTGGATGCCGTGGCATATGTGCATCGCCAAGGTGTACTGCATGGTGATGTAAAACCGGTGAACATCATGCTGGGTGACGACGGTATTCGTTTGTTCGATTTCGGCCTGGGGCAGGCGACGGCAGAGGCGATGGCGGGGCTGGCGAGTGTGAGTCGTGACCGGTTCAGCGCCTGGACTCCGGCTTATGCGGCGCCGGAGTTGTTGGCGGGCGGTGCGCTGACGGCGAGTGCTGATCTGTATGCGGTGGCGTGTGTGGTGTATGAGTTGGCCCATGGCAAACGCTTGGGCGAGCGTCGGGCCACTGAGCGGCTGGAGCGCCCCCGGCACCTGCCCGCAGCGTGTTGGCCCGCCTTGCGCTTGGCGTTGGCGATGGATCCTGAGCGCCGAACGATCAGCGTGGAGGAGTTGGGCGAGGTGATGGCGCGTTGTCGATGGCGCTGGTTCAGATAGCTAGGGGTGTCTGCCGATGTTTCGATTGGGCCGACGCTGTGTATCTGCTGTTTTGTGGGGAGCTCCCACATTGGCTACCCGACCAAGTCATGCAGCCGGCAGTACTCTTCCCACCCCAACCCGGCCATCTGCGCGACTTCCTTGTGCACTTCCAGGCGCTGAGCCTCAAAGGCTTCGGCCGATTCGGCCGTCAACTTAAGCGTCAGCTCCCAGGCAAACAGATTCTGGCGCTCAGCCTCGGCCTCGAAAGCCTCATGCAAGCGCTCGGCGCGATACTGCGCGAGGGTTTCGCCTTTGGCTTGGGCGGCCAGAGGGTTGAGGGTGTCCAGTTGCGTAGCCACCTGGGGGTGTTCACTCAAGAAACGGTCCAGGGCGCGCTGGTGGTTATCACCGGGTTCTGACAAGGGCTTACTCCTGATTGGATGAAGTCAATAGATGGGGGCATGCACTAGGCTTTGCAATCAGTCAGCGGGCAATCGCCATACAGGCGGCCAGGGTCGCCGGCCTGGCATGGGGGAAGCCGGTTTGAAGGCTAACCCGATGGCCCCGGCAAATCGCGCAAACTGACATTAATTCTGAATAATTAATCGTAGTACGGCAAAAGCCTTTCGCTACCGGTAGGTGGCCGTGTAGCGTTACATGGGATTTGGGCACTGCCAAGCATGGGCAGAAAGCGATACGGGCAGAGGGACGGGGCATGTCGCAAACGCTGTTCAAACTTTTCCTCACCCAGCGCCTGGCTGCCTTGGCCAGCACCGAGTCATTACGCGCTATTCGCGAGGGCTTGTTGTGGATCCTGCCGTGCCTGCTGGTGTCCGCCGGTTTCCTGATCTTGTCCGAATGCGCCAACGCGCTGGGCTTCGATCCGCAGGTAGTGGCGTTTCTGTCGGGGTTGCATAACCAGATCAGCTCGGTAATTCCGCTGCTGGTGGCGGCCTCCATTGGCTACATGCTCGCCATCCAGCACCGCCTGCCACAATTGCCGGTGGCATTTTTGTGCCTGGCCCATGTGGTGGTCGCTACCTTTGTATTGCGTGACTACCCGCGCGCATCGGCGACGTTTGTGTTGTTTATCGCCATCGCATCGCCCCTGTTGAATGTGCCGGCAATCGCCTGGCTGCACCGCTTTCGCTGGACGCGCCTGGTCAACGAAGACCTGGTGGGCCACAACCTGCGCGGCACCATCAATATGGTGGTGCCGGGCGCCATTACGGCGCTGTTGCTGGTGCTGGTGTTGTCATTGCTGGTGCAGATTCCCTCTGTGGCGCAACTTCAGGGGCCGCAGGTACTGGATGCGCTGCAATCGCCGTATGGCAGCGGGTTGTTTGTCACCCTGATGAACTCATTGCTGTGGTTTTTCGGCATTCACGGTGTGTACGCCATGCAGCCGCTGTTCGACGTACTGGACCAGGCCGTGGTGCTCAATGGCGCCGCGCTGGCGGCGGGTGAGCCGATCAAGTACCTGCTCAACAGTGGCCTGCTCGGCTCTTTCGCATTTATCGGTGGGTCAGGCGGGGCGTTGTGTTTGCTGTTGGCGATCCTGCTGTTTTCCAAAAGCCAGTCCATGCGTTTGCTGGCGATGGCCAGCCTGCCGCTGTCGTTGTTCAATGTCAGCGAAGTGCTGTTGTTCGGCTTGCCGATCATCCTTAACCCGCGTTTGTTTATCCCGTTTTTGCTGGTGCCGGCGTTCAACACCCTGCTGGCCTTGACGGTGGTGCAGTGGGGCTGGGTGTCGCCGGCAGTGGCCAGCGTGCCATTTACCGCGCCCGTGCTGCTCAATGCTTACCTCAGCACCCACGGCGACATCGCGGCAGTGGTGCTGCAAGTGCTGCTATTGGGCCTGGGCACCCTGGTGTATGCGCCCTATGTGCGCGCGATTCATCGCCAGTCCAGTGATGGCGGCACCGTGTACCTCAAGTCGTTGGATATGACCTTCCGCGGCCTCGAAGAGAAAGGTCGCCTGCTGGAACTGGACCCGGTGTTGGCGTCCCACAAGGCGGCCGCCCGTCAGGCCGTCGAACTGAGCCGTATCCAGCAGATCAGCGATTACGAGTTCTACCTGGAATTCCAGCCCCAAGTCTCGACCCGCACCGGCCTGTGCTCCGGCTGTGAAGCGCTGATGCGTGCGCGCGACAGCCAGGGCACGGTGCATTCGCCCTGGGAATTCCTGCAATGGCTGGCCCAGGCGCGGTTGATGCCGGACGTGGATGTGTGGGTGGCCTCCCAGGCCGTGCGCCAGTATCAGAAGTGGCAGAAGATCGGCTTTGACTTGCCCATGACCATCAATATTTCCAGCGCCACGCTGACCCAGGCCGGCTATGGCGAGCGCCTGGTGGAAATTCTCGCCCAGGCCCATGGCCGGGTCTCGGTGGAAATCACCGAAGACGCATTGGTCGGTGATCTCCAGGCCACCCGCCAGACCATCCAGAGGCTCCAGGCGATCGGCGCCAAGGTGTATATCGATGACTTCGGTACCGGGTTTTCGGCCTTGAGCTATCTGCACCAGTTTCCGGTGGACTTTATCAAGATCGACCGCAGTTTCGTGGTGGCCCAGCGCGACCCCAAAGGCGCTCAGGTATTGACCGGCATGCTGCGCTTCTGTGAGGCGCTGAACCTGGGCGTGGTGGTCGAGGGCGTGGAGACCGCCGAGCAGTTGGCCTTTTTGAACACCGGCACCGAGTTGTTTATCCAGGGCTGGTATTTCAGTAAGGCGCTGCCCGGCGACCTGCTGCCGGGCTTTGTCCGCAGGCGGGCGGCGGCTCAGCTGTAAGCGTGGGCGGATGCGTATTCGCGCTGGGTCTGTTCGATCTCTTCGACCAGAGCGTCGATACCCGCCAGCCGTGCACGATTGTCATGGTCCCAGGGGTGAAAGCCCGGTTTGAAGTAGTGCAGCCACGGCCGCAGCATGCGTGGGAACACGCCCTTGGGTCCGTATAGAAACTTGAGCATGCGCCAGAATCCCTTCAGGTGCCCACCGGCTTTGCGGTCGGCCAACAGCAGGCGCACGTGGAAATCAAACACCACCAGCCAGAACAGCAGCGTGGTGGTCAACATGGTGCCGGTGCGCAACAGATAGCGCATCGGCCCAGGCTTGATCACGGTGTTCCACACATCGAACGCCACGGCCTTGTGCTCGGTTTCTTCGAGGGCGTGCCAGTACCACATCTGCTGGTAGCCCTTGAGTGACTTGCCAAAACGCGACGGGTCGCTGAGCAGGATTTCCGCGAGCATCGCGGTGTAGTGTTCCAGGGCGATGGTCACCGCCAGGTTGAACGACGGTGGCAGGTGTTTTTTTTGCAGGTCGAGGAAGAACTTCAGGCGCTTGTCGAGGGTGTGCGCCGGCAGACCGGCCGCTTGCAAGTGATCGTTATAGGCCACGTGTTCGCGGCTGTGCATGGCCTCCTGGCCGATAAACCCCTGGATTTCTTTCTTCAGCGCCGGGTCGTCGATGCGCTGGCGGTAGTGGCGCACGCTGTCCATGAAAAACAGCTCGCCCTGGGGAAACAGCAGCGACAACGCGTTGAAAAAGTGCGTGATGAACGGGCCTTGTTCGTGCCAGTCCTTGATGCGCTCGGCAGGCAAGGCAAAACGGATATCGCGACGGATCGGCAGCATGGTGCGTGCTCCTGTTCAGAGTCGGGTTTCGTCGTTGGTTTCGAACACCGGCGTGCGTGGTTTGGGCGCCATACGCTTGCTGGCGAAGACCACAAGGGCTTGATAGGCCGCCGGCAGGCAACGGGCGAGCAGGTCGAGAAAATACGCGTCGCGACCGATCAGCACGCGGCGCTTGTTCTTGAGCACACCGTGCAGAATCACCTTGGCGGCCTGGTCGGCGTCGGTGATGAAGAGTTTTTCGAAGTCGGCGCGGGCCTGTTGCTCGCTGTGGATCAGAAAACCGGTCATGTTCGCGTCGATACGGCTGCTGCGGCAGATATCGGTGCGAATGCCGCCGGGGTGCACGCAGGTGGCGGACACACCGCAGCCTTGCAGGTCGAGTTCCTGGCGCAGGGATTCGGTAAAGCCGCGCACGGCAAACTTGGTCGCGTTGTAGCCGCTCATGCCCGGCTGGGCAAACAGGCCGAACACGCTGGAAGTATTGACCACATGCCCTTCGCCGCTGGCTTTGAGGTGTGGCAGAAACGCCTTGGTGCCATGCACCACGCCCCAGAAGTTGATGCCGACGATCCACTCAAGGTCGGCATAGCCCACGCCCTCGACCGTACTCGACAGCGCCACGCCGGCATTGTTGAAGATCAGGTTGACCTGACCATGCTCCGCCGCGCAGCGTGCGGCCCAGTCTTGCATGGCCTGGCGGTCGGCCACATCGACGACGTGGGTGGTGATCATGACCGGCGACAAGGTCGATGACTTGATCAGCGCCAAGGTCTGTTCCAGGCCTTGGCTGTTCTTGTCCGAAAGCGCCAGGTGGCAGCCTTCGCGCGCCAGTGCGAGTGCCAGGGCACGGCCCATGCCGGAAGCTGCGCCGGTGATTGCCGCCACGCGGCCCTTGAATGACTTCATGACAGGCTGCCTTCTGCAGTGGGTTGCGGGGCCACGACAACCGCGCGCGACGCGGAGGCCGGCAACGGGTTGGCGAGGTAGTCCTTGAGCGCAAAGTGGCGGGTGACCTGTTTGAAACGCCAGGTCGAGCCGGGCCACAAGGTGGTGTTCTTGCCGGTGCGCGGGTCCAGGTACCAGCTCTGGCAACCGCCGGTGTTCCAGATGGTGCGCTTGAGCTTGTCCTGCAACTGTTGGTTGTAGGCCTGCTCGACGGCGGGTTTGACCTCGACCGTGGCAATGCGCTGGTGCTGCATGTGTTTGAGCGCATCGAGGATGTAGGTAACCTGGGCTTCGATCATCAGAATCATCGAGTTATGCCCCAGGCCCGTGTTAGGCCCGACAATCAGGAACAGGTTGGGATAACCCGGCACCGTCGTGCCTTTATAGGCGTGGGCGCCATCGCGCCAGGCGTCCATCAGGTCGACGCCGTCGCGGCCGATGATGCAGTCGCGGGGCAGCGGGTCGGTGGCCTGGAAGCCGGTGCCGAAAATCAGGCAGTCGGCCGGGTGCTTGATGCCGTCGCTGGTCACCACGCCGTCGGCTTCGATGCGCAATACCGTGTCGGTCACCACCTCGACATTGCTGCGTGACAGCGCCGGGTAATAGTCATTGGAGATCAACACGCGCTTGCAGCCGATGGTGTAGTCCGGCGTCAGGGTTTTGCGCAGGGAAGGGCGCGCCACCTGTTTGCGCAAGTGGCGCAGGGCGATCTTCTGCACCATCTTCATCAGCCGTGGATGCAGGGCAAAGCCCACCACGCGGCCTTCCAGCGCCCAGTAAAAGG
Organism: Pseudomonas sp. 2822-15; assembly: GCF_002742515.1. Classification (NCBI taxonomy): domain Bacteria; kingdom Pseudomonadati; phylum Pseudomonadota; class Gammaproteobacteria; order Pseudomonadales; family Pseudomonadaceae; genus Pseudomonas; species Pseudomonas sp. 2822-15. The sequence continues at coordinate 548,239 of NZ_LJRY01000209.1, read as the reverse complement.
CGCCGCGCACCAGGCGTTGGGTAAACGGCAGGTGTTTGAAGGCCCAGCGTTCGAGCCTTGAAATCTCGCGATCCGGCTTGGGCATGATCCACGGTGGCGTGCGCTGGAACAGGTCCAGGTGTGCCACCTGCGGGGCAATCTGCGGCACGAACTGGATCGCACTGGCGCCGGTGCCGATCACCGCCACGCGCTTGCCTTTCAACGAATAGTCGTGATCCCAGTGCTGGGAGTGGAAGCGCTTGCCCTTGAAGCTGTCCAGCCCTGGAATATCGGGCAGCGCCGGGCGTGACAGGCCGCCCATGCCCGACACCAGCACCCGCGCGCTAACCTCGCGGCCGTCGCTGAAGCTCAGGTGCCAGCGTTGCTGCTGTTCATCAAACACCGCACGTTGCAGGCCCATGCCGAAGCGCAAATAGGGCGCCAGCTCGAAGCGCTGCGCGCAGTGCTCAAGGTAGGCGCGGATCTCCGCCTGCGGCGCGAACTGCCGCGTCCAGGTGGGGTTGGGCGCAAACGAATACGAATACACATGGGACTGCACGTCGCAGGCGCAGCCCGGGTAATGGTTGTCACGCCAGGTGCCGCCCAGGGTATCGGCCTGCTCGGCGACAAAGAAGTCGGTAAACCCGGCTGCCTTGAGTTTGATTGCCATGCACAGGCCGGCAAAGCCTGAGCCGATGATGGCGATGTCGATTGAATCACTGTGGGCATTCATAGGCTGTCCCTCATGGGCATCAGATGTGCTCCTGTTTTTGTTTTGTCTTTTAGATAGAACACCATTGCAAAGAAAAAATGAATTAATTATTTTAAAAAAGATTTTAAATAATCTACCTGAAAATATCGCCTACGCCAGGACCTTGTTCCCAATGTGCGCCTTGTCCGACGGACGAGCACGCTGGGCAGCAAGTCCGGGTCCAGGGTGTGGACGGTGGCTGAGGCCTTGACCAATACCGGTCAGGGAGCAGCAGCAGGGAAGCAGAGGACCGAGCTATGGCGGTTGAATGGGTTGTCGCTGCGGGTGTGGTGGTGGGTGCAAGTGCGTTGTTGTGGGGCTTGAGTGCCTGGATGACACGGCGCATAGAAACCATCGTTCCGATCAACGGGCGTTTCGTCGAGGTCGATGGCGAGCGCTTTCATTATGTAGACGAAGGTAAAGGCCCACCGCTGGTGATGATTCACGGGCTCATGGGCAGCAGTCGCAACCTCACTTATGCATTATCCGGGCAATTACGTGAACGCTTTCGGGTGATTACGCTGGACCGTCCGGGCTCCGGCTATTCCAGCCGGGGCGCACACACGGCGGCAGACCTGCCGGCCCAGGCCCGGCAAATCGCCGCGTTTATCAAGACCCTCGACCTGGATAAACCGCTTGTGCTGGGGCATTCCCTTGGCGGTGCGATTGCCCTGGCATTGGCGCTTGATCATCCGCATGCGGTGTCCGGCCTGGTCCTGGTTGCGCCGCTGACCCACCCGCAGCGCCTTTTGCCGTTGGTGTTTTTGTCATTGGCGGTGCGTCCGGCGTGGTTGCGTCGCTGGCTGTCGCACACCCTGACCATGCCCGTGGGGTTGCTGACCAAAGGTTCAGTGGTCAAGGGCGTGTTTGCTCCCGATGCCGCGCCGCCGGACTTCGCCACCCGTGGCGGCGGCCTGTTGGGGATGCGCCCGGACAACTTTTACGCCGCCTCCACCGAAATCAACACGGTCAATGATCACCTGCCGGACATGGTCAAACGCTACCCGCAACTGACCCTGCCCATCGGCCTGATCTATGGCGCGCGCGACAAGGTGCTGGACTTCCAGAAGCACGGGCAGGCCCTGGCGAGCAAGGTGCCCGGCTTGAAGCTGCAAGTGGTGGAGGGCAGGGGCCATATGCTGCCGATTACCGCCACCGAGCGCGTGGTGGCGGTGGTGGAGCAGATTGCCAAGCGCGTCAAGCCGCCCCAAACCGACCCGCTGCCGCAACGGCCATTGGCCTTGGTGGGCAAGTAGCTGATAAACAGCTGAGTAAAAAATTGTGCTACCCGACTCGCGGTTCGACGGCGTCGATGCCTGCTTTAGACACCTGACCAAACGGCAAAAAAAGAGACTGCCTGGTCACGTAAAAAAGCCTTCGAGAAACTAGTTGACGACCTAACGATTCCGCGCTATTAATTTTAAAAAATTATTTCAATGTGTAATTTGAAACAATTTTTGAAATGCCTAAGAGCGAATAAAATAATGAAAAAAACGCCTTTTATCGCATACGCAATCTGCCTCGTTCGGAGGCTGCCATGAATCACACTCTGGCAACCCCAACTGTCTGGGCCGACGGCAAGCGTCACCTGTGGTGGCTCGGCATCATGCCGCTGGCAACTCCGCTGCTGTCCGGCGCCCTGGCGATTACCACCGGCGTACAGCAACTGTGGTGGGTCGGTGTGCTGGTGATCTTCGGCCTTATCCCGCTGATCGACGGCCTGCTCGGTGAAGACGTCAGCAACCCACCCGAATCCGCCGTCAACCACCTCGAATCCCAAAGCTACTACCGCTGGATCGTCTACACCGGTGTGCTGTTCGTCATCTCGTCGGTGGTGATCACCGGCTGGCTCGCCGCCGGCGGCATCGACTGGATCATCAGCGGTGGTCTGTTGAACGCCACCGCCCACCTGGCCCCGTCGAGCTGGCTGGCCAAAACCGCCGCCTTCATTACCGCGCGCACTGAGTTGCACGGCGCCGTCAGCGGGTTCACCTACCTGGGTATGGCGATGTCCACCGGCGCCGCCACCGGCATTGCCATCAACACCGCCCACGAGTTGGGGCACAAGCCCAAGCCGCTGGAAGTGTTCCTGGCCAAGGTCACCCTGGCGCCGACTTTCTACGGGCACTTCTACACCGAACACAACCGTGGCCACCATGTACGCGTCGCCACCCCGGAAGACCCGGCCAGCTCACGCCTGGGTGAGAGTTTCTGGGCGTTCCTGCCGCGTTCGGTGTGGTTCAGCGCCGTGTCGGCCTGGAACCTGGAGCGCGAACGCCTGCGCAAACTCGGCCTGCCGGCTCTGCACTGGAAGAACGCGGTGCTCAGCGCCTGGATGTACAGCCTGGTGTTGTGGGGCGCGATGATTGCCTGGCTGGGCGCGGCGGTGATTCCGTTCCTGATCATCCAGGGCATCTACGGGTTTTCGCTGCTGGAAGTGGTCAACTACGTCGAGCACTACGGGCTTAAACGTCAGAAGTTGCCCAACGGCCGTTATGAGCGTTGTTCCCCTCGGCATTCGTGGAACAGTAATCGGATTGTCACCAACATCTTTCTGTTCCAACTTCAGCGCCACTCCGATCACCATGCCAACCCGACTCGTAGTTACCAGTCGTTGCGCCACTTTGATGAGTCGCCGCAACTGCCTTACGGTTACGCCAGCATGATTGTTTGGGCTTATGTGCCGTACTTGTGGCGACGTCGCATGGACCATCGTGTATTGAATCACTATGCCGGGGATATCACCCTGACCAACCTTCAACCCTCACAGCGGTTGAAGTACCTGGAGAAGTACAGCAACAGTGCGACACCGTTTTAATCTGAACTAACGCGTGTGTGGGTGAACGCGGGGTCTGTGTACCACGCAGGCCTTCTTCGCCCGGGATTCATCGGTTTTATTGCAAGTTAGTGGTTTGACCCTACAACAATAATTTCAAGGGAAGGACGTACACCATGCAAAGCCCTGCCACCTTTACTGCCCATGTCATCCTGGCCGCACTGGGCCTGATGGTTTACCAACAGGCCCAGGCTGCGCGGATCGAGCCGGCCGGCAGCGCCTTTACGGCCCAAGGCCCGATCAGCTTTTCCAAGGGCGCGTTGATCAGCGCCGACTGCACCATCAAGGTGGCCGGCAAAGTCGCGGCCGATGGCACGTCGGTGAATGTCGATAAAGTTGAATTCGACGGCGGCCTTAAATGCAGCCGTGTCGAGGCCATCAACTTACCCTGGGTACTCATTGCCAAAGACACTAAAAGCGGCTCGATGTCGAACATCAGCGTGGATGTGCATGCCTTCGGTTTAGGCGGCAAGTGCGGCCCGTCCACCGCCGACGGCACCTGGGATAACGCCACCGGCAAGTTGGAAGCCGCCAATGTGCCGATCGGCGAAGACTGCAAGATCAAGGCGGTGTCGATCAAGATGCCGCCGACCTTCAAAGTGGTCGAATAAACGAATTCTAAAACTGTAGCGGTAGATGCATTGAAATTTGGCTGGAAAGGGAAGTTCTGCAGTTTCACCGTGACCTCTCGATCATGGCCATTACCCCTGGCGAAATGATTCGCCATAACATGTGAGGAAAAACAATGAAAAGCTTGAAAACTCTCGTGTCGTTGACTGCTCTGGCTGTTTGCATGGGTGCTACTTCCATGGCGAGTGCAGCCACCATTTCTCCTGCGGGCACGGGCTTTTCCACGCCTGCCGGGACCATTGCGGTGTCGTCGCCGGCGTCGTTCGGTGCGCCTGTTTCCTGCAATATCGTGTTCACCGGTAGTGTGGCTGCCGACGGTTCCGCCGCTGCTATTACGGGCGCGACCGTCAGTGGTGCCAACCCACTCTGTGGCGTGCCGGTGTTGCTGGGTCTGCCTTGGACCTTGACGCCAACCTCCACCGCCACGGGTGCAGGTGTGTATGCGGGTACCGTGTCCGGTGTTAACTTCAAGATTGTCAGCAACTGCGCCAGTGGCCCGACCACGATCAACGTGCTCTACAACAACAACACCCACACCATCACCCTGCCATCTGCTCAAACGGTCGGCAGCTGCAAGATTACTGCTCTGAACGCCGCTCCAACCCCAGCAATCACCGTGAATCCTTGATAGCAATGCGTTGGACGTGATGATCACACGTTGAAATGCAGGTGCTCCTTTCGGGGCACCTGTTGAGGAAAACCAGGGACGGTAGGCCCGGCCGTGGTGGATAAAAATAATAAGGAGTGGAGCATGAATAATAAGAAACAACCGGCCCAGACGTTAATCGGCCTGGCATTGTTGGGCGGTCTCATGGTCGCGGGCGGTTCGGTGCAGGCCGGCGGCTTCTCGACTCCTACATTTGGTGCCCAAGGTTGGGGTCGTGCGTTCGGTGGTGGTTCGTTGTTCAAGGACGACCCGTCTTCGGCGTACAACAACCCGGCTGCCATGGCGTTTATCGACCAAACTATCGCGCAGCAAAACGTCATTTATGCGCGCGTCAATATCAAGTTCAAAGGCAATGCCACTGATTACAAAGGCGACCCTGCCTCTGTAGGGGTGTTGGACGAATTTGGCGGCGTTACCTCTACGCCGCGTACGGGTGACGGTGGCGAAGGCGGGTTCACCGCTTGGCTGCCGACCGGGTTCCTGGTGATACCGATTAACGATCGCTTCAGTGTTGGTCTGAGCCAGGTGGTGCCCCAGGGGATGAAGTCGACCTGGGACCCGGATTGGAAAGGCCGCGATTTTGCCGTGGACACCAAAATCGAAACCGTGGGCCTGACCGGTTCGCTGTCCTTCAAAGTTAATGACCAGTTCTCTATCGGTGGCGGCGCCATCGTTCAGCATACGAGTGGGTTTGTCAGCCAGAACGTCGACTTGTACGCAGCCGCGGCAGTGTCACCGGGGCTGGGCGGCTTTGGTATTCCCTTTCCATCCGGGGTGGGCCAATCGCTGATTCGGGTCAAGGTCGATAATACGTCTGTGGGTTGGTTTGGCGGCATGGCGTGGAAACCCACCGACCAGGATACCGTTGGCTTCAACTACCACGCCAAAATCAAGAACAAGCTGGAGGGCAAGTACAAATTCAATGCCGACCCAGGCAGTCGGTTACTGATGACTGACGCAGGCGGCGACGGCTTGACGCTGGTTGAGCGCGCTTACCCAGGCTTGAAACTGTTCCCGGACGGTGCCAACGCCAGCACGCAACTGGACATCCCGGCGACCGCTGCCATCGATTGGGTACACGTGTTCAATGACCGTTTCACCCTGGGCGCCAGTGCCTTGTGGACCCAGTGGTCTTCCTTCAAGGCCCTGACGTTGAAGTCTGACGGCAATACCATTGTGTCGATTCCCTACAAGTACAAAGACGTGATGATGTACTCGCTGGGCGGCGACTATAAGCTCACTGACGATTTCACCCTGCGTGCCGGTGTTGCCTATGATCAAACGCCTACCCGTGACTCCACGCGGGATCCGCGCATTCCTGACGGTGATCGTTATTTCGCCTCGTTGGGTTTTGGCTACAACATCAAAGCGGTTCCAGGCTTGAGTGTTGACGGCGCCTACTCGCGGCAGTTTGTACAAGAGGTCAAGCTCAAGACTGTCAACGAAGATCGCCTTGGGGCTGCGCGCCTGGATGGCAAGGTGGACAGCAAAGGGGAGGTGGTTAGCCTGTCGGCCACTTATAAGTTCTAACCCACAATCTGTGCGTGCTCAGGTGTGAAGTGGTCAGTCGGCGCATCTTTCTGGCGCTTCACACCCGTGCTGTACATGCTCCGTTTTTGTAGTTTTCCCCGATGCAGAAACCGGCTGATTCGATCAGCCTATTTTTTTGCGTATGCATTAAATAAAAATTTCAAAACAAAATTTGAATTTATCCTTTCAAGTTTGTAGTGTGGCTTTACGCCCTCGTTCATCCTGAACGAGCGACGCGCATGCCATACCCTGAATTGAGTAGAGGTATCCCCATGGTTATCTGGTTATTGATGGGTGTCGCCGCCGCGATTGCCCTGGCCTATCGACAAGCCGCCGCGGCTCTGTGGCTGGGCGTCGGCCTGGTCTGGCTGGCGCTTGGTTATCTGTTCAATGTGGTCGCAGGCGTTGGCGCCAGCGTCGCAGCCATCCTGGTGGTACTGCCCGCTGTGCTGATGACGATCAAGCCGCTGCGCCGCACACTGCTGACCAGCAAGGCGCTGGGCCTGTTTCGTACGATCATGCCGGCGATGTCCGACACCGAGCGCGCCGCCATCGAGTCCGGCACCGTGTGGTGGGACGCCGAGCTGTTCAGCGGCAAGCCCAACTGGCAGCGTCTGCTGCAAGCCGCGCCGGCCAGCCTCAGCGCTGAAGAACAGGCGTTCCTCGACAACGAAGTGGAAACCCTTTGCGACATCGCCAACGACTGGGAAACCACCCAGGTTTGGCAGGATATGTCCCCCGAAGGCTGGCAGTACACCAAGGACGCCGGGTTCCTGGGCATGATCATTCCCAAGCAGTACGGCGGCAAAGGCTTCTCTCACTATGCGCATTCGCAGGTGGTGATGAAGCTGTCGACGCGTTGCTCGGCGGCGGCGATTTCGGTGATGGTCCCCAACTCCCTCGGCCCAGCTGAACTGCTGCTGCATTACGGCACCGATGCCCAGCGCAATTACTATTTGCCGCGCCTGGCACGCGGCGAAGACATCCCGTGCTTTGCCCTGACCAGCCCATACGCCGGCTCGGATGCCGGGGCGATTCCAGACCTGGGCATCGTCTGCAAAGGTGTGCACGAAGGCGAGGAAGTGCTGGGTTTTAAAGTGACCTGGGACAAGCGCTACATCACCCTCGGCCCGATTGCCACGGTGCTGGGCCTGGCCTTTCGCGCCGAAGACCCGGACGGTTTGCTCGGCAAGGCCGGCTCGCTGGGGATTACCTGTGCGTTGATCCCCACCTCCCATCCGGGCGTGAACAGCGGTCGCCGGCATTGGCCGCTGAACGCGGTGTTCCAGAACGGGCCGACCACCGGCAAGGATGTGTTTATTCCGCTGGAATGGGTGATCGGCGGCCGCGAACAGGTCGGCAATGGCTGGCGCATGCTGATGGAATGCCTGGCGGCCGGGCGCGCGATTTCGCTGCCGTCGGCCAATGTCGGCCTGGGCAAGGTGGCGGTACGCGGCACCACGGCTTATGCGGCGATGCGCAAACAGTTCGGCCTGCCCATCGGCAAGTTCGAAGGCGTGCAGGCGCCCTTGGCGCGCATGGCCGGGCATCTGTATGCCTGTGATGCGGTGCGCAAGGTCTCGGTGGCGTCTTTGGATGCGGGTGAAAAGCCTTCGGTGATCTCGGCGATTGCCAAGTACCACGTCACCGAGCGCGCGCGGATGATCGTCAATGACGGCATGGACATCGTGGCCGGCAAAGGCATCTGCATGGGCCCCAACAACTTCCTGGCCCGCGCCTACCAGCAAAGCCCGATTGCGATCACGGTAGAGGGCGCGAACATCATGACCCGCTGCCTGATCATCTTTGGCCAGGGGCTGATCCGTTGCCACCCGTATGTGTTCCGCGAAATGGAAGCGGCGCACAACCCGGATCGGCGCAAGGCCCTGGAAGCTTTTGACAGTGCGATGTTTGGCCATCTGAGTTTCGTGCTGGCCAATACCGTGCGCGCTGCGGTGCACTCACTGACCGGCGGGCGCTTGATTGCCGCACCGGCCAAGACCGACCCGGCGCTGGCGTCCTACTACCGCCAGGCCAATCGGCTGTCGGTGGTGCTGGCGTTGATCTCGGATGTGTCCATGGGCGTGCTCGGCGGTGCGCTCAAGCGCAAGGAAAGTATCACCGGGCGCCTGGGCGATATTCTGTCGCAGCTGTACATCTTGTCCTGCGCGCTCAAGCGTTTTGAGGACGACGGTCGGCCTCAGTCCGACTTGCCGCTGGTGCACTGGTCGGCCCAGGACGCGTTGCTGCGCGCCCATGAAGCCCTGGCCGAAGTGCTCGACAACTACCCGTCGAAACCGGCGGCAGCCGTGGTGCGTGCCTTGAGTTTCCCGTTCGGTATTCCCCAGCACAAGCCTTCGGACCGCCTGCTGGCCCAAGTGGCCGACGTGGTGCAAACCCCCGGCGAAACCCGCGACCGCTTGCTGGCCAATTCCTACATCCCGCGCCCGGAAATCGACAAGCTGGCCTATGGCGAATTGGGCTTCCGGTTGTTACCGCAGGTGGAGCTGATCGAAGCGCGGCTCAAGCCTGCGATCAAGCAAGGCCTGATCGAACCGATGCCGATTTCCGCCACCGCCTTCACCGCCTGGCGCGTCAAGGCGCGGGCGCTGGACTTGATCAGTGATGAGGAAGACAGCTTGCTCGGGCGTTATGTGGAATATGCCGACCACGGTATTCAGGTTGACGACTTCCCGCAGGATTTTGGCTTGCTGGAGGCTTTGCAACAGCGCAAGCAAGCCTTGGAGCCGACGACCAAACGCCGCAGCAGCCAAAGCGAAAACGCCTCAGTTAGTTAACACGGTCAGTGTGGGAGCTGGCTTGCCTGCGATAGCGGTTTACCTGGCACACCGCTATCGCAGGCAAGCCAGCTCCCACACTGGATCGGGTTTACAGGGAAAGAATGTTTTATGAGTGACAACTACCTATCCTTCGTCAATTCCCCCTGGGGCCGACGCCTGGCCCAGGCCATTGGCCTGCCGCAACCCTTGCCATTGCAACGCCACCGCAGCGGCCAGCAGGGCCTGGCCAACCCGGTGATTGTCGCCGGGGCAGGGCGCCTGGGTGCGCAGGTGCAACAGCTCTTCAAAGACACCGACACCGTCGTCGCCACGCCGGCAACCCTCAAGGCGCCGTCTACGGTCAAGGTGCAGGGCGCGGTATTCGACGCCACGGCGGTGCTCGACCTGCACCAACTCGACGAGCTCTACCTGTTCTTCCACGCCAATGCCAAGCGCCTCGGCCAGCACGGCCGCGTGGTGGTGCTCGGCACCGCGCCGGAACATTGCCAGGACCTGCCCCAGGCCATCGCCCAACGTGCCCTTGAAGGGCTGGTGCGCTCGCTGGCCAAGGAATTGCGTCGGGCGATCACGGTGCAATTGATCTACGTGGCGCCGGGCGCCGAAGACGCGCTGGACAGCAGCCTGCGGTTCTTTTTGTCACGCCGCTCGGCCTATGTGTCGGGCCAGGTGGTGCGCCTGGAAAAACCCGTGGACGCCCAGGTGGCGGTGAACGGGGACAAACCCTTCGTCGGTCGCCGTGCCCTGGTCACCGGCGCCTCGCGTGGCATTGGGCTGGCAATTGCCCAGGTGCTGGCCCGCGACGGCGCCCACGTGGTGTGCGTGGACGTGCCCCAGGCCCAGGCGGCGCTGCTTCAAGCCGCCGACAGTGTCAACGGCTCGGCCTTGCCGCTGGACATCACCGCAGCCGATGCGGCCGCACTGTTGCAGGCGCATGTCAGCCAATACGGCGCGTTTGACGTGGTGGTGCACAACGCCGGGATCACCCGCGACAAAACCATCGCCAAAATGACCGAAGCCGCCTGGCGCAGTGTGCTGGCGGTCAACCTCGAAGCGCCGTTGCAACTCAGCACCGCACTGTTGCAAGGCCAGGGCTTGAAACCCGGCGGACGGATTGTGTGCGTGTCGTCGATTTCCGGTATCGCCGGCAACCTCGGGCAAAGCAACTACGCCACTTCCAAGGCGGGCGTGATTGGCCTGGTGCAGGGCCTCGCACCCCAGGCGGCTGCGCTGCAAGTCACGGTGAATGCGGTGGCGCCAGGGTTTATCGAAACCCAGATGACCGCGAAAATCCCGCTGATGATCCGTGAGGCCGGGCGGCGCATGAACTCGTTGTCCCAGGGCGGGCAGCCGATCGATGTGGCCGAGACCATTGCCTGGCTGGCGCATCCGGCGTCCGGCGGGGTCAATGGCCAGGTGGTGCGCGTGTGCGGCCAAAGCCTGCTGGGAGCCTGAGCCATGGACTATGTGACGCAGATCATCGACCCGCCACCGTCGCGCACTCAGTTGTTGCTGGACGGCGTGCGCGCACTGCGCAAACCCAAGCTCGACGGGCCGCCGCCGCTGCCCACCGCGCGCCTGGTGCGCTCGGCGGTGGAACTGAGTGCCGCTGGCATCGCCGACTATAGCCGCGCCTGCGGGTTTCGCCGTGAGCAGGGCGTGCCACTGTCTTATCCGCACGTGCTGGCGTTCCCCTTGCACCTGATGCTGCTGACTCGGCCGAGCTTCCCGTACCCGGCCAGTGGCATGGTGCACCTGGCCAATCGCATTCGTCAGCACCAGCGTTTGCATGAAGGCCAGGCCCTGCGCCTGGAAGTGTATTGCGAATGCTGGGTGGCGCACCCCAAGGGCCAGGCGCTGAGCATCGCCACCCGCGCCTTTGCGGCGGATACGCTGGTGTGGGAAAGCGACAGCCTGTACCTGCGCCGCGACGTCAAAAGCCCGGTCGGAGAACCCTGGGATGACGTGCTGCCCTTGCAGGAAGACGGCCTGCTGCGCACCCAGCGCTGGGTGCTGCCCGCCGACCTGGGGCGCCGGTTTGCCAAGGTCTCGGGGGATTTCAACCCGATTCACACCTCGGTGATCGGCGCCAAAATCTTCGGCTTTCGCCGCGCCATCGCCCATGGCATGTGGACCCTGGGCCGCGCACTGGCGGCGCAGCAACCGCCGGGCGGCCTGGATCAGGCCCAGGCGCATTGCGACTTCAAGCTGCCGATCTTCCTGCCAGGCCAGGTTGCGCTGTGGAGCCGCCCGGTGACCGGCCCGCGCCGTGAGTTCGAAGTGCGCAATGTTGCCGGTGACAAACCGCATATGCGCGGGCTATTTATCTGGAACGAGAGCCATCAATGAGTGACTACAGTTTCAACCCGGCCCCGACCCGCCGCGTGGCGATTATCGGCGGCAACCGTATCCCGTTTGCCCGCTCCAACACCGTGTATGCCCACGACAGCAATCAGGACCTGCTGGTGGCGGCCCTGCAAGGTCTGGTCGAGCGCTATAACCTGCACGGCCAGCGCCTGGGCGAGTTTGCTGCGGGCGCGGTGATCAAGCACTCGCGGGACTTCAACCTGGCGCGTGAGGCCTTGCTGTCCACCACATTGTCACCTGACACGCCGGCCTACGACGTGCAACAAGCCTGCGGTACCGGGCTGGAAGCGGCCTTGCTGGTGGCCAACAAAATTGCGCTTGGCCAGATCGAAGTGGGCATCGCCGGCGGTGCCGACACCACTTCCGATGCGCCCATCGGTATCAACGAATCGCTGCGCCACACCTTACTGGCGGCCAATCGCGCCAAGGGCATGGGCGCCAAGGTCAAGACCTTGCTGAAGGTGCGCCCGTCGATGTTTTTCAAACCGCTGCTGCCGCGCAATGGCGAGCCGCGCACCGGTTTGTCCATGGGCGAGCACTGCGAAGCAATGGCCAAGCGCTGGCAGATCAAACGGCTGGCCCAGGATGAGCTGACCCTCACCAGTCACCAGCGTCTGGATGCGGCCTACCAACGCGGTTTTTTCGATGACCTGATCAGCCCTTATCGCGGGCTGGCACGCGACAACAACCTGCGTGCCGACACTAGCCTTGCGAAGCTCGCCGGCCTTTCGCCCGCCTATGATCGCCAGAACGGCACGCTGACGGCGGGCAACTCCACGCCGCTGACCGATGGCGCCTCGGTGGTCTTGCTGGCCAGCGAAGCCTGGGCGGCCGAACAGGGCTTGCCGGTGTTGGCCTACCTGCGTACCGGCGAGACTGCCGCAGTGAACTTTATCGACGGCACCGAAGGCTTGTTGATGGCCCCGGCGTATGCCGTGCCGCGCATGCTCAAACGCGAGGGCCTGGGGTTTGCCGACTTCGATTTCTTTGAAATTCACGAAGCCTTTGCCGCCCAGGTGCTGTGCACGCTCAAGGCGTGGGAAGACCCCGAGTATTGCCGCGAGCGTCTAGGCTTGGAGGCACCGCTGGGCGCCATCGACCGCAGCAAGATGAACGTCAATGGCGGCTCCCTGGGCTGTGGCCATCCGTTCGCCGCCACCGGTGGCCGGCAACTGGCGGCGCTGGCCAAAACCATCCATGAGAACGGGGGTGGGCGCGGCCTGATTTCGATTTGTGCAGCCGGCGGGCTGGGCATTACCGCCATCGTCGAAAAATAGCCTGATCAAAAACAACAATAAGGAGACTGCCATGAACGCTGTAAGCCAGGAACACACCGAACGGGTCTGGTTGAACGCCTACTTGCCGGGCGTGCCGGCGGACATCGAGGCCGGTATCGAGGCGTACCCGTCGCTGCGCGAGGTGTTCCTGGAGCACCTGGAAAAATTTCGCGAGCGGGTCGCCTACGTCAGCATCGGCACCGAAATGACCTACGCCGACTGGCAGGTGCAAGGCCAGGCGTTCGCCGCGTGGTTACAGGGCCAGGGCGTGAAAAAGGGCGACCGTGTGGCGCTGATGATGCCCAACTGCTTGCAGTATCCGATCTGCCTGTTGGGCACGATCCTGGCCGGCGCGGTGGTGGTCAACGTCAACCCGTTGTACACCTCCCATGAGCTCAAGCATTTGCTCAAGGACAGCGAAGCCGAAACCCTGGTGATCTTTGAAAACTTCGCCCATACCTTTGAAAAAGTCGCGCAGGGCAGCCGTGTCAAACGCGTGGTGGTGGCGGCCATTGGCGATCTGCTCGGTACCTTCAAGGGCGCGGCGATGAACTTTATCCTGCGTCGCGTGCAAAAGCAGGTGCCAAAATTTCATCTGCCTGGCGCAGTGCGGTTCAACAACGTGTTGAAACAGGGGCGGGCGCTGAACCATTTTCCGGTGGAGATGCACCTCGATGAACTGGCGTTTCTGCAATACACCGGCGGCACCACCGGCGATGCCAAGGGCGTGATGCTCAGCCACCGCAATATCATCGCCAACCTGCTGCAAGCCAAGGCCTGGGTCGGTGATCAGTTGGATCAGGACAAGCAGGAAACCAACGTGACCTTGCTGCCGCTCTATCACATCTTTTCGCTGACGGTGAACTGCCTGATGTTTATGTGCCTGGGCGGGCGCAACATCCTGATTGCCAACCCACGGGATGTGAAACGGGTGCAGATGATTTTGCGCAAGGAGCGCTTCAATGGCATCGCCGGGGTTAACACCTTGTTTAACGGCTTGCTTGAAAACAAGGAGTTCTGTGCGCGGGATTTCTCTGACTTGCGCATGGTCATCGCCGGCGGTATGGCCACGCACACGGCGGTGGCCAAGCGCTGGAAGGAGGTGACTGGGCTGCCGATCATTGAAGGTTATGGACTCACCGAGTGCTCGCCGGTGGTGAGCATCAGCCCGATCAATATTGCGCGCATGCGCGAGATGGAATTCACCGGCAGCATCGGCGTGCCGCTGCCGTCGACCTGGGTGCGGTTTATGCGTGAGGATGGCGAGCTGGCGGAGATTGGCGAGCAGGGTGAACTGCAAGTGCGTGGCCCGCAGGTGATGCAGGGGTATTGGAAGCGGCCCAAGGAAACGGCTGAAGTGCTGGATGCGGAGGGCTGGCTCTCCACCGGGGACATCGGGGTGATGGATGAGCGTGGGTATATTCGTCTGGTGGACCGCAAGAAGGACATGATCCTGGTGTCGGGGTTTAACGTGTATCCCAATGAGATTGAAGACGTGGTGGCCTTGCATCCGGGTGTGGGGGAAGTGGCGGCGATCGGGGTGGAAGATTCGGTGACGGGGGAGAAGGTCAAGATCATTGTGGTGCGCAAGGACCCGAGCTTGACCCAGGAGCAGATCCTGGCCCATTGCCGGGAATATCTCACGGGGTACAAGGTGCCCAAGTATGTGGAGTTTCGCAGTATCGAATTGCCCAAGACCACGGTGGGTAAAGTGCTCCGGCGGGCGTTGCGTTGATGTGAGGGGTTGGGTGCTTTGCGTGTGGGAGCTGGCTTGCCTGCGATGCAGACACCTCGGTGTGTCAGGTACACCCAGTTGATGCCATCGCAGGCAAGCCAGCTCCCACAGGTTGACCGCATTCAGGCCGTTGTGGCTCTACATGCTTTGACTTGACATACAGTCAAAATGTGGGAGCGTGTTCAGGCCGTTATGGCTCTGCATGGCTTGATGTGAAACACAGCCAAACCCCAAGCCGCCATTACCCAAGTAACGGATATGTACACAGCAGTGTGTCAGTCACCGAAGACACTGACTAATCCACCGCTATATCAGAATACACACTCGGATTAACCAGATTGTTCGGCCGCTCCCCAGCCAGCGCCATCAGCACATTTTCCACCGCGCAGGCGGCCATCGCCTCACGCGTTTCGTGGGTCGCCGAACCGATATGCGGTGTAGCCACCACGTTGTTCAAGCGCAACAACGGCGAGTCATGATTCAAAGGCTCGCGCTCAAACACATCCAGCCCCGCCGCCCGAATTGTGCGTTGTTGCAGCGCCTCAACCAGCGCCGCTTCATCCACCACCTTGCCGCGTGAAATGTTGATAAAAATGGTGTCCGGCCCCATCAACGCAAACTCTCGCGCGCCGATCAGCTTTTCGGTTTCAGCCGTGAGCGGCAAGGTCAGGCACACAAAGTCAGCCTGCTGCAACAAGTCCGGCAAGCTGCGAAACTGCGCCCCGAAGCGCTCCTCGACCCGCGGCTTGGGCGAGTGACTGTGGTAGATCACCGGCATGCCAAAACCAAAATGCCCACGCTGAGCCAAGGCTTCGCCGATGCGGCCCATGCCGATAATGCCCAGGGTCTTGCCATGCACATCGGTGCCGAAATGCGCCGGGCCGATGTTTTTGTTCCACTGGCCGGCGCGCACCATTTCGGCCAGTTCGACCACCCGGCGGGCAGTGGCCAGGATCAACGCAAAGCCGGTATCCGCCGTGGTTTCGGTCAGCACGTCCGGGGTATTGCTGAGCAGGATGCCGCGTTGGGTCAGGTAGTCGATATCGTAGTTGTCGACGCCCACCGACACACTGGCCACCGCTTCAAGCCTGGGGGCCAGGTCGAGCAGCTTGGCATCCAGGCGCAGGCTCGCACCCAGCAGGCCGTGGGCGTTGGGCAAGGCGTCACGCAGCCGGGCCAGGCCGGGTTCGTCGAGGGCGTCGATCAGGGTCACATTGACCTGTTCGTGCAGGCGAGCCATCAATGGCGCGGAGAGTTTTTTGTACAGGACCACAGACTTTTTCATGAGGTTTTTACCTTCAACTCCAGGGTTGGCACCGGCACGCGATCAGTGGCGCCGGGCTTGAGGAAAATCGTCAGCACCACGGCAAACATCAGCGCGCCGCTCATCAGCAGGTAGGAGGCGCCGGGTGAGCCGGTGCTGCTATTGAGGTAACCGACCAGGTACGACCCGCCGAACGAGCCCAGCGCGCCCATGCTGTTGATCAGCGCCATGGCGCCGCCGGCGACGTTGGCCGGGAGGATTTCCGGGACGATGGCGAAAAACGGACCGTAAGGCGCGTACATGCACGCCCCGGCGATGACCAGCAGGGTGTAGGACCACCAGAAGTGCTCAGCACCCAGCGCGTAGGACGCGTAGAACGCGATCGAGGCAATCAGCAGCGGCGGCCACACAAAACGTTTACGTTTTTGCAGCTTGTCCGAGCCCCACGACACCGCCAGCATGCCGATCACCGCCGCGAGGTACGGCAGCGCCGACAGCCAACCGGCTTCGACCATGTCCATCTGCAAGCCGGCCTTGAGGATCGACGGCAGCCACAATACAAAGCCATACACGCCGATGCTCCAGCAAAAAAACTGCAGCGCCAGGATGATCACCTTGGGCGAACGAAAGGCTTCGGCGTAGTTCTTCACCGCCTTGATCCCGACCTGTTCGGCGGCCAGGGCGCTTTGCAGGTCTTGTTTATGCCGCTCGCTCAGCCACTGGGCGTCGGCGGGTTTTTCATCCGCCAGCTTCCACCAGATAAACGCCCAGATCACCGCCGGCAGCCCTTCGATGATAAACATCCAGCGCCAGCTGAAGTGCTGCACCAGGTAGCCCGACACCACCGACATCCACATCATGGTCACCGGGTTGCCGAGGATCAGGAAGGTGTTGGCCCGTGAGCGTTCGGCACGGGTAAACCAGTGGCACAGGTACACCAGCATCGCCGGCATTACCGCCGCCTCGACCACACCGAGCATGAAGCGAATGGCGATCAGCATATAGGCGTTGGACACTACGCCGGTCAGCGTGGCCAGGCTGCCCCACAGAATCAGGCTGACGAAAATCAGCTTTTTAACGCTGCGTTTTTGCGCGTAGATCGCGCCCGGCACCTGGAAGAAAAAGTAGCCGAGAAAAAACAGCGCGCCCAGTAATGACGACATGCCGGGGGTGATCATCAGGTCTTCGGCCATGCCGGAGGCCGCGGCGAAGCCGTAGTTGGCGCGATCCAGGTACGCCAGGCTGTAGGTGATGAACACGATAGGCATGATGTACCACCAGCGGCGGGTGGCGAGTTTCACAGTTTCCATGGGGTTGCTCCTGAGCTTGTTGTAGTTGTGGCAACAGGGAGTGGGTCATGCAACAGATCGGCTGGGTAATTCAGAGCGGGTGGGCAAACCCTCCATATCACCCCGGCTTTGCACGGCGCGACTGCCGATCCAGTTGCCGCGCTGTACTGCCTCAGGGAAGCTCAGGTTTTCGAGCAGGGCGCTGATCATGCCGACGGCAAAACCATCACCGGCGCCCACGGTATCCACGACGGTTTCCACCGGGACGGCGGCAATAAAACCCTGGTCCATGTGGGTGCGGTAGTAGGCGCCGTCCGCGCCCAGCTTGATCGCCACGGCTTCGGCGCCCTGGTCGAGGTAGAACGCGGCGATGTCGGCCGGGTCGTCAAAGCCGGTGAGCAGGCGGCCTTCGCCCAGGCCCGGCAAGACCCAATCAGCGAGGGCGGCGAGGGCGTTGATTTCGCGCACCATCTGCGCTTGGCTGGACCACAACGACGGGCGCAGGTTCGGGTCGAACGACACGCTGCGCCCGGCCTTGCGCATCTGCGTCATCAGTTCCACGGACAACTCGCCGGTGGCCTCGGACAAGGCGGGCGGGATGCCGGTGGCGTGCAGGTGACGCGCTTGCAGCACGGCGGGGCTGATCGCGGCAATCGACAAATGGCTGGCTGCCGAGCCTTTACGGAAGTACTCCACCTGCGGGTCGGCGCCGGCTTCTTCGCGGGACTTGAATTGAAAGCCGGTCGGGTGCAGCGGGTCGATCGCCACATGCCGGCAATCCAGGCCTTCTTTTTTCAGCGTGTCGACCACAAAACGCCCCAGGGAATCGTCGCCGACACGGCTCAGCCACGTCACGTTGAAACCCAGGCGCGACAGGCCGATGGCAACATTGCTGTCGGCCCCGGCAATGCGCTTGTGAAACTGCGCCACCTGGGCCAGGTCGCCGGTCTGTTCGGCGACAAACATCGCCATGGTTTCACCAAACGAAAGGATATCGATCTCAGACATGGGCATTCTCCGCACGGGGCTGGCCAAGGAGGGCGAGGGCGGTCACCTGCTGCGCGGTAACGGCAACCAGGTCGTCGCCTTGCAACGGGAATTCCACGGCCCGGGTAATGCCTTGAGTCATATGTTTGAGCAGTTGTTCCCACAGATGCCGGTCAGTGGCGCCGGGCGGCAAGGCCACCAGCTTGCCGTCCTGGCGCCGCGCCACGGCCTTGCAGTGCAGGTAGTCCACATGCCGGCCCAGCAGGCGTGCGGCAGTGAGCGCAGATTGGTCTTGCCACTGCCAGTTGCCGATGTCGAAGGTCATTTTCACCGGCAGGCCCAGGCGTTCCACCTCACTGAAGAAGCGCTGCATCGGCTCGATGCGCCCACCGTGCAGGGTCTGGTCGTTCTCCACCAGCAGCTTGACCGGGTGGCGGTTGAGCAGGGCCTGCAGGCTTTGCAAGTCGTTGGTGTCGGTGAAATAACCGAGGGACACTTTAAGCCAGCGCGAGCCGAAGGCCTGGGCGCGGTCCAGGGTTGCACTCAGCTCGGCGTTGGGCTGGGCGCGCCCGGCCACCCACAGCTCCAGCGGTGAAGAGAACACCGATTCCAGGCCGTGTTCGGCAGCGGCTTGGGCGAGGGCGGCGGGTTGTTCGCTGGTCAACAGTTCTTCGCGCCACTCGATGCGCTGGGCGCCGGCGGCACTGAGCAGATCGACAAAACTCAATTGGCCAAGCGTACGTACCAGGTCGGCACCGTAGCTGGATAGGCTGATGGAAACGGGGTATTTATGCATTGTTGTGTACCTCTGAAACCGGTTTCATTTTTACTCGCAAACAATGTGAAAGCTGGCTTGCCTGCGATGGCGGTGTGCCAGTCGGCTACGGCTTCGCCTGACAGACCGCCATCGCAGGCAAGCCAGCGCCCACAAGGGATTGGGTGGAGCCGCGAACGATCAGTTCGGGCAAAAAATCCAGGGTGCGCGGTGGCGCGTCATCGCCGCGCAAGCGTTTAAGCAGGCAGTCGAAGGCGCTGGCGCCAATCGCGTCGGTGGGTTGGGCGAGGGCGGTGATGCCGTTGCCCACCAGCGGGTACCAGTCGAGGTCATCCAGGGCAATCAGGCCGATGTCATCAAAGAGGTTGCAGCCCAGCGCTTTGAGCACGTGGGTGCAGGCCAGCGCAGCCACGCCATTGGCGCAGAACAATGCCTTGGGGCCGGGCTTGGCCAGGAAGCTGTGCAGGTGGTTTGCCAGGCTGTCATCGAGTTCGAGCACTGCACCGGTCAACGCCGGCCGGGCCGCAATTTCCGCCGTGAAACTCGCTTGGCGCTCCACGCGTGAACTGGTGCCATCGGCCTTTTCGCTCACCAGCAGCAGGTCGCGATAACCCTGCTGTGCGAGGTGCTGCACGGCAACACGGACCGCCGCAGGGTTATCCAGGCCAACCATATCGCTGTGCAGCGGCTCGACCTTGCGGTCCACCAGCACCAGGGGCATTTCCCGCTGCAACTCCAGCAGCTGGTCGAGGTGGTGGCCGAGGGTGTTCACAATCAGCCCTTCGATGTTGTACGAGCGCAATGCCGCCAGGTGCTGGCGCTCTTGCTCGTCATCGCGGTCGGTGTTGCACACCACCAGGCTGTAGCCATGCTGGCGGCAGGCGGTTTCGACGCCGTGCATCACGGCAATGGAGTAGGGGTTGCGGATATCGGCCACCAGCATGCCGATCAGGCGCGTGCGGCCGCGTTTCAAACCGCGGGCCATCTGGTTGGGGCGGTAACCGAGTTCGCTGATCGCCCGCTCGATGCGCAAGGCAATCGCGTCGGAGAGCAGGGCGCGGTCGTCACCGATAAAGCGCGACACGCTGGCTTTGGACACGCCGGCGCGTTCGGCAACGTCGACCATGGTCACGCGGCTGCGCTGGGCGGCGGAAAAAGTAGTCACGGTGGCAGGCCTTTCTTATTGGAAGTAGTGATGCTCTGAAACCGGTTTCAGGAGAACTCATTCACGGAACAACGTCAAGTGTCATTCAGCGCAAAACAACGGCTCAGCCGGTCGCGCATCCGACGGACGGCGGTGCGACCTGTTAAATCTGACAGTTACGAGAAGTTGTCGGTGGGTATTCAATCGTCGCTAAAGCAATCAGACAAAAAACCAGTGGCTGGCGCAATGTTGATGTTCTGGAGAGCGATATGAGCACCCCCCCAACCAATAACAATGGTCAAATCAATAGCGCCACAACGTTGCCCATCGATGCAATGACAGCTGCTTTCGGAACGCCGACGTTAACCGCACTCACGGTGGAGGGCAGGTTGCCGAGTGGTGTCATCCCTACAGCCCTTTTATATCAACCGCTGAAAGTTTTTTTGGATACACCTTGGACACTGCTGCCGCAGTTAGGGGAAAGTGATTTTTTTGTAGTGGTTTGGGAGGTGGAAGGAAATGTGCCTTTCCCTCTTCCTGCCAGAGAGTTGGTGGGGCCTATAACCGCCAAAGACTTTCCGTTGGAACTCTCTATTCCTGCGTCTTACCTGCTTAACAATGCCCGTGTGCGTATTTACTACCGTATACATAACCTGTACGAAGATGCTCAGGTGTTCGAGTTTTCGCATCCGGTGGACATTATTATTGATCGCAGGCCGCCAGCAGAAAATGAGGTGCTTAAAGCGCCCTGGTTTGTGGATGACGACATCACTGAGTCTGATGCGACTGATAATGCAACCTTCGATGTTGTCGTGCCGGGGGATTATTCAGGTCGTGCTGCGCTTGACAAGATATACCTGTATCTCATGGACACTAATGCATTTCCGGTCGGCCTGCCAATTTTAATAGAGACATTTGCTGCCACCACCGGCGCTATGGTTCTGAAAGTGCCGGCCGCGGAAATTCGAAAGTTCGCGGGTACCTCGCCACTGTATGCCTGTTATAAAGTCATGGACGAGGCAGGCAATATAACCCCGCAGTTTTCTTTGTTCGGAAGTACCAAGCTCTCTCTGGAGGCGTTGCCAGCCGATTTGCCTGTGCCCACGGTGCCCGCGTTTGATTTTGATCGCCTTATCAATCGGGAAGACGCGCGTAATATCGTATCGTTCGGTATCAGCACCTACACCCATTATCGGCAGGGGGATCTGTGTATCCCTGTATTGGCCGGGGTTGAGTACCCGGCAATACCCGTAATGTCATTGCCGTTTACCGGGACCTTAAGTTGGCAGCAGTTGATTGCCAATGGCGCCAACCTCCAGCGCAAGGACAATGTACCGTTTCGCTACCTTATTCGACGCGCGTCCAACCCGACGAACGGTGGCACGCCTTCTCCTCTGAAATTGATCAATATGGATTTCACGGTTTTCGGCCGCGATCATAATCAGGCGCCCGCGCTGTTGAATCTCCTGCTGGACAAGGTCAACATCTTTGGCGCTGAGTCTAATACGGCTAATCAGCTGGACAGTCGCGACAATAACCAGCCTTGCAGGGCTGAAGTGCTGCTCTCCGGCGACCCTCAAGTGGGTAACATGCTGTCGCTCTATGTGCAAGGACAGACAAATGTAGTAACGACCTATACCGTCAAGAAAGGGGACGTCGCCGGTACCAATATAATCTTTGATAATTTGATTCCCTGGTCGGTAATACAGTCTGTCGGTAATAAAACTGCGCTGTTTTACTATCTGTCCACAAATGGGGTCAACCAGCAACAATCAGCTGATCAACCGGTGGCGGTAAATATTACGCCGCCCACTGTCTTATCCAAACCCACTTATCCGCACGCAGATGATAGAGGGTTTATTACGTGCAGAACGGATCCGCCGATTTGGGAGGGGCTGACTATTCGGGTGATCCCCGGTAGTAAGGTATTGCCGGGGGATATACTGACACTGGCCTTTGTTGGGTATTTAATCCCCCTCAATCAACAGCCAATAAAGTCCACGGAACATACAATGACTCATCGATGGGACGCCACGCAAACTTTCCACGATTTTGTGATCACGGACTATAAGAACTATCTTCAGCCGTTGAAGGCTTTTGCCAGCGCGGGTGCCAAGTACAGTGTTATTCGAAACAGCGTACTAATAGGGGTGTCTGAAACCGGCTACGTGAGGGTGGATCGTAAACATTCGACCGGGTTTTACTGTACGCCGACAGGTAAAGGCGTGGATTGATTCGCCGAGGATGGCAGGCGCATATTTGCAGTTGAAGGTAGGGTGGTCAAGCAATTAAAAGTGTTTCAATGCCAGGTAGTCAGTGGGTCGTGAGCGGTGGCTCTGCAGGTAAAGCATATCTGATGATAACGGAGAATATGAAATGACTATTAAAATCGTTCCAAGAATTCTTATAGGTCCTCCCAGCTCGAACTTAAGCGCGGCAGTGCTTGATCCATCAGTTGTCATAGATCCGGCACTGGGGCTTGTTTCAAAAGATGGAGCCAGTAAAAATTTAATCTTTACAATCACGTCGGGACCGATTTCGTTTGATGGGGACTGGTGCAGGATTTATAAACAACCTGTAAATAGTCCAACCCCCACTCAATGGACGCTGGTGGAAGACTACTTCCAGTTCACCATTGCGAATCCAGGCGATACCTTTACTTATGAAATGAAAGTTCGACCGGATACGGGCCTGCAGGAACATGGTGCGTGGCTTTTCTGTTTTGATTTAACAGAAAATTATCCGGCGAGCAATCCAGGCGACGTAGACGTTCCTGCTAACACGTCAGAAACTTCGCCGCCTACCAGGTTTGAGATCGACTTGATTCCTGCCTATTCCAATGGCAGCACTGCCATTCGGCCACCGCCACTGGTCTATACGGGTACGCTCCCGGCGGGTCAGGCCTTTACGTTGGCCCATCTGACCCAGTTCGGATTCCCATTCAGCATTCCTGCCAACACTTACGCTTTTAAAAGCGGGCAGTGGGACCCGAATGATAAAGTCCGGATGTATCTCACTAAAGGCGACATCGTCATTCCTGCGGAAGAGGTGGGGGGGCTAATTCCACCGCGGCTCATGCTGCAAGCCGGCAATACCGGCGTACTGACCGAGAATGACTTGAATAAAAGCGGTAGTGACTGGCGGCTTATCTATCAAATCGAGGACCGGGCAGGCAATCTCAGTGAGCCTTCATTGCCCTCCCTGCCTTTCACAATAGTGCTGGCGCCTGCGCCAGCGAATTTGCAGCCGATTATGATTGATCAGGCTCCAGACTTGGCTGACGACCTGATCAATCTTGCAGACCTCGCCGTAGGCCCAACCGGTAAAATCCCGGTTTTTGGGAACTACAACAGTGCGAGCAAGTACCGGTTTCGGGTGACATGGGGCGGTCAGCCTGTGAGCCAGTGGTTTGATGTTGTCGCGTTTCCGATAACCTTGGATCGGCTCTTCCTGAACCCGCTGTGTACGGCTGACTATGGTAATGCAAAGGGTCCCAAAACCACCGTGGTGGGCTATGAAATCGAACAAGACGGAGACATTGTACCCGGCCCGACCACCACGATCAGAGTGGATCTGAGTTACTCTGGACCGACTACCACAACGCCGGGTAGTGAAAATGGCCGATTGCTTGTTGCAAGTTTTATGGGTGAAGTCTCGAAGGAGTTGAATATACTCAGGGAGGTAGACGCTAACCAGGACGTGACCATTACCGTTGTGACATGGACCGGCCTTGAAACGCCGACCAGAGGTATGTGGTTGGTTCCTCAGCTGGCCGATGGAACGTTTCTGGCACCTGCTCAAGAATTGGATGACACTCAGGTAGCCGGAACTCCGGTCAGTTGGAAGCTCCCCTGGTCTTACTTCGCCGCATTGGGGAACGGCACGCATAAGATTAGATATGTTGTTTCGCCTACGCCTACGCCAACAGCGGCCACTAACCTGAACCCTGCACCCTACACCGACGTTAGTCTGATAGACGCCGTGGTTACTGCCTTGCCAGCACCTCAATTTGGGGGCGCTCGAGGCATGGGGGCGTCCCTTTCGGTTAACTGCGATGCGCTGACCAGGATGCCGGTGACGACGCCAAAAATCTTTGAGCTACGTGTTTTCGTAGCCGGGAATCCGAAAATGGTGGTGGGTGAACGGCTGACTTTGGACCTGCGGATTACGAGGCCCATCGCAGCACCTCTGGCTTATGACCAAACGCAGTCCCCTAGCGTCCCTATTACGGATGCGGTCAAGGCCAGTGGGCACACTTTCATATTCGATTTCGCTTTCGTTGGGAACGCACAGGCAGGGCGCGCTTATGCGCGTGCTTTTACCAAGCTAAACGACGGTACGCTGGGGGTCGGCACGGCGACGGCCATTATGCGTACTGGGCTGTCGGCCTCGCGGTGTGATCTCTCGCCACTCGTTAGCCCGTAACAGGCGTTAGTCAGGCGGTGACAGCATCCCCCTCTCTTTACCTGAGAGAGGGGGAACTCCCTCACACCACTCCATCCCATAGATCACCCATTACTCAGGTTTCTTACCAGGGTTCTACAGACTACTCCTACATAAACGGGAGCGTTTAATTCTTACTCTACGCGCTGCACAGGTAAGGCCGCATTTTGTCTGCAGTAGGCCAAACCGCTTTTGTAAGTTTCATCATGAGAGTGATTGAGCATGTCGGCACTGAATACGTTTGACCTCAAGCCATTGAGTGTGAAGATGAAAGTTCCCACCCTTACATTCTGCTTCTTCGTAGCAGTACAGGGCCAAGCACAGGCGATTCAGCTGGATAACGGTGCCCAACGTACTATCGGCCCTAATACTGCCGCTACGGATTGGCAACTGTCGGACGGGTCCACGCTGACGATGAACAGCGCGAGAGCCACCGGCATCGACCTGTCAGCTTCTACATTAAACATGAACAGGGGCAGCCAGTCGGGTGCAGTGCGTGCTTCTGGCCGTTCTACCGTCAATATCAATGATTCGCACGTGACGTCGAGCGATCCTGTTCTGGGCGCCGTGCGGCTTGAAAACAGTAAAGCTTTTATTACTAACAGTACGGTCACCAACTCCGCCGGCATGGGGTTGCAGGCGGTCAGCAACGCAGGTGCAGCCTCACTGGCACAAATCGCCAGCAGTTCTATCAGTGGGGCTTCTGGCGGTGCGCTAGCCGCCAGTGGCAGTGAACTTCACTTCACCCAAAATTCAGTCGTGCAGGGTACGGGAGCCGCAGCCTTTGGCCTCGCTTTGGTCGGTGCAACGGCAACCGCCAACCAGAGTGCGATCATCGGCAACGGTCATGGTGTCTTGTTTACTCGCGGTCGCTCCGATACAACCGATGGCAAACTGGTGTTGGACCAGTCTGTGGTTGAGGGACGCACGGGTTCGGCCCTATCGGTCAGGGGCACGCCAGGTCAGGTGCCAGTGGTGTCGATCGACGTACTCAACGGTTCCACGCTCAAAGGCGGCAATGGCAATCTGCTGTCGGTGTCGGGTGGTGCCACCGCGACGATGAATGTGGATAACAGCCGGAACCTGGTCGGTAATGTGGTCGGCGACGCCACCAGCACTGTGCATTTGAACCTGCAAAACAACGCAGAGTTGAAGGGCCAGCTGCAAGGTGTCGACACGGTAAAGGTGGGCAGCAACTCCAATTTGTTCATCACCGGCGACAGCCAGGCACGCTCACTGACGATGGACCGTGGTACGGTGACCCTCGGTGCACCGGGCGAGTTCTATCGGTTGAAATTGGACTCGCTGTCCGGCGAGGGCCGGTTTGTCGGGAGCGTCAATTTTGATGAGGGCAAGGCGAGTTTTATCGACGTCGCCAATCAGGCCTCGGGCAACCACACGCTGGCGCTCTCCGCCAGCGGCAGCGAACTGGTCAAAACCCAGGTTGTGCACACCGGCGGCGGTGACGCGGTGTTCTCCCTTGAGGGCGGCCCGGTCGACATGGGTGCCTATGCCTACAACCTGAAACAGGAAGGTAATGACTGGTTTCTGGACACGCAAACCCGTGTAGTCAGCCGCAGTGCCCGCGTGGTGACGGCATTGTTCAACACCCCGGTGACCATCATGACCGCCGAAGAGGGTTCGTTGCGTGCCCGTATGGGTGAGTTGCGCTACTCCCCGAACAGTACCGGTCTCTGGATCCGTGGTTTCGGCAGCAAATATGATGTGTCCCAGAGTTCGGGCACCGGCTACTCGCAGAGCCTGCAGGGTTTTTCCATCGGTGCTGACATGCCGCTGGCCGACACCCAATGGAAGGTGGGGGTATTCGGCGGCAACAGTAATTCTGACGTGAACCCGGCTCGCGGCGCTGCCGGTACCGTCAAGAGCTACTTCCTGGGTACTTATGCCACCTGGGTGGACGAAGAGAGCGGTTTCTATTTTGATGCCGTGGCCAAAGCGAACCGGTTCCAGAACCAGGCCAAGGCAACACTCAGTGATAACACGTCCACCAAGGGTGGCTACAACAACGTAGGCGGTGGTATATCGGCTGAGTTCGGCCGTCATATCAAGCTGGGTGACAGCTCCTTTATTGAACCTTACGGCCGACTGTCGACCATTGTGGTCCAAGGTGGCACGTACAGCCTGAAAAACGGCTTGCAAGTGGACGGTGAACGTACCCGCTCAAGGACCGCCGAGGCCGGCGCGACCGTTGGCCATGAGTTCCAACTCGATGATGGCACACTGATCAAGCCTTACCTGCGTGCGGCAATGGTCCACGAGTTTTCCGACAACAATAAGGTCACGGTCAACAACCAGACCTTCAACAATGATTTGTCGGGTTCGCGCGCCAAGTACGGTGCCGGTTTGGCCGTTTCGTTTACCCAGGACCTGCAGGCACATGTCGACGTGGAGACCAGCACCAGTGACAAAATCAAGCAAAAAGCCGCGGTTAACGTTGGCCTGCGTTATGCGTTCTAAATAAACAGGCAACGCTAAAAAGCCCTGATCGAAAGATCAGGGTTTTTTTTGATGAACGCAAAAGCGTTTTTCAATCGCCTTCCCGGTTAGATCAGGATTGGCGCCGCAGCATTTGGGTTCAACTGAACAGTCCGGCAGCAATATTGATCGAGAAACCCAGAATCGCCGTATTGAACAGAAATCCAATCAATGACTGGCCCAAAACGACTTTGCGCATTGCACGTGTTGCAACCCCTACATCCGCCGTTTGCACTGCTACGCCAATGGTGAACGAGAAATACAGGAAGTCCCAGTAATTGGGGTTACGCAACCCTTCGGCAAAACGCAATGCCGGCTCGTCGCCCTCCCAGGTGTAGAACAGACGGGCGTAATGCACACTGAAGATCACCCCGGTCAGCAACCATGAGCCAATCACCGTCATGCCGGTAAAGCCGTAGTGCAGCAGGCGCGCCGTGCTGTCCAGGTCTTTGCTGCCCACAAGGTTCACCGTGATGGTCGCAAGGCTGGCTATCGCGGCAATGCACACCATGAACAGTACCAGCCCGGCGTTTTCATCCTCGATCTCGGCGATGCGTTTTACGTCATCGGCGTGTGAACGGCTGGTGAGCCACAGCATGAGCGCCAGGTAGGTCCAGACCCCGGCGTTCCAGCCAATCAGGATTTTGCTGATCAGCGTATCGGCCGGCGCCAGAATGCCCACGGCAAGGCCAAGGACGGCGGCGGATGAGAGGCGAGGGTGGGTGCGGGCGAGGAAGGCCATAGGTGCTCACAACAGGAGGGAGGTTGTGAGCACCATAGCTTATTCAGGCGGACTTGATCATGAACAGCACGATGCCTCCTGTGGGAGCGGGCTTGCCCGCGATTGCGGTGTGCCAGTCAAAACATCTGATCTTGATATACTGCTATCGCGGGCAAGCCCGCTCCCACATTTTGATCGAGTTCGGCTGAGTTAATCCGTCTTGTGGCGCCTGCGCACCAGCTTCATCACCACCACAAAAAACACCGGCACAAACACCACCGCCAGCGTCGCGGTGATCATGCCGCCGATCACGCCTGTACCAATCGCCTGTTGGCTGGCCGAGCTGGCGCCGGTGGCAATCGCCAAGGGCACCACACCGAGAATAAACGCCAGCGAGGTCATGATGATCGGCCGCAACCTCAGCCGTGCGGCCTTCAGGGTGGCGTCGATCAGATCCTCACCTTGGTCTACCAGGTCCTTGGCAAACTCGATAATCAGAATCGCATTCTTCGCCGACAAACCGATGATGGTGATCAGGCCGACTTTGAAGAACACGTCATTGGGCATGCCACGCAAGCCCACCGCCAATACGGCGCCAAGCACACCCAGCGGCACCACCAGCAACACCGAGGTGGGTATCGACCAGCTTTCGTACAGTGCCGCCAGGCACAGGAACACGATCAGCAGCGACAGGCCCAACAGCAACGGCGCCTGGGAGCCGGACAAGCGTTCCTGCAACGACAACCCGGTCCATTCCTGGCCCAGGCCGGCCGGCAGTTGGCTGACCAGGCGCTGGATTTCTTCCATGGCCTCACCGGTGCTGTGCCCCGGCGCCGCTTCGCCGCTGATCGAAATCGCCGGGTAGCCGTTATAACGCGTCAGCTGCGCCGGGCCTTGGGTCCAGCTGGCTTCAACGAATGATGACAAGGGCACCATCTTGCCGGCGTTATTGCGCACGTTGATCTTCATCAAGTCCGCCACCTGGCTGCGCTGGTCGCCTTCGGCCTGCACCACCACCCGCTGCATGCGGCCCTGGTTGGGGAAGTCGTTGACATAGGCCGAGCCGATGGCCGAGGACAGCACATTGCCCACATCGGCAAACGACACGCCCAGGGCGTTGGCTTGCTTGCGATCCACCTGCAACTGCACTTGCGGTGCTTCGGCCAGGGCACTTTCGCGCACGTTGGCCAGGATCGGGCTTTTTTCCGCGGCCGCCAATAACTCGGTGCGCGCCTGCATCAGCGCGGCATGGCCGACGCCGCCACGGTCCTGCAAGCGGAACTCGAAGCCGCTGGAGGTGCCCAGGCCGTCCACCGGCGGCGGCAGGATCGCGTAGGCAATCGCATCCTTAAGCTCGCTGAACGCTTCGTTGGCACGCTCGGCAATTGCCGAGGCCGAATCTTCGCTGCTGCGCTGCGACCAATCCTTGAGCGTGGTAAAGGCCAGCGCCGCGTTCTGCCCGGAACCGGAGAAACTGAAGCCCATAATCATGGTGGTATCGCCCACCCCAGGCTCGCCGGCGTTGTGCGCCTCGATCTGCTCGGCCACCTGCACCGTGCGGTTCTTGCTCGCGCCCGGTGGCAGCTGGATATCGGTAATGGTGTAACCCTGGTCTTCCACCGGCAGGAACGAGGAGGGCAGGCGACTGAACATCCACCCCAGGCCCACCAGCAGCACCAGATAAATCAACAGGTAGCGGCCGCTACGCTTGAGGGCATAAGCCACCCAGCCTTCATAACGGTCGGTGAGGCGCTCAAAACGCGTGTTGAACCAGCCGAAAAAACCACCCTTGGCATGGTGCTCGTCCTTGGCAATCGGCTTGAGCAAGGTGGCGCACAGTGCTGGCGTCAAGGTCAGGGCCAGGAACGCCGAGAACAGGATCGAAGTGGCCATCGACAGCGAGAACTGCTGGTAGATCACACCCACCGACCCCGGCATGAACGCCATCGGCAGAAACACCGCCACCAGCACCAACGTGATACCGACGATGGCGCCGGTGATCTGGCCCATGGCTTTTTTCGTCGCGTCCTT
Organism: Pseudomonas sp. 2822-15; assembly: GCF_002742515.1. NCBI lineage: Bacteria > Pseudomonadati > Pseudomonadota > Gammaproteobacteria > Pseudomonadales > Pseudomonadaceae > Pseudomonas > Pseudomonas sp. 2822-15. Next base: position 518,519 of record NZ_LJRY01000209.1, on the reverse strand, counting down.
GGGCGACAGGCCCTCGGTGGCCATGATGCGCTCGACGTTTTCGACCACCACAATCGCATCGTCCACCAGGATGCCGATCGCCAGCACCATGCCGAACATGGTCAGCACGTTGATCGAGAAACCCAGCAACAGCATGGTGGCGAAGGTGCCCATCAGTGCAATCGGCACCACCAGCGTGGGGATCAGGGTGTAGCGCACGTTCTGCAGGAACAGGAACATCACCGCAAACACCAGCGCCATCGCCTCCAGCAAGGTGTAGACCACCTTGGTGATCGAGACTTTGACGAACGGCGACGTGTCGTAAGGGATCTTGTACTCCACGTTGGCCGGGAAGTAGCGCGACAGCTCGTCCATTTTCGCCCGCACCAGGGTCGCGGTGTTCAGCGCGTTGGCGCCGGGCGACAGTTGCACACTGACGGCGGTCGACGGCTTGCCGTTCAGGCGCGTGGAGAACTGGTATTCCTGGCTGCCGACTTCCACCCGCGCCACATCGCCGATGCGCACGGTGGAGCCGTCGGGGTTGGCCTTGAGCACGATGTCGGCAAATTCCGCCGGAGTCGACAACTGGCCCTTGACCAGGATTGCGGCGGTGATTTCCTGGGTCTTGGTGCCCGGCAAATCCCCAATGCTGCCCGCCGAGACCTGGGCGTTCTGCGCGCTGATCGCGGCGTTCACGTCAGCCGGCGTCAGGTTGAAGCCGATCAGCTTCTGCGGGTCGATCCAGATGCGCATGGCGCGTTCGGCGCCGTACAGCTGGGCCTTGCCCACGCCGTCCAGGCGCTTGAGTTCGTTCATCACGTTGCGCGCCAGGTAATCGCTGAGCGCTACGTCGTCGAGCTTGCCGTCATTGGAGGTCAGGGTCACCAGCAGCAGGAAGCCGGCGGAGACTTTCTCCACCTGCAAGCCTTGCTGGGTCACGGCTTGCGGCAAGCGCGGCTCCACCGCTTTCAGGCGGTTTTGCACATCTACCTGGGCCATTTCCGGGTTGGTGCCCGGCTGGAAGGTTGCGGTAATGGTGGCCGAACCCAGGCTGCTTTGGGATTCGAAGTACAGCAGGTGATCGGCGCCGTTAAGCTCCTGCTCGATCAGGCTGACCACGCTTTCATCCAGGGTCTGGGCCGACGCGCCTGGGTACACCGCGTAGATCTCCACCTTCGGCGGCGCGACGTTGGGGTACTGGGCCACCGGCAACTGCGGGATGGCGAGCGCGCCGGCCAGCAGGATAAACAGGGCCACCACCCAGGCGAAAATCGGGCGGTCAATAAAGAACTGCGGCATGGCGGGTTATTCCTTGACTGGCTGGCCGGAGGCGGGGCTGTCGTCCACCTCGACTTTTTCGCCGGGGCGCGCGTGTTGCAGGCCTTCGACGACGATGCGGTCACCGGGCTTGAGGCCGCTGCTGACGATCCAGCGGTCCTCAATCACCGCACCCAGTTCCACCGGCTGCTGGCTGACGGTTTGCTCGGCGTCCAACAGCAGCACCATCGGGATGCCGGCGCTGTCACGGGTGATGGCGCGTTGCGGCACGCTGATACCTTGCTTGTCCACAGCCTGTTCAAGGCGCACACGCACAAAGCTGCCCGGTAACAGGTCGAGGTCCGGGTTGGGGAACTCGCTGCGCAGGATGATCTGCCCGGTGCCTGGGTCGACGCTGATTTCGGCAAACAACAGCTTGCCCGGCAACGGGTACAGGCTGCCGTCGTCCTGGATCAGCGTGGCCTTGGCCTGGTCCTGGCCGACCTGCTTCAAGCTGCCGGCGCGAAAGGCGCGGCGCAGGTCATTGAGTTCGCGGGTCGACTGGGTGAGGTCGGCGTGGATCGGGTCCAGTTGCTGGATAATTGCCAGGGGCGTGGCCTCGTTCTGACCGACCAGCGCACCTTCGGTCACCAGCGCACGCCCGATACGCCCGGAAATCGGCGCGGTGACGGTGGCGTAGCCCAGGTTCAACCGGGCACGTTCGACCGCGGCCTTGTTGGCAGCGACTTCGGCGTTGGTCTGGCGCAGGTTGGCGCGGGCATTGTCGTAGTCCTGGCCGCTGATGGCGTTGCCTTCGACCAACTGGCTGTAACGCTGCTCTTGCAGACGGGCCTGGAACGCGTTGGCCTCGGCCTTGCTCAGGTTGGCCTGGGCGCTGTCCAGGTCGGCCTTGAACGGCGCGGGGTCGATGCGAAACAGCACATCACCCTGTTTGACGTCGTGGCCTTCCTTGAACACCCGCTGCATGACCACGCCGGCGACCCGTGCGCGCACTTCGGCAATGCGCGGCGCGGCGATACGCCCGCTCAATTCGCTGGTGATCGACAGGGGCTTGGCTTGCAGGGTTTCGATGCGCACTTTGGCCAGTGGCGTCTCTGGCGCTTCCTCGGCCGACTGGCCACAGCCGCTCAGGGCCAGCGTCAGGGCCAGCAGACAAAACGGCGCAAACAGATTCTTCGACATGCTCATATCCCAATATTGACTGGCGCATCCTAAAGACACCTGCGCCGTGGTGCTGTGAAGCTGTGTAGGCCGTGTGTGAAGAAGTGTAAGGTGCGGCGCGCTGCGCGACGGGGGCGTATATCCTTGCACAATCCTGCAACACACCAACAAACAGTATTATTTGGAAACACCATGCCCAATATCCTCCTGGTGGAAGACGACGCCGCACTCTCCGAGCTGATTGCCAGCTACCTGGAACGCAATGGCTACCACGTCAACGTGCTCAGCCGTGGCGACCATGTGCGCGAACGGGCGCGGCTCAACCCACCGGACCTGGTGATCCTCGACTTGATGCTGCCCGGCCTCGACGGCTTGCAGGTGTGCCGCCTGCTGCGCGCCGACTCGGCGGGCCTGCCGATTCTGATGCTTACCGCCCGCGATGACAGCCACGATCAGGTGCTGGGCCTGGAGATGGGTGCCGACGACTACGTCACCAAGCCCTGCGAGCCACGCGTGCTGCTTGCCCGTGTACGCACCTTGCTGCGCCGCAGCAGTTTGTCCGAACCGCAGGTGGCCAATGACCAGATCGTCATGGGCAACCTGTGCATCGACCTGTCGGAACGCACCGTGACCTGGCGCGAGCAGGCGGTGGAGTTGTCCAGCGGTGAGTACAACCTGCTGGTGGTGCTGGCCCGGCATGCCGGTGAAGTGCTCAGCCGCGACCAGATCCTGCAACGCCTGCGCGGTATCGAGTTCAACGGCACCGACCGCTCGGTGGACGTGGCCATTTCCAAGCTGCGGCGCAAGTTCGACGACCACGCCGGCGAAGCGCGCAAGATCAAGACCGTGTGGGGCAAGGGCTACCTGTTCAGCCGTTCCGAGTGGGAATGCTGATCCATGTTTCGTGTATTGCTGCGCCTCTACCTGGTCACCATCATTACCTTCAGTGCCGCGATCTTCCTGATACCCAAGTTAGTGATTCAGCTGTTTGAACACCGCTACATGGACTACAACATCGAGCAGACCCGTGGCCTGCAAAAGCTTATCGTCAAGCAGTATCTGCGCGCGCCGGTGGAGCGTTGGTCCCATGTGACCGAGCAACTGAACCGGGATTTCGCACCGCTGCAAGTCAAGTTGCTGCTGCGCCAGGACGCCAGCTATACGCCCGAGGAGGAGCAACTGCTGGAGCACGGCAAGCCGGTGATCCGCCTGGGCGAGTGGGGCTGGATGGAAGACATCAGCTCGCCGATCAACCAGCAGTTTGCGGTGAAACTGAGCATCCCGCCGGACCCGCTGGACATGAACCTGTTGTATTGGTCGATGAACGTACTGATCGGCGCGGCCTTGCTCGCCTGCCTGCTGTTCTGGCTGCGCCCGCACTGGCGTGACCTGGAGCGCCTGAAAAGCACCGCCGCGCAATTGGGCCGGGGCAACCTCAGTGAGCGCACGCAGATCCCCGCCAGCTCCAACATCGGCAGCCTGGCGTCGGTGTTCGACACCATGGCCGACGACATCGAACGCCTGCTCAACCAGCAGCGCGACTTGCTCAACGCCGTGTCCCATGAACTTCGCACGCCGCTGACGCGCCTGGACTTCGGCCTGGCCCTGGCGCTGTCCGAAGACTTGCCCCAGGCCAGCCGCGAGCGCCTGCAAAGCCTGGTGGCGCATATTCGCGAACTGGACGAGCTGGTGCTGGAATTGCTCTCCTACAGCCGCCTGCAAAACCCGGCGCAGTTGCCGGAGCGGGTCGACGTGGTGCTCGATGAGTTTATCGACAGCGTGCTGGGCAGCGTCGATGACGAACTGGAAAACCCCGAGATCGTCATCGATGTGGCGCTCGACTGCGCGGTGGAGCGTTTCAGCCTCGACCCGCGCCTCACGGCCCGGGCGTTGCAGAACCTGTTGCGCAATGCCACGCGCTATTGCGACAGGCGCATCCAGGTGGGGGTCAAGGTGTGTGCCGACGGCTGTGAAATCTGCGTGGACGATGACGGCATCGGCATTCCTGTGGAGCAGCGCGAGCGTATCTTCGAACCCTTCTATCGCCTCGACCGCAGCCGTGACCGCGGCACGGGCGGTTTCGGCCTTGGCCTGGCGATCAGCCGGCGCGCCATGGAAGCCCAGGGCGGCACCTTGACGGCCCTGGCCTCGCCTCTGGGCGGGGCGCAATTCAGGGTGTGGTTGCCCAGCGCCAGCTGATCAAAGCACTTTGACCGCGCGGCCGATGGCCTGGATCGGCCCGGTCGGCTTGCCGGTCGGTGAACCGCGAGGGTCTTCCAGGGTCAGCTCGAACAGTTGGTTAGGTGTGAGCGGCGGCAGTTTGTTCAGCGGCACCGACAAGGTTTGCCCAGGCTTGACCAGCCCCAACGAAACCGGAGCCTGCCAGCCATCGCCCTTGGTCCAGAATTGCAGGGCTTTGTCGCTCGGTACCTCCATCACCCCCAACGGAATCAGTTGGATCTGCTGATCATGGCTGGCCTGGATCACCCAGCCGGGTGCCTGGCTCTGTGGCGCGACCAGCACCACCACAAAGGTTGGTTCTGCCACGGGCGGGCGGGTCAGTAACAGCGCGGCCAACACCAGAGTGGTCACCAAGCCTGCGCCGGCCAAACCACGCCAGAGCGCCAGCAGGTTCCACCACGGTACGCCGGCTGGCTGATCTGCCGTGCTGCGTTCGATGCGCCGCCACAGTTGTGCGGACGGCGGCACGGGTTCGGCCAAGGCGGTCAGCGGCAACAGGCGCTGCTCCCAGGCATCCACCGCCGCACGCAGTTCTAGGTCATGTTTCAAGCGTTGTTCGACCTCAGCGCGTTGCTCGGCGGGCAGGGTGCCCAGCACGTATTCGCTGGCGAGTTCATCCAGTGGGTTGCTCATGCCATGCACTCGCGCAGCGCGACGAGGCTCCGTTTGATCCAGGCTTTGACGGTGCCCAGGGGCGTGTCCAGTTTCCGGGCGATTTCGCTGTGGGAAAAGCCGTCGACATAGGCGTGAAGAATGCACGCGCGACGGGGTGGGTCGAGTTGTTCCAGGCAGCGGTACACCTGACCTTCTCGGGCGCTGAATTCGAAGCTGTCATGGGCGGCGGCGAGCTGCTCGTGCTCTTCGCCCAAGGCCACCTCCCGGGCGTGATTGCGCACGGCATTGAGTGCCAGGTGCCGGGTGATGCTGAACACCCAGCCCCGCGCCGAGCCACGGCTTGGGTCGAAACTGCCGGCGCCGCGCCAGACCTTGATAAACGCGTCGTGCACGACATCTTCGGCCAGGGCTTTGTCGCGCACAATGCGCAACGCCACGCCGAGCAACCGGCTGCTGTCCTCGGCATAGAGTTGGCGCAAGGCGCGTGGGTCGCCACGGGCACATGCCGCCAGGCACGCTTGATAATCAAACAAACACGGCATCCTTAAAAAGGCTGGGTCCTGTGGCGAGCGCACTCGCCACAGGCAGCGTAGCCGAGTTTGCTCAGTTGGCCGCCCAGAAGATGTAGTCGGCCTGGTACTTCACCACGGCCTGCTGCCCTTTGTTCGCCGCCGTGCATTCGCTGCTTGGCGCCACGCCGCCTTTGAGCGCGACCCGCTGGATGTAACTGACACCACTCATGGCACCTTTACCTTCGGCCGGGTTGGCCTTGACCAGTTGATAGGGCAGGTTGCCTGCACTGGAAGGCGCTACCGCCAATTGAGTGCCGGTGATTTTCGAGCCGTCCTGGGCTTGCCAGGTGGCAGGCGGGCCGAAGTAGCTGCCCACTGGCTTGCCGCTGCGGTCATTCAACACGGCTTTGGGGCCGACAAAGAACCATTCGGTCTGGCCGATGGCGTTGGCTTTGTCACGGCATTCGTAGGTGATTTCGCCGACCCCGGTGGTTTCCATCGCAATCTTGTGCCCGTCCGGCACCTTGATGTTGTCCGGCAAACCGGTCTGGGCGAAAGCCGCGGGCGCGACGGTGAGTGCAGCCGCGAGGCAGAACAGTGTTTTAGCGTTCATGGGTAGTGCTCCATTTGAGTAAAACAGCGGGGTGACTGCAAGGACTACACGCCACACGCCCGATTGGATGCACGGGTTAGAAAATAAACCTCAGAGGGCGCACACTGTGCGCCCGCCCCCGAGGAGAACGTCGCAATGACTGGTGTTCACACGTCTGCTCAACAAGGTTTTTCGACCCAGGCCGCCACTTACGCCCAAGGTCGTCCGGATTATCCCCGCCAACTCACCGGCTGGTTGACCAACACGCTGCTGATCAATGCACAGTCGACCGTGATCGACCTGGGCGCCGGCACCGGCAAGTTCACCCGTTTGCTCAGCACCCTGGCGCCCAGCCTGATTGCCGTCGAGCCGGTCGAGGCCATGGGCGCGCAACTGAGCAAACTGTTGCCGGATGTGCGCCTGCTCAGCGGCACCGCTGAAGCCATACCGTTGCCGGGCGCCAGCGCCGATGCGCTGGTGTGTGCGCAAGCCTTCCACTGGTTTTCCACCGAGGCCGCACTGGCCGAGATCCACCGCGTGCTCAAGCCCGACGGGCGCCTGGGGCTGGTGTGGAATGTGCGCGATGAGTCGGTGGATTGGGTTGCGGCCATCACCGAAATCATTACGCCCTATGAAGGCGACACCCCGCGTTTTCATACAGGCCGTTGGCGCGAAGCCTTCACGGGTGAGTATTTTTCCGCGCCGCAAATGAGCTGTTTTGCCTATCAGCATGTGGGCAGCCCTCAGGAAGTGATCATGGATCGCTTCCTGTCGGTAAGCTTCATCGCGGCGCTACCCGCCGCGCAAAAGGCCACGGTGACCGAGCAATTGCGCCAGCTGATCGACACGCACCCGGCACTGCGTGGGCGTGACACTGTGGCGTTCCCGTATCAGACCCAGGCGTATGTCTGCCATCGTCTGACAGAAAAAGCATAAAGTCAGATCATATTGGTATAAGTCGTTATAAGAAAAATCGCTATCCTGCGGCCAGAATTTTATAAGGCCGCGGGTAGTTGTAATGGATGTAGGCAATATTGGTTTTGTAGTCGCTGGCCTGATCGTTGGTTTTATCGTCGGCATGACCGGGGTCGGCGGGGGCTCTTTGATGACGCCGATCCTGTTGTGGTTCGGGATCAACCCGGCCACCGCCGTGGGCACTGACTTGCTGTATGCCGCCATCACCAAGTCCGGTGGCGTGCTGGTGCACAGCAAAAACCGGAACATCGACTGGACCATCACTGGCTGGCTGACGTTGGGCAGTGTGCCGGCGGTGTTGCTGACCCTGTGGTTCCTGGCCAGCCTGCACACTGATCCGAGCGCGATGAATGCGGTGATCAAGCAGGCGCTGGGTTTTGTGCTGCTGCTGACGGCACTGGCGATTCTGTTCAAGAAAAGCCTGTTGGCGTTTGCTCAGCGGCATGCCGGTGATGATTATCACATGAGCCCGCGTAACCTGAATGCGCTCACGGTGGTCACCGGGGCGGTCCTGGGCACCATGGTGGCGTTGACCTCTATCGGTGCCGGCGCCCTCGGGACTGTGGCATTGTTTATCTTGTATCCGTTCCTGGCCACGCGGCGGTTGGTCGGCACCGAGATCGCCCACGCCGTGCCGCTGACCCTGGTGGCGGGCCTGGGGCATGCCAGCATGGGCAATATGGACTGGCACCTGCTGGGCTTTTTGCTGATGGGGTCGTTGCCGGGGATTTACCTGGGCAGTCACATGACCGGCAAAGTCCCGGACGGCGTGTTGCGACCGTGTCTGGCGATTATGTTGATGACCATTGGGTATAAGCTCGCGTTCTGAGTGGTACACAGGATCGTTCCCACGCTCTGCGTGGGAATGCCACCCCGGACGCTCTGCGTCCCGCTCTTGAAGCCGTGACGCGGAGCGTCACAGGATGCATGCCCACGCAGAGCGTGGGAACGATCAATTACGCTTTGCCAGGCCCATTCCCGATCTGCCATACAAACGGCGGCTCGGTCCCATTGATCACCCAATCCCCCACAATCCGCGCCTTGTAGATCACCGGGTTATGCGACGACACAGTCCGCGCATTGCGCCAATGGCGATCCAGCGCTTTACCCTGGCGTACATCCGACGCCCCCAGCGCATTGAACAGCTCACTGGTAGCCCGCTGAATCAGCTCCGACACCACCACCTGCGCTGTCGCCGATTCAATCTCGGCAGCCACGTTCGCCGCACGCTCAGCCACCGCATCCCCGGCAAATCGCGCCAGGTAAGCCCGCTGCGCCGGCACTGCAGCTTTCAACGCACTGGCCTCGGCGGCATACACCAGGGCGGCCACTTCACCCACCACTTGCTGAACCTGCGCATCCTGGCTGACATGCGCCGCATTGCCATGGCTGTAGATGCGTTTGCGGCTGCGCACCTGCTGCGCCACGTCGTTGAGCGCGGCACGGCCGATGCCGGCCAGGCTCGCCAGCAGTACCAATTGGTAAAACGCGGTCTGGTATTTGAAGCGCGTGGCAAAGTCGATCACGTTGTCGGCCTCAACCACCGCATCGGTAAACCGCGTGGTGCCGCTGCCCGTGGTGCGCTGGCCGAACCCGTCCCAGTCATCACGTTGCACCACGCCAGGCTGGCGCGTGCGGGTGGCGGCGATCACGTCGGCGCCGGTGTCGCTGCGCTGGGCGTACACGTCGATCCAGTCGGAGAAAAGGCTGCCGGTGCTGTAGAACTTTTCGCCGTTGAGCTTCCAGTTGTCGCCATCCGGGCTGACTTGAGTGACCACATCGCCGATCGCCACGTTACCGATTTCGGTCCAGGCGCACCCGACGATATCGCCGTCGACAAAACGCTTGAACCACAGGTCGCGACCCGCGCCGGGTGGCGCGTTCAGGCGGTCCTCGGCAAAGGCGAAGTGCCCGCGCAACGCCTGGGGCACATTGGAGTCGGCCGCCGCCAGTTCGATCAGCAGCTCAAACAATTGCGGCAGGGACGCGCCGCCGCCGCCGTATTCCACCGGCACCCGCACCGCGCCGAACCCAGCGTGTTTGAGCCACTCAATCGGCTCGTAGGGCAGGGCGCGCGCCTGTTCACGCGCCACGGCACCTTCGGCGATGCGCTGGAAGATCGGCCGAAAGCGCGCGGCAAGTGTGGGGTAATCGACGCCGATGGACAGCGGGTTGATGACATGTTGCTCGGTCATGGGGTACGGCTCCTGGGCAGTGATCAATGCTTAGCGGATTGCACAGTCCGTGCCGGGCGGCGCAGCCCCTATTTGCTGGGGCTGGAGCCAAACTGCTGTTGCTCCAGCAACAGCAAATCGACAAATCAAGGCCATCCGCGACATTCACCCGCTTGGCAACCACCACGGCGATATGCGCCACAACGCCCATGGGGTGGTGCTTTGATGCTGTCTGGCACGCTTGCTGCTCAAGCCTGGTTACATCCTTTCCTGCGAGGTACTGCCAGATGAGTCAGCAAGCCGTGAAATTTGCCTATTGGGTACCCAACGTCAGCGGTGGGCTGGTGGTCAGCAAGATCGAACAGCGCACTCATTGGGGCATCGACTACAACCGCAAGCTTGCGCAGTTGGCCGAGGCGGCCGGCTTCGAATATGGCCTGACGCAAATTCGCTTTACCGCCGGTTACGGCGCCGACAACCAGCATGAGTCCGTCGCGTTCAGCCATGCGTTGCTGGCGGCGACCACCACGCTCAAGGTGATCGCGGCGATCCTGCCTGGCCCTTGGCAGCCGGCGTTGGCAGCCAAGCAACTGGCGACCATCGACCAGCTCACCAACGGGCGCATTGCGGTGAATATCGTCAGTGGCTGGTTCAAGGGCGAATTCCAGGCCATCGGCGAACCCTGGCTGGAACACGACGAACGTTATCGTCGCTCCGAGGAGTTTATCCGCGCCCTCAAAGGCATCTGGAACCAGGACGATTTCACTTTCAAGGGTGACTTCTACCGCTTCAACAATTACAGCCTCAAACCCAAGCCACTCGGCCAGCCGGAAGTGTTCCAGGGCGGCAGCTCACGGGCGGCGCGGGACATGGCGGCACGCGTGTCGGACTGGTACTTCACCAACGGCAACACGCCCGAAGGCATCAAGGCCCAGGTTGATGACATCCGCATTAAGGCCGCGGCCAATAATCATTCGGTGAAAGTCGGTGTAAACGCCTTTGTGATCGCCCGCGACACCGAAGAAGAAGCCCGCGCCGTGCTCGCCGAAATCATCGACAAGGCCGACCCCGAGGCGGTGAATGCGTTTGGCGACGCGGCCAAACAGGCGGGCAAGGCCTCACCGGAAGGCGAGGGCAACTGGGCCAAGTCCAGCTTTGAAGACCTGGTGCAATACAACGACGGCTTCAAGACCAACCTGATCGGCACGCCGCAGCAGATCGCCGAGCGCATTGTTGCGCTCAAGGCTGTGGGCGTGGACCTGATACTGGCCGGCTTCCTGCATTTTCAGGAAGAAGTCGAATACTTCGGCCAGCGCGTCCTGCCGCTGGTGCGCGAGCTGGAAGCCAAGGCCGGGGTCAAGCAGGTGGCTTGAACAGCACCACCGCCGCGCGCAATTGTTTGCTGCCAAAACGACACATGCGCTCGAACTCCCCATGGCTGACCGGCAGATGCTGGCAGTCCAGGGGCTGGCGATGCTGGCTGTGGTCCACGTCAGGATCGTGCAGGTAGACGAACTCTGCGTCGCAGTCGGTGACCATCACCCAGTGCGGCGACTTCGAACGGGTGAGGCGGTAGCTGCTGATCAGCACCAGCGGCTGCCCGCCGGCCTGCAATACCTGGGGTAAATCCAGGGCGCCGCCGAGTATCTGTTCGACGTCGCTGCCGGCCAATTCCTCTTCAAACGCTTCGTGCACTAAGCGCATCACGTCCTTCTTGTGCGGGTCGCGCACGCCGTCGAGAAACAACGGCCCGCGCACATTCACCTGCATACGCACCCGAAACCCCCGGCGCCAGGCCGCCAACGCCAAGCCTTGCGGGCTGCAGCCGCCGTGGCCTGCGGTCATGAACACGGTGGTGGCTTCACGCCAGATCTGCAGTTCTTCGCGCCGCCCGGCCACACGCCCAGGCCGCAACGCGCCCATGGCCATCAGCAAGCACGCGGCGCCACAGGTGAAGTCGGTGGTCTGCTGGTAATACGGCACGCTCTGGGGGCGTGCGACCTGGTGCTGGAGGATGCGTTTTTCCAGGCGAATGGCGGCGGTGTGATCTTCGTAATAATCATTGATCAGCGCAAAGCGCCGATAGCCATTGCGCTCGTACAACGCCAGGGCACCGGGGTTGTCGGTGCGCACTTCCAGGCGCAGGTAGGCGCAGTCATGTTCCAGGGCGCAGGCCTCGATGCGCGTCAGCAATCGCTTGCCCAAACCCATGCCGCGTGCGTGCTCGGCGATTGCGATGGAGTACAGGCGCGCCAGCGAGGTGCCGCGGTGGAACAACACCAGTGCATAACCGAGCAATTGCGCGTCGTTTTCCGCCACCAGTAACTGGCCATGGGCACGGCTGATCATCCACTGGAAACTGCGCGGCGAGAGCCGGTCGGTGGTGAAACAGTGCTGTTCCAGCGCGACCAATTCGGGCACGTCAGCGGGTATTGCAACGCGAAAGGAAAGAGCCATATGACCGCCGTAAAAGTTGCGTAACGAAACGGGACTTCTCTAAAAGATCGTGCTTAATAGAAAAGGTCGAGTTCTCTAAAGCGGATCAAATATTATGTCAGCGGTACAAGGTCATTGGCGTGAAGTATCCGAGCAAAACGTCGCGGCGACAATAACTTCCGGCAGTTATTTATCGGTCGCGAGCAAAGGGTCCAGTCAAGTGGTGATCATTGTCGAACGCAAGGAAGATTGGGCCTCCTACTTTCCCAGCGAAGACATCGTGACGGCCCAGGAATACCTTGAGCAAACCCGTGAAAGCGAGACGGGCAAGCGTGTGCAGGTCATCAACCTGTGCCGCAGCTACAAGTACCTTGGGCACGGCTACTACTGCTCGTTGCTGGCCGAAGCGCGTGGGCACAAGGTGATTCCGTCGGTGCGCACCATCAGTGAATTGACTAAAAAGTCGCTGTATGGCTTGGCACTGGACGACCTGGATAAAACCCTCGATAAAGCCCTGAGTCATCACCTTTACAGCAATACCGAAGGTTTTACCCTGACACTTTATTTTGGTCGAACCAATATAGAGCCGCTGCAAGAGTTGGCGCGCCAGTTATTTGAAACCTTCCCGTGCCCAATCTTGTTAGTTGAGTTTCGCAGACACAATGGCTGGCATATCGACGGAGTCAAGTCCGGGGTATTGCACAAGTTGCGCGATGACCAGGAAGACCAGTTCGCCCACGCCCTCGACAACTTCAGCCGCAAGATCTGGCGCCAGCCGCGCTCACGCCGTTTGGCGCGTTATGACCTGGCGATTCTTCACGACCCGCAGGAACAACTGCCGCCGTCCAATGCCCGCGCCCTGGACAACTTTGTGCGGGTCGGCAAGGGCCTGGGCATCGATGTGGAGCTGATCGAGCGCAAGGATTATTCACGCCTGGCCGAGTACGACGCCTTGCTGATCCGCGAGACCACCAGTGTCGACAACCACACTTACCGCTTCGCCAAAAAAGCCGAAAGCGAAGGTCTGGTGGTCATGGATGACCCGGCATCGATCCTGCGCTGTACCAACAAGGTCTACCTCACTGACCTGCTCAACAGCCATCAACTGGGCATGCCCGCCACCGAGATTCTCTACAAGGAGCGACCGGAGGACTTCGAACGGGTTGGCGAGCGCCTGGGCTTCCCGTTGGTGTTGAAGATCCCCGACGGTTGCTTCTCGCGCGGCGTGATCAAGGTGGAAAGCCAGGAGGCCCTGCTCAAGGCTACCGCCGAGTTGTTCGAACATTCGGTGCTGTTGCTGGCCCAGGAGTTTTTCTACACCGAGTACGACTGGCGCATTGGCGTGCTCAACCGCAAGCCGATCTTTGCCTGTCAGTACTTCATGTCCAAGGGCCATTGGCAGATTTATAACCACAAGGCCATCGGCCAGGACATCAACGGCGAATGCCGCACCCTGGCGGTCCACGAAGCACCCAAGGCGGTGGTGGAACTGGCGGTGAAGACCGCCAACCTGATCGGCGACGGCCTTTATGGCGTCGACCTCAAACAGTCCGGCGACAAAGTGGTGGTGATCGAGGTCAACGACAACCCGAACATGGACGCCGGTATCGAAGATGCCTATCTGCAAGACGACCTGTATGCGCTGGTGCTGGAGGAGTTCGTACGGCGCCTGGAGTTGAAACGCCAGGGCCAGGGCTGGTGATGCAAACAGCATGAACAACCTGTGGGCGCTGGCTTGCCTGCGATAGCAATATTGAGGACGCCCTCGCAGGCAAGCCAGCGCCCACAGGTTATGCGTCGGTGTGCGGTTGCAGTGTCAGCACTTCAAAGCCGTCCGCCGTCACCGCCACGGTGTGTTCCCATTGCGCCGACAGGCTGTTGTCCTTGGTCACCACCGTCCAGCCATCCTTGAGGTCGCGCACCTTGGCGCTGCCCTGGTTGAGCATCGGCTCGATGGTAAACACCATGCCTTCGCGCAGTTCCAGGCCGGTGCCGGGGCGGCCGAAGTGCAGCACTTGGGGTTCCTCGTGCATCTGCCGGCCGATGCCGTGGCCGCAATACTCACGCACCACGCTGTAGCCGTTGGCTTGCGCGTGGCTCTGGATCGCATGGCCGATATCGCCCAGGCGGGCGCCGGGGCGAACCTGGCGAATGCCGGCCCACATGGCTTCGAAGGTCTGTTCCACCAGGCGCCGGGCCTTGGGCGCCACGTTGCCGATCATGTACATCTTGCTGGAGTCAGCGATAAAGCCGCCTTTCTCCAGAGTGATATCGATGTTGATGATGTCGCCGTCTTTCAACACCTCCTTGGCGCTGGGCATGCCATGGCACACCACTTCGTTGATCGAGGTGTTGATGCAAAAGGGGTAGTCGTACTGCCCAAGGCTCGCCGGGCGGGCGTTGAGGTCGTTGCGGATGAAGGCTTCGACGGCGCTGTCCAGCTCCAGGGTCGAGCGCCCGGCAGCGACAAAACCGTCGAGCATGCTGAATACCTTGGCCAGCAGGCGCCCGGATTCGCGCATCACCGCCAGTTGTGCGGGGGTCTTGATCATCAGCCGCGCCCTCGGATCAGGTCGGGTTTGTCCAGCAACAGCTTGTTGATCAGCTCGTTGTAGGGCAGGTGCGGGTTGAGTTCGGCCAGCAGGCCGATCTTGATCCAGAACTCGGCCTGGGCATTGATGGAGCGGTCCATGGCCGCGCTGGCCAGGCGTAGCTGTTCGTGCAGTTGGTCGGTGATCTTGACGATGCCCATGGGGTTCACTGTGTTGGATGGATATACAAAGCGTATACGTTTCGTATATCGCGCGTAAACCCCAACCGGCTAAATGGCGACAGGCCATTGACTTGCCCAACCACCGCCGGTTAATTTCGTTGCATGACATTTCAAGCCTTGCGCCGCCAGCCGAGCATTATTATTACCGCCATTCCTCATTTGGCGGGATAGCACACGGCTGCACCCAAACCCGCCCTGGAGGCGGGTTTTGTTTTTCCGACTCCTGGGCAGCACACCAATTCCAGGAGACGCCCATGAGTACCCACCGCGCCGCGCAAACCGCCAATACCGGGCTGCTTGAGCACTACGTGAAAAAGATCCTCGCCGCCCCGGTCTACGACGTGGCGGTGCGCACGCCCTTGCAGCCGGCGCCTGCGCTGTCAGCGCTACTGGGCAACCAGGTGCTGCTCAAACGCGAAGATTTGCAGCCGACGTTTTCCTTCAAGATCCGTGGCGCCTACAACAAGCTGGTGCAACTCGGCGATAAGCACAAAGCCTGTGGCGTGGTGACCGCCTCGGCGGGTAATCATGCGCAGGGTGTGGCGCTGGCGGCGCGGGAGCTGGGGATCAAGGCCAGCATCGTCATGCCGTGCAGCACA
This sequence comes from Pseudomonas sp. 2822-15, assembly GCF_002742515.1. Lineage (NCBI taxonomy): Bacteria > Pseudomonadati > Pseudomonadota > Gammaproteobacteria > Pseudomonadales > Pseudomonadaceae > Pseudomonas > Pseudomonas sp. 2822-15. Next base: position 503,184 of record NZ_LJRY01000209.1, on the reverse strand, counting down.
CCGCAATTAAAGGTGCTGGGCGTGCGTTCCCGGGGCGCCGAGGCGGTGCTGCATGGCGAGAGCTTTCCGTTTGCCCTGGCCCACGCGCTGCAATTGGCCGAGGCAACGGGTTGCACCTTTGTTTCGCCGTTCGATGACCCCGATGTGATCGCCGGCCAAGGCACTGTGGCCATGGAAATACTGCGTCAACAGCAAGGCCCGCTGCACGCGATCTTCGTACCGGTGGGCGGCGGCGGCCTGATCGCCGGGATTGCCGCCTATGTCAAATACCTGCGGCCCGAGGTGCGCATCGTCGGGGTCGAACCCGAGGGCTCGAGTTGCCTGCTGGCGGCCCTGCGCGCCGGTGAAAGAGTGGTGCTGCCCAGTGTCGACGGGTTTGCCGACGGCACTGCCGTGGCGCAGATCGGCGCCTATGGCTTTGAGATCTGCCGCGATTGGGTCGATGAAGTGATCACCGTCAGCAATGACCAACTGTGCAGCGCCATCAAGCTGATCTACGACGATACGCGCTCCATCACCGAGCCTTCCGGCGCACTGGCGGTGGCGGGCATTCGCAAGTACGTCAGCCAAAACGGCGTGCGCGGGCAGACCCTGGTGGCGGTGAATTCCGGGGCCAATATCAACTTTGATAGTTTGCGACATGTTGCAGAGAGAGTCGCAGCGCAAGGTGTCATTTAGTGCATAAACGTTTAATCGGCGCGGTTCGACGACGATGTTGGCTACACAAACCGGCTTATATAACGGGTCGTTGCGCTTATGAGGAAAAGTTACAACAAGAACGGATTTTGCCGAGTAGGCTTATTGACTGTAAGCGTCTGCCAAGGTCGGTAAGACGTGGCGGGCCCGTGCCTGCCGGACACACAAAAAATCTGTTGGCAGTCTCAAGAAAGGAGAGGTTGGCCATGCTTTCGGAACTGGAACTACGCAGCATTATTGAAGGAAGTTTCCTGCCCAAGCGGTGTGAATGCACCAAAGCCGAAGACGCCTCGTTGACGATCAAGGTCTATGACGATCGCGACCGTGACCGGTTAGATTTGGAAGTCAAAGGTATCAACGCGGAAAAACTCGACAGCAGTCGAGCCATTTGCAACCTGATCAGCGGGTTGCGCGAAGACCTCAAGCACACCCAAGTGCCTGCTCAGCAAAGAGTGGCGGGGCGCGGCTACTAGTCAGCCAAGTGGTTGAGTGCAAGTGGTTGAGAGTCAGTCACCGATGACCTGTGGGCCTGGCAATCGCCAGGCCCAATACGGTGTGCATCAGTTCTGGAAATCACAGGCTTCGGACATTTTTCGATAGCCCACGTCTTCGATTTTGCCGGCTTTGTCCACGAATTTGATATCGGCATTGATTACCTTGCACGCGTCGGTGTCTTCCTCGTGCATGGCGATGACTTTGTCGATGTTCAACGGCGTGCCGTATTGATAAGGCACGGGCTTGGCCGCGGTGTCGGCTTGGGCCATGCCCGATACTGCTGCAAGGGCCAGGGTGGCGGTGAATAACCATGTACGCAGTTTCATGAGGGTGCTCCGCAAGTGAGTTCAATTTCACTCTCGGCTTGCGGGATTAACCATCGATTAATTTTGCCTTGGCTGACAAAACCTTCATGAAACCCGGGCTTCAGCCCAACTGCTGACGATACGGCAGGTCCGGCCCGGTCTTGCTGCAGGTCAGCGCGGCGGCGCGGATGGCGAAGCCGAGCATGCTGTCGATCTGCTCGCGTGTCAGTTGTTGCAGGCCGTCAATCGAATCCAGCTGCTGCTCGGTCAGCCAGGCAATCAACGCGGCCTGGAAGGTGTCGCCGGCGCCTACCGTATCGGCCATCACGACCTTGACCGCAGGTTGCGACCAACTGCCGTGCTGGCGGCTGAATACTGTCGCGCCATCGCCGCCACGGGTGAGGAATACCAACTGGCAACGGTGTTGCAACCAGCCTTGCAGCACGCTCTCGGGCGATTGGTCGGGGTAGAGCAGGTGCAGGTCTTCGTCGCTGACCTTGATCAGGTCGGCATGTTTGACCAGCTCGGCCACGCGCTCACGCCACAGCTGGATATCCGGCTGCGGGTTGAGCCGCACATTGGGGTCCAGGCTGATCAGGCGCTTGCCGCTTTCGCGCTTGACCAGGCTCAGCAGCGTGTCGCCAATCGGCTGCACCACCAGCGAAAACGAGCCGACATGCAGGCCACGAATCTCATCGCCCAACGTCGGCAGATGCTCAAGGGTCAATTGCCGATCTGCGCAGCCTTCGCCGCGAAAGCTGTACTGCGGTGAGCCGTTGGCGCCCACGGCAACCATTGCCAGGGTAGTCGGCGCGGCAAACTCAAGCAGAAACTGCCGGCTGACGCCTTCGTCCTTGAGCACTTGCAGCAAGCGCTGGCCAAGGAAATCGTCGGACACGCCACCCAACAGCGCGGACTCAATGCCCAGGCGGCGCAAACCCACGGCCACGTTGAACGGTGAACCGCCGGCAATGGCCTTGTAATTGACCCTGGAAGCCTGACCGCTGGCCTCTTGCTCGCTGAAAAAATCAAACAGCGCTTCGCCACACACCAGATACATAGTCGTTCGCTCTTAAAGGGTTGCCACGAGCTGCTGGTAGCGCTCGTAAGCCTGTTGATAGGCACTCACATTGGTCGCCACCGGCAGCGTGCGGCTGCTCGGGTCGACACTGACGCATTTGTCGCACAGGCTGGCCAGGGATTCGCCGGACTGGCTCCAGGCCGCCTGAATCGCCGCGCCCAGGGCGGCGGCTTCGCTTTGTTCGGTACACACCACTTCAGTGTTCATGATATCGGCGACCATCTGCCGCCACACCGGGCTTTTCGAGCCGCCGCCTATCAGACGGATACTGTGGCTTTGCAGGCCGGTCTGGCGCAGCAGGTCGAGTCCGTAGCGCAGGCCGAAGGTGGTGCCCTCGACCACCGCGCGGCACAGGTTGGCGCGGGTCAGGTTGGTCATGGTCAGCCCGTGGAGGCTGCCGGTGGCGTGGGGCAGGGCGGGCACGCGTTCGCCGTTGAGGAACGGCAGCATGCTCACGCCGTCGGCGCCAATCGGCGCTTGCTCAACCAGGCTGTTGAAGGTCGCAAGGTCAAGGTCGAACAGCTCGCGAATCACCCCGGTGGCGTTGGTCAGGTTCATGGTGCAGATCAACGGCAACCAACCGCCGCTGGACGAACAGAAGGTCGCCACCGACGCTTGCGGGTTGACATTCGGCTGATCGGCAAAGGCATACACGGTGCCGGACGAACCCAGGCTCATGGTGATCACGCCGGGGGCGATATTGCCGGTGCCGATGGCGCCCATCATGTTGTCGCCGCCGCCGCTGGACACCTTGGCATTCGGGTTTATCCCTAAGCGTTCGGCGATGGCCGGCAAGATGGTGCCCACCGCTTGATCGGCGGCAATCAGTTGCGGCAAGGCTTTTTCCAGGCGCCCGCTGGGGTCGATGTGCGTAAGCAGCGCCACATCCCACTCGCGGCTGCGCACGTTGAAGTAGCCGGTGCCCGACGCATCGCCATATTCCGCCACGGCGCGGCCGGTGAGCCAGTAGTTGAGGTAATCGTGGGGCAGCAGGATATGGGCGATGCGCGCGAACACGTCCGGGTGTTGTTCACGGGTCCACAGCAGTTTCGACACGGTATAGCCCGGCGCAATGGCCACGCCGAGGCGTTCCAGCGAGCCGCTTTCGCCGCCCAGGTAGGCCAGCAGGCGCTCGTTCTCCGGCGCGGTTTCGGTGTCGCACCAGAGTTTGGCCGGGCGCAGCACTTCACCTTGCTCGCCCAGCAGCACCAGACCGTGCTGCTGGCCGGACACGCCGATGCCGAGGATGTCCTGGCCGTCTACACCGGCCTGTTGCAGGGCGCGGTGGGTAGCTTCGGTAAAAGCGTCCAGCCATTCCTGGGTGTGCTGTTCGCGGCGGCCATTGGCGCCGCTGATCAATGTATGCGCGGCGGCGCCCAGGCCCAGGACCTTGCCGCTGGACGCGTCGAGGACGATGGCTTTGGTGCCCTGGGTGCCACAATCGATGCCGAGGTACAGGTTTTGCTGGGTCATGGTGGATTGCTCAGCAGTATTATTCTTGGATTGATAACCCGGTCAAATGTGGGGGCTGGTCTGTGTGGGAGCTGGCTTGCCTGCGATGCCAGCACCTCGGTCTATCAGTCAAACCCAGGTGATGCTATCGCAGGCAAGCCAGCTCCCACACAAGCCAGCTCCCACATGTTTAATCGAGTTTCTTCAGCAGTTGCTGCAGGGTCGCGGTGACACCGTGGTCGCGCAAGCTGACAAAGCAACGCTCAAACGCTGCCACAAACTCAGCCGAGTTGGGAATAGCCTTGCCAAAAATCTCTTCCACACCCAGCAGGCGCTGGCTGATCAGCGCGTCGTCACTCACCAGCCCCTGGCAGAACTCGGCGCGTGGGTCGGGGATCTTGTAGGTCACGCCGTTTTCATCAACGCCTTTGAGGTACAGCGCCCAGGCTGCGACAACCAGCGCCGCACGTTCGGTTTCACGCCCATCGGCAATCAAGCGATTGATGGTCGGTACGGTGAACTTGGGAAACTTCGACGAACCATCGGAACATACACGCTCCAACTGGTCGGCGATCGCCTGGTTGGAAAAACGGTCGACCAGCGTCTGCTTGTACTGGGTCAAATCAATGCCCGGCACCGGCGCCAGGTTTGGCGTGACGTCGAGGTCCATGTAAGCGCGCATGTAGGCCACAAACACCGGGTCATTCATGGTGTCGTGCACAAACCGGTAACCCTTGAGAAACCCCAGGTAGGTCAGGGCCAGGTGGCTGCCGTTGAGCAGGCCGATCTTCATCTCTTCGTAAGGCGTGACGTCATCGGTGAACTGCACCCCGACGCTTTCCCAGGCCGGGCGGCCGTTAACGAATTTGTCTTCCAGCACCCATTGCACAAACGGCTCGCACACCACCGGCCAGGCGTCGTCGATGCCGTGTTCGTCGTGCAGTTGCAGGCGGTGGGCGCTGCTGGTCATCGGTGTGATGCGGTCGACCATGGCATTCGGGAAACTCACGTTGGCCTTGATCCAGTCGTGCAGTTCGGCGTTGTGCAGGGCGGCAAATGCCAGCAGTGCCTTGCGCGTGACGGCGCCGTTGTGCGGCAGGTTATCGCAGGACATCACGGTAAACGCCGGGGTGCCGGCGGCGCGACGCTGGGTCAGTGCGGCGCAGATAAACCCGAACACGGTTTTCGGGGCATTGGGATGCGCCAGGTCGTGCTGGATCTGCGGCAGGTGCGCCATGAACTCGCCGTTACTGTCATCGATGCAGTAGCCGCCTTCGGTGATGGTCAGCGAAACAATGCGAATCTGCGGGCTGGCCAGCTTGTCGATCAACGCCTGGGCACCGTCTTCGGCCAGCAGCATGTCGCTGATCGCGCCGATCACGCGCACGTCGGTGTCATCGGTATCGCCCAGCTCATACAGGGTGAACAGGTAGTCCTGGCCGGCCAGGTCGTCGCGGGCCTTGCGGTCCTCGCTGCGCAGGCCGACGCCGCAGATGCTCCAGTCCAGGCCAACGCCGGTATTCATCAGCGCGTCGGTGTAATACGCCTGGTGCGCGCGGTGGAAACCGCCGACGCCGATATGCGCGATGCCCTGGGTGGTGCTGGCAATCGCATAGGCGGGAATTTTCACGTGCGGCGCCAATTGGGTGAGGTTCTGTTTATTCAGTTTCATCACAAGTCTCGCGAAATCAGGCGGCAGCGCGCAGTGGACGAGCCACGGCCACGCCATCGGTGTCGAACAGATGGCAGTGCGCCGGGTCCAGGTGCAACTGCAGCGTTTCGCCGTATTGGCTGGCCATGTCGCCACGGATGCGCAGGGTCAGAGGCTCGCCGCTGGCGGTAATGACGTGGCAGAAAGTGTCGCTGCCCAGGCGCTCGCCGACGTCGGCGGTGACGGTCAGAGTGGTTTGGCCAGGCGAGGCAATTTCCAGGTGTTCCGGGCGAATACCCAGGGTCACCGCGCTGCCCACGCTCAGGCTGGCGCCGCTCATTGGCAGGCTGATCAGCATGCCGGCGTCCAGTTGCACGTCGCAGCTTTGACCCTCGACACGGGCCACCTTGCCCTTGAGGAAACCCATTTTCGGCGTACCGAGAAAGCCTGCCACAAACAGGTTGGCCGGCTGGTGGTACAACTCCAGCGGCGAGCCGACCTGCTCAACGCGGCCACTGTTGAGGACCACCACCTTGTCGGCCAGGGTCATGGCCTCGACCTGGTCGTGGGTCACGTAAATCATGGTTGCTTGCAGTTCTTTATGCAGGCGCGAGAGTTCCAGGCGCATCTGCACACGCAGGGCGGCGTCGAGGTTGGACAGTGGTTCGTCGAACAGGAAAATCTTTGGGTTACGCACGATTGCGCGGCCGATCGCCACGCGCTGACGCTGGCCACCGGACAGTTGCTTGGGCTTGCGCTCCAGCAACGGGCCAAGTTCGAGAATACGCGCCGCTTCGCTGACTTTGCTTTCCACCAGCTTCTTGTCGACACCCGCCAGGTCCAGGGCAAACGACATGTTTTTGCGCACGCTCATGTGCGGGTACAGCGCGTAAGTCTGGAACACCATGGCCAAATCGCGCTTGGCCGGGGTGACTTCGGTGATATCGCGGCCATCGAGTTCGATGGTGCCTTCGGTGACTTCCTCAAGGCCTGCGATCAAACGCAGCAGGGTGGATTTACCGCAGCCCGACGGGCCGACGAACACCACGAACTCCTTGTCGTTCACCTCAAGGTCAATGCCCTTGATGATCGAGAAACCTTCGAAGCCTTTTTGCAAATTCTTGATTTTCAGGTTGGCCATGATGGGCCTCCGCTTGGAATTATTATTTAACTGCGCCGAAGGACAGGCCACGCACCAGCTGTTTCTGGCTGATCCAGCCAAAGATCAGGATCGGCGCACAGGCGAGGGTCGAAACGGCGGACAATTTGGCCCAGAACAAGCCTTCGGGGCTGGAGTAAGAGGCGATCAGCGCGGTCAACGGTGCGGCATTCGAGGAGGTCAGGTTCAGCGACCAGAACGCCTCGTTCCAGCACAGGATCAACGACAGCAGCACGGTGGAGGCCAGGCCGCCCTTGGCGATGGGCAGCAGCACGCGGACCATTTCCTGCCACAGGGTGGCGCCATCCAGGCGTGCGGCTTCGAGGATGTCCTTGGGGATGTCCTTGAAGTAGGTGTACACCATCCACACCACAATCGGCAGGTTGATCAGGGTGTAGATGATGATCAGCGCAATGCGCGTATCCAGCAGGCCCATGCTCTTGGCCAGCAGGTAGATCGGCATCAGCACGCCCACCGGCGGCAGCATTTTGGTCGACAGCATCCACAGCAAGGTGCCCTTGGTGCGTTTGGTTTCGTAGAACGCCATGGAGTAGGCGGCCGGCACCGAGATCAGCAAACACAGCGCGGTGGCGCTGAACGAAATCACCACCGAGTTCCAGGCGTAGGCGAAGTAGTTGCTGCGCTCGTTGATGTGCAGGTAGTTCTCCAGCGTCGGCGTGAAGATGAACTGCGGCGGCGTGGCGAACGCGTCGATTTCGGTCTTGAAGCTGGTCAGCACCATCCAGAAGATCGGAAAGAAAATCAGGATCGCGATGGCCCAGGCCAACGTGCCGAGCAGCAGGCTTTGCAGGCGGCGGGATTGTTGAAGCGTCATGGCGCGGCCCTCAAGGCTTGTCAGTCAGGTTTTTGCCGATCATCCGCACCAGGATGATCGCCGCGATATTGGCGATGACCACGGCAATCAAGCCGCCGGCCGAGGCCATGCCCACGTCGAACTGCACCAGCGCCTGGTTGTAGATCAGGTAGGCGAGGTTGGTCGAGGCGTAACCGGGGCCACCGTTGGTGGTGGTGAAGATTTCGGCGAATACCGAGAGCAAAAAGATCGTTTCGATCATCACCACCACGGCAATCGGGCGGGCCAGGTGGGGCAGGGTCAGGTGCCAGAAGATCGCGATGGCGCCGGCACCGTCCAGGCGTGCGGCTTCTTTTTGTTCCTGGTCGAGGGACTGCATGGCGGTCATCAGCAGCAGGATGGCGAAGGGCAGCCACTGCCACGACACAATGATGATGATCGACAGCAACGGGTAGTGCGCCAGCCAGTCCACCGGCTCGGCGCCGAACAGCTTCCACACGGCGGCGAGAATCCCCGACACCGGATGGAAAATCAGGTTCTTCCAGATCAGCGCACCGACGGTGGGCATGATGAAGAACGGCGAAATCAGCATCACCCGCACAATGCCACGGCCAAAGAATTCACTGGCCTCCAGCAACGCACTGATCAACACGCCGAACACCACGCTGATCAGCAGCACGCTGCCCACCAGTAACAGGGTGTTGGTGGCGCCAGGCAGAAAGCCCGAGTCGGTGATGAAGTAAGTGAAGTTCTCCAGCCCCACGAATTGGTTTTCGCCAGGGTAGAGCAGGTTGTAGCGGATCAGCGAAAAGTACAGGGTCATGCCCAGCGGCACGATCATCCACAGCAGCAGCATGGCCACCGAGGGGCTGACAAGGAACCAGCCGGGGTTGGCCAGGCGGTTTTTGGGTGTTGTATTCATTAGGATCAAGACCAGTCGGGTGCATGCAAAACTAGAATCGGAGCGCGCTCAATGTGGGCGCTGGCTTGCCTGCGATGGCATCACATCGGTCTGGCTGACAGACCGAGTCGCCCGCATCGCAGGCAAGCCAGCTCCCACACAAAGCATTTATCGCGGTGATGCTGAGTTATTTGGGATAACCCGCCCGCTTCATCTCACGCTCGGTGGTGGTCTGCGCGGCGGTCAAGGCTTGGTCCACCGTTTGCTGGCCGGTCAGCGCGCCCGAGAAGAACTTGCCGACCTGGGTACCGATCGCCTGGAATTCAGGAATGGTCACCAACTGGATACCGATATACGGCACCGGCTTGAGGGTCGGTTTGGTCGGGTCGGCGACTTTCAGCGATTCGAGGGTCACCTTGGCGAACGGCGCGGCTTTGAGGTACTCGTCGCTGTAGGTCGATTTGCGCGTACCAGGCGGCACATTGGCAATGCCATCGGTCTTGGCAACCAGCTCGCCGTATTCCTTGGACGTTGCCCAGGTGGTGAACACCTTGGCGGCGTCCTTGGCTTTGGAACTGGTCGGGATCGCCAGGCTCCAGGAGTACAGCCACGAGGTGCCTTTGTCGGTCTTCTCGTGGGGCGCGAAGGTGAAGCCGACGTTGTCAGCGACCTTGCTCTGAGACTTGTCGGTGACGAACGAACCGGCCACGCTGGCGTCCACCCAGATCGCGCACTTACCGCTGTTGAACAGCGCGAGGTTTTCGTTGAAACCGTTGCTGGAAGCACCCGGCGGGCCGGATTTCTTCATGTTGTCGACGTAGAAGTTCAACGCGTCCTTCCATTCCGGGCCGTTGAATTCAGGCTGCCATTTTTCATCGAACCAGCGTGCGCCGTAGCCGTTGGCCAGAGTGGTGATCAGCGCCATGTTCTCACCCCAACCGGCTTTGCCACGCAGGCACAGGCCGTACTGCTCTTTGCTCTTGTCGGTGAGTTTGGCGGCGAATTCGCCGATCTGGGTCCAGGTCGGGTGCTCGGGCATGCTCAGCCCGGCGCCCTTGAACAGGTCGGTGCGGTAGTAGGTGATCGAGCTTTCGGCGTAGAACGGCAGGGCATACAACGAGCCTTTGACCGACAAGCCGTCACGCACCGAAGGGAACACGTCGTCGAGGTCGTAGGACGCCGGCAGGTCTTTCATCGGCTCCAACCACCCCTTGGCACCCCACAGTGCAGCTTCGTACATGCCGATGGTCAACACGTCGAACTGGCCGCCCTGGGTGGCGATGTCGGTGGTCAGGCGTTGGCGCAGCACGTTCTCTTCAAGCACCACCCAGTTCAGCTTGATGTCCGGGTGCTCGGTCTCAAAGGTTTTCGAGAGCTTTTGCATGCGGATCATGTCGCTGTTGTTGACGGTGGCAATGGTCAGGGTTTGCGCGCCAAAGCTGACGGCGCTGAGGGTCATGCAGGTAGTCATGCAGGTGGAGACAAGCAGTGCTTTTGCTGTGAACTTCATCGCGCACTCCATTTCCGCGCCCAGGGGGCTACAGAAGGACAGTTATTGTTGTTGTGTCTTCCGACAAGATGTCAGGAAGAGTGTGCGGTGATTACAGCCTTCAATTGGGGTTATGACAAATCCTTGGGCGCACTGGGGCTGATACTTTTTTGCACTGGTCGCTGAGGCGGCTCATACGGTTTCTCCAGGGTTGGGCAAACGCACGGCCGCACAGTTGCCGTGCGGCCTGCTCAGAAATCCCGTGGCTGGGATGTTTGAATCAATGAACTTTCATTTCCACTTGAATCGTGGCGGGAGGTTTGCTTTTGGTGTACAGGTGGTTTTTCGATAAGTGCGTCAACATTTTATTGGCTCGGGCGCTTGTCTTATTTAAAACGCTTTGCCACAAATCAACCGTGATGGATCCTTCTTTGAACTCACGCTCCCAGTTAATTTTCTCCCCGGCCCGGTAAACATTTTTTGACAGCAACACGAGCGTATGATTGCTGCCTGGGATTTGCACCATATAAGTTCGGTAGCCACTCTCTTTGGCTGACGCCTTGATGGTATCTGCGGCATACGCCGCCATCTCGGCACATTGTCCGAATATTTTTCCGTTTGCGTCCCTTTCCGCGCCCACTCGTCGGGCCAATCGGGTTTGAAACGTCTCACTGCGCACTGCGCCATAATTATCCAGCCCCAGCTCCTTGCGCAGTTCGTCGCGTCTTCTCCTCACGGCCTGGTGGTTGCCATCATATTTGTATTGAGTGACCCCGTTTTCATTAGCGGTGGGGACGTCGGTGATAGCGATCTCTTCGAAGTGCGGTTGAAGTGCTTGTTGAACCTCGTCCATGACGACACGTGCCTTATCTCCCTTAGGCGCTTGCAGTGTGCGCCACAGGGACAAATCATTGAGGTTGGCCACCTTGCCCTCACTGACCAGCTGTGTGGGACGAAGTGTTTTAGGGCCAGGTTGTTGGCGCGCTCTGAGGGTGTCCCGGTACTCTTTGATCATCGGTTTTTCAGCGGACGTGCATTTTTTGAATACGATCTCGTTTGGCTGCGGAGTCTCCAGCCTTGTGTAATAGAACTCGGCGGTGTCGGCCTCGATTACCAAGTATTTAGCGGCGCTGCCCTGGGGGTCGTTGACGACAATGCCTCTGAGTTCCCGCGTGTCGTCACACAGATCACTGATGCGGTTGAGTTTGACGACACGCGATTCTGCTTCTAACAGGTTGTCCGGGTTCAAGTTATAAAAACCAAACCCAGCGTCGTTCTTGAGGCTGGCGCTTATCTCCTGTTTATAGATGATGGGTTTTTGATCTGTCACGGGCTCCAAGCGAAGCCCCGTATCGTGTTCAACCCAACGGTAACGGCGGCGCTGGAAAACAGTGAATCTGTCCTTCTCCAGAAGTTCGGGTACTGAAGGGAACAGGCGCACGTGTTCAAGCGCTTGAAGTTCCTGAGCGGCCAGGTCGTCAACGTTGTTGAGCACTTTGGAAAAACAGGTCGTATCGACCACGCGTTTAGTCCTGCCCGCCGAGATAGAAGGGGCAGGGCAGATGCCTTCAAAGCCCTCCAAAGGTTTAAAGTGCTCGGCTGATTCCAGATCAGTCATTACCCCCGGGTTGCGAGTGTCGTAGCGGTACACGCGTTCGCCTTCGACCAGGTCAAAACCATGGGTGCGGGGCACTGTGTAAGCGTTGGCGGATACCGATTTCTCCGTCACCAGTGCGTGGCTGCCGTCCGCCAGGGCTTCTTGATGCAAGACGTAAGAGGTATCGGGCACAAAGCTCACCAGAGGCGGGCCATAAGCCGCCTCGGTCGTAACGTCATACGCGTACCAATGACCGTCTTGGCGTACTGCGCTGATATTGGCTTGCTCAGTACCGCCGTAACTTATTGTGCCATCAGCCCGGTTGGCCGCCGAAGCAAATGTGCCCGCATTGCGTTCGGCTGAAGGGGCAATTTGCGTGCGCCCGAACGAGCTTAACGACTCCGAGACGCTGGAGGCAGTCAGGTCGGTGAACGCAATATTTTCAACCTCTTTAACCCCGAACTTATCGATCAAACCGGCGGCGATCTTGGAACCTGCCCAGCCCGCACCTGTTTTTGCCAATGTCCATAGTTTGCCCAGGCCCTCGGTGGCGACGTACATCACAATATCAACGCCTAGGTCCCACACCGCCTGCGCATACTTGCCCTGGAAAACATCCAGCACACTGGAACCTCCCGGGAGGGCGCGTAAAATGCCTTCGAAGGCGTCAATAGGTTCCACGCTGTTTTCAACTCTGTTCGCACGCCGGTTCAAATGCGTTGCGACAAAACTGGTTTTGTTCAAGTAGATCGAGTCCACCAGCAACTTAGACAAATACTGGGTTCTTTGACTGTCGTAGTTGGAGGTCTCATGGGTTGCGCTGAACGCAACCAAGAGCTGCCTGATACCGGTTGTTGGGTCGTCATTCGGGATAACGAAGTCGGTTTCGTCGATCCGGGTCAATACGACGTTGGATCGGGTTCCGGGCTTCGGCTCTGCGCCGTTATTGAACGCCGTTGCGTCGAGGGTTTGCAGGCCGGAAGTGCCGTCAGGGATCGTTGGGTCGATAGCGGGGATTTTTACTATTTTTCCAATGGCCGGGTAGATCGCAAAGGCTCTGTCAACGCCCTGGTAATTTGTCGTTAATACGATGCCATTGCCGGCGCCTTTGACTTGATAAACTTTCACCGATCCGTTGACGAGACTCTCGCGATCAGCAAGAGGCAGCTTGCTCAGCATCCCCTTGAACAGTGTGACGGTGTGTCGTCTGCGCAGCGTGTAGTCTTGTTCAATGGCTTGGTTGAACTGGGCATTAATATCAGGCAACTCGCTAGCGCCGGCGCGCAGTGCCTCGGTATCCAGCCCCGGACGCGATGACGTCCAGCGTTCTCCAAGGCGCCCGGCCTCGTAGGCTTCAACGATGCTTGCATTGACACCCGAAAACAGCCCGCCTCCCACCGATTCCCAAAGATCAGCGCGTTCGTAGTCGATATGGTTACCAAATTTTTCTCGCAACGCCTTTAGAGCCATGCTCCTTCTGGTGGGCGCCTCCGGCCCGCGCAGGAAGTTGATTGCCTCGGACGTCTCCTTGATCTGTTGGTCCAGTTTTTCCTGGCTCAATCTGTGCTGCTCAGGAGTATAGGGAGCGGTGTCACTTTGGATTTCGTGATTGTTGGCAATTGCCCAGTCTCTGACTGGATTGACCTGGGCCAAGGCCTCCAGTCGGGCTTCAGTGGCTGAAATGGGCCTTATCTTGTGAAAGTTCATCACTTGCTGGAAGGTCATATTTGCGCTGGCGCCGGGGGCTATCCATTCAACCCGGTTGACGGCAGTGGCAAAGGCGACCCACTCAGTGGAACTGAAGCAGGCCATTGATGGCATCTCTTTTACCAGCAGGGCAGGGGCCGTCCCCGCCATCAATAATTGGGCAACTGCCGGCACAAGGTTGGGCGCAATGTTGCGCTCTGAAGCCAAGTGCTGGTTGAAGCGTTCACGAATCTCACCCGGCTCAAGCCCCCAGTTGGCCGATTGCATGAAATCAAAACCCGCAACGCTATTGCGCATCGTGCCGGCGGCCGGGTCGAGTTCCAGCACCAGCACGGTCAACAGCCATTGTTGAAGGCTGGTAGCGGTTGGCGCACCCTTCATCTGGGTTTGCAGGCTGGCCGCTAACGCCAGGGCTTTATCCGTGGAGAGCAGTTGTTGCAACGCGGTTGCCGGATCACTACTGAGGTTGGGGACCGCTGTGCCTAGATAGTCGAGCAGGCTTTTCTCGGCGCCAATGAGTGTTTTTACCTGCTCCACTACTGCGCTGCGTTGCGCAGTGCTCAGCGACAGCGGCGTCGACAGAAACCCCCAATGATTGCCCAGCGGTGGCGACCGTGGGACTGGCGTCTGCAACGCCGCCAGTAGATTGTCGTTATCGGCTTTCGACTGCGTGGTGTACCAGCCGTTGTCCGCGATAAATTGCTGAACCGTCGTGACGCTTTTAGGCTGATGCGATGAGTCGGGAGAGACTACAAAGCGCGCGCTGTCGTCGACTTTGCCTTGCTTCAACAGATTGATTAACGCATACCGATCATTGCTGTTACCCAGCGCGGTACGCTGACTTCGCAGCCGCGCCACTGTGACTTGCGCAGGCTCCGATCGCTCCGGCAAGTGCTGAGTGCGGCCTATCAGTTCCAACTGCCGGGCAAATTTTTCGCTGCTGGGGTCGGTGCTGATACCGTAGAAATTGCAGAGCCATTCGAACGGTACGCTGCTGGCGGTGCCATATTTGAGTTCGACGGGCTTTGTGCCGGCAGCGAATGGCGCTGCGGCAGCGTTTACAGGGTTCATTACGTCGAAATGCTCAGGAAACTGTTTGGCAAAGTCGGTTTCTCTCGTCCGCAGATCGGCCGCATCTTTTGGCGCAACCCAAGTTGTGTCGGTACCGACGAGGTTGTTCTGCTGGCGCCAATCGCTATAACCCCGTGCGTTCAGGGCGTCGCCCAAGTAAGCCAGTGATTGACCGAACAGGCTGTTGGCCGGGATCGAGTCAATCATCGTTGCCGTGGCCTTGGCTGGGTCAGCCTTGATCTGCAGCATCACTCGATGCACGGCGATGGCCAGGTCGTGTTCGGCCTTGGCCAACACATCAGCGGGTGACTGTTGGCTTTCTTCCGTGGCGTTGTTTGTGTTGGCTCGCACGGCGGCGGCGAGGGTTTCAAGGGGCGAGGGGGGAATGGTCGTGCCGGCCAGTTGCTGTATTACCGCCTGCTGGCGCTGCTGTATGGCATTAGCTGGGTCGGTGTCGGCCAATGCTTTGAAGTTGTTGTTTTGGTTGATCTCGACCACCCGGCCGAGTGTGGCCGCAAGTTGGCGTTGCTCCCACCTCGGTTTACGACTGTCCTCTTGGTGAGGCGGCGCTTCGTTGTAGAACGCCATTACTTCAAACAGTGTCGCGCGGGTGCCGGTGGGGTAGGTCACGTCCGAGTCAGACCCGGCGGCCATCTGTTGAACGGCTGGCTTAACCTCGACCCAGGCATCGGCCCAGCCTGACACATCGTTGACGGTGAACGTGGTGGGGACACCCTTCACTTCACCTGTCAGCGCACCGCTGACAGGGTTGATGCGCACGCTGCCGGGGTCCAAATCGTTGTCTTTCGCAAAGGTTTTGAACGCATTGCCGTTGAGTGCATTCAAGAGATGTTTGCGCACTTGGCTGAAGGTTGAATACTCAGGAATATCTTCCAGAATGACTGAGGTTTCATATTGGGTCGTTTCCGGAACCAGTTTCATCAACCCCTGGCTGACGAGCTGCGCCAGCGCACGATCCGCTTGCTTAACCTGCTGTTGCGCGGTGAGCGGGGCGAACGTCTCAAGCGTCTGCCGTAGTGCGTGTGTCGGCAGATCCACGATCCGTTGGCTCGCCTCCCGCTGTCGCTGCTTGATGGGCGCATCCAGCGGGTCGGTGCTGCTTAACGCAGCGAACTTGCCGTCGCGCAACAGTTGCCCGGCCATCGACAGAGTGTCGTTACTGCCGATCGAGCCCAGTTGCATACCGTAGAAACCAGCGATGTCGCTGGCGGATGCCTGCGCTCGACCGTAGAACGCAATGTCTGAATAACGCATGCCTGCCAGTTTTTTTGCGGCGGCCCATACGGCGCCTGAGACCGCAGACCATTCAGGGTCATTGGGGGAGAAGTAACTGACTAAGCCGCCATCAACCTTCTCCGTCAGGGCGCCGTCGACGCCAATGATCAGGTTCGAAGTCTCAATCAACTTGGCTTCGGCAAACGATTTGAACGGTTGCGACTCGAGCGCGTCAGCCAGCGCAGACCACGCCTGGCCGAAGGTTGAGTGCGGTGGGACGACAACCTTGTCCGGCTCCTCGCTTGAGCGGCGGGTTTCTCTGGCGAGCCGTTGGCGGATAATGCTGTTGGCAACGCCGATGGCCAGTTGCTGGTCGCCTTGTTCAACCAACGCGTCGGCGAACTGGCGGGTTGACGCCAAGCGTGAAGGCGGTGTGGCGTTGGGGTTCTGCAAGTCTCGGCGTATGCGCGCGGCAACAGGGCGAGTGTTCGATGGGCCGGGTGGTGGGTTGTCGAGGGCCTCCTGAGTCGGCTG
Source organism: Pseudomonas sp. 2822-15 (assembly GCF_002742515.1). NCBI lineage: Bacteria > Pseudomonadati > Pseudomonadota > Gammaproteobacteria > Pseudomonadales > Pseudomonadaceae > Pseudomonas > Pseudomonas sp. 2822-15. The sequence goes on along the minus strand of NZ_LJRY01000209.1, from coordinate 486,996 downwards.
AGGGTGGCGGGTTAGCGGTTTGACTGGCTCGACGGGGAGTAGCGGGGCGCTTTGAGTGGGTGAAGGCTGAACGTTGATCATAGAGTTACCCTTTGTGCGTCAGAAAAGCACCAGCCAATGCCTAAAGTAGCGGCGATGCCTTCGCTGAGTGACAGTGGGTCCTACAAGGTTCCTGCTGCGCGTTGCGGTTTCACCGGTACTTTGTGTTCCGGGTGTTTCGCGCCCAACAGAATCAAGCCAGGTTCTGTTCCGTAAGGAGACAGTGCATCCAGCCAATGACTTTTAGCTTTTTGGTCGTACACAGGAGGGCGTTACGCCCCATTTATATTGCGGGATATGCTGGTGGCGGGCGTGAGAGCATTCATCGCTGATCGCCAGGGCACCTCAGGCTTGCGGTCTTTTTAACTGAAGTGCGAGGCGTCTACCGGCATCAGGTTCTGCTCCGTCAACCGCTGCATCGCCAACCGTCGATAGTGGGAAGGGGTCATGCCCTTGAGTTGCTGAAAGCGCCGGTTGAAGTTGGAGATATTGTTAAAGCCTGACTCAAAGCACACATCGGTGACGGCCTTGTCACCGTCCGCAAGCAATTCGCAGGACTTGCTGATGCGCAGCCGGTTGACGAATTCGATAAAAGTGCGCCCGGTGGCCTGCTTGAACACCCGGGAAAAGTACGTCGGCTTCATCCCCAGGTGTTCCGCGACTTCCTCCAAAGGCAACTCCCGCGCGTAGTGGGCAAAGATATAGTCCACCGCGCGGTTGGTGCGGTCGATGCTGTGCTCGTCGGCCAGTTGCGGCGTGGTCACGCCGGAGAGCAACTGGTAGTCCTCGCAGGCGCTCAATACGTCCAGCAAGATGAAGAAATGCCCAAGGCGCGCCATGCCCCGGCTGTCTTCGATACGCTGCATCAGGTCCATGGCCTGGGCGATGGTTTTTTTGCAGCGAAACTCGACGCCGTACTGTGCCCGTTCAAGTAACGGCGTCAGGCTCTTGAGTTCGGCGAACAAGTGGTTGCCCTGCTCAAACAACTCATCGGTGAAGTTCACCAGCATGTCGCGCTTGGGGACCACCTCGTCCTCTTCCACCTGGCTGATCCAGTTGTGGGGCAGGTTGGGGCCGGTGAGGAACAGGCTTTCGGGATAGAAGTTGCCGATGTAGTCGCCGATAAACACCTTGCCGGCGCTGGCCACGATCAGGTGCAGCTCGTATTCCTTGTGGAAGTGCCAGCGCACCAGCGGGCAGGGGAAGCCGTGCTGGCGATAGATGATGGACAGACCGTTGTGATCGTCCATCAACTCGTAGGAAGGGTCGGTGATGCGCATTGCTCGGGTCATGCTGCCGTCGCTTTATTGTGGTTGCTGCACAGGATAATGCCCCCTTGTGCGCAACCTCGCCAGCGCCAACCTTATAGGCTGCGGTTTTTTGCCTCGATCCACTGCGACATGTACTGGGTGCTTTTATGCGCATGGTGGCGCAGCATGCTGCCGGTGAAGTTATCCCGGCGATGGGCAGCGAGTCGGCTGCGGCAGCGTTGCAGGCAGTCTACAAGTGCCGGGCCGTGGAAGGTCTGGTCGTAACGTCGGGCGAGCAACCGGCGGCCCGCCTCCTGGGCCTGTGTCCAGCGTTCGTGGTCTTGATACAGCGCCACGGCCGCCGCCGCCAGTGCCGGCGCACTCTGTTCGATCATGCCCGGCCACGGCTGTTCGTCCCCCATGGCCTCGGCGCCTATCGGCGTAGTGATGTTCGGCGTGCCGCAAAGCATGGCATCCATCAGTTTGCCCTTGATCCCGGCGCCGAAGCGTATGGGCGCCAGGCAGATACGTGCGGCTGTCATCACTTGCAGGGCATCTTCGGCCCAGTTCATCACATGAAAACCCTGCGCAGGGTTGTGCAGGGCGGTGGCCTTGGGCGGCGTGTAGGCGCCGTAGATATGCAGCTGTGCGCCCGGCAGTTGCTGGCGGATCAACGGCCACACGCTGTTCTTCATCCACAGCACCGCATCCCAATTGGGCGCGTGACGGAAATTGCCGATGCTGAGAAAGTGCGCGCGGTCTTCAAACGGTGCAAAGGCTTCGGTGGGCGGCTCCAGCATTAACGGGCACCAGTGGAGCAGGGCGGCCGGCACCTTGAAGTGCTCGGTGAGCAGGCGGATTTCCACATCGGAAATCATCAGGCTGATATCACAGCGGTAAATGGCGGCGATCTCGCGCTTGGTGAGGTCGGTGTCGGCCATCCATTGGAACTCCTCCTGCAAGGCCGGCTTGAACAGTGCGCTGAAATCGTCGCTGTCGGGGTGGGCCTTGAGATGGGCCTTGAAACGCTGATGGCGCGCATCGCGCAGGCTTTGCAGGTCGGAGGTTTCCAGCACGCGCAAGGCATTGGGGCAGCATTGCTCCACGCGCCAGCCGAACTGCTCTTCCATCATGAAACGGTCGAACAGCACGATGTCCGGGGCTAACGCGCGGATAAAATCGTCGAAACTGCTGTTGTTGAGCTCGATGGCGCACTCGCTGATGCCCAGGGCAGGCAAGTCGGCCTTGTGTTCGCCAAGGGTCGCCGGGCTGCTGAAGGTAATGTCCCAACCCTGGTCCAGAAAGCTTTGCAGAATCTGCATCATATGCCCACCGGCGGCGGAGGAGCGGGGTTCCGGCCAGACATAACCAATGACCAGGACTTTGGTGGCGGGCTGATTCATCTAAAGCGGATCCTTGAAGGGCGGGCAAAAAACGCGCAATTAAACCACACCTGTGCGGCATGACAATTTGTGTCTGGAGGTAGGTAGCCACCTCAGTTTGTGGTTAACTTCGGCCTCTCGAATTCGTTAAACCAAAACCCAGCATAAGGATTCCGTTCATGGCCCAAGTCACCCTTCGTGGTAACCCTGTCCAGGTTGAAGGCGAATTGCCGAAAACCGGTGCCACCGCTCCAGCGTTCAGCCTTGTCGCTGTAGACCTGTCGGAAGCGACCCTGGAAACATTCGCCGGCAAGCGCAAAGTGCTGAACATCTTCCCAAGCGTCGACACCCCGACCTGCGCCACTTCGGTACGCAAGTTCAACGCCCAGGCCAACGATTTGAGCAACACCGTTGTACTGTGCATCTCCTCTGACCTGCCGTTTGCCCAGAAGCGCTTCTGCGGCACCGAAGGCCTGGACAACGTGCTGAGCCTGTCGGACTTTCGCAACGCCGACTTCGCCGTAGACTACGGCGTGTCCGTGGCCGACGGCCCGCTGCAAGGCCTGACCGCCCGTGCCGTGGTGGTACTGGACGAAAACAACAACGTGCTGCACAGCGAACTGGTGCCTGAAATCGGCCAGGAGCCAAACTACGAAGCAGCCCTGGCTGTTTTGAAGTAACTGTTTCGGCGCATTACTGTCATTTTGCAGTAGCACGCTTGCGGCAAGATTGCGGCCTGGCCTAGTCCAGGCCGTTTTTATTTGCGCTTCAGACGTTTAGCGAAATAGCCCGCGGACTAAGGTCAACCGTTAAAAGTTGTAATCCAAGGTAAATAGCCGGTAAAGGCGCTTTTCTTAATGCGCCCCAGTGCTTATCTTTCAGCCTCCCAAAGAAGAAGCTCTCGCGCCCAATGGTTGATCACTCCATGCAATCTTCCCCTCGCAATTCCCGCCGCTGGCTGTTCGGCCTGCTTGTGCTGTTGGTCATCGCCGGCCTGTGCTGGAAATTCTGGCCCGCCGGCCATAAAGATGACACCGCGCAGAAACCGGCCGGGCATACCGGCAAGACGGGGATGGCGCGGCCCGGTTTCGGGGGGGCCACCGGCCCGATTCCGGTGCGTGTGGCGCCGGCCGTGCTGGGCGAGTTCCCGGTGTACTACAAGGCCCTGGGTACGGTGACCGCGCTTAACACCATTAATGTGCGCAGCCGGGTGGGCGGTGAGCTGGTCAAGATCGCCTTTGAAGAAGGCCAGATGGTCAAGGCGGGCGACCTGCTCGCGGAGATCGACCCGCGCAGCTACCAGAACGCCTTGCTCCAGGCCCAGGGCACGCTCCTGCAGAACCAGGCCCAACTGAAAAACGCCCAGGTTGATGTGCAGCGTTACCGTGACCTGTATGCCCAGGACAGCATCGCCAAACAGACTCTGGACACCGCCGAAGCCCTGGTCATGCAGTACCAGGGCACGGTCAAGACCAACCAGGGCGCGGTCGACGACGCCAAGCTCAACCTCGAGTTCACCAAGATCCGCGCGCCGATCAGCGGCCGCGTCGGCCTGCGTCAGGTCGACGTCGGTAACCTGGTGGCGGCCAACGACACCACCTTCCTGGCGGTGATCACCCAGACCCAGCCGATCAGCGTGGTCTTCACCCTGCCGGAAAACACCCTCGACACCGTGCTCACCCGCTACCACGCCGGTAACAAATTACCCGTGGAAGCCTGGGACCGTGGCGATGTGAAGCAGCAGGCGGTCGGCGTGTTGCAGAGCCTGGACAACCAGATCGACGTGACCACCGGCACCCTCAAATTCAAAGGCCGTTTCGATAACAAGGACCAGGCGCTGTTCCCTAATCAGTTCGTCAATGTGCACCTGCTGGCCGACACCTTGCACAATGTGGTACTGGCACCGTCCGCCGCAATCCAGTTCGGCAACAGCGGCACCTTCGTCTACAAGCTCGACGGCGACAAGAAGGTCAAGATGCAACCCTTGGTGGTCGGCGATACCGATGGCGACAACACCGTCATCAAGGAAGGCCTGGTGGCCGGCGACCGCGTGGTGCTGGAAGGCACCGACCGCCTCAAGGACGGCAGCGACATTGAAGTGGTCAACGACAGCAGCGAAGTGCCGACCACGCCGACCGAACACCTGCAAGGCAAGCCTGCGGCAAAAGGGGAGACCGGCGCTAACGCCGGCAAGGCGCAAAAGGTCGGTTCATGAACCTGTCGCGACTGTTTATCCTTCGCCCGGTTGCCACCACGCTGAGCATGCTGGCCATTGTCCTGGCCGGCATCATTTCTTACCGTTTGCTCCCCGTCTCGGCTTTGCCGCAGGTGGACTACCCGACGATCCGGGTGATGACCCTGTACCCAGGCGCCAGTCCGGACGTGATGACCAGCGCGGTCACTGCGCCGCTGGAGCGTCAGTTCGGGCAAATGCCCGGCCTCACACAAATGGCGTCCACCAGTTCGGGCGGCGCCTCGGTGCTGACCCTGCGCTTTAACCTCGACATCAATATGGATGTCGCCGAGCAACAGGTGCAGGCCGCGATCAACGCCGCGACCAACCTGTTGCCCAAGGATTTGCCGGCGCCGCCGGTGTACAACAAGGTCAACCCGGCAGACACCCCGGTGCTGACCCTGGCAATTACCTCCAAGACCATGTTGCTGCCCAAGCTCAACGACTTGGTTGACACGCGCATGGCGCAAAAAATTGCACAGATCAGCGGCGTCGGCATGGTCAGCATCGCCGGTGGCCAGCGCCAGGCCGTGCGCATCAAGGTCAACCCCGAGGCCCTGGCGGCCAACGGCTTGAACCTGTCGGACGTGCGCACCCTGATCGCCGCCTCCAACGTCAACCAGCCCAAGGGCAACTTTGACGGCCCTACGCGTGTCTCCATGCTCGATGCCAACGACCAGTTGGTTTCGCCTGCGCAATACGCCGAGTTGATCCTGGCCTACAACAATGGCGCGCCGCTGCGCCTTAAAGACGTGGCGCAGATCGTCGACGGCGCCGAAAACGAGCGCCTCGCTGCCTGGGCCAATGAAAACCAGGCGGTGCTGCTCAATATCCAGCGCCAGCCCGGCGCCAACGTGATCGAGGTGGTGGACCGTATCAAGGCGTTGCTGCCGAGCATCACCGATAACTTGCCGGCAGGCCTGGATGTGACGGTGCTTACCGACCGCACCCAGACCATCCGCGCCTCGGTGAAGGACGTACAGCATGAATTGCTGATCGCCATTGCCCTGGTGGTGATGGTCACGTTCCTGTTCCTGCGCCGGGTCAGCGCCACGATCATTCCGTCGATCGCCGTGCCGCTGTCGCTGGTGGGCACCTTTGGCGTGATGTACCTGGCGGGCTTCTCCATCAACAACCTGACGCTGATGGCACTGACCATCGCCACCGGGTTTGTGGTGGACGATGCCATCGTGATGCTGGAAAACATCTCGCGCTACATCGAGGAAGGCGAGACGCCCATGGCGGCTGCGCTCAAGGGCGCCAAGCAAATCGGTTTCACCCTGATTTCCCTGACCCTGTCGCTGATCGCGGTACTGATTCCGCTGCTGTTCATGGCCGATGTGGTCGGGCGGCTGTTCCGCGAATTTGCCATCACCCTGGCGGTGGCGATCCTGATTTCCCTGGTGGTGTCCCTGACCCTGACGCCGATGATGTGCGCGCGCCTGCTCAAGCGCGAACCCAAGGAAGAAGAACAAGGCCGTTTCTACAAGGCCAGCGGCGCCTGGATCGATTGGTTGATCGAAGCCTACGGGCGCAAATTGCAGTGGGTGCTCAAGCACCAGCCGTTGACCCTGCTGGTGGCCATCGCCACCCTGGGCCTTACCGTGGTGCTGTACCTGGTGGTGCCCAAGGGCTTTTTCCCGGTGCAGGACACCGGCGTGATCCAGGGCATATCGGAAGCACCGCAGTCGATTTCGTTTGCCGCCATGAGCCAGCGCCAGCAGGAGTTGGCCAAGGTGATCCTGGCCGACCCATCGGTCGAAAGCCTGTCGTCCTACATCGGTGTGGATGGCGATAACGCCACCCTCAACAGCGGCCGTTTGCTGATCAACCTCAAGGCTCATGGCCAGCGCGACGTGAGCGCGGCCCAGGTCATCACGCGCCTGCAACCGCAGATCGACAAGCTGGTGGGCATTCGCCTGTTCATGCAGCCGGTGCAGGACCTGACCATTGAAGACCGCGTGAGCCGTACCCAGTACCAGTTCAGCATGTCCTCGCCGGACGCCGATTTGCTGGCGCTGTGGAGCGACAAGCTGGTGCACGCCTTGCGCCAGTTGCCGGAACTCACCGATGTGGCCAGCGACCTGCAGGACAAGGGCCTGCAAGTGTTCCTGGTGATCGACCGTGATGCGGCCTCGCGCCTGGGCGTGAGTGTGTCGACCATCACCGATGCGCTTTACGACGCCTTCGGCCAGCGGCAGATTTCCACCATCTACACCCAGGCCAGCCAGTACCGCGTGGTATTGCAGGCGCAATCGGGTGAAACCCTGGGGCCGGCAGCGCTCAACCAGATTTATGTGAAAACCACCGACGGCGGCCAGGTGCGGCTGTCGAGCCTGGCGCATGTGGAGCAGCGTCAGGCACAACTGGCAATTGCACATATCGGCCAGTTCCCGGCGGTGATGATGTCGTTCAACCTGGCGCCTGGCGTCGCGCTGGGCAAAGGCGTGGAGCTGATCAACCAGACCCAGAAGGACATCGGCATGCCGGTGGGCGTGCAGACCCAGTTCCAGGGCGCGGCCCAGGCCTTCGAAGCCTCGCTGTCGAGCACCTTGCTGCTGATCCTGGCGGCGGTGGTGACTATGTACATCGTGCTCGGCGTGCTGTACGAGAGTTACATCCACCCGATCACGATTCTTTCCACGTTGCCGTCCGCCGCAGTCGGCGCCTTGCTGGCGTTGCTGCTCAGTGGCAATGACCTGGGCATGATCGCGATCATCGGCATCATCCTGCTGATTGGTATCGTCAAAAAGAACGCGATCATGATGATCGACTTTGCCCTCGACGCCGAACGCAACCAGGGCCTGGACCCGCAGACGGCGATTTATCAGGCCGCGCTGCTGCGCTTTCGGCCGATTTTGATGACCACCCTGGCGGCCTTGTTTGGTGCGGTGCCATTGATGCTGGCCACGGGTTCCGGCGCCGAGTTGCGACAACCGCTGGGCCTGGTGATGGTCGGCGGCTTGCTGGTGAGCCAGGTGTTGACGCTGTTTACCACGCCGGTGATCTATTTGTATTTCGACCGCCTTGGCCGTCGCTGGCGCAAAGAGCCGCAAAGCCTGGAGCCGGTTGAGTCATGAACCTGTCCGGACCTTTCATTCGCCGGCCGGTAGCCACCATGCTGCTGAGCCTGGCGATCATGTTGCTCGGTGGCGTCAGCTTCAACTTGCTGCCGGTGTCGCCGTTGCCGCAGATCGACTTCCCGGTGATCGTGGTGTCGGCCAGTTTGCCCGGCGCCAGCCCGGAGGTGATGGCCTCGACGGTGGCGACGCCGCTGGAACGCTCATTCGGCGCGATTGCCGGCATCACCACCATGAGCAGTTCGTCGAGCCAAGGCTCCACGCGGGTGATCCTGGCATTCGACTCCGACCGTGATATCAACGGTGCGGCGCGGGAAGTGCAGGCGGCCATCAATGCCTCGCGCAACCTGCTGCCCAGTGGCATGCGCAGCATGCCGACCTACAAAAAGATCAACCCGTCCCAGGCACCGATCATGGTGCTCTCGCTGACCTCCGACGTGTTGCAAAAGGGCGAGTTGTACGACCTGGCCTCGACCATCCTCTCGCAAAGCCTGTCCCAGGTGCCGGGGGTGGGCGAAGTGCAGATCGGCGGCAGTTCCTTGCCGGCGGTGCGCATCGAGCTGGAACCCAAGGCCCTGGACCAATACGGCGTGGCCCTGGACGATGTGCGCAACACCATCGCCAATGCCAACCAGCGGCGGCCCAAGGGTTCCCTGGAAGACAGCGAGCGTAACTGGCAGATCCAGGCCAATGACCAGCTGGAAAAGGCCAAGGACTACGAGCCGCTGCTGATCCGCTACCAGAACGGCGCAGCCTTGCGCCTGGGCGACGTGGCGAAGATCAGCGACGGCGTGGAAGACCGCTACAACAGCGGCTTCTTCAACAATGATTCGGCGGTGCTGCTGGTGATCAACCGCCAGTCCGGCGCCAACATCATCGAGACCGTCCGGCAGATCAAGGCCCAGTTGCCCGCGTTGCAGGCGGTGCTGCCGTCCAGCGTCAAACTCAACCTGGCCATGGACCGCTCGCCGGTGATCACCGCGACCCTGCATGAAGCCGAGATGACCCTGCTGATTGCCGTGGCCCTGGTGGTGCTGGTGGTGTACCTGTTCCTGGGTAACTTCCGCGCCTCGTTGATCCCGACCCTGGCAGTGCCGGTGTCGCTGGTCGGCACCTTTGCGGTGATGTACCTGTTTGGGTTTTCGCTGAACAATTTTTCGCTGATGGCGTTGATCCTGGCCACCGGCCTGGTGGTGGACGACGCCATCGTGGTGCTGGAAAACATTTCCCGGCATATCGACGAGGGTGTGCCGCCGATGAAGGCGGCGTACCTGGGCGCCGAGGAAGTCGGCTTTACCTTGCTGTCGATGAACGTGTCGCTGGTGGCGGTGTTCCTGTCCATCCTGTTTATGGGCGGCATTGTCACCAATCTGTTCCGTGAGTTTTCCATCACCTTGTCGGCGGCGATCATTGTGTCGCTGATCGTCTCGCTGACCTTGACCCCGATGCTCTGCGCGCGCTGGCTCAAACCGCACATTAAGGGGCACATGACCGGTTTGCAGCGCTGGAGCCAGAAGGTCAATGACCGCATGGTTGCGGCCTACGCCACCAGCCTGGACTGGGTGCTGCGCCATCGCCGCCTGACCCTGCTGAGCCTGTTGATCACCGTGGGCGTGAACATCGCGCTGTACGTGGTGGTACCGAAAACCTTCATGCCGCAGCAGGACACCGGCCAGTTGATCGGCTTTGTGCGCGGCGATGACGGGCTGTCGTTCAATGTGATGCAGCCGAAGATGGAAACTTTCCGCAAGGCGGTGCTCAAGGACCCGGCAGTGCTCAGCGTGGCCGGCTTTATCGGCGGCAACAACGGCACCAACAACGCGGTGATGCTGGTGCGCCTCAAACCTATTGCCGAGCGCAAGCTCTCGGCCCAGGCGGTGATCGAGCGTCTGCGCAAGGAAGTGCCGCTGGTGCCGGGCGGGCGGCTGTTCCTGATGGCCGACCAGGACCTGCAATTTGGCGGCAGCCGGGACCAGACCAGCGCCCAATACTCCTACATCCTGCAAAGCGGCGACCTGGCTGCGCTGCGTTTGTGGTACCCGAAAGTGGTCGCTGCCTTGCGCGAGCTGCCGGAGCTGACCGCCATCGACGCCCGCGAAGGACGCGGTGCGGCGCAGGTGACGCTGGTGGTCGACCGCGACCAGGCCAAGCGCCTGGGTATCGACATGAGCATGGTCACCTCGGTGTTGAACAACGCCTACAGCCAACGGCAGATTTCCACCATCTATGACAGCCTCAACCAGTACCAGGTGGTGATGGAGGTCAACCCGAAATACGCCCAGGACCCGATCACCCTGAACCAGATGCAGGTGATCACCTCCACGGGTGCGCGGGTGCCGTTGTCGACCATTGCCCATTACGAAAACAGCCTGGCCGACGACCGTGTCAGCCATGAAGGCCAGTTCGCCTCGGAAAACATCGCCTTCGACATGTCGCCCGGGGTGACGGTGGAGCAGGGCACGGCCGCCATTGAGCGGGCGATTGCCAAGGTCGGTTTGCCGGAAGACGTGATCGCCAAAATGGCCGGCACCGCCGATGCTTTTGCGGCGACGCAGAAGGGCCAGCCGTTCATGATTCTGGGCGCGCTGGTGGCGGTGTACCTGGTGTTGGGCATTCTGTATGAAAGTTATGTTCACCCGCTGACCATTCTGTCGACGTTGCCATCGGCCGGTGTCGGCGCGCTGCTGTCGATCTACCTGCTGGGCGGTGAATTCAGCCTGATATCCCTGCTGGGTCTGTTCCTGTTGATCGGCGTGGTGAAGAAGAATGCGATCCTGATGATTGACCTGGCGCTGCAACTGGAGCGCCATGACGGCATGAGCCCGCTGGAATCGATTCGTAGCGCCTGCCTGCTGCGCCTGCGGCCAATTTTGATGACCACGCTCGCGGCCATTCTGGGCGCCTTGCCATTGCTGCTCGGTTCCGGCGATGGCGCCGAAATGCGCCAGCCCCTGGGCCTGACCATTATCGGCGGGCTGGTGTTCAGCCAGATCCTGACCCTTTACACCACCCCGGTGGTCTACCTCTATCTTGACCGCGCGCGCCACCGCTTCAACGCCTGGCGCGGCGTGCGTACCGATGCTGCCTTGGATACTGCGCTATGACCGATTCAACCTTGACTAAATTGGCCATGAGCATGCCCCGTGGTTCCCGTATCGCCAGCCTGCTGCTGTGCGGCGCATTGCTCAGCGCCTGCGCCATCGGCCCGGATTACAAACGCCCGGAGGTGGTCGAGCCCGCGCAGTTCAAGCAAGCCCAGGGCTGGCGCCAGGCCAACCCCAGTGATTCCCTGGCCCGTGGTGCCTGGTGGGAGTTGTACGGTGACCGTCAACTTAACGAGCTGGTCACGCGCCTCAATAACGCCAACCAGACCGTGGCCCAGGCCGAAGCGCGCTTCCGCCAGGCCCAGGCCCAGGTGCGCAGTGCACGCGGGGCGTTTTTCCCCACGGTGGACTTCAGTGCCGGTAAAACCCGTGCCAGTCAGGGCACCGGCAGCAGCAACGCCAGCCTCAGCAGTTCCAGCAGTGGTATCCGCGACACGCTCAATACGCAGTTGGGCGTGAGTTGGGAAGCGGATGTGTGGGGCAAGTTGCGCCGTGGTCTTGAAGCGAATGAAGCCACGGCTGAGGCCAGTTCGGCGGATCTGGCGGCGATGCGTTTGAGCCAGCAATCGGAGTTGGTGCAGGACTATCTGCAACTGCGCGTGATGGACGAGCAGACACGTTTGCTGCAGGCCACGCTGGAGACTTATCAGCGCTCCCTGAAGATGACTGAAAACCAGTACCGCGCGGGGGTTTCCGATAAAGCCGCGATTGCTCAGGCACAGACTCAACTGAAGACGACCCAGGCCAGCTTGATCGACTTGATCTGGCAGCGTGCGCAGTTGGAAAACGCCATTGCGGTGTTGATCGGCGAAGCGCCGGCCAACTTCAATCTGGCAGTGAGCAAGGACATTCCAGCCTTGCCGCAGATTCCGGTGAGTGTGCCATCGCAATTGCTTGAGCGGCGCCCGGATATCGCGTCGGCGGAGCGCTCGGTGATTGCAGCCAACGCGAATATCGGCGTGGCCAAGGCGGCGTATTACCCGGACCTGACCTTGAGCCTGGCGGGTGGGTATTCCAGCAGCACCTATGCGGACTGGATCAGTTTGCCGAACCGGTTCTGGTCGGTGGGGCCCAAGCTTGCGATGACCTTGTTTGACGGTGGGCAGCGTTCGGCTGAGGTCGATCGTAGTGTGGCGTCTTACGACGAGACGGTGGCCAAGTACCGCCAGACAGTGCTGGATGGTTTCCGCGAAGTGGAAAACTATATGGTCCAGTTGAAAGTGCTGGAAGATGAGGCGGTGGTCAGCAATGAAGCCCTGGAGGCCGCGCGCGAATCCCTGCGTTTGACGCAGAATCAGTACAAGGCCGGGCTGATCGCCTACCTCGATGTGGTGACGGTGCAGGCCACGGCGTTGAGTAATGAACGCACCGTGCTGACCTTGTTGCAGACGCGGTTGGTGGCAAGTGTGCAATTGATTGCGGCACTGGGTGGCGGCTGGGACGGGCAGACGTCCTTGGCTGACAAGAAATGACTGAGCAGATTTCAACAAACGACTCAGTCGTCTCGCGGATTTTAAAGTGGCCGATCCTGTCGCACCGAGCCTGATATTCAAGCAGATCACTCGGCGCAGCGGCCTGAAGCAGGTGGCATTTCAAGGTCATTAGATTGGCGTCAAAATGCCACTAATGGCCCCTTGATAATTAATTAAACCGGCCATAATTATTCTCGCTACAATCGCCCGCTTTGCCACTTGGCACGGGCGTTCCAGGCCCGTCAGTCTTGAGAAGTCCCATGCTGATCGGTAGTTATTCCCCCTCTCTGGTCGTGATCTCCCTGTGCGTTGCGATCCTGGCGTCCTATACCGCACTGGACCTGGCCGGCCGTATTGCGACCGCCAGGGGGCGCGTGGCGTACCTGTGGATGACCGGCGGGGCATTGGCCCTGGGCGTGGGCATCTGGTCCATGCACTTTATCGGTATGTTGGCGTTGCGCCTGCCCTTTGCTCTCGGGTTTGACCTGGGCATCACCGCACTGTCGTTATTGATCGCGGTGTTATCCAGTGGCTTTGCACTGTGGCTGGTCAGCCAGCCACGTCTGCCGGCCTGGCAGTTGGGGTTTGGCGCGCTGGTGATGGGCGCAGGGATTGCCTGCATGCACTACACCGGCATGGCCGCGATGCGCATGACCCCTGGCATCGATTACGACCCCGCGCTGTTTGGCACCTCGTTGTTGATCGCCGTGGTGGCGTCCGGCGCGGCCTTGTGGATCGCGTTCAACCTGCGGCGCAATACGCCTTACGTACGCCTGGCGCGGGGTGGCGCCGCGGTAGTGATGGGCATTGCGATTGTGGGTATGCACTACACCGGCATGGCTGCCGCGCGTTTTGCTGACAACAGTTTCTGCGGCGCCGCGCTGACGGGCCTGAGTGGCAAGGGCCTGGATAACCTGGTGCTGGTCACCTCGCTGGCGGTGTTGATCATCGCGCTATTGACCTCATTGCTCGACGCCCGGCTTGAAGCCCGCACCGCCGTGCTCGCCGAGTCACTGACCCTGGCCAACCAGGAACTCACCCACCTGGCCCTGCATGACATGCTCACCGGCCTGCCCAATCGCACCTTGCTCGCCGACCGCATTCAACAAGCCATACAGTCCGTCATGGAGCAGGGTGGTTGTTTTGCGTTGATGTTTATCGACCTGGACGGTTTCAAACCGGTCAATGATGCATTTGGCCACCATTTGGGTGATCAATTGCTGCGTGAAGTGGGTTTGCGTCTGCGCGAGGACCTGCGCAGCCAGGACACCCTGGCGCGCATCGGTGGCGATGAGTTTGTGCTGCTGGTGCAGTTGAGCCAGCCGGACGACGCCGTGGGCCTGGCCGAACGCCAGGTCGGCTTGATCGATCGTACGTTCAAGGTAGCCGAGCATGAACTGAAGATCTCCGCGAGCATCGGCATTGCCATGTTCCCCGGTAACGGCGTGAACCCTCAGGAACTGCTGATGAACGCTGACGCCGCCATGTACCACGCCAAGGGCATGGGCAAGAACGGCTACAGCTTCTTTGATGTGTCGATGAACACCAATGCGCGCAAACAGCTGCAGTTGTTGCAGGACTTGCGCAACGCCGTGGAGCACCAACAGTTCCGCCTGTACTACCAGCCCAAGTTCGACGCGCTCAGCGGTATTGCGGTCGGCGCCGAAGCGTTGTTGCGTTGGGAGCACCCGCAACAGGGCCTGTTGTTGCCGGCGATGTTTATCGAGCTGGCGGAAAAAACCGGGCTGATTATTCCCATCGGCGAATGGGTGCTCAACGAGGCTTGCCGCCAGATGGCTGTCTGGTATGCGCAGGGTTATGAAGACTGGCGCATTGCGGTCAACCTCTCGGCGCTGCAGTTTTGCCATGCCGGGCTGGTCAGGAGTGTCGCGGCGGCGTTGGCGCGTCACCGCTTGCCGGCCAACAGCCTGACCCTGGAAATCACCGAAACCACCGCCATGAGCGATGCCGATGCGAGCATGACGGTGTTGCAACAGCTCTCGGACATGGGCGTGGACCTGTCCATCGACGACTTCGGCACCGGTTATTCAAGCCTGATGTACCTCAAACGCCTGCCCGCCAACGAGCTGAAGATCGACCGTGGGTTTGTGCGGGACCTGGAACACGACAGCGACGACGCCGCCATCGTCTCGGCCATCGTTGCCCTTGGCCAGGCACTTGGGCTGCGCATTGTCGCCGAAGGGGTAGAGACCGATGTGCAGCAGAGTTTCCTTACCCGCTTGGGGTGCAACACCTTGCAAGGCTACTTGCTGGGTCATCCGTTGCCGGCCGAGGGTTTCATGGCCGACATCCAGCGCGCCGAAGACGCCCTGACGCCTGACAAAAGCCGTGGATGACGGGTATTCTTGGATCCAACCTTAAACCGTTGGTTTATTCAGGAGACCGCACCCATGGACAAAGTCGTCATCATCACCGGAGGCAGCCGTGGTATTGGCGCCGAGACGGCCTTGCTGGCTGCACGCCAGGGCTATCGCATCTGCATCAACTACCAGTCTGATGAGGCGGCGGCCCAGCGTGTACTGGACCAGGTGCGCGCCTTGGGCGCACAGGCCATTGCGGTGCGGGCCGATGTCAGCATCGAAGATGAAGTCATCGCATTGTTCAATCGTGTTGACGCCGAACTGGGGCGCGTGACGGCACTGGTCAACAACGCCGGCACCGTGGGGCACAAGTCACGGGTCGATGAAATGTCCGAGTTCCGCATCCTTAAAATCTTGAAGACCAATGTATTGGGGCCGATCCTGTGCGCCAAGCAGGCGGTGCTGCGCATGTCGCCCAAGCATGGCGGGCAGGGCGGCAGCATTGTCAACGTGTCGTCGGTCGCCGCGCGCCTGGGTTCGCCGGGCGAATATGTCGACTATGCCGCGTCCAAGGGCGCGCTGGATACCTTCACCATCGGCCTGTCCAAAGAGGTGGCGGGTGAAGGGATCCGTGTCAACGCGGTGCGCCCTGGCTACATCTTTACCGACTTCCACGCCCTGAGCGGTGACCCGGACCGCGTCAGCAAGCTGGAGTCCGGCATCCCCATGGCCCGCGGCGGGCGCCCGGATGAAGTGGCGGAAGCGATTATCTGGCTGCTGTCGGACAAGGCCTCGTACACCACCGGCACCTTTCTCGATTTGGGCGGCGGCCGTTGAGGCTTTAACGCCAGTCAAGGCGCCATCGCGGGCAAGCCGGCTCCCACAGTGGAACGCATTTCACTGTGGGAGCCGGGCTTGCCCGCGATGGCGTCAGATAAGGCAACAACCGAGCCTAGAACGATCGCACAATGCGCCCGAGTGTTTCCATGGCCCTTTCCGATGCCTCGGTCCACGGGCTGCCGTAGTTCAAGCGAATGCAATTTCTGAAGCGTTGGGTCGCCGAGAAAATCGGCCCCGGCGCAATGCTGATGCCCTGGGCCAGGGCCATCTGGAACAGCTTCAGCGAATCGGTTTGCTCCGGCAGTTCCAGCCACAGGAAGTAGCCGCCGGCCGGCTGGCTGACCCGCGTCTGTGCCGGGAAATACCGCGCGATCGCGGCCAGCATGGCGCTCTGCTGTTCTTCCAGGGCGTAGCGCAATTTGCGCAGGTGCCGGTCATAGCCGCCGTGTTGCAGGTAGTCGGCAATCGCCGCCTGGGCCGGCATCGAGGGGCACAACGAAGTCATCAGTTTCAGGCGTTCAACCTTCTGCGCATAGCGCCCGGCTGCGACCCAGCCGACGCGATAACCGGGCGCCAGGCTCTTGGCGAAGGAGCCGCAGTGCATCACCAGCCCTTCGGTGTCGAAGGCCTTGGCCGGTTTTGGCGCGTGCTGCCCGTAATACAGCTCGGCGTACACATCATCCTCGATCAGTGGCACTTGATGGCTGCGCAGCAGCTCCACCAGCGCCTGTTTCTTCGCTTCCGGCAGGGTGGCGCCCATGGGGTTCTGGAAGCTGGTCATGGTCCAGCAGGCCTTGATCGGGTAGCGCTCCAGGCTTTGCGCCAGGGCATTGAGGTCGATGCCATCGCGCGGGTGCACGGGAATCTCCACCGCCTTGAGCTTCAGGCGTTCGAGCACTTGCAGGCAGGCATAGAACGCCGGGGCTTCGATAGCGACCAGGTCGCCCGGCTCGGTCACCGCTTGCAGGCACAGGTTCAGCGCTTCGAGGGCGCCGTTGGTGATCAGCAGCTCTTCCATCGGCAGCATCAGGCCGCCCACCATATAGCGCAGGGCAATCTGGCGGCGCAGTTGCGGGTTGCCCGGCGACATGTCGGTGACCACAAGGCGCGGGTCCATCTCACGGCCGGCACTGGCCAGCGAACGCGCCAGGCGTGGCAACGGGAACAGCATGGGGCTGGGGAACGCCGAGCCGAACGGCACGGTATTGGGGTCCTTGATGGAGTCGAGCACTGAGAACACCAGCTCACTCACATCGACTTCGGTGGATTCGTGCACCTGTTCACTCACCACCGGCTCGGAAAACGGGCTGGGCGCATGCGTGTTGACGAAGTAGCCGGAGCGTGGCCGCGCACGAATCAGGCCACGGCGTTCCAGCAGGTAGTAAGCCTGGAACACCGTGGACGGGCTGACGCCGTAGGTCTGGCTGGCATAGCGCACCGACGGTACCCGTTGGCCGGGGCCGAGCACGCCGGAGCGGATCAGTTCTGCGATGTCGTCGGCGAATTTTTCGTAGCGTTTCATGGGGGCCTGATTAACTTTCTAAAAAATTGAACGCCGACTCAATGTGGGAGCTGGCTTGCCTGCGATGACGGTGGCTCATTCAACATCATCCTTGCCAGACCGGACGCCATCGCAGGCAAGCCAGCTCCCACACTTGATCTTCTGTGTGTGTTGGAACTCAACGATTCAACGGCGCCACAAAACGGCTGTCTGCTGCGCTGTAAATCCACGGCTTATTCACATCCACAACCTTGAAGCGCAAGGTCTGCGAGCTGCTCGCCGGTTTATCGGCCAACAACGCCACCGACACCGGCACGTCACTGATTTCCCCCGGCGCCAGGCTGATGCGGGTCTTGCCTTGCAACTGGAAGCCCTCGGCGTCCACCAGTTCCAGGCGGTAGTCCTGGCGCTGCTGGGTCTTGTTAATGACCTTCAAGCTGTAGATGTTTTCGATCAGCCCCTGGCTGTTTTCACGGAACATGCCACGGTCTTTGGTCACGTCCAGCGACACCATTGGTCGCTCAATCAAGGCCACCACCAACGCCGCGATCATCACCAGCAGCACGGCACTGTAGCCGATCAGGCGTGGCCTGAGCAGGTGGGTTTTGCCACCTTGCAGTTGATGTTCGCTGGTATAGCTGACCAACCCGCGGGGGTAGCCCATCTTGTCCATGATCGAATCGCAGGCGTCGATGCATGCGGCGCAGCCGATGCATTCCATTTGCAGGCCGTCACGAATGTCGATGCCGGTGGGGCACACCTGCACGCACAGTTGGCAGTCGATGCAATCCCCCAGGCCAACCTGCGCCGGTTTCACCTCGCGTTTGCGCGGGCCACGGCTTTCGCCACGCGCCGCGTCGTAGGAAATGGTCAGGGTGTCTTTGTCGAACATCACGCTTTGAAAACGTGCATACGGGCACATGTGCATGCACACCGCTTCACGCAGCCAGCCGGCATTGATGTAGGTGGCGGCGGTAAAAAACAGCACCCAGAACAGGCTCACGCCGCCCATCTGCCAGGTCAGCAACTCAGCGGCCAGCGGGCGGATTGGCGTGAAGTAGCCGACAAACGTGAGCCCGGTCAGCACGCTGATACCCAGCCACAGCGCGTGTTTGGCCGAACGCCGCGCCAGTTTGTTCAGGCTCCAGGGCGCCGCTTGCAGTTTGATGCGTTGGTTGCGTTCCCCTTCGGTGACCTTTTCACACCACATGAACAGCCAGGTGAACGAGCTTTGCGGGCAGGTGTAGCCGCACCATACGCGGCCGGCAAATACGGTAATGGCAAACAGGCCGAACGCGCAGATGATCAACAGTGCCGACAGTAGGATGAAATCCTGGGGCCAGAAGGTGGCACCGAAGATGTGGAATTTGCTTTCGGCCAAGTCCCACAGCACGGCTTGGCGCCCGGACCAGTTGAGCCACACGGTGCCAAAAAACGCCAGGAACAGTACAGCGGCGCCGCTCACGCGCAAGGTGCGGAACAGGCCGGTAAAACTGCGGGTATGGATCAGGTTGTCGCTGGATTTGGCCTTCACCTTCTTTGGGTGTATGGGCTCAAAGGTGTCCACGGTTGGGATTCTTTCGCTCATGGTCGTTCGCTCATCAGCCTCCATCAGGCCAATGAACTATGAGCTTCAAGCTGTTTGCATAACAGACTCAGGTGGGTCGATAAAAAGCGGATCAGACAGGCTTTTTATACGTCACTGCGACAATGTGCTGCACCCTGTAGCGCCTGGGGCGCAGCTGGCTTGTGCGCGGTTTGATACAGATCAATCAAATCACCGAATCACTGTCGGTCGCCTTCAAGTGTTTGCGACCGTCCTGGGCACCGGCGACGGTCAGTGCGTCGGCTTCGGCTTCAGTGATGTAGACCCGATCGCCTTTTAACTCTACAAAAGACATGGATTTGGCGCTGTCGGTACTCACCGTCACATCAGTGGCGGGCAGGGCGTATTCCTGGCCGTCGTCAGCGACCTTGAAAAAGCACGTTTGATTGTCGATACGTACAGGCATGGTGCTCTCCTTTTTATGGGCAGTTATGGGTTAGGGCGTCGCGCAGTGCCAGGTGTTCCAGGCAACTGACTGGCGGTCGGCGCTGTCCATCGTCTAACCACACTAAAACGGATAACGACCATGGATGCCTGGTGGCAAGAAGTGCTTCAAACCCTGCATGCAGAATTTGCAGACATCGCTGATGCAAAGCAGCTCACGCAGATAACCGTTCGCCTGCTTATCGCCGCGATCCTGGGCGGTATCCTGGGGTTTGAGCGTGAGCAAAAGGGCAAGGCGGCGGGGGTGCGCACCCACATGCTCGTGGCCTTGGGCGCTGCACTGTTTGTGCTGGTGCCGCAGACGTCAGGCAGCCAGTCGGACGCCATGAGCAGGGTATTGCAGGGGGTTATCGCCGGGATCGGCTTCCTGGGGGCCGGCACTATCCTCAAGGGCAAGGAGGATGAAGAGGGCCAGCACGTCAAAGGCCTGACCACCGCTGCCGGGTTGTGGATGACGGCCGCCATTGGCGTGGCGGCAGGGGTTGGGCGTGAATCAACGGCGGTCTTGAGTACACTGCTGGCGCTCGTCGTACTTGGCGTCATGCCCAAAATCGTCAAGCTTTGGGAGAAGGAACGTTGAGTCCGCGCTCAGAGCGTCTTCATCCTTGATTTAATATGTTTTGGGTTGAGCGCTTCGGTGATGGTGTTCATATCCATCACCGTTTGGGCTGTGTCCTTCACGCACCCATTCAGTTGCTCGAATGCGCCGGCCGTGCCTTTGAAAAAGTCATAGACATGGCGAAAGCCATAATCGTCCTTACCCGATATCAACTTTAACAGTAAGGCGATTTTCTGTTTGTCATAGGCTGCCTGATAGTCGTTGAAATACAGTTGGGTGGATAACTTTACGCATTCCTCGTCGCTGTTTTTTTGCAGAAACTTGCCGATGTCCGTCAGGAGGTGAGCAACTTCCTCTGCGTCTGGTTCTTTCAACATGGAGTCGACACTTTCCTGGCTGAAGTGCACGCGCATGTCATTGAGCACTTTTCGCGACTTCAGGTCGTTGGGGGCGCGCAAAACCTGGGCGATATCGTCCTCTGTGAGTCTGGCTTTAAACTCCTTGAGATAACGCCGGCTGATGGAAACCTCTGACTCTACGTGTTGGTGGCGGCCCTGCTTCACATTAATGTCCGACATGGTATTAACCTGCTCGCGTTCAAGAAGGGGAAAAATAAAAGGTGCTCAAGTAATCGCGAGTAGGACTGTAGCAATAGGCGCACAGGCGAGATGTAGGCCATTTCGCCTGTACGCGCAGGTTAATGCGTTTTTAAGGCAGGCATTCTGACGCGAGTACGCGTGTGAGTGATGGCGTTGATCAACAAGGTTGAACAATCACCGGCGGCATGGTTATGGGCGGTTCCTCCACGGGTGGCGGCAGGTTTTCCGGTGGTTCCTTCTCCGGGATCGGTTCCGGTTCACTCGGCGGCAGCGTTGGATTGTCGATATTCGGGTCCGGGGTTTCAGCCGGGATCGGGATATTCATCGGTGTGGCCTCCTTTGTGCTTTGCTCTATCGGTGGACAACCGCCGGGCAGGTTTGATTCCCGCCCAATGGCGGTACATCCACCTGAACTTTTCATCGCAGCCCAGGTTCGGACCTATTACGGCCCTGCTCAGGGAGAGCGGTGCCGTCTCAGAATTCGGATCAAGCAAAGAGCGTCCACAGGGCGTAAGGGGAAGATGCTCGATGACTGCTGAAACACTGACTTCAGAAGACTCCATATTGCCGCTGTCCCAGGCGTTGCTGCTGCCCAGGATCGCGATTGAAAGCACCACACCCGTGATTGACGGCGGTGAATTTGCAGTAAAGGCCGTGGTCGGCCAGCGCGTCAACGTCACCAGCAAGGTATTTGCCGACGGCCATGACAAGCTGGCCGTGCTGATCCGCTGGCGCCCGCTGCAGGACGAAAGCTGGCACAGCGTAGTGATGACCGATGTGGGCAACAATGGCTGGGAAGGCGCGTTCACCGTGGCCCAGCAGGGTCCGCACGAATACTGTATTGAAGCCTGGATCGATACCTTCGCAAGTTTCTGCTACGAGTTGCGCAAAAAACATGAGGCCGGGGTGCCGGTCAGCCTCGAACTGCAGGAGGGCCGCAGCCTGGTGTTGCAGGCCGCCGAGCGCAGCGACAATGAGCTGCTCGACCGCCTTATGCTGCTGCACCATGAACTGTCGGGCCTGCTGGAAACCGAGCAGGTCGCGCAGTTCCTGCACGAAGACAGTGCACATTTGATGACCCAGGCCGACCACCGTGCCTACTTGAGCGTCAGCACGGTCTACCCGATCGACGTGGAGCGCGAGGCCGCGCAATTTGCCAGTTGGTACGAGCTGTTTCCACGCTCGATCACCGACGATCCGGCCCGCCATGGCACCTTCAATGACGTGCATGCGCGGCTGTCGATGATCCATGACATGGGCTTTGATGTGCTGTACTTTCCGCCGATCCATCCGATCGGCCGCAGCCATCGCAAGGGCAAGAATAACTCGCTGACCGCAGGCGCCGATGATCCCGGCAGCCCTTATGCGATTGGCAGCGAGGAGGGCGGCCATGAAGCCATCCACCCGCAGCTGGGCAGCCGCGACGACTTCCGCCGGCTGGTCAAGGCCGCCGCCGAACATGGCCTGGAAATCGCCCTGGACTTTGCCATCCAGTGCTCCCAGGACCACCCGTGGCTCAAGCAGCACCCAGGCTGGTTCAACTGGCGCCCGGACGGCACGATCAAATACGCCGAAAACCCGCCGAAGAAATACCAGGACATCGTTAACGTCGACTTCTACGCCGCCGACTCGATCCCGAGCCTGTGGACCGAGTTGCGCGACATTGTTGTGGGTTGGGTCAAAGAGGGCGTGAAAACCTTTCGTGTGGATAACCCGCACACCAAGCCGCTGCCGTTTTGGCAATGGCTGATCAGTGACGTGCGCTCCAGGCACCCGGAGGTGATCTTCCTGGCCGAAGCCTTTACCACACCGGCGATGATGGCGCGCTTGGGCAAGGTCGGTTATTCCCAGAGCTACACCTACTTCACCTGGCGTAACAGCAAGGCCGAGTTGAGCGAGTACCTCACGCAGCTGAACGAATCGCCATGGCGTGAGTGCTACCGGCCGAATTTCTTTGTGAATACACCGGACATCAACCCAGGGTTTCTGCACGAATCCGGGCGTCCGGGCTTTCTGATCCGCGCCGCGCTGGCCACCATGGGCTCGGGCCTGTGGGGCATGTATTCGGGGTTTGAACTGTGCGAAGCGGCGCCGGTGCCTGGCAAAGAGGAATACCTGGACTCGGAGAAATACCAGATCCGCCCTCGGGACTTCACGGCGCCCGGCAACATCATTGCCGAGATCGCCCAGCTCAACCGCATTCGTCGGCAGAACCCGGCGTTGCACACCCATCTGGGCTTGAAGCTCTACAACGCCTGGAACGACAACATCCTGTACTTCGGCAAACGCAGTGACGATGGCAGCAACTTTATCCTGGTGGCGGTCAACCTTGACCCGTTTAACGCCCAAGAGGCCCATTTCGAATTGCCACTGTGGGAGCTGGGCCTGCCGGACGACGCCCAGACACAAGGTGAAGATCTGATGAATGGCCATCGCTGGACCTGGTACGGCAAGAACCAATGGATGCGCATCGAGCCGCAGATGCCATTCGGGATCTGGCGTATCACCGTCTCCTGAGCCTGACAGGGATCAACTGTGGGAGCTGGCTTGCCTGCGATGACGGTATGTCAGCACCGAAAAGGCTTGCTGGCCCACCGCTATCGCAGGCAAGCCAGCTCCCACATTGATCGCATTTCTTCTGCACAATTTTCAGTGTTCCAGGAGTTTCCAATGGCGAAGAAACCCACCCCAGCCACTTTTATCAAAGACCCGCTCTGGTACAAGGACGCGGTGATTTATCAAGTTCACGTTAAATCCTATTTCGACTCCAATAACGACGGTATCGGCGACTTTCCTGGCCTGATCGCCAAACTCGATTACATCGCCGATCTGGGCGTCAACACCATCTGGCTGCTGCCGTTCTACCCGTCGCCACGTCGCGACGATGGCTATGACATCGCCGAATACCGGGGTGTGCACAGCGACTACGGGACCATGGCCGACGCCAGGCGCTTTATCAGCGAGGCACACAAGCGTGGCTTGCGGGTGATCACTGAACTGGTGATCAACCACACGTCCGACCAGCATCCCTGGTTCCAGCGGGCGCGCAAGGCCAAGCCGGGGTCGGCGGCGCGGGACTTCTACGTGTGGTCCGATGACGACCAGAAGTACGACGGCACCCGCATCATTTTCCTCGACACCGAAAAGTCCAACTGGACCTGGGACCCGGTCGCCGGCCAGTACTTCTGGCACCGGTTCTACTCGCATCAGCCGGACCTCAACTTCGATAACCCGCAAGTCATGAAAGCCGTGCTGTCGGTGATGCGCTACTGGCTGGACATGGGCATCGATGGCCTGCGTCTGGACGCCATTCCCTACCTGATCGAACGCGATGGCACCAATAACGAGAACCTGCCGGAAACTCACGGCGTGCTCAAGCAGATCCGCGCCGAGATCGACGCGCATTACCCCGACCGCATGCTGCTGGCCGAAGCCAACCAGTGGCCGGAAGATACCCAGCTGTACTTCGGTGACAAAAAAGGCGACGACGGCGATGAATGCCATATGGCCTTCCACTTCCCGCTGATGCCGCGCATGTATATGGCGCTGGCCCAGGAAGATCGTTTCCCGATTACCGATATTTTGCGCCAGACCCCGGAGATCCCCGCTAACTGCCAATGGGCGATCTTCCTGCGCAACCATGATGAACTGACCCTGGAGATGGTCACCGACAAAGAGCGCGACTACCTGTGGAACTACTACGCCGCCGACCGCCGCGCGCGCATCAACCTGGGTATTCGTCGGCGCCTGGCACCGCTGATGGAGCGTGACCGTCGCCGCGTTGAATTGCTCAACAGCCTGTTGCTGTCGATGCCCGGCACGCCGACCTTGTACTACGGCGATGAAATCGGCATGGGCGACAACATCTACCTGGGCGACCGCGACGGCGTGCGCACGCCGATGCAATGGTCCATCGACCGTAACGGCGGCTTCTCGCGCGCCGACCCGGCAAGCCTGGTGCTGCCGCCGATCATGGACCCGCAATATGGCTACCTGTCGGTCAACGTCGAAACCCAGGCCCAGGACCCGCATTCGCTGCTGAACTGGACCCGGCGCATGTTGGCGGTGCGTAAGCAGTCCAAGGCTTTTGGGCGCGGCAGCCTGAAAATGCTCTCGCCGAGCAACCGCCGCATCCTGGCGTATACCCGTGAGTTCACCGGCGACGATGGCCGCACGGAAACCATCCTGTGCGTGGCCAACGTGTCGCGCAGCGCCCAGGCGGCCGAGCTGGACTTGTCCGCTTTCGCCGGCATGGTGCCAGTGGAGATGCTCGGCGGTAACGCGTTCCCGCCCATCGGCCAGCTGAATTTCCTGCTGACGTTGGCGCCGTACGGTTTCTATTGGTTTGTGCTGGCGGCCGAAAACCAGATGCCGAGCTGGCATGTGGAGCCGGTGCAGAGCATGCCGGACTTCACCACGCTGGTGCTTAAACAACGCATGGAAGAGTTACTCGACGAGCCGTGCCGCACCACCCTTGAACGCACCTCGCTGCCGGCATGGTTGCCCAAGCGGCGTTGGTTTGCCGGTAAAGACACGGCCATCGATCAGGTGCGGATTGCCTACGGCGTGCGGTTTGGCGACCCCCAGCACCCGGTGCTGCTCAGCGAGGTCGAGGTGACCAGCGGCGGTCAGGTCAGTCGTTATCAATTGCCGTTCGGCTTTTTAGCCGAAGACCAGTTCACCAGTGCCTTGCCCCAGCAATTGGCGCTGGCCCGCGTACGCCGGGGGCGTCAGGTCGGTTTGGTGACCGATGCTTTCAGCCTGGAACACTTTATCCGCGCGGTGATCCAGGGCCTGCAGGCGGGCACGGTGTTGAACACCCACGAAGGTGATTTGCGTTTTGAAGCCACACCGCACTTGGCCGCATTGCAACTGACCGATGAGGCGCAGGTGCGCTACCTGTCGGCCGAGCAATCCAACAGTTCGGTGGTGGTGGGCGAGAGCCTGGTGCTCAAGCTGATCCGCAAAGTCAGCGCCGGGGTGCACCCGGAACTGGAAATGAGCGCTTACCTCACGGCCGCCGAATACCCGAATATTTCGCCGTTGCTGGGCTCGATGATTCGCCGCGATGGCGACGGCCAGGACAACCTGCTGATGATTGCCCAAGGCTACCTGAGCAACCAGGGCGACGCCTGGAGCTGGACTCAGAACAACCTGGAGCGCGCGATTCGCGACGAGCTGGCCCAGGCGATTTCCGAGCAGGAACAGCATTACAACGCCCTGGGCGAGTTGCAGGATTTTGCCGGTTTACTCGGCCAACGCCTGGGTGAAATGCACGCGGTACTGGCAGCGAAAACCACCAACAAGGACTTCAAGCCCGAGACTACCACGGCCAAGGACACCCAGGCCTGGGCCAAGGACGTCGGCGCGCAGATCGACCGCGCGCTGCAGTTGTTAAAACTTCATCAAAACCAGTTGAACCCCGCCGATCAGGCGCTGGTCAGTGAAATGCAGGGGCAGAAAAAAGCCCTTGCCAGCCGTGTCCAGGCCCTGGCGAAAGCCACGGCGGGCGGGTTGCGCATTCGCGTCCACGGTGACTTGCACCTGGGGCAGGTCCTGGTGGTCAAGGGCGATGCGTACTTGATCGACTTTGAAGGCGAGCCGGCGCGCCCGCTGCATGAACGGCGCGGCAAGCACAGCCCGTATAAAGATGTAAGTGGCGTGTTGCGCTCGTTTGATTACGCCGCCGCCATGGCCCTCAATGTGCAAGGCGTGGATCATTCACCGCAAGCGGATACCGCCCGCAAGCGTGTGACTGACAGTTACCTGAGTGAGGCGCGCAGCGCATTTATCCAGGCTTATCATCAGGCTACGTCTACACTGGCGCATGACTGGCAGGATGCCAACGGCCAGGACGCAGCGCTGACGTTGTTCAGTCTGGAGAAGGCCGCGTACGAAGTGGCTTACGAAGCAGAAAATCGCCCGACCTGGTTGCCGGTGCCCCTGCAAGGGCTGCACGGTTTACTCAGCGGGCTGGTATCTCAAGTGAATAATGCACGCGGTGGGGAGACGTCATGAATTTTACACAGAGAGAACCGCTGCAAGCGAAGTTGACCGCCATGCCGGCGCCAAAAGATGTAGAGGCGCTGGTGCGCGCGGAACACCCGGACCCTTTTTCCATCCTGGGGCCGCACGATGACGAGCAGGGCGGGCAATTTATCCGCGCGTTTCTGCCCGAAGCCTTGAGTGTCCACGTGTTGGCCCGCGATAGCGGTGAAACCATCGGCAGCCTGGACGCGACCCAGGTGCCGGGTTTGTTTGTCGGGCATTTTTCCACGCGTCAGGGCTACCTGCTGAAGATCCAGTGGGCCGGCGGCGAACAGATCACCGAAGACCCTTACAGCTTCAGCCAATTGCTGCTGGGTGAAATGGACTTGTACCTGTTCGCCGAAGGCAATCACCGTGACCTCGGCAATTGCCTGGGCGCGCAGGTCACCAGCGTCGACGGCGTGCAGGGTGTGCGTTTTGCGGTGTGGGCGCCGAATGCGCGGCGCGTGTCGGTGGTGGGCGACTTCAATATCTGGGATGGCCGCCGTCATCCGATGCGCCTGCGGCATCCGTCTGGCGTGTGGGAAATTTTTATCCCGCGCCTGCAAGCGGGTGCAGCCTACAAGTACGAGATTCTCGGCGCCCATGGGATTCTGCCGCTCAAGGCCGACCCGATGGCACTCGCCACCCAGCTGCCGCCCGACACTGCCTCAAAAGTCGCCGCCCCGTTGCAGGTGGACTGGCAAGACCATGAATGGATGCAGGCGCGTGCCGACAAGCAAAAGGCCACGGCGCCGTTGTCGATCTATGAACTGCACGTCGGCTCCTGGCAGTGCGAACTGGATGAGGCCGGCGAAGTGTCGCGCCAATATGGCTGGCGCGAACTGGCCGAGCGCTTGATTCCCTATGTGCAGCAACTGGGCTTTACCCATATCGAGCTGATGCCGATCATGGAACACCCGTTCGGCGGCTCCTGGGGTTACCAGGCGCTGTCGCAGTTTGCGCCGAGCGCACGCTTTGGCTCGCCGGAAGACTTCGGGTTTTTCGTCAATGCCCTGCACCAGGCCGACATCGGTGTGATTCTGGATTGGGTGCCGGCGCATTTCCCCACCGATACCCACGGCCTGGCGCAGTTCGACGGCACGGCCTTGTACGAGTACGCCAACCCGCTGGAAGGTTTCCACCAGGACTGGGACACGCTGATCTACAACCTGGGCCGCACCGAAGTGCACGGCTTTATGCTGGCTTCGGCGCTGCATTGGCTCAAACACTTCCACATCGACGGTTTGCGTGTGGATGCGGTGGCCTCAATGCTGTATCGCGACTATTCGCGTAAAGCCGGGGAGTGGGTGCCCAACCGCCATGGCGGCCGCGAGAACCTGGAGGCCATCGACTTCCTGCGCCATCTCAATGATGTGGTCGCGCTGGAAGCGCCGGGCGCACTGGTGATCGCCGAAGAATCCACGGCCTGGCCGGGCGTCAGCCAGAGCACGCAGCAAGGCGGCCTGGGCTTCAACTACAAGTGGAACATGGGCTGGATGCACGATTCGCTGCATTACATCCAGCAAGACCCGGTGTACCGCGCTCATCATCACAATGAGCTGAGTTTCGGCCTGGTGTATGCGTGGTCCGAGCGGTTTATCCTGCCGATCTCCCACGACGAAGTGGTGCACGGCAAGCATTCACTGATCGACAAGATGCCTGGCGATCGCTGGCAAAAATTCGCCAACCTGCGCGCTTACCTGAGCTTCATGTGGATGCACCCCGGCAAGAAGCTGTTGTTTATGGGCTGCGAATTCGGCCAATGGCGCGAGTGGAACCACGACCAGCAGTTGGACTGGTACTTGCTGCAATACCCTGAACACCGCGGCGTGCAGAAACTGGTCGGCGACCTGAACCGCCTGTACCGCGAGGAGCCGGCGCTGCACGAGCAGGACGATGCGCCCCAAGGCTTCCAATGGTTGATTGGCGACGACGCAATCAACAGCGTTTATGCCTGGCTACGCTGGAGCAAGGACGGCAAGCCGGTGCTGGTGGTGGCCAACTTCACCCCCGTGCCGCGTGAGGGCTATGCGGTCGGTGTGCCGTTTGCCGGGCGCTGGAGCGAGGTGATCAACAGCGATGCCGATACGTATGCCGGCTCCAATTATGGCAATGGCGGCGAAGTGTTCACCCAGGAGGAGCCGCGCCATGGGCAACCGGTGTCGCTGTCGCTGAACCTGCCGCCTTTGGGCGTGTTGATTCTGCGGCCGGAAGCGCTTTAAGGGCTCTAGCGTGGTGGATTCTGTTGTCCGCGCTACTGGCAGGGTGCCACAATGGCGCCTTTGTCGTGGCAGTCGAAGCGGGCGTATTTCATGAACGGCCTTGGGCGTGGGCAAGACCCGGATGAACTTATCGAACAGCAGGTGCGAACCGACCGGTTGCACCAGCTGTTTCGCCAATCGTTCTCGGCCATTTTCGGCAGCTACTTGGGCGCCGTCATGCTCTGCTGGCTGTGCTGGAGCCGGTTTGACCATGAGGTCATGCTGGTCTGGCTGGGGGTGCTGGCGGTGACCTCGCTGGTGCGGGTCAAGCTCTTTACCGACTGGTTTCGCTGCCCCGACAGCGAGCGCACGCCCGTGCGCTGGGAGCGCCGTTATTGGGTCACGCTGATGCTGTCAGCCGGCACCTGGGGCCTCGGCGCCCTGGCGGTGATGCCCCCGGATGATCGCGTCTCCCAGGTGCTGGTCATGCTGTTTACCGTGGGCATGTCGGTCAGCGCCGTGTCGTGTTATTCGGCTTATCGCTATATGACCCTGGGTTCCATGGCGCTGGTGCTGTTGCCGTGCACCCTGTGGTTGCTGTTCCAGCCGGCGCCGATGCAAGTCGGCGTGGCGATTGCGGTACTGGTGTTTTCGACCTTTGTGGCCAGTGCCACACGCAAGCTCTCGGATGCGCTGGAAAAAGCCTTTCGCCTGACCCGGCAGATGGAGCGGGCTCACCATATCTCCACGCGCGCCGCCCAGACCGACGAGCTCACCGGGCTGATGAACCGTCGCGCGTTTTTCGAGCAGGCCCACCTGCTGTACGCGCAATGCCGGCACAACCAGCAGCCGCTGAGCGCGCTGATGCTGGACATGGACCACTTCAAGGACATCAACGACACCTACGGCCACCAGGCCGGTGACCAGGTGTTGCGCCAGATTGGCGGGGTAATCAGCGCCTCGTTTCGCCAGGCCGACGTTTATGGTCGACTCGGCGGTGAAGAATTCGCGGTGTTGCTGCCCAACACCTCGCTGGAAACTGCACAGGGCATCGCCGAGCAACTGGTCCAGGCGATTTCGGGGCTGAGTTCCGAGCCGGTAAAAGGCTTGACCGCCAGCCTCGGTGTGGCCACCACCCGCAGCCTCGATCAGGACTTGCACAGCCTGATGAACAACGCCGACAAAGCGCTGTACCGTGCCAAAGCCATGGGCCGTAATCAGGTGGCCGTCGCGCAGTAGCGCGTCATTCCTTGAGCATCGACCTGGCCAATGCCCGCGCCACCTGGTCGGCGGAGTAGGGCTTGGGGAGGAATTCGAAGCCTTCATAGCCGCTGTCGGCCAGTTCTTCGCTGTAGCCTGACGTGAGCACCACCGGCAAGTCGGGGCGGCGCTCGCGCAGCCGTTTGCTCATGGCCACGCCGGTCATGCCGGGCATCACCACATCCGAGAAAATCGCGTCAAACGCCATGCCGTCCGGGCCGGCCAGCGCCAGTGCCTGCTCGGCATCGGTGGCCCAGGTGGTTCGGTAGCCCAGGTCCTGCAGGATCTGGTTGGCGAAGCGGCCAACCTCAAGGTTGTCTTCGACTATCAGGATGTGACGCGCCGTAGTGTCGGGCACCGGGCCTTGGTCTTCCTGAACCGGGCAGGCCTGCACCGCCACAGGCTCGGCCTCGGGTAGATACAGGGTAAATACGCTGCCCTGGCCGAGGTTGCTGGTGACGTCGACGTTGCCACCGGATTGTTTGGCAAACCCGAACACCTGGGACAAGCCAAGCCCGGTACCTTTGCCCACCGCCTTGGTGGTAAAGAAGGGTTCGAAAATGCGCTCGACGGTCTCAACGGCAATGCCGCTGCCGGTGTCGGCCAGGGCAATGCTCACAAAGGGCTGGTTTGATTCGGCATCGCCACGGATGCGCGGCAGTTTTGCCAGGGGAGCGACGCGCAAGGTCAGGGTGCCTTGGCCCTCCATGGCATCGCGGGCATTGAGCGCGATGTTGATCAGGGCGGTTTCAAATTGGCTGGAGTCGACGCGCACATGGCACGGCCGCTGTGGCAGTTCCAGCTGCACGCGGATACGCGCTCCGGTGAGGCTTTCGAGCATCTCGCCGATGTTCTTGACCCGCAGGCTCACATCGAAAACTTCCGGGTTCAACGGCTGGCGGCGGGCAAACGCGAGCAATTGGCTGGTGAGCTTGCTGGCCCGCTCGACGGTGTCGGACACCGCGCTCATGTAGCGTTGGCGGCGCTCTTCGGATAACCCCGGCTGGCGCAGAAAATCCACCGAGGAGCGGATGATGGTCAGCAAGTTGTTGAAGTCGTGGGCCACGCCGCCGGTCAACTGGCCGATGGCCTCAAGCTTCTGCGACTGGCGCAATGAGGCTTCGGCCTGGGCCAGTGCCAGGGTGCGTTCTTCGACGCGTTGCTCCAGGGTGGTGTTGAGTTCGGCAAAGGCTGCCAGGCCTTCACGCACATGGGCATCGGCGCGCACGCGCTCGATATGCGCCCAGGAGCGCTCGGTGACTTCGCGCAGCAACGCCAGGTCGTAGCTCGACCACAACCGTGGGCGTTTATCGTGTACCGCCATCAAGGCCGTCAGCCGGCCATTCTTGATCAAGGGCATGCAGATCGTCGCGCTGACCCCCAGTGCCTGAAAGGACGCCGATTCCTCTGGCGGCAGCTCGCGCAGATTGTCATGGATCACCAGTGGCTCACCCGCGCGCAGGCACTTGACCGCCGTCTCGCCAAACGCCGCCAGGCTGTAGTGGCCGATGATACTGGGCGAACCGGGTGCTACCCAATTGTCGCGGATGGTGAAGCCGTCCTCATCGGCGTCCATATCGGCGTAGGCGCAGTTGCTCACCTGCAAGTGTTCGGCCACCAGTTGGGTGGTGCCGGTCAGAATGGTTTCGGCATCGGCCGCATTGGCCACCGTGCGGCTGATGGCATCCAGCACCGCCAGGCGTCGGGTGAGGAATACCGTGCTGGTGGTTTCCGACACGGTGTCAAGAATGCCGACCACCTTGCCCTCGGGGTCGCGAATCGGGCTGTAGCAAAAGGTGAAGTACGCCTGGTCCGGCGTCGGGCCGCGTTCAATCACCAGAGGGAAATTTTCGATGTAGGTGGCATGGCCCTGGAAGGCGGCATCGGCGATGGGGCTGATATCCGCCCACACCTCATGCCACACCTCGTTGAACGGGCGTCCCAACGGATCGGGTTTTGAGCCCAGGATAGGAATGAATGCATCGTTATAGAGCGTGATCAACTGCGGGCCCCAGACAATCGCCTGGGGAAAGCTCGATGCGAAGCACAGCGCTACGGTGGTCTTGAGCACGTCGGGCCACTGCTCCAGCGGGCCCAATGGCGTGTTGGCCCAGTCATGCTGGCGAACCCGCTCAGCCATGTCGCTGCTGCTTTGCAGCCAATTCATCATTGCGAGAACACCTTGTTTACCACGGTCTGTCGAGGGCCTGAAGCGGTCAGGCTAACAAGCTACAGACCGGAATGAATGCCGCCAGTTCAGCACGATTACACAGGTGATGGCAATTTGATGCTCTATCCAAATGAATAGACGGGCAGACGGGTCTCACGCCTTCTATTGCGCGCCGAGAACCCCCGTCCAATAAATGCCGGCATCACTTTTTGGGTCCATGGCGTAGGCCGCGCCCAATTCACGAAATTGCGGGTTCATCAGGTTGGCGCAATGCCCGGGGCTGGCGAGCCAGCCGTCCACTACTTTGCGCGGGGTGTCGAGGCCGGCGGCGATATTTTCACCGATGTTTTTTGCGATATACCCCGCCAGTTCCGCGCGGTCGCCCGGTGTGCGGCCGTCATGGTCCAGGTGGTCGAAGAAATTGCCGTTAGCCATGTTGCGCGAATGCCCATTGGCGGCGCTGGCCAGGTCATCATTCCACGACAGCGGCGTGGTCGCGGTGAACGCCTGGGTGCCGCATTGACGCGGTTGCTGACGCGCAGCGTTGACCAGCTCGAGCAGTTTTTTGCCCTCGGTCTGCCAGTCACCAAGGCCGCTGGAGAGCAGCGGGCGTGCCAGCACAATGCGCCAATCCTGGCCGCTGTTGCTCACGCCGATATCGACAAATTGTGGGTCCAGCACCACGCGACAGAAGCTTTCGCGCACGGCCTTCATCGCCGCTTCGGCGTTTTTGGGGCCGGAGAGGCTGATGGCCTGCACGTTCACCATCGGGTAGGCGGCCCGTGCCAGCGCCTGCTGCAAGTCGCCGACATTGGTGGCCGGCAACACCAGCCGCGTATCACCGGTCAGCGGTGGCAGTTCCTGGGAACCCTGGTTGCCGCAGCGTTGCACCTGGCTGCGGTATTCGTTGATCTGTTGCACCAACTGACTTTCTTCATTCGCCATCGCGCTGGCGCAGAACACCAAACTGGCGGCCAGCGTCGTCAGACCCATCATCAATGACAGCACGCGCATGGACGTTACCCTTGAGCTTGAAAGTGCCCATGATGCGCGAAGTAACCCGGTTTGGGGCAACGCCTTTTTTGTTTTTTTGCCTCAACGGGTGTTCTGCGGGCAGATCGTGGCGCGGTTGCGGCCCCAGGCAAAAGTGCTGGCGGTGACGATCAGGGCCAACGCGGCGGCGAAGGTCACGTGCAAGCCGGAGGCAACACTGGTCGGCGCTGCGTGGGTCACATCGGGGCTGGCCCAGGCAAACACCGCGCCCAGGGCCGAAGCGCCGAAAATCAGGCCCAGGTTGCGCGACAGGTTCAGCAGCCCGGACACGGTGCCTCGGCGTGTCGGCGCGACATCGCTCATCACCGCGGTGTTATTGGCGGCTTGAAACAGGCTGTAGCCTGTCGTCAGCAGGACCAGGGCGCCGAGGTAAGCGGGCAGTCCCGCCGTCAACGAAAGCGACAGCGCGCCCAGGGCCATGACGCCCAGGCCCGCGAGGGTCACGCGATGGCTGCCCAGACGATCGGTGAGGCGGCCCGCCGGCACGCCGGTCAGTGCCGCCACACAAGGGCCGACGGCCATGGCCAGGCCCATCCAGGCCGGGTCCAACCCCAGCCCACGGGACAGGTAGAACGGCCCGACCACGAACGTGGCCATGATCACTGCCGCCACCAGTGCGCTCATCGCCAACCCGGCACGCAGCGACGGGTCTTGCAACGGCTGCCAGAAAGCACCGTCCGATACGCGGGCGCTGGCCTGGCGATCTGTCGGTAAGTAATAAAGGGCGAGGGCAGCCGCCAACAGGCCCAGCGGCATACCGACCGCAAATAACGCGCGCCAGCCCCAAAGGCTCAGCAACACCCCGCCGACACTGGGGCCCATGGCGGTGCCGACTGCCGACATCGTGCCGAGCAAACCCATCACTTGGCCGGTACGCGCTTTGGTCACCGTGTCGCCCACCAGCCCGAGGGTCATCGCCATCATGCCGGCTGCGCCCAACCCTTGCAGGGCGCGCGCTGCAATCAGCCATTTAAGCGATGGGGCTGCCGCGCACAGTGCACACGCCACGGCGAACAGCAGCAAGCCGGCGAGCAAGACGCGCTTGCGCCCGAAGCGATCGCCCAGGCGGCCGGCGCCGACAATCACCGCCGTAATCGCCAACAGGTAGGCGAGCACTACCCATTGCACGGCATGAAACGACACATCAAACGCCTGTGCCAGGCTGGGCAGGCCGACATTGGCAATGCTGGTGCCCAAAGAGGCCAGCAACATGGCGAACGACAGACTGACGAGCGCACCAGGTGAAGAGTTGTGCATGGACGATTCCTTGAGTGAAGGCAACTGACACAACTCTACGGCGTGGCCTACTATGGCGGAAGACGCATGGGTTGCAGCTAATACCTGCATCAAACGCCTGATAAGGAGCGCGTATGCCCGACCTGAATTTGCTTATTACCTTGGATACGTTGCTCAGCGAAGGCAGTGTCGCCGCTGCCGCCAAGCGCCTGCGCCTGAGCCCTTCGGCCATGAGCCGAGCGCTGGCCCGCCTGCGCGAAACCACCGGCGACCCCTTGCTGGTGCGTGCCGGACGCGGCCTGGTGCCGACACCGCGGGCGGTCGAATTGCGTGAACAGGTCAGCCGTTTGGTGCAGGAGGCCCAGGCGGTGCTGCGCCCGGCGCAAGCGTTGGATATGGGCCAGGTGGTACGCACCTTCACGCTGCGCTCCAGCGAGGAGTTTGTGGAAAACCTCGGCCCGGCGTTGCTCGCGCATATCGCCCAGCAAGCGCCGGGCGTGCGCCTGCGTTTCGTCGACAAAAGTGACAAAGACTCGGCGCTGCTGCGCGAGGGCAGTATTGACCTGTCCATTGGCGTGGTCGACGCCAGCGCCAGCCCCGAACTGCTGACCCAGGCGCTGTTCCGTGACCGGCTGATCGGTGTGGTGCGCAGCGGCCATGCGCTGAGCCAGGGTGACGTCAGCGCCGAGCGTTTTGCCCAGGGCCAGCATGTCTACGTGTCGCGCCGTGGTCTCGACCGTGGCCAAGTCGACGACGCGCTGCATGCGCTGGGCCTGACGCGGAACATCAGCACCATCGTCGCCGGCTTTGCCACCGCCATCGCCCTGGCCCGCGATACCGACCTGATCGCCAGCGTGCCCGAACGCTACACCGCCCATCAGCGCGACGGGCTGCACAGCTTTGCGCTGCCGGTAGTCGTGCCGTCGTTCACCGTGGCCATGCTCTGGCACCCGCGCCTGGATGCCGACGTGGCCCACCGCTGGTTGCGCGGCTGTTTGCGCGAGGTGTGCGGGCAGCAGGTACAATCACCGCTGCCTTGATGCTAAACCCAGGAATTTGCATGTTCAGCCTTACCCGCTACACCACCGCCAGCCCCGAGCCGATCAACAGCCAGATCCTGCAGATGGTGGTCGACAACCTCACCGACATCAGCAGCGTGGCATTGCCGCCGAGCAACCTGCTCTACAACATCTATCAGTATGCCGTCGGCTTTGAGGTGCACCTGTACCTTGAAGCGCTGAATGGCACCAAGGGCATCGCGGTTGAACTGGTGGTGGCACTGCAGGGCGAACAGGTGATCGGCTTTAGCCTGTACCTGCCCGTCAAGGATGATCCGCACGCCTGTGGCATCGCCTTTATGGCAGTGCAGGCCGGGCATCGGCGCCAGGGCGTGGCGCGCGCCATGCTTGGCGAGGTGCTCGCGCATTATCCCCATGCAGAGCTGGCCTGCTCAGTGGAAAAAGTGCCGGCGTTTAAAGCGATGGGCTTTCAGGTGCGTGGTGCGCGGGGCACCCAGGTGTTGATGAACACGCGCGATTATGGGACCGATGGTTTGATGGGCGTGCTGGACGTGGCTGCGATCTACAGCTCGCTGGAGGTGCGGCAGATTCATACGTACCTGCTGCAAAAACACGGCAAGCGCGCGATGGTTGATGCCGAGAAGCAGCGGGATCGGCACTTGGACCAATTGGGGCGTAAGGTGCGGTTGTTTGTGAATCAGCATCTGTCCTGAGTGTTAAAAATCCTCCTTGGATATAGGTAGCTAACTATTTTATTTGGGTTGAGGTTTGTGGTTGTCGGAAGGGTGTTGTGTGTATATCCGTTACTGCGGTAACGGCGGCTTAGGGTTCCGCCCTGACGGCGGGTCACTTTTGGCAAACGCCCCAAAAGTAACCAAAAGGTCTGTGCCCCACCACTCGGTGCCTCGCTTAGGCTCGGCATGCCCGCACTCCGGCTTAAATCCGTGGGCCGCCGCGATGGGCCATCCTTGGCCCAGCGCGGCTAACCCGGCGTCCTGCCGGGTTACCCACGGATTCAAGCCTGCGTTCGGCCATCGTGGTTAACGGGGCGCCTCAGATCAAAATCAAGATCAAGATCTACAGCACGGCGGCCTGAAAGCCGACCTGAGTGGTTAGATCAAAAGCGAAAAGCGGACCTGCATACACCGAAGATCTGCTTTTCTGTGGGAGCTGGCTTGCCTGCGATGCAGGCACCTCGGTATCGCAGCGGTACGATAATTCGACAAGCCTGCTTCCACATGATGGATCAGTTCACCGTGCCGCGATTGACCATCGCCAGAATCGTCGCCAACAGCTCCTGCTGTGCCTCCTCACGGCTGATCTCACCACTGGCGGCCGCCTGGGACAAGGCCTCGGCGGCACCCAGCATGGCGCGCAAGCCCGCTTGGGAAACAGTGCCGTTGGGCGCGAACGGCGCCAGTGCGTCGCGGCACTTTTGCAGAAAGATCGCCTCGTATTTGCGCTTCAGCGTTTCCAGTTCCGGCGAGCTGCTTAAGGCGGCAATCACCCCCGGAATTTCCCGCCCTTGCAACAACACGCAATCGACGTAACACGACGCGATGACCCAGGCTTGCTCTTGCAGGTTGGCGGCGCTGGCGTCCAGCGCATCGGCAAACACCTGGTTCTGACGGCTATCGAAGTCTTCATAGAGTGCGGCCAGCAAGCCGGCACGGGTGACGAAATGGTCGTAGACCACCGGTTTGGTAACGCCTGCCAGCTCGGCCAGGCGGCCCAGGGTCAGGGCTTCGGTGCCTTCCTCGCGCACCAGTTGCCAGGCCATGTCGAGCAATTGGCGCAGGCGATCCTCGCGGGACAGGCGGCGGCGTGGGGCAGGGGATTCAGTGCTTGACATGCTTATATACCAAAAGTAACTTAAAGTGCGTAACCTACTAAAAGTAGCTAGCGCCCAGCCTAGCCCGAAATGGAGTGAATGTCATGCACGCACTGATCGTAGTAGCCCATCACGACCCGCAATCCCTCACCCATAGCGTGGCCGCACAGGTGGCGGCCGGGCTCACGGCGGCCGGCCACACTTATGAGGTTGCCGACCTCGCCGCCGAAGGCTTCGACCCACGCTATTGCGCCGCCGACCACCTCGTACACCGCACTCGCGCTGAGCCGCCCGCCGATGTGCTCGCCGAGCAGGCGCGCATCGACCGCGCCGATGCGCTGGTGCTGGCGTTCCCCATTTATTGGTGGTCGCTGCCGGGCCTGCTCAAAGGTTGGATCGACCGCGTGTTCGTCAACGGCTGGGCGATCGATTACGGCCCCGATACGCCGGTGGTGAAAAAACTGCGGCGCGTGCAGGTGCACCTGCTGGCGCTGGGTGCGGCAGATGAAAGTGCGTTCGATCGGCACGGTTATGCCAGGGCCATGCGCACGCAGATCGACTACGGGATTTTTGATTACTGTGGGGCGCAGGTGGTGACGTCAAAGCTGCTGCTGGAAACGGAAAGCGGCGCTGCGCAGGCGCATTTGCGAACTGCAAAAGCCATCGGGCAGCGCTTGTTTGAAGCCGAAACGGTGGCTGGGTAGTCAGCCTTCGCGAAACAGATCGTGGGCATCCAGCAGGCGGTAGGCAATTTCCGGGCGCTTCTCCAGGCCACGGCGAATCGCCGCCGGAATCGCCTGGCGGGTTTTGCGGCACAGGCCGGGTTGCTCGTCGATATTGATCTGAATGCCGCGCATGCTCTTGACCTCGGTGTGCCCTGGCGCCACCTGCACGCGGATACCCAATTGCTCGAACATCCGCTGTTGCATGTGTTCCAGGTCTTGCAGGCTCTGGAGGTTTTCCAGGCGCTCGACCAGCTTCTTCTCTTCCTGACGCGTCAGGCTGAGGATACGCAGGTCGGCGCCGGGTGCTTGCAACAGCTGTTCGCGGTCACAGGCACACACGCCGGGTGGGCAGGGTTGGCGGATGGTCATGTGCAGTCCCTCCCCACGCCGATGTGCTGGCTCAGTAGCTCAGCGCAACCCCAAGGCTGCCCAGGGCCTTCCAGTATTCAGGGTAGGTCTTGGCCACGCAGTCCGGGTCCTGAATGCGGATTCCCGCCACCTTCAGCCCGGCCAGGGCAAAGCACATGGCGATGCGGTGGTCGGCGTGGGTGTCGATCAGCGCATTGCATGAAGTGCCGGCCAGTGCCGGGTCGCTGGCCACCAACAGGTCGTCGCCCTCGATGGTCGCCAAACCTGGGCGAATTTCGTTGAGGCCGTCGTGCAGCGCCTGCACACGGTCACATTCCTTGACGCGCAGGTTGGCCAGTTCGGTGAAGCGCACCGGGGTGTTGTTGAACGCGGCCAGCACTGCCAGAGTCGGGATCGCGTCCTGCATCTGCGAGCCGATCACGGTGCCTTGCATGTTCGGGAACTGCGCAATCACGGCCTGGGCCTTGGCGTCCGGCTGGGTGAAGTCTTGCGCGGCCACGCCGATGTCGATGCGCCCGCCGGTCAACACTTCGGCAGCCCACAGGTAAGTGGCGGCGGAGGCGTCGGGTTCGATCAGGTAGTCATGGGCGCTGTAGCCGGTGGGAGCTACACGCCAGGTGGTGTCGTCGACCACCTCGACCTGCGCACCGAACGCACGCATGCAGTCCAGGGTCAGGTCAACATAACCACGGGCGCCGATGTCCTTGCCGGTCAACGCCACTTCAATCGGCGCCTGGCCACAGGCCGCGAGCATCAGCAGCGCCGACACGTACTGGCTGGACAAGCCGCCATCAATCTCGAAACGCTTGGCCTGCACCTTGCCCACGCCGTGCACGGTCACCGGCGGGCAGCCGGTCGGGCTGTCGACGCGGATGCCGTTCTGGCCAAGGGTAGCCAGCAGCGGGCCGATCGGGCGTTTTTGCATGTAGTCGTCGCCGTCGAGCACCACGGTGCCTTCGACGGTCGCCACGGCGGCGGTGAGAAAGCGCATCGCGGTGCCGGCATTGCCGAGGAACAGCGGCTGCGACGGCAATTGCAGTTTGCCTGTGCCTGTGACCACGAAGGTGGTGTCGTCCGGCTCATCGATACTCACGCCCATCTGGCGCAAGGCCACCGACATGTGACGGGTGTCATCGCTTTTCAACGCGCCGCTCAGGCGGCTGGTGCCCTTGGCCAGGGCGGCCAGCAACAGGGCGCGGTTGGTAATGGATTTGGAGCCGGGGGGCGCGACCTTGCCGTTCAGGGCGAAATTGGGCGGTGTAACGGTCACGGTTTTCTGCGAACTCAAGGGACAAGGCTCCTGATCAAGGCAAGGCGGTGTGGAGTGGCCGACGGGCGGACCCGAATAATCAGCCAAACACGCCACCCTTGTCGAGCAGGGATCGTGGCAGGCCGCGTATTTCGAGGCGGTCGCCGACTTGTCCGGGGAACGGACTGCTCCTGTAGTCGAACTACTTCTGTGGGCGTAGGACAAGCCGCAAAACTGATGCAGGACAACGCCCTTTACTCAGCGAAACGCGGGCAGTGTGCGATTTTTCCGAGGCGAGCCGCGGCTGGACAATAGCGCCCGCCAAGGTAAGTTCGATGTGTGCCCCATGACGGGGCACATTCAATCAAGGAGTGAATGAAATGAACAAACCCCAGACCCAACTTCGTCACGGTCGCGTCGTGACCCCGCCCAGCCGTGGCTCGGTGGCGGTGGAGCGCGGGCTGCTCGGCAACTGGCAAGTCAACGAGATGGAAGGCGGTAAAAACTTCCCGGCGCTCACCGCCGGGCCGTTCCCGGCACCCTATGAAACCGATGATCAAAGCGTCACGCCGCCGGCCGACGGGCATATCCTGAGCGGCGGCAAGACCGACGACCGCGATTGCCTGAACTTCACCGACGAGGAGATGAGCAAAAAGCTCAACACGCCGTTTACCTGGCCATTGCTGAATGTCGAGGCTGGCCAGGTGTTCAAGGTGCAGTGGGAGTACACCGCCGCCCACGTCACCCGTGGTTATCGCTGGCTGATCACCAAGGATGGCTGGGACCCCAAGCAACGCATCAGCCGTGCGCAACTTGAGGCCCAGCCGTTTTTCGAAGACTTCTACACCCAGGTGCCGTACTACCAGCACGCCGATGCAATGAAAGCCAAGGTCGAACACCAGGTCACGCTGCCCAAGGGCAAGAAAGGCCGGCATGTGGTGGTGTTGATGTGGATCGTGGCCAACACCGGCAACGCGTTCTATCAGGCGTTTGACCTGGACTTCAAATAAGCGCTGTTAACGCTGGGCCAACCAGTAATCATGCAGCGCCCGCGCAGCGGGTTCGATCGCTCGAGCCCGCTGTTGGTGGGCGTTTACGTCCAGGTCTGCCGGCAGTTCAAAGTTGTCTTGCTCGGCACACCAGGAAATCTTCTCCAGCAGCGCCGCTTGTTCGGCAGGCAGTTCTGGCCAGTTGCCAATCGCCGCACCCCGGATATAGCCAAAGCACCATTCCTCGGCAAGCGTGACGGTTTGGCCTTGGTGTTCGGTGTCATCAAAGCGGGCCTTGAAGCTTTGCGCGCCGGTGGCCAATTGCGCCGCCAGCGTATTCATATGGCGCACGCACAACTCAAGGAAGCGCTGGGCCTCTTCCACGTTTTCCCAGGCCGGGTTCTGCCCACCCCAGATCGCCGGGAACCACTCACCGACGTCCACTTGTGCGGGGCTTGAGACCAGCGCGGTGAAGTAGCCGTCGAGTTCAGCCAGGTTCAGCACCGAATGATCGTCGCCGTATTTCAACAGCGTTTCGTCGATGAAGTCGAAATCGGCAGGGGTGAGGGGTTGGGCGAGCATGGGCATATCCTTTAAACGTCGAGCGCCGCGAAGTGGGCGGCTTAAAGCGCAGAGGATGGCGCTTGGGCGGGCTTTTTTCCACTTATTTCCCGGCGCTGACACAGCTTGCTCACGCACATCGAACCCACCACCGCCAGAATGATCGGCACCAGAAAGTCATGTTCGATGCGCGTAAATTCGGCCACCAGCACAATCGCGGTCAGCGGCATGCTCATGCTGGAGGCCAAAAACGCCGCCGCGCCGATGATCGCAAACGCGCCCAGCGGCACCCCGGGCCACACCAGGCTCCAGGCAGCGCCGAGCAGAATCGCCAGCAACGCGCCATTGGCCAGGCCCGGCGTCAGCAGGCCGCCTTCGGCGCCGGCGCGCAGGCTGCCGGCGGTGATCAACACCTTGACCAGCAGCAGGATGGCGGCCAGCCCAATCGTCAGCTCATTGTCGAACCCCAGTTGCGCCGGGCCTTTGCCATTGCCGAGGATCTGCGGCAGCAGCATCGCCAGCCCGCCGATAATCGTAAAGTTGATCAGCGACATGACGGGCAGGCGCCAACCGCGCGCGGCGTTGGCCCGGGCGGTGCCGGTAAAACGGCTGAACCCATAAGCGGCCACGCCAAACACTGGCCCGCACACCACGGCCCAGGCGATCAGCGCCGGGCTCAACACAAAATGCGGCACGGC
Organism: Pseudomonas sp. 2822-15; assembly: GCF_002742515.1. Classification (NCBI taxonomy): domain Bacteria; kingdom Pseudomonadati; phylum Pseudomonadota; class Gammaproteobacteria; order Pseudomonadales; family Pseudomonadaceae; genus Pseudomonas; species Pseudomonas sp. 2822-15. The sequence goes on along the minus strand of NZ_LJRY01000209.1, from coordinate 445,175 downwards.
ATATTGCGATTCCGCACCCAGCCCAATCCAGGCCACCGACGCACCAATCGCCGAGGTGGCCAGGGCAATCACCGCCGCCGGCCAACTGAAGGCGCCCACCAGCACTTCCAGCACAAACACCGCGCCGCCCAAGGGCACGTTGTACACCGCCGCCAGCCCCGCGCCGGCGCCGCAGGCCACGAGCAAACGGTGCATGTGCGGTTCCAGGCGCGCCCGTTGTGACAGCCAGGTCGCGGCCAGCGCGCCGACTTCGCGCGGCGCCACTTCACGGCCCAATGGTGAGCCGAGGGCGACGGTGATGATCTGCAGCACGGCGTGGGCGAGGGTGGTTTTGGGTGGCATGATCGGCATCTTTTCAGACACGGCCTGCTTGATGCTCACCAGCGGTCGGCCATAGCGATAAATCATCCACCAGCCCAACCCGGCGACCAGGCCGCACACCACCAGCACCAGCAGACGTCGCTCCGGCGCGGCAGCGGTGACGCCCCACAAAAAGGTTTCGTGGCTGACCAGGCTGTCGAGGCTGTAACCGTAGGCCAGGTGCTGGATGCCGTGCAGCAGCAACGCCAGCAGCATCCCGCCCAGCCCGGCGCCAATGCCGGTCAGCACGACCACCAGGGCCAGAATCAATGATGAACGAAAGGTGGACGGCATAACGGGCTCCAGGCAGTGGCCCTGAGTGTATAGCCGATAAAGTGCGGTGCCTGGGTGAAATGTATCGGCAGGCCATAAACCCGGCAGCCACAACATTTCATTACGTTTGCCAGTCCCGTTTTTGGCTGATGCGCCGTCATGCTCCCTTGTTATAGTTCGAGCCTTATTACTCGCCAGTCAGGGATCACTGCCATGTCCGAATACCAAGCTTTCATCGTCGAACTCACTGGCAACGTTGCCCATGTGCAAATCAACCGCCCGGAAAAAATCAACGCGATGAATGCGGCGTTCTGGACCGAAATCATCGACATCTTCCAGTGGGTCGAAGACACCGACGCCGTGCGCGCGGTGGTGCTCAGCGGCGCCGGCAAGCATTTCTCGTCCGGTATCGACTTGATGATGATGGCCTCGGTGGCCAATAGCTTCGGCAAAGATGTAGGCCGCAATGCACGCTTGCTGCGGCGCAAGATCCTCGAACTGCAAGCCTCGTTCAATGCGGTCGACAACTGCCGCAAGCCGGTGCTGGCGGCGATCCAGGGCTACTGCATCGGCGGCGCCATTGACCTGATCAGCGCCTGTGACATGCGCTACGCCGCCGAAGGCGCGCAATTCTCGATCAAGGAAATCGACATCGGTATGGCCGCCGACGTCGGCACCCTGCAACGTCTGCCACGCATCATCGGCGACGGCATGTTGCGAGAACTGGCCTACACCGGTCGCCCGTTCGGCGCCGAAGAAGCGCGCAGCATCGGCCTGGTCAACCGTGTGTACCCCGACCAGGACAGCCTGTTGGCCGGTGTAATGGAAATCGCCCGGGAAATCGCGAGCAAATCGCCGATTGCCGTGGCCGGCACCAAGGCCATGATCAGCTACATGCGTGACCATACGGTCAATGATGGTCTGGAATACGTTGCCACCTGGAACTCGGCTATGTTGCAATCCAACGACCTGCGCGTGGCCATCGCGGCCCATATGAGTAAGCAGAAACCCGAATTCGTGGATTGACTGATATGACACCAGGCTGGATTACCACAACACTGCTGGACAACGACGCCCCTGGCGGCTGGGCCGTCGCCCGCAGCCGCGAGGGCTTTTTGTATGACACCAATGGCCCGCTATTCCCGCGTGAATGGCTCAAGCGCCAGGACCTGTCGGTGTTTGCTGAGCATGGCATTGGTCACCTTGACGGTGAGCCGGTGTACTTGCTGGAGCTGAACGCGGCGGCCGAGGTGCCGGGTTGCAGTTGGCAGGGCCTGCGCGGCTTTATGTTGCAGGGCGACCACACCCTGTACAAAGTGCTGGGCTACGCCGCGCAGATCGGCACTTGGGCGCGGGAGCATCGGTTCTGTGGCAGTTGCGGCCAGGCGATGGTGCAGGTGCCGCGCGAGCGGGCGATGTATTGCGAGGCCTGCGACCTGCGCAGTTACCCACGGATTTCGCCGAGCATGATTGTGCTGGTGACCCGTGGCGACGAGATCCTGCTGGCGCGTTCGCCGCGTTTTGTCACGGGCGTGTACAGCACGCTCGCGGGATTCGCCGAGCCGGGTGAGTCGGCCGAAGATTGCCTGATCCGTGAAGTGCGCGAAGAAGTGCAGGTGGAGGTCAAGAACATCCAGTACATGGGCAGCCAGTGCTGGCCGTTCCCGCACTCGATGATGCTGGGCTTCCATGCCGAATACGCCGGGGGAGACATCGTGCCCCAGGCCGATGAGATCGAAGACGCGCAGTGGTTCAACATCCACGACTTGCCGCCGTTGCCGGCGTCACGTTCGATTGCGCGTTACCTGATCGATCTCTACCTGGCGCGCCGTTTAGGCCACGCTGAACCAGTGTTGCCAGGCTAGGCGCACCGTCAGGCCGAGGACCACGGTGATAAACACCGGGCGAATGAATTTGGCGCCGCCGCTGATTGCGCTGCGTGCGCCAAAGAACGCGCCACACATTACCGAGAAGCCCATCGCCAGGCCGACGATCCAGTCCACCGAGCCATTGAAGATAAATACCGACAGCGCCGCCGCGTTGCTGACGAAGTTCATGCTGCGCGCCACGCCGCTGGCTTTGACCAGGTCGATGGGGTGCAGCAGCATCGTGCTCACCGTCCAGAACGCGCCGGTGCCGGGGCCGGCCACGCCGTCGTAGAAGCCCAGGCCGAAGCCTTGGGTGGACTGCCATTTCTTCTTGATCGGTGCATCGGCATCCAGCGGCGCCTTGGGTGTGCCGCCGAACAGCAAATACACCCCACAGGCGAACACGATCACCGGGAGCATTTTGTTCAGGGTTTCGGCGGGCAGGTAGTGGGCGACCACGGCACCTGCCAATGCGCCGACCAGCGTGCCGACGATGGCGTGTACCCATTGGCGCGGGTGGAACAGCTTGCGCCGGTAGAAGGTAAAACTGGCGGTGGCGGAGCCGAAGGTCGAGCTGAGCTTGTTGGTGCCCAGCACCAGGTGCGGTGGCATGCCGGCGGTGAGCAGGGCCGGCGTGGTGAGCAGGCCGCCGCCGCCGGCGATGGCGTCGATAAAGCCGGCAATAAAGGCCACGCAGGCAAGAATGGCTAGGGTGGTCAGGTCAACGCTGAGTTCGAAGGGCATGGGCAGGGCTTATTATTGGCAGGGCGCAGAAAGGGGCTGCGTCAAAGATCGCCATCTTACCTGCCGGATGGACCCAGATCCAAATGTGGGAGCTGGCTTGCCTGCGATAGCGGTAGGGCAGGCCCACCTGCTGTAACTGACCCGACGCCATCGCAGGCAAGCCAGCTCCCACCTTTAAACCGTGCCCGCCTGACTATTTGTGGGTTCCCAGCCACTCCAACGCCGTGCGCCACACACAAATCCCCAGAAAATACGCCGACATCACCGACCACAACCCAAACGTCCACGGGTTGGTATTGGGGTAGTCCACCACCATCAAAAAGCTGCACAGCAACCAGAGGGTGGTCACGGCGATGTTGATCGGCATAAAGCGCTTGACTCGGAACGGGTGCAGAAACTTCATCGGTGTCACGGTCAGCAGCGCCAGGCCGATCACCGTGGCCAGGGTCACCCAGGCGTCCGGCTGGATGATGTAAACGCACAAGGCCACCACATTCCACGCCGCAGGAAAGCCGACGAAATAGTTGTCCTTGCTCTTCATGTTCACATTGCAGAAGCAGAACAGCGACGACACCAGGATCACCGACACGGTAAACAGGTGGGTGAAGTCCGGCAGGTCGATATAGCGGTAGATAAACAGCGCCGGGATAAACACATACGTCAGGTAGTCAATCACCAGGTCCAGCACCGAGCCATCAAAGCTGGGCAGTACCGTGCTGACATTGACCCGTCGCGCCAGCGAGCCATCGACCCCATCGACCACCAGCGCCAGGCCCAGCCACAGCAGGCAGGCCTTGGGTGAGTTTTCCAGCAAGGCCAGGGTGGCCAGGAACGCCAGCACCACGCCGGTGGCGGTAAAGCCGTGGGCGCCCCAGGCTTTGAGTCTGGCTACATGCAGGGTCGATATCACGGGCGGCTCTCCAAAAGATGAAACAGGGCAGCCGACGACGTAACGCCGTCGAGTCTGGCCGGGGAATGCAGGTATCGACCGGGAAGGGAGGTATAAGGTTCACCGCCCCGGCGTATCACTTAGCGTAGCAAGGGTCAGACGTTTCGGCATCAACCCTGACGGAACACCAATGCCTTCAAACCGCTCTGCGGGTCGACATCGGGAAATTCCGGCGGGTTTTCCAGCCGCTGTACAAAGCTAAGGCCCGGCGCTTCGCGGGTTACGCCGTCAATCAGGAAGTCCTCACCGAAGGCCGGGTCGTTCATGCAGGCCAATACGGTGCCTTGGGCCGTGAGCAAATCCGGCAGGCGGCGCAGCACGCGTTGGTAGTCTTTGGTCAGCAGGAAGCTTCCCTTCTGGAAGGACGGTGGGTCGATGATCACCAGATCGTAAGGGCCGCTGTTGGTCACCTTGGCCCACGACTTGAACAGGTCGTGGCCCAGGAAGCTGACGCGGCTCAGGTCATGACCATTAAGGCGATGGTTATCGCGCCCGCGACTCAAGGCGCCACGGGCCATGTCCAGGTTCACCACATGGTCGGCACCGCCTTCGATGGCCGCCACCGAGAAACCACAGGTGTAGGCGAACAGGTTGAGCACACGCTGGCCCTTGGCCTGTTCGCGCACCCAGTTGCGGCCGTAGCGCATGTCGAGGAACAGCCCGCTGTTCTGTTTTTTACCCAGGTCGATCAGGTAACGCAGGCCGCCTTCGGTAATGGTTAGCTCGTCTACGGCTTCGCCCGCGAGCCATTCGGTGGTGCTTTGCGGCAGGTAGCGGTGTTGCAGGGCGACGGTGTAAGCGCTGAACTGCGTTTGCAGCAGTTGTTTAAGGGCTTCGAGCTGCGCAGGCTCGGGTTCCTTGAACAACGAGACCAGCAGCACGCCCTGCAACCAGTCCACCGTCAGTTGCTCCAGGCCCGGCCAGCAGCGGCCACGGCCGTGGAACAGGCGCCGGGTTTCACTCGGCGGGTTGGCCAGGGCGGTGAGCAAATGGGCGTGCAGGGTAGCGAGTGCGTCTGGGTTCATCGTTGAGCGTCAATCGTTGAGCGGGCGGCATTTTAAACACAGTCACCGACATAAACTGGAAAAAAAGCCCGGAGGTGATCAGTTACAGATGTGCTAACTGACACTTCGCTTTCGCGAGCAGGCCCGCTCCCACATTGGTTTTGTGCTGCCGCTTAGATACTTGCGATCAATGGCGCGCCAAAAGACTCACGCAAAAAGCCCGGTGCGATATAGCGCTCGTAATGCGCCTCGGACAGCAGGAAAAACTCGCGGTCAATCGCATCACGCAAATCCGCCAGGTGACGCTCGCGAAACTCCGGCAGCAGCGCCAGCCCATACGCATCCAGTTTGGAAATCACCCGCGCGCCCCGGGCAATCAGCTGGTACGCCCAGCAGTACGGCGACTGGTGTGGCACAAAGCGAATTTTGCGGGTTTCAAGTTGCAGGCGCAAAAGCTGCGGGTCAAACACCTCAAGCTTGCTGGCCATCACCTGCACCAGCAACTGTTCCAGGCGCAGCCACACCGCCTGTTTTTCCTCGGCGTTGTAGCCATTCCATTGAATGACTTCATGGTGATAACGCTTGCAGCCCCGGCAGACCAGGTCGCCGTAAACGGTGGAGCACAGGCCGACGCAGGGCGTTTTGATGGTTTGGTTGGGCATAAAAGGCTTTTTTGCAAAATTCTATGAAACACCGAAGACCCATGTGGGAGCGGGCTTGCCCGCGATAGCAGTGTATCAGTGGATACATCTGTGACTGATACACCGCCATCGCGGGCAAGCCCGCTCCCACATATTTAATCCCAGCTCAGCGCGCCGCCGGTCTGGTACTCGATCACGCGGGTTTCGAAGAAGTTTTTCTCTTTCTTCAAGTCCATGATTTCGCTCATCCACGGGAACGGGTTAGTCGTCCCTGGGTATTCTTCTTTAAGACCAATCTGCGACAGGCGACGATTCGCGATGAATTTGAGGTAGTCCTCCATCATCGCCGCATTCATCCCCAACACCCCACGCGGCATGGTATCGCGCGCATATTCAATCTCCAGCTGCGTCCCCTGCAGAATCATCTGGGTCGCTTCTTCCTTCATCTCGGCATCCCACAAGTGCGGGTTTTCGATTTTGATCTGGTTGATCACATCGATACCGAAGTTCAGGTGCATCGACTCATCGCGCAGGATGTACTGGAACTGTTCGGCCACGCCGGTCATTTTGTTGCGACGGCCCATGGACAGGATCTGGGTGAAGCCGCAGTAGAAGAAGATGCCTTCCAGGACGCAGTAGTAGGCGACCAGGTTGCGCAGTAGCTCTTTGTCGGTTTCGACGGTGCCGGTTTCGAACTTCGGATCGGAGATCGAACGGGTGTACTTGAGGCCCCAGGCGGCTTTCTTAGCGACCGATGGAATCTCGTGGTACATGTTGAAGATCTCGCCTTCATCCATGGCCAACGATTCGATGCAGTACTGGTAGGCGTGGGTGTGGATCGCTTCTTCGAAGGCCTGGCGCAGGATGTACTGGCGGCACTCCGGGTTGGTGATCAGGCGGTATACGGCCAGGACCAGGTTGTTGGCGACCAGGGAGTCGGCGGTGGAGAAGAAGCCCAGGTTGCGCATGACGATGCGGCGTTCGTCGTCGGTGAGGCCTTCGGGGTTTTTCCACAGGGCGATGTCGGCGGTCATGTTGACCTCTTGCGGCATCCAGTGGTTGGCGCAGCCGTCGAGGTACTTCTGCCAGGCCCAGTCGTACTTGAAGGGCACGAGTTGGTTGAGGTCGGCGCGGCAGTTGATCATGCGCTTTTCGTCGACGGCGACGCGGGCGGCGGAGCCTTCGAGTTCGGCGAGGCCTTCGGCGACGTCGAGTTTGTCCAGGGCGGCCTTGGCGCGGATGATCGCAGCCGAGTCGCTGGCGGTGACGTTGCGCGCTTCCAGGGCGGCGGCAGCACCGGCACCGTCGAGGCGGTCCATGTTGGCTTCGCTGGCGTGGCCGGCGTTGGCGCCTTTGATCACCGCTGCACCGGTGTCTTCGTTGTCGACTTCATCCCAACTCAACATTGAAATTCTCCTTCCTGGTACTCGAAAAATAGGTTTTTGCAGGCTTCAAGGCATTGAAATACTGCGCAGAGTGTGGTCGGTAAATACCGGTACTGCACACTATGTAGTGGTGGTTTGTGTTTGTGGGCACACTATATGGTGTGTAACAAAACAGGTCAACGCACAAGATGTGCGGTCTTGGGTCGCGGCGCAGCGCCGGTTGAGCTATAAAACCTGGGTTCATTGGCTGCCGGTGGAATTTCAAGGGAATGAAAAAAGTACTGATTCGATCCGCCCTGCTGGAAGACGCGCAAAGTGTCTTCGAGGTGCATAAGAACTCTGTCGAAAACCTCTGCACGGGCGACTATGGCCCCGAGCAGATCGCCATGTGGCTCAACGGCCGCTCATCCGCGACCTACCGCGAGGCCATCGCCGCCGGCAACCTGTGGCTGGCGTACACCGACAGGCTGCAGGGGTTTATCGAGATCGATGGCAATGAAATCAGCAAGCTGTTCGTGCGCGGCGCTGCCGCCGGGCAGGGCATTGGCGCACGCTTATTGAATGAAGCCTTGCAGCGCATCAAAAACGCCGGCCATGCCAAGGCCTGCCTGGAAGCGACCCTCAACGCCGAAATGTTCTATGCCGCGTTCGGCTTTGAAAAGGTCGGCGAGGGCACTTTCAGTCGGGGCAACAGCCCGGTGTCCATCGAGATCATCAAGATGGAGCTCGCCCTGTAGCGGTTGGTCTACCAACCACGCAGTCGCTCCCGGACCTGCACGTCACCGTTGTGCAACACCGCGTTGTCACTGTGCTCGGCACGCTCAGGGGACAGCGGCCAAATTGACGGCCTGTCCAGAACTGGATATGTTGTCTTGCATGAAAAAGACCGCTCCTGAAGAAACCACCCTCATCAGCCAGCTCGAACAGATTGCCGAAGGCTTGAGCAAAACCTTCAGCCCGTTCTGCGAGGTGGTGCTGCACGATTTGCGCGACCCGCAGCAGGCGATCCTGGCGATCCATAACAACCTCTCCGGGCGCTCGCCGGGCGACCCGACCACCGAGTTGGGCCTGGCGCGGATTGCCGACCCCGACTATCCGCAGATCATTGCCAATTACCGCAACCAGTTCGCCGATGGCCGCCAGGTCAAAAGCACCTCGATCGGCATCAAGGACACCAGCGGCAAGTACGTCGCGGCCTTGTGCATGAACGTCGATCTCTCATTGTTCCGTGGCCTGCAGGGCATGCTCGAGCAATTTGGCTCGGTCACCGGCGACACCTTGATTGAATCCCTGGAGCCGTCCGGCGCCGATGTGATTCGCACCCGCATCGACCAGTTCGCCGCACGCCTGGCCACCACGCCGCGCGCGCTCAAGGCGGCGGATCGACGGCTGTTGCTGCAAGAGCTCAAAGACTCGGGCTGCATGGACATTCGCCGGGCCATGGAGACCGTGGCTGCGCACCTGGGCGTGTCACGGGCGGCGGTCTACACCTACGCCAGGTAGCGCGCCACAGCTTCAATCTCCACCCGGTAACCGTGGTGCAACTCGGGCACCGGCACCACCGCGCGGGCAGGGCGGTGCTCGCCCAGCGCGGCGGCGTAAATACGGTCGAATTGCGCCCAATGCTGCACCCCGGCCACATACACCGTGACTTTCACCAGATCCTGCGGCGAGCCACCGGCGGCTTTCAGGATGGCCAGCAGATTAGCCAGCGCAAGCCGGGCCTGTTCGGCAAACGATGCTTGAAGGTTGTGGCGCCCGTCGGGGCTGACCGGCAATTGCCCGGAGATATACAGCGTGTCGCCGTGGCTGACGGCCTGGGAGTAGTGCCCGGCAGGCGCCGAGGCGGTCTCGGTGTGGATGATGTTCATGGTGCCTCGCTGAGCAGCGCGGCGTAGCGCGCGATGTCGACGTTGCCGCCGGTGACGATAATGCCCACGCGCCGGCCCTTGAACCGCTCGCCCAGCTGGCGCAACGCGGCCAGGCCCAGGCAGCCGGTGGGTTCGACCACCATTTTCATGCGTTGCATAAAGAACTTCATCGCGGCCACCAACTGCGCGTCGGAGACGGTGAGGATGTCGCTGACCTTGTCGCGGATGATCGGGAAGGTGTAGTCGCCCAGGTGTTGGGTTTGCGCACCGTCGGCGATGGTCGCCGGGGTGTCGATGTGCACGATGCTGCCGTTCTGGAATGAACGCTGGCCGTCATTGCCTGCGTGGGGCTCAACACCCAACAGCTGGCAATCGGGGGCCAGCGCACGGGTCGACAACGCGGTGCCCGAGAGCATGCCGCCACCCCCCAGGCCGACGAACAGGGCGTCGAGGGGGCCGCTGAATTCCAACAGTTCCTTGGCGGCCGTGCCTTGGCCGGCGAGGATGTGTGGGTGGTCGTAAGGCGGGATCAACGTCATGCCATGCTCAACCGCCAAGGTGCGACCGATTTGCTCACGGTCCTCGTTGAAGCGGTCATACAGCACCACGCTGGCGCCATATTCCCGGGTGGCGGCGACCTTGGCTGCGGGCGCGTCGGTGGGCATCACGATGGTCGCCGGCATGCCCAGCAATTGGGCGGCCAACGCAATGCCCTGGGCATGGTTGCCGGAGGAGAACGCCACCACGCCGGCCTTGCGCTGCTGCGCGTCGAACTGCGAAAGGGCGTTAAACGCACCGCGAAACTTGAACGAGCCGGTGCGTTGCAGGTTTTCACATTTGATAAACACCTGGGCGCCGGTTTCGGTGTCGAGGGTGCGTGAGGTGAACACCGGCGTTTGATGGGCGAAGCCTTCAAGGCGTTGGGCGGCGGCGACGACATCGGAATAGTCGGGCAATTGCATGGGCAGACCTCATGGGCGTATCTGGATAAAATATCCATATAAAGACAAATAGTAAAGGCTGGTTTGTCACCCAGGGCATAAACACGATGTTGAAAAGAGCATGGTGCACCAGCACGATATTAAATAGAATGAATCTCATTTGAGACTCACTCGCGCCGCGCAGGTTGCTTGCCATGACTGATGCTGTTGCCCCGTCCCACACTGGCGAACTGACCTTGTCGAGTTTGTACCGTGATCATCGCAGCTGGCTCGAAAGCTGGTTGCGACGGCGCCTGGGCAACGCCTGGGATGCAGCGGACCTGACCCAGGACACTTTCGTGCGGGTGCTGGCCAGTGCCCAGCCGATTGCACACATGCAGGAGCCACGGGCGTATCTGGTGACGGTCGGCAAGCGCTTGCTGGCCAACTTTCATCAGCGCCGCAGCCTTGAGCAAGCCTATCTGACGGCGCTGGCGAGTTTGCCCGAGACCTGCGTGCCGTCACCCGAGCAACGCTGGCTGGTACTGGAAACCCTGCACGCCCTGGATGAGTTGCTTGACGGTTTGCCGCAAGTGGTGCGCCGCGCCTTTCTGTGGAGCCAGTTGGAGGGCCTGGGCTATCGCGAGATTGCCGAGCGGCTCGACGTTTCTGAGCGCACGGTCAAGCGCTATATGGCCCAGGCTTATGAACATTGCTTGCTGGTGGACTTGTGAGCCGCGAGGTTGCGCGCGCCGCCGCCCACTGGTTGGCGCTGCTGGAATCCGGCGCGGCCACCGAGCGTGACCATGCCAATTTGCAGGCTTGGCGCGACAGCCATCCTCAGCACGAACAGACCTGGCAGAAGGCCCAATCACTGCGCCGGCGCTTTAGTGACTTGCCCCAGGCCGTGGCAATGGCCAGCCTCGACCGCCCGCAACCGGGGCGGCGTGCGCTGCTCAAACGGGCCCTGGGCGTGGCGGCGCTGGTGCCGACCGCTTGGTTGATCAGCCGCCAGTTGCCCATCGAGGCGTGGCGGGCTGATTTGCACACCGCCACCGGCGAGCGCAAGCGCCTGCCATTGGCCGATGGCAGCAGCCTGCAACTCAACACGGCGACGGCGGTGGATGTCGACCTGGCACAGCGGCGCATCACGCTGGTGGGCGGCGAACTCGCGCTGACGGTGCCGGGCGCAGCGGCGATCAGCGTGCACACGCGCTATGGCCAGGTAGCAGTGCGCCAGGCCGACGTGTGCGTGCGGCAATTGGCGTCCGGCTGCCTGGTGTCGGTGTTCAAGGGCGCAGTGCAGGTGCGTGATCTGACCGGGCAATTGACGACGTTGAACAGCGGTGAGCAAGCCTGGTTAAGGCCTCACGGGCTGAGTGCCGGGGCGGTGTTTGACGTGCAGCAACTGGGCTGGCGTGACGGCGTATTGACCGCGCAGAACCAACCCTTTGGGGATTTCCTGCGCGAGCTGGAACGTTACCGCCCTGGTGTGTTGCGCTGGGACCCGAGCCTGGAAACGCTGCGGGTCACCGGCAGCTTTCGCCTGGATGACACCGATCGCATCCTCACGCTGCTGGCCCAGACCCTGGGGTTCGAAGTGCGAGCGCGCACGCGTTATTGGGTGACACTCAGTCGAACCCTGGCCTAGATCACATGCGCGCGCTGCAACTCGGTCAATGCCTGTGCCTTGAGCTGCGCCAGCGCCGGGTCACGCCGGCCCCGTGGGTGTGGCAGGTCGATTGCCAGTTCCTGGCGGATACTGCTCGGCCGGTTGTCCATCACCAGCACCCGCTCACTCAAGTACAGCACTTCGCCGACATCATGGGTCACCAGCAGCAAGGCAATCGAGCAATAACACCTGCGGGCGTGAATACAGCCCGCGTGCAATGGCCACGCGTTGCGCCATGCCGCCGGACAAGGCCTTGGGCAGCGCCTGGGCGTTGAACGGCAGTTGGCAGGCGATCACCTTTTATATATCTATATCGTATAAATAAAGACTTATATATTCCTTTTAATATCGATGCCGATAACGCATTTTGAGGGCCTGCGCATTCGTGCGGATTGACCCAACAGCCAAAAGGAAAGCCGACATGACCATCAAAGCGATCAACGTGCGCAACCAGTTCAAGGGCGTGATCAAGGAAATTCTGCTGGGCGAAGTGGTGTCTGAAATCGACGTGCAAACCGCGTCCGGCATCGTCACCTCAGTGATCACCACCCGCTCGGTGCGTGACCTGGAATTGAAAGTGGGCAGTGAAGTGATTGCCTTTGTGAAGTCGACTGAAGTGTCGATCGCCAAGCTGTAAATGTGTTCGCAAGTGTGGGCACTGGCAAGCCAGCTCCCACATTGTGCTATGTCTCTTCAGATAGTTCGTGGGCCACCGCCGCCCGACTGATGCGTCTGCGTTTTAGCGCTGACGCAGTGCACGTTCCATGCGTTGCAAACCCTCTTCGAGCATCACCCGTGGGCAGCCGAAGTTCAGGCGCACGAACTGCTGGCTGTCATCACCGAATTCGATGCCTGCGCTCAGTCCGACCTTGGCCTGTTCCAGAAAGAACTGCTGCGGGTCGGCGAGGCCCAGGGCGCTGCAATCCAGCCAGGCCAGGTAGGTGCCCTGGGGCGCGTGCATCACCACGCCAGGCAAGCGGTTTTGCACGGCGTGCAGCAGATAATCACGGTTGGCTTGCAGGTACGGCACCAGTGCGTCCAGCCATTCGCTGCATTGGCTGTAGGCGGCGCGGGTGGCTTCCAGGCCCAGCGGGCTGACGCTGTCGACCATGCCGCAGCGGGCATTGTTGAAGCGCTCGCGCACCTCGGCATTTTGCACCACGGCAAAGCAGGTCTTCAGGCCGGCGACGTTATAGGCCTTGCTCGCCGACATCAGGGTAATGGTGCGTTGGGCGATCTCGGGGCTGAGGCTGGCGGTGGGAATATGGCGACGGCCGTCAAAGCACAGCTCGGCATGGATTTCGTCACTGATGATCAGTGCACCGTTGTCCATGCAGGCATTGGCCACGGCCAGCAATTCTTCACGCGCAAAGACCTTGCCCACTGGGTTGTGCGGGTTGCTCAGCAGCAGCGCACCGGCGCCGTTCAGCGCCTGGCGCATGGCGGGCATAGGGGTGATGTACTCGTCATTGATCAATTCAAACGGCACTTCGATACGCGGCAGGTTCCAGTGGCCCGGTGCCAGGCGGATCGGCCGGTAGTTCGGGGTTTGCAGCACCACAGGCTGGCCCGGCTGCACGAACGCGTGCAGGGCCATATTGAAACCAGGCTCGACACCGGGCAGGAACAGCAACTCTTCAGGCTGTACGCGCCAGGCGTACTTGGCCCACAGGTCCGCGATGATGGCTTCGCGCACATCCGGGCCAGCCACGCTGTAGCCCAGGACCTGCTGGTCGAGGCGTGCGTGCAGGGCTTGCAGAACGGCGGGTGGCGCGGCGATATCCATGTCGGCGATCCACATCGGCAGAACGTCTTGCGGGTATCGGTTCCACTTGGTGCTGCCGGTGCCTTGGCGGGGGTGGATCGTGTCGAAATCAAAGCTCATGGGGCGCTCGTATCAGGGAGGCAGGTGCAGGAATGGCGCTGATTCTAGCCCCAGCCCCGGTGATAAGGAACAAGTGTTTTTGGGTATAAGCGAGGACGAAAAACAGCTTGAGACGGGGGGCTGAAAAGCAACGCTCCTAACAGAAAGTTCGCAGATAAATCTGATAGTTACACACGGTGTGTGTTTGTAGGTTAGCCCTCTACGGCATGCCTGTTACACGGGCAGCGCTTCACTTTATTTATACTTGGAAGTCTTCATGTCGCACGTCTCCTCGGCTACGACTCAACGGTTCTCTGGCTATGTTCAACCTGCGCTTACCGACACATCGCCGCCTGTACAACCTGCTGAGCACAGCCGAACCCGCAGGGATACCTCTACGGTCGAGGTTCGGGGCCGGGTAACACCGCCTGCCTCCCTACCGGATAACAAAGTGCTTGAACATTTTGTCAGCAAGATGAGCGACGCCGCTGTGGGGCCAGGGCATGCCGATTTTAAACAAGGCTATGACACTCCCTCGGCCGTCACGCTGCCGGGGTATTCAGCAAAAATGAGCGACTTGGCGCTGATGCGGTTGGCACTGAATCAGCCATTGAGCCCGCAGCAACTGGGAGCACTGCGATACAGGGTTGAGCAACGCCTGATCAGTGGCCCGCATGACGATGCGAGAATATTTACCAAGGTGATCACGGATAACGGGGTGAAGGTCACGCCCCTGCCACAGGGTTATTACCTGTCTTTAATCAATAAGTTATCGGACGGGCAATGTTCGGGGTTTTGCCATCTTTTGTCGTTGGCCGTGGCAGAGGGCAAGCAGGATACGTTTTTGAGCAATGTTTACCAGGCGCTGGCGCATCCGGATGATCCCGAATCCCAAGTGTTTTTTCGCAAGCTGGCCGAGGTGCATGGCAAGGTTGATGATCGTAGCGTTGCGCATGACCCGGCGACCAGAAAGGTTCAAGCCTATACACAGATTGCGCCGCGACTTTACAACGCGACTGAGACCACAACCCTGTTGATCAGCGCTGACGAGCATCGCCTGACGGCAGGAGTTATCGTCGACGCTACAGGCGCTCGAACCTACTATTACAATGACCCGAATATCGGGTTTACGACGTTTTCTTCTAAGGAAGCGTTTGAAAAAGGCTTGAAAAGGATATTTACCAGCTCCGAATTGAAACATTTACATCAGCCGTATAACAAAGACAGCGCTAAACCCGAATATCTGATCAGTGTGTTCAAACCTGACCATGTGCCTGAGGTTTCCAGCGACAATAACGCTATACGTTTCATGTTCGACGCGCCCTTGAACGGCCTTGATAACGTTAAGGTGATCGACGCCACGCGTGTGCCAACCAAAGAGGCATTCGGCAAACAGGCGCCGGCCCCGGCCGCACAGGGGGCGGCGGACTATCAGAAAATTACGCAAGGCTTGGGCAAGCTGCATGATTGCCAGGGGATGTCACAATTTGATCATGCGAAAGAGACATTAAAGTCCGTTCAGGACTATATTGGGAAATACCCGGACTCCCCACTGTTGTCGCCCATGAGGGAACTCGAGCACAGTTTGATCAACGCCATCAAGGCGGCCGCTACGCCTGTTGGATATCCCTATGCTTTCGAGCGTATAGAGCAACAGCGATCCTCTCTGGCCAACAAACAAATCGGCACGCCATTCAATTCGCGTACCGAGGTTGTTCGAGGGACGACGTTTGATATCGTCAGCCCAGCCGGCAGTGACCCCGTCAGGTCTGAGCAGGTAGCCAAGGCGGTGGACGCAGCGCTGCAACGCATTCAGTCCAAAACCCCGAAAAAAGCCTTGGCGGTGGCCGGTGACATCGACGTGGTTATTGCCAAACCGGGCGATCATCCGCAAACGAAGCTGCTGTTCAGCAATCCGCCCACGTTGATTATCGGCGACGACTTTTTCGCGCCTGCCTCTTCGGCGGACACTACCGTCGCCGATCGCGTTGGCTATCGGGCTGGGGTCGAAGGCCTTGACTCCGTCACCAAGAAGCAAGCCGCGTTGATCGCCGGCAAGCTCGGTATGCTTGGCTATTACAAAGCCGATGCCAAAGGGTTCCTGGAAGTGATCGCCAGCAAGGAACCGTTTCGCGAGGCTGGCCCTCAAGACAGTCAGCGTGCAGGTAAAAGCCCACGGGATTTCTTGGAAGAGACTTATACGTCGCGTCTCTATGAAGGCAAGCTCAACCCACAGACCAAGGCAGCGCACGACAAACTGTTTCCTACGGCAACCAGCCCCTCGGCTCCGATCGCTACGCCACCGGGCCAGGCAGTGACGCCGCCCAAAACACCCGCGCAAGCATCGCCGACAGTCACTGCGGTCACACCGCCGAAGACGGTACCCGCGATTGACCCAGCGGTAATGGAACGCCTGAAAAAGCTTGATGCCAGCCAGCCGCCCATTAAGTTCGGTGAAATCGAGGTCAGCCGCGTCGAGCTTTACAAAATGGGCGTAAACCTCAATGGCGCGCCGATCGAGACGCAGATGCCCGATGATCCAGACGGCAGAAAGATGGTCGACGCGATGGAGATTGACTATCTGCGTCTGGAAGCATTTATCAAATCCGGGTCGGATGCTGTCAGCGAGCGTGCAAGTAATGTGCTTGCTGAGATCGCCTCCCTGCGTGAATCCACTGTACCGCTGCTGAGCAGGCGGGACGGCGGCACTATCCCGGAGGCGCTGCAACAATCCGTTAATGACATGTCGCGGCATGCTGCCGCCATCCGCGATATGCGGCGCAGCAATAAACCGCTTCCCGCGGACTTTTTTTCTGCGGGCACACCCGGTAAAACAGGCGCGACTGACTCGGGAGGTCTGGGTTTTCGGGCTTTCAGTACCTTTCAAGGGTTGCGCAGTTCCATTGAGAGCATTCAACGTGGTGACACCACGGCGGGCGCCATAGGGCTGGGCGCTGTAGGGGCTGACTACGTCGGAATTGGCGTGGAGACGGGGCTCAATAAAGTGGCGCAGAAGGTAGTCAACCGGGCCGCACCGACGATACTCAGCTTTCAATCATCCTCCATGGGCAAGATGATCGGTAAAGTGGCAGGGGGTGCCGGTTTAGTTATCAGTATGCCGTTTGATATTTACACGGCTGTCGATTCGTTCAAAAAAGCGGGGCGTAGCACCGATAAAGAAGCTCAGGATCACTATGTCAATGGTGCATTCGCCGTTGCCAATGCCGCTACGTCGATCGCCCTGGGGGCAGCGTTTCTCGCCGGAGCCAGCAGCGCAGGGCCGGCTGGGCTGGTGGTGGCTGCGGGCTTGATGGTTGCACAGTCAATTTATTCAGCCGTGCGTACTGTGCAAGACATTGATAAATACACACCGTTGACAGGCAACCAGAAGTTTACGCTTGGCTTGAAGTCATTCCTGGGCTTTGCACCGGGGTTTGATGTGATGAAGCCCTACTTGCAAGCGAAATACTCCCATGAACACGATGACAACATCCGGGCGCTCTACAAGGCGTTTCTGGAAGGGCCAGGCAAGGATCTTTATGAACGTGTTGTGTATGGCGACACCAAGGTCGAGGTCACACAGGTCCCGGGGAAGGTTCCACTGACTCCCGCACTCTGGTGGAACATTCCGAGTTTGCTGCTGAACCTGATTAAAGTGGATGGCAAAGTCCCGGCCGCGCACTTGCGCGGCGGTAATGATCGCATTACCGCACCTGAAGACTCCTGGGATGGCATGTCGATCAAGCCTGTCGAAGGTGTACCGGGCGGTGGAAGAGGCACGTTCTGGGTGTTGGGTGACGGAGATGACGTGGTGGCGGGCTCAAGGAAAAAACACAATTATTTTTCTTTCGAGGGCGGCAAAAAGCTGATCACCGGCGGAGACGCCGACGATACCTTTAACTTCAATGCCGATGCACGCCAGACACTCGAGCAAATGCGGCAGGTGCAGGACACCGAGAAAAACGGGTTCAGCCCAAAGGCCTCAGAACTCTGGGGCGGCGAGGGCGCCAATACGCTGAGCTTTTCGGGTGAGCTGCGTACTACTTACAGCGTCGATGGCGAGTCGAAAACAGCGGCCTATTTAGGGCACGTCATCGACTTTAAAACCGGGGCGGTTTCGGTCAACGCCCAGGACTCCAAAACCAATGGTGTCACGCCAATTGCGTATTTCCATGCTTTCTCCAATGCCGTCACGGTTGAAAATGGAGAAAGTTATATCCAGGGGAATGATCAAGACAATCACCTGACGTTGAACGGCAAAAAGGACGTGGTGCTGACGGGCAAAGGCGCCAACGTGATTGTTATCAATGGTGGCGCCGACATTGTCGGCCAGGGTGGGTTTAATACCTACGAAATCAACAAGGGTTATCAGGCTGTGACCATCAATGATCCGGTCGAAAGTGTTATCAAACTGGACTACAGCGCCTCGCAGGTTTTCGATTGGGGCGTTACGCGTGAGGGTGACCTGGTGGCCACGCTCAAGGGCGACAAGCCTGGGGAATACCGGACGTTGTTTATCAAGAATGCCTACCCCATGGGCGGGACGGAGGATAAGGCCAAGCCCACTTTCCTCACCAATGATGGCGTAATGATAACGATCAATGCCCCACGCAAGGCGGGTTCGGATGACCGGGTCGTGCAGGTAAACCGTTTGAAAGTCGATACCCCCAAGGCATGACGAACGCTGACTGGCCCATGGAGGGGCCAGTCGAGCTGCGCACTCAAGCGTGCCCCGCATTCAGCTGGGGCGGATCGCTTCGTACAGCTGCCGGTGTGCCTGTTCCACGGCGCGGGCCACCGCTTCTTCGCCGCGCACCATGGCGCCCAGGTAAACGAAGTCCACCGAATGGATGCCCACCGTAGACAGGATGGTGGTCATATAGGGCGTGAGAAAGTCCGGCTCATGACCCTTGCGCGCATTGCCGCTGCTGACCAGCACAAAGGTGCGTCGATCCTCAAGCAGGCCGACCTTTTCAAACTGCGCATTGATGGTAAAGCTGCGATGGATGCGCACCACATGGTCGATCCAGACCTTAAGCGCCGCCGGCACGGTGAAGTTGTGTACCGGCGTGCAGATGATCAACAGGTCGCAGGCTTCCAGTTCGACGATCAACTGTTCCGACAACGCCGTGGCGCTGCCACTCAAACCGCCCGGGGTGGTGAGTGCGTTCGCGTATTCCCGGCTCAGCGGCGCCAGCGCCTGGCTGCCGTAGTCGCGCTCGATGACGTCGGCGCCAGGCACCAGGTCGTTGAGCAGGGCACGGGCCAGCTTGAAGGTCTGCGCGGCCTTGCCGTGGGGGCTGAAACTGAGGAGCAGGGCGCGGGTCATTGGCTCAGGTCCTGGGAAAAGTGCATGCCTCGCGGCAGCAGGCCTTGGCGAAAGTAGAAACGCTGGGCCAGGACCATATGCAGGCCGGTGTCCAGCACCAGGTAACGATAACCGCGGGCGCGGGTTTCTGCGCGGACCCGGTCGAGCAACTGCTCGCCCAGGCGACGGCGCTGCAAGGTGGCGTCCACCACCAGGTCATCGACGTAGATAAACTCACCGTACAGGGTGTTTTCGGTCAGGCGGTAGCCGGCCAGGCCAACGACCTTGCCATGTTCACGCGCGGCCAGCAGGTGATAGCCGTGCTGGCGTTGGCGCTGAACCTGGGCGGCGAAATGGGCGGCGTCGTTCAGGTGCGGGCGCAGTTGCTGCATCACGGCAAAGCTTGCAATGCAGTCGGCCTCGGTTTCCATGAGGGCGAACTCGACGTGCTCATTGGTCATTGAGGTTCACCAGGTGGGCCTTGATCGCCTCCGGTACTTTACGAAAACTGATGGCCACGCGGTTCAAGGCGTTCATCAAGGAAATGGCCAGGGTCAGGTCGGCGACTTCCTTGTCGTTGAACACCGTGGCCACGGCGGCGTAATCGGCGTCCGGCACGTGGGTTTGCGCGACCTGGGTGACCACTTCGGCCCAGGCCAGGGCGGCTTGTTCACGCACCGTGAACAACGGCAAGGCTTCATGCCAGGCGGCCAGCAGCATGATCTTTTCCAGGCTTACGCCTTGCTTGAGCAGGTCGCGGGAATGGGAGTCCAGGCAATAGGCGCAGCCATTGAGCTGCGAAACCCGCAGGTACACCAGTTCAATCAGTTCTTTCTCCAGGCCACAGCCATGCACATAGCTGTGCACGGCGCCCAGGGCCTTGTAACCAACAGGGGCGGCGTGGCCGTAATCGAGACGGTGTTTCATGGGTGATCCTCGGGTTGCGTTAAGAGATGCGCCATTTTCGGTGGTGGCCGGGTCGCTCGACAGGGGCATGATTGGACAAGTGGGTTGGGACATGATCAGACTCCACCTTGTCGTCCTGCCGAGCCCCCTTGTGATGTCGTCATTGCCCAAATATCAGGAAATCTACCGGCGTTTCCGCCTGGCCATCGACCAGGGCCAACTCGGCCCCGGTGATCGGGTGCCGTCGGTGCGCAGCCTGGCGCTGGAACTCAAGATCGCCCGTGGGACCGTGGAGGCGGCTTACCAATTGCTGGTCAGCGAGGGTTTTTTCGAGGCGCGTGGGCAGGCGGGCACTGTGATTGCGCGGACATTGCCGCAGGTGGCGATGAAGCCCCAGCCTGCCGCACCGCCGCCGACATCGGCGCCGCCAGCCTTGCAAATGGGCCAGCCGGCGCTGGATGCCTTCCCGCGCAAGCTCTGGGCGCGACTGGTCACCCAGCAGGTACGCCGCACCGACGCCGACAGCCTGGCCATGGGCGACGTGCGCGGCGTCCAGACGTTGCGCGTGGCGATTGCCAGTTATCTCGCGCTGTACCGGGGCGTGGAATGCACCCCCCAACAGGTATTTATCTGTTCGGGGTATGCCGGCTCCCTGACCCTGATGTGCGACGCGCTGCAGATGGCCGGGCAGCGCTGCTGGTACGAAGACCCGGGGTATGTGCATGCGCGGCAGTTGTTGCTCCATCAAGGGGTTGAGCTGGTGCCGGTACCGGTCGACCGTGATGGGCTGGATGTGGCGCAGGGCATTCAGCGTGAGCCGCAGGCGCGATTGGCGATTGTCACGCCGGCCCACCAGAGCCCGCTGGGTGTGGCGTTGAGCCTGGCGCGGCGCCAGGCGTTGCTGGCCTGGGCGCAAGCGCAGGGCAGTTGGGTGTTGGAGGATGATTACGACAGTGAGTTTCGCTACCAGGGCCAGCCATTGGCGGCGCTCAAGAGCCAGGACGTGCACGACCGGGTGATCCATGCCGGGAGCTTCAGCAAGATGCTGTTTCCGGGCTTGCGCTTGGGCTATCTGGTGGTGCCGGCGGCGTTGGTGGAGGTGTTCGGGCGCAGCGCCGAAGCCTTGCAGCAGCGCGGTGCGCAGTTGTTGCAGCTGACGGCGGCGGATTTTCTCGAGCAGGGCCACTTCACCCGGCACTTGAAAAAGATGCGTCAGTTGTATGCGTTGCGAAGGGGCTTTTTGGTGGTGGCGTTGCAACTGCATTGCGCGGATTTTTTACGCGTGGATGAACAGGCCGGGGGGATTAACCTGTTGGCGCGGTTGCGGGTGCCCATGCCGGATCGTGTGGTTGCCAAGGCCGCCAATGAGGCGGGGTTGGCGGTTAACGCCTTGTCGTCTTGGACCCTTGAGCCGGGAGGTGCACAGGGTGTGTTGATGGGCTTTACCAATGTGGCGACGGCGGAACAGGCCACTGAGCTGGCGGTGAAGCTTCGGCAGATACTGCAGGCATGTCACCCGTAAAATGTGGGAGCAGGCTTGCTCGCGAATCGTCGCACTGCCGCTCCCACATTTAGATCATGTTCTGCTTCAAACCGTCAGGTTTTTACGGGTGTTGGCAGCGTCACCAGGTTGACATAGCCATCCCGGAATTTTTGCTTCTGCTTCGTAGGCAGGGTGATTCATCCGCAAAAAATTGTTGTTATTAACGGTTCACCAGTTTCGCCGGCAAGGCGATGACCAGGAAGCTGCTGAGAATCAGGCAGCCGGCGAAAAACCACAAGGCACCCGCACTGCTGCCGGTGACGTCGATCGCAACCCCCATCAACGAGTTGCTGACCAGGCCTGCGATATTCGCCAGCGAACAGGCCAGGGCAAAGCCGGTGGCCGCTGCGGTGCCTTTGAGGAAGGTTGCCGGCAGGCTGAAAAACACCGGCACGGCGCCGATGATGGCGGCTGACGCGATGGCGAACAGCAACACGGTGGCAACCACACTGTGGGTAAAGAACGTACTGGTGGCCATCGCCGCTGCGCCGATGAAGAACGGCACGATGATGTGCCAGCGGCGTTCGCGGTGTTTGTCGGAGCTGGCGCCGATCAGCAGCATGCCCAGCAGCGCCGCAACGCTGGGCAATGCAGTCAGCACGCCGATGTGGAAGGTGTCGGTCACCCCGGCGTTGCGGATGAAGGTCGGCATCCAGAACCCCATGGCGTAGGCGCTGAGCAGAATCGAAAAGTCGATGCCGCCGAGCATCCACACCTTGAGGTTGAAGAAGCCGTCACGGAAGCTGTGCTTGCTGCCGGTGGCGTCGGCTTCGTCCTTGCGCAGTTCGCTTTCCAGCAAGGCTTTTTCTTCGTCCGACAGCCATTTGGCCTGCTGAAAGGAATTGGGCAATGCCCAGAAGGTCAGCACGCCAAGCAGGACGCTGGGCACCGCCTCGATCAGGAACAGCCACTGCCAGCCACGCAGGCCGCCCAGGTTGTCGAAGTGGCCCATGATCCAGCCTGACAGCGGGCCGCCGATGACGCTGGACAACGGCAGGCCGATCATGAACAGCGCGATGATGCGCCCGCGTCGGTGCGTCGGGAACCAGGTGGTCAGGTAATACAAAACGCCCGGCAAAAAGCCCGCTTCGGCGGCGCCGAGCAGAAAGCGCAGGATGTAGAACTGGGTGGTGGAAGTGACCAGCATGGTGCAGGCCGAGAGCAGGCCCCAGGTGATCATGATGCGTGCGATCCAGATCTTCGCGCCGACCCGCTCAAGTACCAGGTTGCTGGGCACTTCAAAGATGATATAGCCGACGAAAAACAAGCCGGCCCCCAGGCCGAACGCGGTTTCGCTGAAGTGCAGCTGGTCAAGCATCTGCAACTTGGCGAAGCCGATGTTGATGCGGTCCAGGTAGGCGGCCAGGTAGCAGAAACACAGGAACGGAATCAGCTTCCAGGTGATCTTGTGGTAAAGCGTGGTAACGGGTTCGGCGACCGTAGTCGCGGGTGCTGCATTCGCAATGGGCATTGGGGGTGTCTCCTGGCGGTGACTTATGGTTTTTATACAGCCGCTTTTTTCCAGCACTTCGGCGTGCTGTAAAAGCGACGTCCAAAGGCAGTGACAGAAGACTGAAAGCTGCACCGGCTTTTCAATGTGGGAGCTGGCTTGCCTGCGATAGCGGTGGGTCAGCAACAATTATGTTGCCTGACACTCCGTCATCGCCGGCAAGCCAGCTCCCACCGTTGGGCGGGGGCGGCTCACAGTTTTGTGCAAGACCGCGCTCTGTGGCGCAGTTCTTCGTAGTCGTTTATTGCTCCTTGAACTTGCTCATCGCCTCCTGCTTGCTCACCACATCGCCATACTTACTGTCGATGTCGAACAGATTGGCTGCATGGGGCGCCGGGTGTCGGTCGCCGACGCATTCGCGTACGACGATGGTGCGAAACCCATGCTGCACCGCATCCACGGCGGTGGCGCGGATGCAGCCGCTGGTGGAACAGCCGGCCAGCACCACGGTGTCGATGCCTTGGGCGTGCAGCATCGGGGCCAGGCTGCTGCCGAAGAAGGCGCTGGCGTACTGCTTGGTGATCACCACTTCATTTGCCTGGGGCAACACCTCGATACAGAACGCGGCGAGTGGGTTGCCCTCGACCATGTCTTTCATCACCGGGGCTTTCTTGACCCAGATACCGCCATCGGCGAAATGGCCGGGATGGTAGCGGATATTGGTGTGCACCACCGTAATCCCGTGCTGGCGAGCAGTGGCCAGCAGCTCGACGCTTTCAGCCACGGCCACCACCACTTCAGGGGCATACAACGGCGCGCCTTCGGTGGTGTAGCCCTGCATAAAGTCGATCATCAGCAGCGCGGATTTTTTGCCGAAGCCGATGCGATTGCCCCAGACGCCCTGGTAGTTGGCGTCGGCGGATTGTTCGCTCATCGTAAAACTCCTCAGTAAGCGCCGGACAGCAAGGCGCCGGCGCCGGGCACGACAGGCTCCAGGTCCAAGGCCTTGAGCATCGCGTAAGTGGTGGCGATGGCGGCGGTGAGCACCGGTTTGCCGGTTTGCGCTTCAACCTTGGCCACCACCGGCAGCGACTGCATCTGCACGCAGGCCGAGAGCACGATCACGTCCACACCTTCCAGGTTCATGCCGGCGACGATCGCCGGCAAGTTGGCCGGGTCGTGGCGCGCCACTTCGAGGTTGTCGGGGATCTCCAGGGCGCGCCAGTCCACCACGTCAAAGCCTTCTTCGCGGATGTAGTTCACCACCAGCTCGGTCAGCGGCTTCATGTACGGCGCGACGATGGCGATGCGCTTGGCGCCCATCACTTTCAAGCCTTCGATCAAGGCGCCGGCGCTGGTGATCACCGGCGCGTTGGCATCGTTGTCTGCGGTGGCTTTACGCAAGCGCTGTTCGGAATTGCGGTGATAACCCAGACCCATGGCCATGATTGCCACCAGGCACGCATAACCCAGCACGTCGACCTTGGCGTCGGACAGCTCGATGGCGCAACGGTCGGACTCGCCGTCCATGGCCGCCAGTTCTTCCTTGCGCACCTGCTTCATGCGCATGCGGCTGGAGTGAAAGGTAAAGCGTTCGGGACGGATTACCTGGCGCGCATTAAGCATCGCCGGGATCTCGGTTTCCATGGTGGTGTTGGAGCTCGGCACGATCTGGCCGATGCGGTAAGGCTTGAGCATGGGTGGCGTCCTTATTGTTGTGTGAGGAAGCCGTCGAGGGCGGCAAAAAAGCCCTCAAGGTCATCCCACGGAATCATGTGCCCGGCGTTCGGCACGTGGGCGACCTGGAGCGCGGGCTGCAGGTCCTGGATTTCGGCGATGTCTTCGTTGAGGATCACGCCGCCGCGCCCGGCCACCATCAACAGGGCAGGGGCCTTGAGCTTGGGCAGGTGCTGGTGGAAGTCGACCGTGTGGAAGTCGTTGAAGGCACGCACGATGGCCGGCTCATAACAGGTGTGCAGCCACTCGGCGCGCAGCTGCAGTTGCTCGACGGTCCAGGTGGCGCAAAAGGCGCGCATCGCATCAGCGTCCATGCCGACCAGCGATTGGCGGATCGAGTCGACGTACCATGGCAGCTTGCTGGGGTATTCACGCCGGCCGGGGCCGGACACAGGCGGGTCGATCAGCACCACGCGGTTTACGCCCTGGGGGTGCATGACCGCGCTGTGCGCGGCAAACCGCGCGCCCATGGAGTGGCCGACCAGGTCGTAGCTATCGAGCCCAAGCGCATCGGCAAACGCGCCGATGTCCTCGGCGCAGGTGTCTGCGCTGTAGTCCAATTGCGGCCCGGTGGACGACAAACCGCGCCCGCGCACATCCAGCACGTAAGTGTCGAACCGGGCGCCAAGGCGCTCAGCCACAAAGCCCCAGGTAATCGCCGGGCTGGTGATGCCCGGGATCAAAATCAGCGCCGGGCCTTTGCCGCCGTAGCGCAGGTAGTGCTGGCGAATGCCATTGGCTTGCACATGGGCGCCGAACAGAAGGGTACTCACGCGGCCACCCCCGATTTCAGCTCCTGGGCGTACAGGTCATAACCGTAGACCCAGGCCGGGTCTTCCTGGGTGCGCAGCCAGGTGTTGGCGTTGGACACCGCTTGTACGCGGGACGCGCGTTCCTTGCGGTTGGCTTCGTAGAGCTGGAACGCCGTGCGGTAGTCGCTGATGCCGGTTTCCTGCAGGCAACGGGTGAGCATGGCCGCATCTTCGATGGCCATGCCGGCGCCCTGGGCCATGTGCGGTTTCATCGGGTGGCAGGCGTCGCCCAGCAACACCAGGCGGCCACGGCTCCACAGCGGCAACGGGTTACGGTTGCGCAGCGGCCATTTGGTCACGCTTTCGGTGGACTCGATCAGCGCCTGCACGGTGGGGTGGTAGCCCTTGAACGCGTCGAACATCTCTTCGCGGCTGCTGTCCACGAACGCGCCCTGGAAGTCCCATTCGGCATGGGGCACGCCGGTCACGTAGTAGTACTCGTCGCGCTTGCCGGTGGTGTAGTAGACCATCATGTGGCGGTCCTCGGTCCACCACTTGATGCAGTCTTCGAACTTCAAGTCGTACTTGGCCAACTGGTCGCTACGGATCAGCGCACGGTGCGCGACCCAGCCGCTGTACAACGGTTTTTCCACGCCGAGCAGCTCTTCGCGGATCCTGGAGTTGATGCCGTCGGCGCCGATCACGATGTCGGCGTAGGTCACTTCGCCGTCGGCGAAGGTCAGGCGCACTTGGGTATCGGTTTCTTCGAGGCTTTCCAGACGCTTGTTGAAGTGCAGGGTGCCGGGTTTGAGGGTCGACATTTGCAATGCGTGCAAGTCGCCACGGTGCACGGTGATGTAGGAGGCGCCATAGCCGGTGAGTGGGATGCGCGAGAGGTAGTCACCGCTTTCGCCGCAACGGCTGAACCAGTGCTCGGGGTGCGAGCCCATCAGGTCCAGCTGTTTTTCGATGCCCATGCGGCGGAAGATTTTCATGATGTTAGGCCCCATGTGGATGCCTGCACCCAAGCGGGAAAACTCCTGCGCCTGTTCGTAGATATCGACGTCGAAACCGGCTTGCTGCAGCAGGGTGGCCGCCGCCGCGCCGCCCAGGCCGGCACCGACGATGGCGATTTTCTGTGTGCTTCCCATGGGGCGTAAACCTCTCTCTTTTTGATTTTGGCGGCATCTGTCCGCAAGGTTTTTAAAGTGTATACGCTCATTTTTTGAAATGGGAAGCCTGCATTTAAAATTTTATTGTTTGACCGTATTTATCCTCTGTAACGGTTTTGGCCTTTATCTGTAGGGTTTGTGTGGATTGGTAACGTTTTGGTGCACCACTTGCAGTTCGTCTTAAATTCGGGTCTTATCGTTTTTAATTGGTGTACACACTATAAAAATGCACCGGAGTGAAGCTTGATGCTTGAACTTGGTGCAGCCCCACAGGAGACAGGAAAATGCCGGTAAGCGATTGCGAACTCACCCACATGTTTGAGCACGTGTTGAAACTGTCGAAGGTTGACCCGACCCAGAGCGTCGCCGTGCTCAAGAGCCATTACTCCGACCCGCGCACCGTGCGTGCTGCGATGGACGCGGCGCAGCGCCTGGGGGCCAAGGTGTATGCGGTGGAATTGCCGTCGTTCAACCATCCCAAGGCCATGGGCAACGACATGACCGCCTATTGCGGCGACACCGCGCTCACCGGCAATATCGCCGCCCAGCGCGCGTTGGAGGCCGCCGACCTGATCGTCGACACCATGATGCTGCTGCACTCGCCGGAGCAGGAGCAGATCCTCAAGACCGGCACGCGCATCCTGCTGGCCGTGGAACCGCCGGAAGTGCTGGCGCGCATGCTGCCCACCGAAGCCGATAAGGTGCGTGTGCTGGCGGCCGAGCAGTTGCTGAAGAAGGCCCGCTCGATCCACGTCAAATCCCGCGCCGGCAGTGATTTTCGCGCCGCACTGGGCCAATACCCGTCGGTCACCGAGTACGGTTTTGCCGATGAGCCAGGGCGCTGGGACCATTGGCCGAGTGGTTTCCTGTTTTCGTGGCCCAACGAAGAAACCGCCGAGGGCGTGCTGGTGCTGGATATCGGCGACATCCTGCTGCCGTTCAAGACCTACACCCGCGAGACGATCACCCTGGAGATCGAGAAGGGCTTTATCACCAGAATCCACGGTGGTTTCGAGGCCGAGTACCTGCGCGATTACATGAAGTATTTCAATGACCCCGAGGTGTACGGCATCTCCCATATCGGCTGGGGCTTGCAGCCCAAGGCGCAATGGACGGCCATGGGCTTGCACGACAAAAACGACGGCATGTGCATGGA
This sequence comes from Pseudomonas sp. 2822-15, assembly GCF_002742515.1. Taxonomy (NCBI): domain Bacteria; kingdom Pseudomonadati; phylum Pseudomonadota; class Gammaproteobacteria; order Pseudomonadales; family Pseudomonadaceae; genus Pseudomonas; species Pseudomonas sp. 2822-15. Next base: position 417,600 of record NZ_LJRY01000209.1, on the reverse strand, counting down.
TGCACGGGCGTTCTACGGCAACTTCCTGTTCTCCACCGGGCCGAATACCGAAGTGGGCGGCACGCGCAAGACGCCGTGCCATATGGATATTCCGCTGCGAAATTGTGATGTGTACCTGGATGATGAGGCGGTGGTGATTGCGGGAGATGTAGTCGCACCGCAAGCGTCCCTGGCACGCTGAGTGTTCAACTGTGGGAGCTGGCTTGCCTGCGATAGCGGTCTGTCAGTCACATCATGGCTGGCTGACCCGGCGCTATCGCAGGCAAGCCAGCTCCCACAGTTTGAAGTGTTCCGTCAGCTCCAGGCTTGAGTCCGTTCACCATCCCCGCCATCATGCCCACCATCGCCAATCACCCACCGAGCCACGCCGTGCCTGATTCCTACGTTTTCTCTGAACAAGTTGGCCACCTGCTGCGCAAGGCCTACCAGCGCCACTTGGCGATCTTTCAGCAGAATGTCGGCGACTCGCAGCTCACCGCCGTGCAGTTCGTCACCCTGTGTGCGCTGCGCGATCAGGGTGCAAGTTCCCTCACCGAGCTGGTCAAGGCCACGGCCGTCGACCAGGCGACCATTCGCGGTATCGTCGAGCGGCTCAAGAGCAAGGCGCTGATTACCCTGGAGCCGGATCCCCAGGACAAACGCAAAGTGGTGGTCGACCTGTCGCCAGCCGGCGCCGAACTGGTCACGCAAACCGCGCCGCGCGCCGCGCAGATCAGCGAGCTGACCATGAGCAACCTCAACCCCGCAGAGCGGGTGGCGGTGCTGTTCCTGCTGCGCAAGATGATCGACGACCCGCAGGAATAAAACGGCGCTGGCATCGTTTTTGCTCTGAGTTCATGTAGTAGTCACTTCACGTGTCAAGTGTGTCGCGAGGCCCCACATCCGCGACGCTTTTTTTTGACTGTTTCGTGTAGTGGTTGCTTCATCAACTGATACAGGCGAAGCGAATGATCAGTCCACCCATCACCGTTGGTCTCAAGGTCAACGGCCACACTCGCGAAGTCAGTGCGATGGCGGATACGCCGCTGCTGCTGGTGCTGCGCAATGACCTGCAACTCAACGGCCCCAAGTACGGCTGCGGCCTGGGCGAGTGCGGTGCCTGCACCGTGATCATTGATGGCGTGGCGGCGCGGTCGTGCGTGTTTCCACTGGCGGGTGCAGCCGGGCGCGAGATTGTCACCCTCGAAGGCCTCGGCACTCGCCAGGCGCCGCACCCGGTGCAGCAAGCCTTTATCGATGAGCAGGCGGCGCAGTGCGGTTATTGCCTCAATGGCATGATCATGACCGCCAAGGCGTTGCTCGACCGCAACCCCAACCCCAGCGAAGCCCAGGTGCGCAATGAGCTGTCGGGCAACCTGTGCCGTTGCGGCACCCATATCGAAATCCTGCGCGCCGTGCTGCGTGCCGCGCACCTTATGAGCGTGGAGGGCCGACCATGACGGATATGTCCCGTGAGCAATGGCTGGCCAAGGCTGGCGTGTTATTGATTGTCGATGATGTGCTGCCACCTTCCGGCCCGGTGGCCAAGGGCGGCACACCCACCGTTAAACCCAAGGAACTGGGATTGTTCATAGCGGTAAACGATGACGGCCTGGTGTATGCCTTCAACGGCCATGTGGACCTGGGCACCGGCATTCGCACCTCGCTGGCGCAGATTGTGGCCGAGGAGTTGGACCTGAACCTGCAGCAGGTCAAGATGGTGCTGGGCGATACCGAGCGCGCGCCCAACCAGGGCGCCACCATCGCCAGCGCGACCTTGCAGATTTCGGCGGTCCCCCTGCGTAATGCGGCCGCCGAAGCACGGCGCTTTTTGCTCGCGCGCGCAGCGGCGCGCTGGGGTGTGAGCACCGGCAGCCTCAAGGTTGAAGCCGGGGTAGTGCACGCCGCCGACGGGCGCACCACCACCTACGGCGAACTGGTCAGCGGCCAGCATGATCAGTTGCGCATCAGCGGCGAGGCGCCGTTAAAACCCGTCGAGGATTATCGCCTGGTCGGCAAGGACGCCGCGCGCGTGGATATCCCCGGCAAGGCCACCGGCGAGCTGACCTATGTGCACGACATGCGTGTGCCGGACATGCTCCATGGCCGCGTGGTCCGCCCACCGTATGCCGGGCTCGACTGCGGCGATTTTGTCGGCAACAGCCTGCTGAGTGTGGATGAGGCGTCCATCGCGCATATCCCCGGCATTGTCGCGGTGGTGGTGATTCGCGATTTTGTCGGCGTGGTGGCGTTGCGCGAAGAACAGGCGATCAAGGCCGCCCACGCACTCCAGGTGCACTGGAAGCCGTGGCGCAACGCTTTGCCGGACATGAGCGATGTCGAGCAAGCCGTCCGCGACAACCCACGGGTACGCCGCACGGTGCTCGACCAGGGCAATGTCGACGAAGCCCTGGCGGGCGCCAGCCAGCGCATGCCGCGCAGCTATTTGTGGCCGTACCAGATGCATGGCTCGATCGGGCCTTCGTGTGGCGTGGCGGACTATCAAGCAACCGGCAGCCGCGTGTGGTCGGGCAGCCAGAACCCGCACCTGCTGCGCGCCGACTTGGCGTGGTTGCTGGAATGCGACGAAGCGTTGATCGACGTGATCCGCATGGAAGCCGCCGGCTGTTACGGGCGTAACTGCGCGGACGACGTGTGCGCCGATGCGTTGCTGTTGTCGCGCGCGGTGGGCAAGCCGGTGCGGGTGCAACTGACCCGCGAACAGGAACACCTGTGGGAACCCAAGGGCACCGCGCAGTTGATGGATGTGGACGGCGGGCTCAATGCCGACGGCAGCATCGCCGCCTATGATTTTGAAACCAGCTACCCGTCCAACGGCGCGCCGACCCTGGCGCTGTTACTCACTGGCCGCGTGGAGCCGGTGGCGGCGATGTTCGAGATGGGCGACCGCACCTCGATCCCGCCCTACGCCATCGACAATATGCGCGTGACCATCAACGACATGGCGCCCATCGTGCGCGCCTCGTGGATGCGCGGCGTATCGGCGTTGCCCAACACCTTTGCGCATGAATCCTATATCGACGAGTTGGCCTTCGCTACGGGCGTCGACCCGGTGGAATACCGCCTGCGCTACCTCAAGGACGAGCGCGCCATCGAGTTGGTCAAATCCACCGCCGAACGGGCCAACTGGGCGCCGCGCACGGCGCCGATGCAAACCGCCAGCGATGACCACCTGTTGCGCGGTCGCGGCTTTGCCTATGCGCGCTATATCCACAGCAAGTTCCCCGGCTTCGGCGCGGCGTGGGCGGCATGGGTGGCGGACGTGGCGATCGACAAACACACCGGCGATGTGTCGGTGACGCGGGTGGTGATCGGCCATGACTCGGGGATGATGATCAACCCGGCGGGCGTGCAGCATCAGATCCACGGCAATGTGATCCAGTCCACCAGCCGTGTGCTCAAGGAGCGAGTGACCTTTGAAGAGTCGACGGTGGCGAGCAAGGAGTGGGGCGGCTACCCGATCCTGACCTTCCCCGAAGTGCCGCAGATCGACGTGCTGATGATGCCGCGCCAGGACCAGCCGCCCATGGGCGCCGGTGAGTCGGCCTCGGTGCCGAGTGCGGCGGCGATTGCCAATGCGATCTATGACGCCACCGGTATTCGTTTTCGCGAGTTGCCGATAACGCCCGAGCGGGTGTTGGCGGCGCTGAACGCCGGCACCCTTGGTGAGCCTGCCAAGTCGCCGGAAAAACGCAGGAAGTGGTGGTTCGGTGCGTTGTTTGCCACCTTGGGGGCGCTGATGGCGACGGCCTGGCCGTTTCACAACGAAATCGCACCGATCGCGCCGCCCGGCGCGGGCACCTGGTCCAAGGCTACCCTCGAACGCGGGCGCTTGCTGGCGGCGGTGGGCGATTGCGCGGTGTGCCATACCGCGCCGGGTGGCACCGCGAATGCCGGCGGCCTGGCCATGCAAACGCCGTTCGGCACGCTGTACAGCAGCAATATCACGCCAGACGTGAAAACCGGCATCGGCGCCTGGTCGTACCCGGCATTCGAGCGGGCGATGCGTGACGGCATTGGCCGCGATGGGCGCAACCTGTACCCGGCGTTTCCCTATACGGCGTTTCGCAATATCAATGAGGCGGACACGCAGGCGCTGTATGCCTACCTGATGTCCCAGGCGCCGGTGAGCCAGGCGCCGACGCCGAATGCCATGCGCTTTCCGTTCAATTTCCGGCCGTTGATGGCGGGCTGGAATGCACTGAACCTGCGGCGGGGTGAAATCACCCCACAGCCTGAGCGCAGCGCGCAGTGGAATCGCGGCAATTACCTGGTCAATGGCCTGGGGCACTGCGCCGCGTGCCACTCGCCGCGCAACCTGATGGGGGCGCAGAAGGGCGGAAAATCCTTCCTTGCCGGGGGCGTGGTCGATGGCTGGGAGGCACCGGCGTTGACGGGCCAGTCCAAGGCACCGACGCCGTGGACCGAGGACCAGTTGTTCAATTACCTGAGCACCGGCTATTCCGATGCCCATGGCGTGGCGGCAGGCCCGATGGGGCCGGTGGTGAGTGAGTTGGCAAAGCTGCCCAAGGCCGATATTCGTGCGATGGCGGTGTACCTGGCGTCGCTCAAGGGCGAGGCAACTGCCGAGGCGCAAGTCCAGGTTGCGACTGTTGCGAACCCCAATGGCCGACGTGTATTCGAAGGTTCGTGCAAGGCCTGTCACGCCGATGGCCTGGGGCCGAAGCTGTTTGGGGTGAGCCCGTCATTGGCGAGCAATACCAACGTGTTCAGCGATCAGCCGGATAATTTGATCCAGGTGATCTTGCAAGGCATCAGCAACCCGGCGACCCGGGACTTGGGGTATATGCCGGGGTTCAAGAACAGCCTGTCGAATGGCCAGGTAGCGGATCTGGTGGCCTACCTGCGCACGCGCTTTGCACCCAATGCGCCGCAGTGGAAGGGCCTGGAACAAAAGGTCGCGCACCTGCGCGCCAACCCTGGCACTCACTGACAGGACGCGGTTAAAACTGTGGGAGCTGGCTTGCTCGTGAATGCGGTGGGTCAGTCAATTCATCAGTCACTGATATACCGCATTCGCGAGCAAGCCAGCTCCCACAGGATGAACCGGTTTCTATCGGGAAATCGGCGTTACACCCCGCAGCACCAAGTCACTGATAAACCCCAGCCAATCCTGCTGCTGTCCCTTGTCCGCCAAATCTTCACCGAGGAATGAACTGAGGGTGTGGCGGTTGGAGTTATAGAAGTAGCACAGCGAGGCAATCATCAAATACACGTGTTTGAGGTCGATGTCCTGGCGAAACACACCCTGGGTCTGGCCGGCTTCGATGATCGGGCGTAACACGCCAACCGCTTCGCCCGACAGCCTGCGCATCTCACCCGACTGCCGGGCATGTTTACCCTGGTGCAGGTTCTCGATGCTCAGGATCGCCACGAACTCGGGGTGCTTGACGTAGTAGCTCCAGATAAAGGCCACCAATTCACGCAAGGCTTGCACGGGGTCGCCCAGGTCCAGCTTGAGTGTGCTTTCGGCTTTATTGAACTGTTCGTAGACCTGTTCCAGCACACAGACGAACAAGTGTTCCTTGCTGCCGAAATAGTAATAAAGCATGCGGTCGTTGGAGTCCGCGGCCTTGGAAATGGTGTCGACGCGCCCACCGGAATAGCCGTCGCGGGTGAACACCTTGACCGCCGCCTGCAAGATGCGTGCACGTGTCTGGTCGGCCTGTTGCGCCCGAATCCCGGTCTTTTTGATCGCCATCACAAAGCGCCTTGCCGCCAGTCTGGGCGCGAAATATAGCATGGGCTTTTTCGAGCCCGTTCTATGACCGACAAGTTCTGTAATAAAAACGCCATTGCGCTGGGGATTGGATTCGAGTCGGGCTATTTTGGTGCACCTCAATAAATAGAGTAGCCATGGATGAAATACCAACCCTTCAGCCGTACCCTGATTGCCACTGCGCTGGTGCTGACGGTCAGCGGTGTGCAAGCCGCGTCACAGGCCCCGGTGGCCGGTGAAAATGGCATGGTGGTGACCGCCCAGCATTTGGCCACTCATGTCGGCGTGGAGGTGCTCAAGGCCGGCGGCAACGCGGTGGATGCGGCGGGTGCCGTGGGCTATGCGCTGGCCGTGGTGTACCCGGCAGCGGGCAACCTCGGCGGCGGCGGCTTTATGACCGTGCAACTGGCAGATGGGCGCAAGACCTTCCTCGACTTCCGTGAAAAAGCCCCGTTGGCAGCCACCGCCGACATGTACCTGGACAAAGACGGCAAGGTCATCGACGGCCTCAGCGCCAAGGGCCACTTGGCCGTCGGCGTACCCGGCACCGTGTCCGGCATGGAAACCGCGCTGAACAAATACGGCACCCTCAAGCGCGCCCAGGTGATTGCCCCGGCGATCAAACTGGCCGAAAACGGCTTTGAACTGGAGCAGGGCGATATCGACCTGCTGCACACCGCCACCGGCGAGTTTGAAAAAGACAAGGACCTGCGCGGGATCTTCCTGCACAACGGCCAGCCGATGCAGGTCGGCCAGAAGCTGGTGCAGAAAGACCTGGCCAAGACCCTCAAGGAAATCTCCGCCAAGGGCACCGACGGCTTCTATAAAGGCTGGGTCGCCAAGGCGCTGGTGGACTCCAGCCAGGCCGGCAAGGGCATCATCACCCAGGCCGACCTCGACAAGTACAAGACCCGCGAGCTGGCGCCCATCGAGTGCGACTACCGTGGCTACCACGTGGTCTCGGCGCCGCCGCCAAGCTCCGGCGGCGTGGTGATCTGCCAGATCATGAACATCCTCGAAGGCTACCCGATGGCCGACCTGGGTTATCACTCGGCCCAGGGCCTGCACTACCAGATCGAAGCCATGCGTCATGCCTACGTGGACCGCAACAGCTACCTGGGCGACCCGGATTTCGTCAAGAACCCCATCGCGCACCTGTTGGACAAGGACTACGCCGCCAAGCTGCGCGCCGCCATCGAACCGCAGAAAGCCGGGGATTCCCAGGCGATCAAGCCAGGTGTGTCGCCCCATGAAGGCAACAACACCACCCACTATTCCATCGTCGACAAGTGGGGCAACGCGGTGTCCGTGACCTACACCCTCAACGACTGGTTCGGTGCCGGCGTGATGGCGAGCAAAACCGGGGTGATCCTCAACGATGAAATGGACGACTTCACCGTCAAGGTCGGCGTGCCGAACATGTACGGGCTGGTGCAGGGCGAAGCCAACGCTATCGCACCGGGCAAGGCGCCGTTGTCATCGATGAGCCCGACCATCGTCACCAAGGATGGCAAGGCAGTGATGGTGGTCGGTACGCCGGGCGGCAGCCGGATTATCACCGCGACTTTGCTGACCATCCTCAATGTCATCGACTACAAAATGAACATCCAGGAAGCCGTGGACGCGCCGCGGTTCCACCAACAGTGGATGCCTGAGACCACCAACCTGGAAACCTTCGCGGTGAGCCCGGACACCCAGAAGATTCTGGAAAGCTGGGGCCATAAGTTTGCCGGTCCCCAGGATGCCAACCACTTGGCGGCGATCCTGGTGGGCGCGCCTTCGCTGGGCGGCAAGCCGGTGGGCAACAACCGTTTCTACGGGGCGAACGACCCGCGTCGTAACACCGGTTTGTCCTTGGGCTACTGAGGCGTTAGACATTGCCCTTGGCGCGGCTGGGCAAGCAGTTGCTCGACCGCCTCAAGGGCTGTGGCGCGGCGTGCTTCCCAGTCGCCACGTATCACCAGGGCGGGTTGTTGGTGCTGTTCGATCCAGTCCAGGCTGCCCTGGAAAAACACTCGGCGATCCGCCAACTCTGGTTGGCAGCGCTGGCCGTCGGCGCTCCATTCCACGTCCTCGGGGGACAGCAGCAGGTGCAGGTCGTAATGGCGGGCCAGCAGCTCGTCATCCAGCCACGCCGGGTAGTCACCGAACAGGGTCTGGCTCCAGAGCTTGTTGGTCAGCAGGTTCGTGTCGAGGATCAGCAGGTGAGGCTGCTCGGCGCGGGCGGCGTCTTCCCAGGCCAGTTGGCCACGGGCGATGGCCGGGATGTCCGCCAGGGTGGTGTCGCGCTGGTGATGGTCGATGAAATAGCGCACGTATTCACCCACCATCAGCCCACCGAAGCGGGCGTACAGTTGCGCGGCCAGCCAGCTTTTGCCGCTGGATTCGGGGCCGGCCAGTACCACCACTTTCATGCGTGCAACGCCGGGTCGGCGCGCCATTCACGCCAGCCCTGCACGGCGATCACGGTGAACAGTGCATACAGCGCGGCGGTGAGGTACAGGCCTTTGTAGAGAAACAGGCCGACGAAGATCACGTCCACGGCGATCCACAGCGCCCAGCATTGCACGCGTTTTTGTGCCATCCACATTTGCGCCACCAGGCTGAAACCGGTGAGGGCGGCATCCAGCCAGGGTTGCGCGGCATCGGTCCAGTGGGCCATGGCGGCGCCGAGCAACGCGCTGAACACGGCGCCGACGGCGAGGCTGACCATGATCGCGGGCCAGCCCAGGCTTGTGACCTGGCGGCCCTGCTTGACCTCACCGGCGCGGGTCCATTGCCACCAGCCATAGAGTTGCAGGCCGGCGTAGACCACTTGCAGGAGCATGTCGGAGTAGAGTTTTACGTCGAAGAACACCCAGGTGTAGAGCAGCACCATCACCAGCCCGATGGGCCAGCACCAAGGGTTTTGTTTGACCGTCAGCCAGACAGCGATCACCCCCAGGGCGGCGGCGAACAGTTCAAGCCCGGACATGGTGGTTCCTTGGGAGAGTGGGTGAGGGCGGTGATTGTAACCAAGATGGTGGGTCGTAGGAATGCTCGTTCCCACGCGGAGCGTGGGAACGATCATGAGTACTAGATCTTGAACTGGCGCAACAACCCCTCAAGCTGCTCACTCAACCCGCGCAAATGCGCACTCGCCACGCTGGATTGCTCTGCCGCCAGGGCCGTGCTGTGGGACAAGCCTGCCGCCTGGGTGACGTTCTGGTTGATGTCCTCCACCACATGCGCCTGTTGCAAGGTCGCGCTGGCAATCGAGGCATTCAGCCCGTTGAGGTTGCGCAACGCCTGGCCGATGGCGGTGAGGCTCGCACCCGCCTGGCCCGCTTGTTCGATGGTCAATTGCGAGGCGCTGTGGCTGTCGCTGATCACTTTAACCGCCGCTTCCGAATGACCTTGCAGGCGCTCGATCATCACCTGGATTTCGGCCGTGGATTTTTGCGTGCGCTGGGCCAGCAGCCGCACTTCATCGGCGACCACGGCAAACCCACGGCCTTGCTCACCGGCACGCGCCGCCTCGATGGCGGCGTTGAGCGCGAGCAAGTTGGTCTGGTCGGCAATTGAACGGATCACTTCCAGCACGCCACCAATCTGTGTGCTTTCACTGGAGAGCGTGCGGATCACCTCCACGGCCTGGCTGATGGTGCTGGAGAGCTGGTCGATCTGTTGCAGGCTGCCGTCGATATTCACCTGGCCCTGCTGCGCCTGGGCCTGGGCGTCGCGCATTTCGCTGGCGGCATGCTCGGCGTTTTTTGCCACGTCCTGCACGCCATAGGTCACTTCATTGATCGCCGTGGCCACCAGCTCCATCTGCTGGGACTGTTGCTGGCTGCGGTCGTGGGCCTGGCTGGCATTGGTGCCCAGCTCCGTGGACGACTGGCCCAGCGCGTTGGCACACGCCTGCAATTGGCCGACCACCTGGCGCAGCTTGGCGGTGAAGCTATTGAAGTGCAGCGACAGTTGAGTGACCTCGTCGCGCCCGTGGGTGTCGAGGGTGCGGGTCAGGTCGCTTTCGCCGCTGGCAATATTGCCCATGGCGTTCACTGCCGCCTGCAATGGGTGCACGATGCTGCGCGCGATCAGGATCACCAGCAGCGCCATCACCAGCGCAATGCCCAGGCCGATCAGCGAGGCTTTCCAAACCTGGCCGTTGAATTCAGCCTGCACATCATCCACATACACGCCGGAACCGATAATCCAGCCCCACGGCTCGAACAGTTGGATGTACGAGGTTTTCTCCACTGGCGCGTCGGCGCCCGGTTTGGGCCAGCGATAGTTGACGATCCCGGCGCCCTTGGCCTTGGCCAGGAGCACAAATTCATTGAACACCGCAAAACCGTCCGGGTCGCGGATGGCCGAGAGGTTCTGGCCGTCGAGCTTGGGGTTGGCCGCGTGCATGATCATCACGGGCGTCAGGTCGTTGATCCAGAAGTAATCATCGTGGTCGTAGCGCAGGCCGCGGACTGCGCTGAGGGCTTGCTGTTGCGCGGCCTCGCGGGTCAGTACGCCGGTTTTTTCAAGGTTTTGATAGTAAGCCAGCACGCCGCTGGCGGTTTGCACCACGTGCTGGGTCTGCTGGCGTTTTGCCTGGTAGAGGTCGCCATGGATCTGCTTGAGCATCAGCAACCCGAGGGTCAGCAGCATCAACACGGCGACTATCAGGATCAGCCAAAGACGGCGGCTGATCGACATGCTGCGCAAACTGTTCATCGTCCTGTCACTCCGTGCTTTTTATAATTGTGTGCTGCATCGACAATTCCATCTTGTCTGATAGGCTTTCGGCCTGTAACCGAAAAACCTGAGTACTCCCTGATTTTTCACGAAATTTTTGCGCACGGCTGGTGAAAATCCGCAGCGCATCACGATTGCACGTGGTCAGTGAACATTAAAAAGACAGACAAGGCGTGCCGCAGCGCATGACCTTTGGGGGATACATGGATTTTTGGACCGCCATACAGGCATTGATTCTTGGCGTGGTGGAGGGGCTGACCGAGTTCCTGCCGATCTCCAGCACCGGGCACCAGATCATCGTCGCCGACCTGATCGGCTTCGGCGGCGAACGCTTTGAAGCGTTCAACATCATTATCCAACTGGGCGCGATCCTCGCGGTGGTCTGGGCGTTTCGGCGCAAGATCCTCGACGTGGTGATGGGCTTGCCGACCCAGCCCAAGGCCCAGCGCTTTACCGTCAACCTGATCATTGCGGTGCTGCCGGCGGTGGGGCTGGGGGGGATTTTTGCCGACCTGATCAAGCATTACCTGTTTAACCCGATCACGGTGGCCACCGCGTTGGTAGTGGGCGGGGTGATCATGCTGTGGGCCGAGCGTCGCCAACATGCGGTGCACGCTGAAACGGTGGATGAGATTACCTGGAAAGACGCGCTCAAGGTCGGTGTGGCCCAGTGCCTGGCGATGATTCCGGGCACTTCGCGCTCGGGCGCGACCATTATCGGCGGCCTGTTGTTCGGCCTGTCGCGTAAAACCGCCACCGAGTTCTCGTTCTTCCTGGCCATGCCGACCATGGTCGGTGCGGCCGTGTATTCGGGCTACAAATACCGTCACCTGTTCCAGCCCGATGACTTGCCGGTGTTTGCCATCGGCTTTGTCACCTCGTTCATCTTCGCGATGATAGCGGTCAAGGCGTTGCTCAAGTTCATCGCCAGCCACAGTTACGCGGCGTTTGCCTGGTATCGGATCGCGTTCGGCCTGGTGATCCTGGCCACCTGGCAATTCGGCTGGATCGACTGGACGGCGGTCAAGCCATGAGCATTCAATACCCGCGCCTGAAGGCGCTGATTTTTGTGTTGCTGTGCGCCGCGCCACTGATCGGCTCGGCGCTGCTGTGGTATCGCGGCGAAACGCTGATTCCGCTGGCCGCCTATGGCGTGGTCAGCGTGGTGGCGTTTTTCCTGTACTGGGGCGACAAACGCAAGGCCCAAACCGAAGGCCCGCGCGTGCGCGAAAATATCCTGCATGCCGTGGAACTGGCCGGTGGTTGGCCCGGGGCGTTGATTGCCCAACAGGTGTTTCGCCACAAGACGCGCAAGGTGTCGTATCAGGTGCTGTTCTGGGTGATTGTGTTGCTGCACGAGGTGTTCTGGCTCGACCAGTTGTTCCTCGGCGGCACGCTGCTGTCAGTCCTCTAGCAACAAGCCAATCTGTGTGCGCTTGGGCAGCTTGCTCACCACCAGTTGGTGCGAGCGCTGCAACAGGCCACGCAGTTCCTCGGCGCCGAGCGGGTAGGGCGTGTTCATGATCACCCACTGCGCCCGCGCCAGGTAGGGCGCCGGGTGGATGCCGGGGCGGTCCACATGGCCCAGGAACAGTTCCTTGTCGACCTTGAACGCCAGCGAGTCACCGCGCAGGTTCTGCACGGCGAACATTTTGTTGCCGGCAATCGAGAACACGCGCACGCCGCCCCATTTGTAGTCTTCACGTGCGCCGGGCAGGCCCAGGCAGAACGCCGCGACTTGTGCTTCGCTCATCTTCATAGCAAACGGTCTCCGCAACCTTTGAAGGCTTCTTCCAGATAGTCGATCCAGGCCCGAATCGCCGGTAAAACACCACGGCGATGCGGGTAGACCGCCTGCAGCCAGCCGCCCGGCGAAGACCATTGCGGCAGCAACTGTACCAATTGGCCGCTGGCCAATTCTTCTTCGCAATACATCATCGGCAGCAGGGTAAAGCCCAGGCCCTGCAAGGCGCAGGCTTTGCGCACAATGAAATCATCGATGCCCAGGCGCGCTTCCATGGATAAGTTTTCGGTATTGCCCTGCGGGTCGATCAAGCGCAAGTGCACCAGGCGATCGGCCTCAAGCGCAGCGAGTACCTGCAATTGCTTGAGATCGTCCGGGGTCTTGATTTGCTTGCCTTGCAGGAACTGTGGGCTGGCCACCAACACGGTCTGGGCCTGGCGCAGGCGCTTGGTCACCAGCAACGGGTCTTCATCGCCCAGTTCGCGCACGCGCAGGGCCACGTCGATGCCTTCAGCCACCAGGTCGACGCGTCGGTTGACCAACATCATCTCAAGCTGCACCAGTGGGTGAGCGGCGAGAAAGCCGGCAACCATCCCCGGCAACATGTGTTGGGCCATGCCCACCGGGCAACTCACCCGCAGGCGCCCGCGCGGTTCGCTGGACATGCTGGCCACGGCCTCGTCGGCCATTTCCGCCTCCAGCAGCATCGCCTGGCAATGGCGCAGGTAGCGCTCGCCGACGGCGGTGAGGGTCAATTGCCGCGTGGTGCGCTGCAACAGGCGCGCGCCGAGGCGTTCTTCCAGTTCGGCAATGCGTCGTGACAGCCGTGACTTGGGAATCCCCAGCAGCCGGCCGGCCGCCGCAAAGCCGCCGGCTTCGACGACTTTGGCGAAATAGTAGAGGTCGTTGAGGTCTTGCATGGTCAACCTATTGTCCTGTCAGTGGGACGAACTATCCGCGCCTGGCCTGCACAAATCCAGCCTGAAAAAAAACCAGCACCTTGCAGGCACTGGCTTTTGGAGGGGCAGAGGGCTTAGAACTGCGCCCCCGCCATCAACACATACTTCACATGTACGTACTCCTCGATCCCGTAATAGCTGCCTTCACGCCCATAGCCGGACTGCTTGATGCCACCAAACGGAACCGACGCCGTGCCCACTGAGCCCGAGTTGAGGATCACCATGCCAGCCTCCAATTGACGTGACAGGCGCAACGATCTGCCGAGTGCGCTGGTGTAGGCGTAGGCCACCAGGCCGAACTCGGTCTGGTTGGCGCGGGCGATGACCTCTTCTTCATCCTTGAACGAATAGAGGGCGAACACCGGGCCGAAAATCTCTTCGGTGGCCAGTGGTGAATCGTCCTGCAAGCCGGTCAATACGGTCGGTTCATAGAACAGCCCGCCCTTGGCGTGGGGTTTGCCGCCCATCAGCACCTTGGCGCCCGCCGCCCTGGCGTCCTCGACCAGACGCACGACTTTGTCGAAGCCCAGTTGATTGACAAGCGGCCCGACCACAAAGCCTTCGCGCAGGCCTTGGTCCACTTCGATGTTGGCGACCGCAGCCTTCACGCGTTCCATAAAAGCTTCGAAAATGCTGTGCTGCACAAAGATCCGGTTCGGCGAGATGCACACCTGGCCCGAGTTGCGCAGTTTGGCGCTGACCAATCCTTGTACCGCCGCATCCAGGTTGGCGTCCGCAAATACAATAAACGGCGCGTTGCCGCCCAGTTCCAGGGTCATCTTCTTGATGGTTGCCGCGCATTGCGATGCGAGCAATTTGCCCACGCCGGTGGAGCCGGTAAACGAGATCTTGCGGATGCGTGGGTCGCAGGTAAAGATCAGGCCGATTTCCTGCGGGTCACCCACCACTACTTCAAGCACGCCGGCTTCGATACCGGCCCTGCGGGCGTAGTCCAGCAGCTTGAGGGCGGTGAGCGGCGTGTCTTCGGCGGGTTTGATCACCATGGTGCAGCCGGCGGCCAGGGCTGTGGCGACTTTGCGGGTGATCATCATGAACGGGAAGTTCCACGGCGTGATGGCTGCGACCGGGCCGATGGCTTCTTTGGTCACCACTACATTGGCATTGCGGTCGTGGGTGGGAATGGTGTCGCCGTAGACGCGTTTGGCCTCTTCGGCGTACCACTCGATAAAGCCCAGGCCGTAGTCGATTTCACCTCGGGCTTCGCTCAGGCACTTGCCGTTTTCACGGCAGAGCAGTTCGGCGAAGGCTTCCTTGTCGGCCTTAACGCTGTCGTGCCAGCGCCGCAGAATGTCGCTGCGCTCCTTGGCGAGTTTGCCGGACCAATCGGGAAAGGCCGCGCAGGTGCGGTCAACGGCAGCCTTGACCTGGGCTGAGGTGTGCTTGGCCACACGGTCGATTTCTTCACCGGTGGCGGGGTTGTAGACGATAAGCATGGGCAAACTCCGAAGGCTGAAAGTGCAGGTTCAGGCTACGGAACACGGCGGCTTGAGCGAATATCCATTCCAATGTGCTGATTGCCTATTCCTATGAGTGCATAGCCATGGCGGTATTTGCGCAGTACCGTGCTGTTTTCGCCAGGAACCACGTGCCATGGGCCGCACCCAACGAATCATCGAGCTGATGGGCCGCTTGGCGCCTGTCGAAGGCTATAACCTGAGCGCTCTGGAGGACGTGCGCTTTCTTCGCTCAAATCAGCCGCTGCACCGCGTGCCGGTGTTGTATGACCCAGGCATTGTGATTGTCTGCCAGGGGCGCAAGCGCGGTTATCTGGGCGAAGAGGTTTACCTGTACGACGCCCAGCATTACCTGGTGGTGTCGGTGCCGGTGCCGTTCACCATGGAAACCGAGGCCAGCGAAGCAGAGCCGATGCTGGCGGTGTACGTGCGCCTGGATTTCACCCTTGCCGCCGAATTGATGTTGGCGTTGGATGGGTTTCCCGAGTTGCGCGAAGCCAAGCCGCGCGGCATGTATTCCTCGCCCATGGACGACAAACTCAGTGAGTCGCTGCTGCGGTTTCTCGAAGCCATGAGTGCGCCGATGGAGGCACAGGTCCTCGGCCCCGCGCTGATGCGCGAGCTCTACTACCGCATCCTCACGGGCGAGCAGGGCGGGTCGATGCGTGCCGCGCTTAACCGCCAGGGCCAGTTCGGCAAGGTGGCGCGGGCGATTCGCAAGATTCATGGGTTTTACCACCAGCACCTGGACGTGGAAGTGCTGGCGCAGGAGGCGATGATGAGCGTACCGAGTTTTCATGCGCACTTTCGCACCGTCACCGACACCTCGCCGATGCAATACCTCAAGTCCACGCGCCTGCACCAGGCGCGCTTGTTGATGCTGCGCAACGACATCAGCGCCGCCACGGCGAGCGTTCAGGTGGGCTATGAAAGCGCTTCGCAGTTCAGCCGAGAGTTCAAGCGCTTGTTCGGGCGCACGCCCCAGCAAGAGATTCAGTGGATGAAGCGCACCTATGCGCTGCCGGCGCCCGCGTCGACGTCTATTTATGTGTCGTCGCATTGAGTATTTGGGTCGATTGTCCTGCTGGCAGGACAAACAATCACATTTGTGCCGTCTAATCGACTATTGGGTTCATGTGTAGGATTAACCTCATTCGATCGCCCAGCCGCGATCCTCACTTGGAGAACCCGCATGAAACTGTTGCATATCGATTCCAGCATCCTCGGCGACAACTCGGCTTCCCGTCAGCTCAGCGCTGGTGTGGTCAAGGCCTGGCAAGCGGCTGAGTCGGGTGTGGAAGTGACCTATCGTGACCTGGCTGCCGAAGGTATCAGCCACTTTTCCGGCCTGACCCTGGGCGCCCTGGGCACCGCTGCCGAATTGCGCGACGCCGTCCAAAAACACGAGGCTGAACTGAGCGCCACGTCCCTGGCTGAATTCATCGCCGCTGACGCTGTAGTCATCGGTGCGCCGATGTACAACTTTTCGGTGCCGTCCCAGCTCAAGGCCTGGATCGACCGTATTGCGGTGGCCGGCCAAACCTTCCGTTACACCGAAGCCGGCCCTGAAGGCCTGTGCGGCGGCAAGAAGCTGATCATTGTTTCCACCGCTGGCGGTCTGCACGCGGGCCAGGCAAGCAATGTGGGCCACGAGGACTACTTGAAACTGGTATTTGGCTTCCTGGGCATCACGGATATCGAATTTGTCCGCGCCCAGGGCCTGGCCTACGGTGAAGAAGTTCGCAGCAAAGCCTTGAGCGATGCCAACGTCGTAATCAACGAACAATTGTTCGCCGCCGCGTAAGGCTTGTGTAAAGTTCGCCTCTGTTCGGTTCCAATCTGAACCGGGGCGCCTAAACTCTGTATTCTGATCGCCTGAACGCGACCGGAGTACGGAGTTTTTTCGTTTGCCCGCTGTCATTACTTTGGCCCAGGTTATGCACACATGGGTTTATCACCCGCAGCGAGTGCCTTGGCCCATGGACTTTTCAAACCGACATGCCGCGGGTGTTGAACGTGGTCGCGCAGCAAAGGTGGACATCCCCATGATGCGTCTTTGTGCTGTTTTGGTTCTTTCCCTGTTCGGCGGCCTGATTTCAGTGCACGCCGCCCCGGCGCCGCACCCGCATTGGAGTGTGGGCTTTCATCGCATGAGTTTTCTCGACCCGCTGGATCAGCAGCCGATGAACGCCATCGCGTTCTACCCGTCCACCGACGATGAACATTCCACGCAATTAGGCCCTTACCACGTGGCCGCCACCCAGGATTCCAAAGTCGCTATCGGGCGTTTCCCGATGCTGATGCTGTCCCATGGCAACACCGGTACACCGCTGGCGCTGCACGACCTGGCCACTTCACTGGCACGCAAGGGGTTTGTGGTGGTGGCCGTTTTGCATCCTGGTGACAACTACAAGGATCACAGCCGCCTGGGCACGGTGAGCAACCTGTACGGGCGGCCGATCCAGATTTCCGCAGCGATTACCGCCACGCTCGGGGATACGATGCTGTCGCCGTTCGTCAATATCGACCAGGTGGGCGTCATCGGGTACTCAGCCGGCGGTGAAACCGCGCTGATCCTGGCCGGGGCCAAGCCGGATTTCGACCGCCTGCGCCGTTATTGCCAGGAACGCCCGGAAGACCGTGATGCCTGCACCACCAAAGGTGAGCTGGTGGTCGACCGCGAAGACCTGCAGCCGCAAGCCGACCCACGTATTCATGCCTTGATGCTGATGGCGCCGCTGAGTCTGATGTTCGGCCGCCACACCCTGGCCGATGTGCACGTGCCGGTGCTGCTCTACAGCGGCGACGGCGACAAGCTGGTGGCCGTGGACAAGAACGCCGCCGCCCTGGCGCGCAAACTGCCGCAACCGCCGGATTTCAAACTATTGGCCGGGGCCGGGCACTTTGTGTTCATGGCACCGTGTGACAGCGACCAACTGCTGGCCATGCCGGCGATTTGCACGGATGCCGACGGTGTCGACCGCGAAGGCATTCACCGCGACCTGATCTCGGAAGCGGGGCGCTTTTTCGTGCACACTTTGGGTCAGTCGACCCGCGCCGGTTTGCAGACTGCTGATCAGTAAGCGCGGCGCTTGAGCTGCACGGTCAGGCACAGCGCCGTGACCGACAGCAGCGCAGCGCAGAAGAAGATCCAGCCATAGCCGAGGTTCAGCGCCACGGCGCCCATCAATGGCCCGGCAATCGCCAGGGCCAGGTCAAAAAACACCGCATACGCACTCAGCCCCGCACCACGGCTGCTGTTGGGCACCTGCTTGATGGCTTCCACGCCCAGCGCCGGGTACACCAGCGACAAGCCGAAGCCGGTGAGGCCGGCGCCGATCAGCGCCACACCGGTGGACGGCGCCAGCCACAACAGGGTCAGGCCGACGGTTTCGATGGTCATGCAGGCAATCGCCGCAGTGAACCCGCCGAAGCGGCTAATGGCCGAGATAAACACCAGGCGCGACAAGATAAAACACACGCCGAACACCGTCAGGCAGTACGCCGCACCGGCCCAGCCACGGTTGAGGTAATACAGGGTGATAAAGGTGGTCAGCGTGCCGTAGCCGATCGACGCCAGGCACAAGCTGGCGCCAAACGGCGCAATGCGCCCGAACACCGCCCAGAACGGCAAGCGTTCGCCACGCACCACCGGTACTGAGGGTTTATTGCGGATCAACACCAGGCCCAAAGCGGCCAGCACCGACAGCGCGATACCGAGACTGTTGTAGCCATAATCGGCCACCATCACCACGCCCAGCGGCGCGCCTATGGCAATGGCGCCGTAGGACGCGATACCGTTCCAGGAGATCGAGCGCCCCGTGTGTTCGGCACCGACCGCGCCCATGCACCAACTGATGGTGCCAACGCCGATCAGGCCTTGGGCCACGCCGAGCAGCAGCCTGCCGACGATCAACACCCCAAGGCTCACGGCGGGCATGCTTTCAAGCAAGGGGGCAAAAAACGTCAGCACGCCGCTGACCAGGATGCCCGCCAAACCCAGCACAATCGCGCGTTTGGTGCCCACATTGTCCGACATCCTCCCCGCCATCGGCCGGCTGAGCAGGGTGGCCAGGTATTGCGCGCCGATGGTGACCCCGGCGACTACGGCGCTGAAGCCCAGTTGTTCATGCACATAGCCGGGTATCACCGCGATCGGCAGGCCGATGCAGATAAAGGCAATAAAGGTGTAGAAGACGATGGAGACGATCTGCAGGGTGATCGACAGGGAACTGGGGGCGGCGGCAGGCATGGTCACTCATTCGCGGGCGGGCGGTGAGGGCATGATGGCAAGGGCGTGGGGGAAAAGGAAGCTGGCTAACGGGTTTTGCTGAAGAGGCCCGTCGTCATAAGCCGGTCTATTGTGGTGAACAGTCTCGATGTGGCGAGCAGGCTTGCCCTGCGCTGGGCTGCGAAGCGGCCCTAAAACCAAACACCGCGTTTTGCCTGGCAGAACGCGGTGTTTTTTATTGGGGCCGCTTCGCAGCCCAGCGCAGGGCAAGCCTGCTCGCCACAACAAGCAAGCCTGCCACGGGAAGCGGGTCTGCAACAGTAAGCCGGCCTGCCACAGCGGGTGCTTAGAACACCACGCCCTGGCTGCGCAGGTAGTCGTCGTAGGTGCCGCTGAAGTCGATCACGCCGGTGGCGCTCAACTCGATGATGCGGGTGGCCAGGGACGATACGAACTCACGGTCGTGGCTGACGAAGATCAGCGTGCCCGGGTAGTTTTCCAGCGCCAGGTTCAGCGCTTCGATGGATTCCATGTCCAAGTGGTTGGTCGGTTCGTCCATGATCAGCACGTTCGGCTTTTGCAGGATCAGCTTGCCGAACAGCATGCGGCCTTGCTCACCACCGGAAATTACCTTCACCGACTTCTGGATCTCGTCGTTGGAGAACAGCATGCGGCCCAGGGTGCCACGGATCATCTGCTCGCCTTGGGTCCACTGGCCCATCCAGTCGAACAGGGTCACGTCGTCTTCGAAGTCATGGGCGTGGTCCTGGGCGTAGTAGCCCAGCTCCGCGGCGTCGGTCCACTTGATGCTGCCGGCGTCCGGGGTCAGTTCGTTGACCAGAGTGCGCAGCAGGGTGGTCTTGCCGATACCGTTCGGGCCAATGATCGCCACGCGCTCGCCGGCTTCAACCTGGAAGCTGAAGTCCTTGAACAGCGGCTTGCCGTCGAAGCCCTTGGCCATTTTTTCGACCATCACAGCCTGGCGGTGCAGCTTCTTGTTCTGCTCGAAACGGATGAACGGGCTCACACGGCTCGATGGCTTGACCTCGGCCAGCTGGATCTTGTCGATCGCCTTGGCACGGGAGGTGGCTTGTTTGGCTTTCGAGGCGTTGGCCGAGAAGCGGCTGACGAAGGATTGCAGTTCGGAGATCTGCGCCTTCTTCTTGGCGTTGTCCGACAGCAGTTGCTCGCGGGACTGGGTCGCCACGGTCATGTACTCGTCGTAGTTGCCCGGGAACAGGCGCAGCTCGCCGTAGTCCAGGTCAGCCATGTGGGTGCACACGCTGTTCAGGAAGTGACGGTCGTGAGAGATGATGATCATCAGGCTGGAGCGCTGGGTCAGGATGTTTTCCAGCCAGCGGATGGTGTTGATGTCCAAGTGGTTGGTCGGTTCGTCGAGCAACAGCACTTCAGGGTCGGAGAACAGCGCTTGGGCCAGCAATACCCGCAGTTTCCAGCCTGGGGAGACTTCGCTCATCGGGCCGAAGTGTTGTTCCAGCGGGATACCCAGGCCCAGCAGCAGTTCACCGGCACGGGATTCGGCGGTGTAGCCGTCCATTTCGGCGAATTCGGTTTCCAGCTCGGCAACGGCCATGCCGTCTTCTTCGCTCATTTCCGGCAGCGAGTAGATGCGGTCACGCTCAGCCTTGACCCGCCACAGCTCTTCGTGGCCCATGATCACGGTGTCGAGCACGGTGAATTCTTCGTAGGCGAACTGGTCCTGGCGCAGTTTACCCAGGCGCACGTTCGGCTCCAGCATGACCTGGCCGCCGGACGGCTCGAGGTCGCCGCCGAGGATTTTCATGAAGGTCGACTTGCCGCAACCGTTGGCACCGATCAAACCATAACGGTTGCCGGCGCCGAATTTGACCGAGACGTTCTCGAAGAGCGGCTTGGCGCCGAACTGCATGGTGATGTTAGCTGTGGAGATCAATTACTTTACCTATCAATGAGTTGCGAGCGTGGCGGCAGGAGCCTTCAGGCATGCGTCAACAGCGACATCAAGGCGCGAAACCCGGTCGCTGAGCAGAATATTTTGGCTGTGTGTTGGAATTTGGCGCGCATTGTCGCATATGTCAGGCGACAGTTGTATGGCAGGCGAACGATGGTTTTTCCAAGGTCTCCGGCATCGCCAGCCATAACAGCGCCAAGGCTGCCGCGGCCACGCCGGCCAGGGTCAGGAATGCCGCGTTGTAGCCGGCTTGTTGTACGACGAAACCGGCCAGGCTGCTACTCAACGCCGCACCCAGGCCAAACACCGTGGACAACGCGCCGAGGCTCACATTAAAACGCCCGGTGCCCTGGGTCAGGTCCTTGACGATCACCGGGAACAGCGCGCCAAAGATCCCCGCGCCGATGCCGTCGAGCATCTGCACCGCCACCAGCCAGTATGGATCACTGGACAAGGTGTAGAGCACGCCGCGCAGCGGCAGGATCAGGAAACCTGCGAGCAGCAACGGTTTGCGCCCCCACACATCGGCCTTGAGCCCGACCAGCCAGGCCATCGGCACCATCACCAGTTGCGCGGCGACGATGCACGCCGAGGTCAGCGGCGTGGCCATCTGCAGGTTGATCTGCGCGAGCTTCTGGCTGACCAACGGCAGCATCGCCGCATTGGCCAGGTGGAAGAGGGCGCAGCAGATGGCGAATATCAGCAGCGGCCGGTTGGCCAGCAGCACTTTCACGCCGGACGGTTGTTCGTGATCGCTGTGGTGGGCCGGGTCAAAGCCCCTGGCGACTTCATGGTCAATCGCCTTGGCCGACACGCAGCTCACGGCCACGATACTGGCCAGCGCCATACAAGCCATCAGGTAAAACACCACCACCGGGCCATACAGGTACGCCAGGCCGCCGGCCAGCAGCGCGGCCACGGCATTGCCGGCGTGGTTGAAGGTTTCATTGCGCCCCGTACGCCGGGTGAAGGCGCGGGGTCCGGTAATCCCGAGGGAAATGGCGGATATGGCCGGGGCAAACACCGAGGCGGCCACGGCGCTGGCAGCCTGGGTCAGGGCCACCCAACTGAAGGTGCTGACAAACGGCAGCAGCACGCAACTGGCGGTTACCAGGATGGCAGCCACGGCGATCACGGCGCGCTTGCTGCGTGTGCGGTCGATCAGCGCGCCCGCCGGGCCTTGGGTGACCAGTGCGGCGATGCCCGCCAGGGTCATGACCACGCCGATGCTGGCCGGGTCCCATTGGTGCACGGCCAGCAGGTAAATCGCCAGGTAGGGCCCGAGGCCGTCGCGCACATCCGCCAGGAAAAAGTTGAGGCTGTCCAGGGACAAGGTATTACGCAGGTCAGAGTGATTGGCCACGGCGTTGTCTTCGCAAAGGGTGTTCAGGGGCTGGACACTCGTTGGGTTAGTGACCCATGGGCCTGAACAGAAGTTTCGCGGCTGCTGAGGGTTTTATCTGGCGGGTATTTGGATTATTTTTCGTAGCCCGCTGAAATAACTCTTTGGAGACGCAATGGACATGCCCTCAGCTCAACAGGCGATCGCCAGTAACAAGGCCGCCTGGGACGCCTCTGCCGCGCTGCACAAAGGCACCGCGACCTGGAACACACTGCTGCAATCCGTCGCTGAACCGACTTTTTCGTGCCTCGACCCCACCATTACCGCGCTGTTGCAAACCGTCGGCGTTGCCGGCAAGGCGGCGGTGCAGATCGGCTGTAACAACGGGCGTGAAAGCCTGTCGTTGTTTGGCCTGGGGGCGCGCGAGGTGGTGGGCGTCGATCAATCGGCAGCCTTCCTGGCGCAAGCTCGGGCGTTGGCGGATGTTTCCCCGCATGACCCGCAGTTCATCGAAGCCGATATCCATCACCTGCCTGAGCAACTGCTTGGCCGGTTTGATATTGCCTTGGTCACCATTGGCGTACTCGGCTGGATGCCGGATGTGGCGCTGTTCATGCAGCATGTGGCCAGCACCCTCAAGCCCGGCGGCACCCTGGTGATCTATGAGACTCATCCTTTCCTGGAAGTCTTCGACCCGCAGGCGGCTAACCCGCTATTGCCCGCCAGTTCGTACTTTCAACGCGATCCGTTCGTGCTGCAGCAATCGATTGTCTACGAAGGGCTGAAAGAGGTTCCTGGGCCGACGTCCTATTGGTACGTGCATACCCTGGGCAGCGTCGTCAGCGGGGCGATTGCGGCGCACCTGCAGATCGAGCATCTGCAGGAGTACCCGCACTCCAACCGGGAAGAGCTGTATGACCAGTACGAACACCAGCGAGCTCAATTGCCGTTGTGTTTCACCCTGACGGCCATCAAACGCTCGGTTTAAAGCGGTTTTTGCGCCCAAAAAAAGGCCCGCGACAGTAGCGGCGGGCCAAGTGAATCACTGGAGTAGGTGGCCTTACGCTAAAGGCCTGGAGGTGAAGGCTGTGTGAAAACCCTGTCGGCGTTTCGGATGCCTGGATTCACCGGCGACGCACAAAGGTGCGCATGGTTTGCCCTGGCCCGGTGCTGAAGACGGTCGGGCGGGGCATGCCTTCATCCGCTGCAATAAACACAAAATCGTCGCCTTCTAGGCGATAGCTGGCGGGTAAGGCTTTGCCGGCGTCATCGCCCATGGAGTCCACCCAGGTAATGCGTTTGGGCGTGGTGCTGCTGTCCAGTGAAAACCGGCCAGCCAGCAATAGGTCGCCATTCACGGTTTGGACTTCGAACTGATCGCCACGAATCGTGGTAATGGCACCCGGCGCGCTGTGTGCGTCGGGCGGGTTGTGTACGCCGCTGTCTTCCAGGGAGATCTGCTCCCAGGCGCCCTGGAGCGCGGTGAAGTCCGGGTCTGGTTGAGGTGTCATGCAAGTTCCTTTTGCGGGAGGTTGATCGGCGCGATTGTAACTGAAAGGGGCCTGGAACCTGGTTGGACGGCGAGTTTTTTCTGCGTTGGCAGCGCCACCGCCTGCACTGTAAGTAGCCCCACTGGGCTTGCGTCCAGACAGGCGGTTGCGCGTCCTACACGCTGCGTAGACAGCTTTTCACAATTCTTAGTTAACCTTTGGTTACAAACTGTGGCTAAATAAAGGCCAATGGCCTGGTTCCGGAAGAGACTTTTCCGGCCAGCCGCCAATGTGTAATTGTGATTTCAGGTGCTGCTTATTAATCCTCGGCCGTTGTGTGCACGCAGGAGCAGCCTGTTCTCTTCTGACTTGTGACGAATCCCTTGAAACTCATCATTGTTGTTCTCTACGTTGCCTCCATTGCGTATGTTCACCTGCGTGGCAGAGTGCGACACAAGTTGGGTCGCCAGCTTAGCGATCACTCGACGTTCCTGGCGCCGATCAACTGCTTCCTCTACTTGTTTTCCAAGCAGCCAAGCCGTCCGTTTCTGTCGCCCAGCGACTTTCCGGACCTGAGCCCGCTGCAGGAGCACTGGGAGGAAATCCGCCAGGAAGGCCAGAACCTGATGCGTGCGGGCGAGATCAAGCGCTCGGACCAATACAATGACGTGGGTTTCAACTCGTTCTTCAAGTCGGGCTGGAAGCGCTTTTATCTTAAGTGGTACGGCGACAGTCATCCGTCGGCGATGAAGTTGTGCCCGCGCACCACTGAACTGGTGCAAGGTATTGGCTCGATCAAGGCGGCGATGTTTGCCGAGTTGCCGCCGGGTTCCAAGCTGGTGCGTCACCGTGATCCTTATGCAGGCTCCTATCGTTATCACTTGGGGCTGGATACGCCGAACGATCCGGGTTGCTATATCAATGTGGATGGCGAGAGTTACTACTGGCGTGACGGTGAGCCGGTGATGTTTGACGAGACTTACATTCATTACGCTGAGAACACGACGCAGCAGAACCGCATCATCTTGTTCTGTGACATTGAGCGCCCGATGAAGTACCGCTGGGCGGCAGCGTTTAACCGGTGGTTCAGTCGTAATGTGATGGCGGCGGCGGGTTCGCCTAATGATGAGGGTGACAAGACGGGCGGGTTGAACCGTGCGTTTACGCGGTTGTACAAGATCCGTTTGCGTGGCAAGGAGCTGAAAAAGCGTAATCGGGCGCGGTATTACCTGGAGAAGTGGGCGATTTTTGCTGGGTTGGCGGTGATATTTATTCTGATCTGACTTGCCTGTGGTGGCGGTCTTTTGGGGTACATATCCGTTGCTGCGGTAACGGCTGAGTATGGTTCCGCTCTTACAGCGGGTCACTTTTGGCAAACGCCCCAAAAGTAACCAAAAGGTCTGTGCCCCACCACTTGGCACCTCGCTAATGCTCGGTGTGCCCTCACTCCGGCTTGAATCCGTGGGCCGCCGCGATGGGCCATCCTTGGCCCAGCGCGGCTAACCCGGCGTCCTGCCGGGTTACCCACGGATTCAAGCCTGCGTTCGGCCATCGTGGTTGACGGGGCGCCTCAGATCAAAAGCAAGATCAAAAGCAGAGCACGGCGGCCTGAAAGCCGACCTGAGTGGTTGAATCAAAAGCCAGATCAAGTGCAAAGCAACAGCCTGTCTACCTGATGCAACGCAGTCTAAATGTGGGAGCGGGCTTGCTCGCGAAGGCGGTGTGCCAGTCAATTCATCTGTCACTGACCCACCGCATTCGCGAGCAAGCCCGCTCCCACAGTTGATCGCATGCAGTTTTGAATATGAGGTCGGCTGCGGATATGCATGCACTGAATAGCTGCTTTTCTGTGGGAGCTGGCTTGCCTGCGATGGCATCACCTGGGTGTACCTGACACACCGAGGTGCCTGCATCGCAGGCAAGCCAGCTCCCACCTTTGACCGAGTATGGCTCTGCTGTTGCTGTTGCTGTTGCTCCGGCCCTTACATCCTTTTCGATGACGAAGTCAGCGGTCTTTTGATCTGCGCTTTTGATTTTGATCTTGATCTTGATCTGAAATCGCCCCGTCAAACACGATGGCCGGAATTCGACAGTGATTTGGGGGGTAAACCGGCAGGGATGCCGGTTTAGCCGCCCCGCGCCATGGATGGCGCGGGGCGGCGGCCCCCCAAATCACTGGCGGATTGCGGGCATGCCGAGCCACAGCGAGGCACCGAGTGTTGGGGCGAGGACTTTTTGGTTACTTTTGCGTCCTTGCAAAAGTGACCCGCTGTAAGAGCGGAACCATAGGCCGCCGTTACCTAAATAACGGATATGTACACCGCCAAAAAACCGCCCTGCGCAGCAACATTGTTCAGGTACACCAAGTGGATGCCATCGCAGGCAAGCAAGCTCCCATATATTGACGTGGTACGGTGGTTACTACTATCACAGCGGCGGCTCAGCCCCCAGCTTGTCCCACATCTTCTTGCTGATCTTCTGCCGGTTGGCGTAACCGGCCCAAGGGTCGTCCTTGAGCGTGTCCAAACGCTCATGCAGATTAGCCACCGTCCACTGCTGCGCACCGCGTAACCCGTTCAATTCCTCCCGGCTCACCGGCACCGAGACCGGCAGGCCCGGGCGGGCCCGTACCGAATAGGCCGCCACCGTACTCGCGCCGCGGGCATTGCGCAGGTAGTCGATAAAGATCTTGCCGATGCGATTTTTCGGGCCGCTGGTGGCGGTAAAGCGTTCGGGCAGTTGCTGTGCCATGAACTGTGCGATGGCCTTGGCAAAGGCCTTCACCGTCTCCCAGCCATCCCGGCGCGCCAGCGGGATGACCAGGTGCAGGCCTTTACCGCCGCTGGTTTTGACGAACGCTTGAAGGCCCAACTCGTCGAGCACCGACAAGGTCAGTTGCGCGGCTTCCAGCATGCTTTTCCAGGGCAGGGCGGGGTCCGGGTCGAGGTCGAGCACAAACAGGTCCGGGGTTTCGATTTTGTCGGCAGTGGCGCCCCAGGTGTGCAGCTCGATCGTGCCCATCTGCACGGCGCCGAGCAGGGCCTTGGCGGTGTCGATTTCCATCAGCCGTGCGTGGCCGGGGTCGAGGCGCTGGTCCAGTTGCTTGATATGGGGAATGGCCAGGCGCTCTGCATGCTTTTGGAAGAATTGCTCACCTTCGATGCCTTCCGGCGCGCGCAGAAGCGACACGGGCCGGTGGTGCAGGAACGGCAGTATCCAATCGCTGATGCTGGCGTAGAAGTCTGCCAACTGCTGCTTTTGCGTGCCACTTTGTGGGTCGATCACGCGGTCGGGGTGGGTGATGTTCACGCCATTGCCGGTTTTTTTCGGCGCTGAAGCCTGCTTGAGCGATTTGGCCGCGCGCGGTTGCTCATGGATGATCTGCGCCACAGGCTTGTCGCTGCGCAGCGCAACGAACGCGGCTTGGCGTACCACGCCTTCGCGGGTCCATTCGGCGAAATTGACTTCGCCGACCAACTCGGGCTTCACCCAGTGCACGCCGCGTGCCTGGCTGCTGGTCAGCGGTGTGTGCAGCGGCGAAGTCTTGCGCTCCAAAGGCGTGAGCTGGGCGTAGATCGTTTTGAGCGTGTGCTGATCAAACCCGGTGCCGACACGCCCGGCATACACCAAGCCGTTGTCGTCATTGACCGCCAGCAGCAGTGCGCCGAAGCCGGTGCGCGAACCTTGCGGGCGGGTGTAACCGACAATCACAAATTCCTGACGCAGGCGACATTTGAGTTTGATCCAGTCGGCGCTGCGGCTGGACACGTAAGGGCTGCCGACGCGCTTGCCGATCACGCCTTCAAGCGCCAGGTCGCAGGCGCTTTCGAAGATGTCGCGCTGGTTGGCGGCGAAGGCTTCGGAAAACCGCAGCAATTTGCTGCGGCTGCCCGACAGCGCAGACTTTAGCGCGGCACGCCGTTGTTCCACGGGGGCTTCGCGCAAATCCTGGCCCTGTAGAAACGGCGCGTCGAACAGGTAATAGACGATATCCAGGCTGCGGCCGATATCGAAGGCATTTTGCAGCGCCTGGAAGTCCGGCAAACCGTCGGCATTGAGGCTGACCACTTCGCCATCCAGCCAGCTGTCCTGGAGCTTGAGGGCTTGCAGCGCCTTGACCTGGCGCGGCAAACGCTCTGTCCAATCATGACCGTTGCGGGTGAACAGGCGCACATCGCCATCGCGGATACGCGCCAGCATGCGGTAGCCGTCGAATTTGATCTCGTATTGCCAGTCGCCGGCCGGGGCGCGGTCGACCAGGGTGGCCAGTTGTGGCGCGAATTGATCGGGCAGGGCGGTCTTGGCTTTCTGGCGCTTTGCACGCGGTGCAGGCGCAGGCGCGGGCTTGCCCACGGTGGCGTCGCTGAGCACGCTTTTGGGCTGGGCCTTGACGATGTCGTAGTCTTCGGCCGGGCGGGCTTGCTGATCCTTTTCCTTGATCAGCAACCACTGCTCCTTGTCGCCGCTGCCCTTGAGGCGGGTGCGCACCAGCGCCCAATCGCCGGACAGTTTTTCACCGACCAGGGTGAATTTGAGTTTGCCGGCCGCATACGCCTTGTGCGGATCGTCGTGAGGTTGCCAGACCCCGCGATCCCACACGATTACATCACCGGCGCCATACTGCCCGGCGGCGATATTGCCTTCAAAATTGCCGTAACTCAGCGGATGGTCTTCAACGTGGACCGCCAGGCGTTTCTGGCTCGGGTCCAGGCTCGGGCCTTTGGGCACGGCCCAGCTTTTGAGTACGCCATCGAGCTCCAGGCGAAAGTCATAGTGCAGGTTGCGCGCGTCGTGTTTTTGAATCACGAAAGATAGCGCCGAGGCCTCGGATTTACCGGCGGGCACCTCGCCTGCGGGTTCTGCGGTGATCTCGAAGTCGCGTTTGCGTTTGTACTCACTCAGGGGCTTGGCCATGGCGTTCTCCGGCTGATGGCGGGCTCAAGAGGCCTTTGTGCTGGCTTTTTTCGCGGCCGGTTTTTTGGTCGCGGGCTTTTTCGCGGCGGGCTTGCCGGCCAGGCTGCGCTTGAGCAGTTCGGTCAGGTCGATCACATCGGCCGATTTGCGTTCTTCGCTGCCGGCCTGGCTCTCAACGTCTTCAACCTTGCCGGCCTTGGCCTTCTTCGCCACCAGCGCCATGATCTTTTCCTGGAAGCTGTCGCGGTAGTCGTCCGGCTGCCAGTCGGCGCTCATGTCTTCGACCAGGCGCTTGGCCATGTCCAATTCGCCTTTGGCCAGGCTCGGTTTGGTCACGTCGCTGCCCAGTTCCAGCTCGTCGAGGCTGCGCACTTCGGCGGGCCAGCGCAGCATCACCAGGACCAGCGCTGACTCCAGCGGCATCAGCGCCGCCAGGTGTTGCTTGGTGTGCAACACCACGTTCGCCAGGGCGACCTTGGCGGTTTTTTTCAGGGTTTCACGCAGCAGTGCGTAGACCTTGCCGCCGCGTTTGTCCGGGGCCAGGAAGTAGGGCGTATCGATGTTTTGCAGCGGGATCTGGTCGGCGGCGACAAAGGCGATGATTTCGATGGTCTGGGTCGACTTGGGGTGGGCCGAGCGAATTTCGTCTTCGCTGAGCACCACGTAGCGGCCTTTCTCAAAGGCCACGCCCTTGACGATATGGTCCTTGGTGACTTCCTTGCCGGTGGTTTTGTTGATGCGCTTGTAGCCCACCGGGTCCATGCTGCGTTTGTCCAGCCAGTCAAAATCAACGCCCTGGGAGGACGTGGCCGAGACCAGCGAGACCGGGATATGGACCAAGCCGAAACTGATGGCGCCTTTCCAGATTGCCCTTGGCATGGCTGCGGTTCCTTGAGAAGTGTCGGTGTTCTGGTGACTCGCAGGCGGGCGTAAAAGTTTCGACGGGCAGATGCGTGGACAGATGCGCTGACAGATCGTGTTACATCTGATGAGAAACTATTTAATGTCGAAAGCCGAACCCAAGGCGTAGCGTGTTATCGAAAGCACGTACTACTCGCCCCAAAGAGGTTTTGTCATGAACAGCTGTGTGCGTTACCTCGCCGTCGTCGCGCTGGGCCTGGCCCTCGCGCCATTGGCCCAGGCGCAGAACCTGCCCGGCAGCTACAACACCAATAACAGCCCAATCCATCGGGCCAACCCGAACAGCATGCAGGGCACCCAACCCAATGCGCCGGCCACCAACCGTGGGGTTCAACCCGCGCCGACCGGCCCTGCACCCACCGTCGAAAACGGCGGTATCGGCAATCGTTACCCGACCCGTAACGCGGCCCCGAGCCGTCCTGCCACTGCACCCAAAGCGCCCACTTACGATGCCAACGGCAATCGCCGGTAAGGACTCCGTCTTATGTTTCTACGTAAAACCCTATTAGCCGCTCTTTGCGCAACCCTGCTGCCCGCGACGGCCGTCATGGCGGCGGATGCCCAGCAGTTCCCCAGCGAACAAGGCAGCATCACCGCCACCCCCATTGCCAAAGGCCTCGACCACCCGTGGGCCGTGGCGTTTCTGCCGGACAAACAAGGCTTCCTGGTGACCGAGCGCCCCGGCCACCTGCGCTTTGTCAGCCCGGACGGCAAGCTGTCCGCGCCGCTGACCGGCGTGCCGCAGGTGTGGGCCAAAGGGCAGGGCGGTTTGCTTGATGTGGTGCTGTCGCCCGACTTCAAGCAGGACCGCCTGGTCTACCTGTCGTATGCCGAAGGCGGCGGCGAGGGTGGCAAGGCCGGCACTGCCGTGGGGCGTGGGCGCTTGGCCGATGACTTGAGCGGGCTCAAAGACTTCAAGGTGATATTGCGCCAGGAGCCCAAGCTGTCGACCGGCAATCACTTCGGCTCGCGCTTGGCCTTCGACCGGGATGGCTACCTGTTTGTGACCCTGGGCGAGAACAATGACCGGCCGACGGCCCAGGACCTGGACAAGTTGCAAGGCAAGGTTGTGCGCATTTACCCGGACGGCCGTGTGCCGGATGACAACCCCTTTGTGGGCCAGCAGGGCGTGCGCCCGGAGATCTGGTCCTATGGCCAGCGCAACCCGCAAGGGCTGGCGTTGAACCCCTGGAGCGGCACGATCTGGGAAAATGAACATGGCCCGCGCGGCGGTGATGAAATCAACATCATTGAGCGCGGCAAGAACTACGGTTGGCCCCTGGCAACCCACGGCATCAATTATTCGCTGACGCCGATTCCGGAAGCCCAGGGCAAGGCGGTGGAGGGCACTGTGCAACCCCACCACGTCTGGGAAAAGTCCCCCGGCATCAGTGGCATGGCGTTCTACGACGCCGAGCGTTTCAAAGCCTGGGATCACAACCTGTTTATCGGCGCATTGGCCAGCCAGGAGTTGATTCGCCTGCAGTTCGATGGCGATAAGGTGATTCACGAGGAACGCTTGCTGGGCGGGTTGAAGGCACGGATTCGCGACGTGCGCCAGGGGCCGGACGGATTCCTGTACGTGCTGACCGATGAGGACAACGGCGTGCTGTATCGCGTCGGGCTGAATCAGGACTGAATCAGGAATGACAGAGGCTTAATAGGCCAATGTGGGAGCTGGCTTGCCTGCGATAGTATCGCCTCGGTGTTCCTGATTAACCGAATCGTCTGTATCGCAGGCAAGCCAGCTCCCCCATTTGGTTTACGTAAGGCTTACAGCCCCAGGTCAGACAACCCCGGATGATCATCCGGGCGTCGGCCCAACGGCCAGTGGAACTTGCGTTCGGTTGCTTTGATCGGCAAATCGTTGATGCAGGCAAAACGATTGGCCATCAGGCCGTTTTCGTCGAATTCCCAATTCTCGTTGCCATAGGAACGGAACCAGTTGCCGGAGTCGTCATGCCACTCATAGGCATAGCGCACGGCAATACGGTTGTCGGTGAATGCCCACAACTCCTTGATCAGCCGATAATCCAGTTCCTTGGCCCATTTGCGCGTGAGAAAGCCCTTGGCCTCTTCGCGGTTATGCGCAAATTCGGCGCGGTTTCGCCATTGCGTGTCCAGGGTATACGCCAGGGACACGCGCTCCGGGTCGCGGGAGTTCCAGCCGTCTTCGGCCAGACGCACTTTTTGAATCGCCGATTCACGCGTAAACGGTGGCAGTGGCGGGCGTTGTTCTGCTGTGGATGACATGGGGCAGCTCCTGTAAATACCAAGGTGGTGTCGAAAGTTGCTCAGCCTGTGCGTTCAAAGTCCCAATAACGTTCGCGCCATGCATTGCGCATTATCAGCCGCTGTTGAATCGCCCATGACGAGGGCAACGGTAATGGCGCCATCGATGAGGATCAGCAGGTGCGCGGCCTGCCGTTCGGGTTCGGGGGTGCCATGTGCTTTACACAGTTCAAGAGCGTACTCGAACAGTTTTTGTTTATGCGCCTTGGCCAACAGGCGCACCGGATCTTGCGCGTCGCCGGTTTCGCCACTGGTGTTGATAAAGGCGCAACCGCGAAAGTCCGCAGAGCCAAACCAGGTCTTGAGCGCGCTGAACAACGCCAGCAGGCGCTCGCCGCTGCCTTCGCTGCGTTCCACTTCAGTGCGTAGCCACTGCATCCAGCGCGCGTCGCGGCGTTGCAGGGCGGCGATGACCAGTTCGTCTTTATTGGCAAAGTAACGGTAAATACTTTTGCGCGAGACGCCGGCGGTTTTCACCAATAACTCCATGCCGGTGGCGGCGATGCCGTGGCGATAGATCAACTTCTCGGTGACGTCGAGGATAATGTCGCGGGTTTCATTGCTGTTGATATCGTTCATGGCGCAGACAGTAGAACGATCGTTCTTCATGGTCAATTAAATTTTTTCCATCTGCCGCGGCGAGACCTGAGCAGCCCCATGGTGTAAGCTCTGTGCCTCTTCGGATTCGACCCATAGCGAGCCTTATGCCGTCGTTCTTCAAACGCTCCCTGTTGCCCAAACTGCGTGGTTTCCCGCTGTCTCCCGATGCCATCGACGTGCTGTCCGGTGCCGCTGCGTACCGCCTGTGCCTGCTGGAAAAAATCGCCCAGGCCACCCGGCGCATCTACATCGTTGCGCTGTACTTGCAGCAGGACGAAGCGGGGCAGGAAATCTACGACGCCCTGCACGCTGCCAAGGCGGCACGGCCCGAGTTGGATATCGTGGTGGTGGTTGACTGGCTGCGCGCCCAGCGCGGCCTGATCGGCGCCGGCAAGCAGCCGGGCAACAGCGCCTGGTACCAGGCCATGACCCATTCCCACGCCAGCGAAGTGCCGGTGTACGGCGTGCCGGTGCAAACCCGCGAACTGTTTGGCGTGCTGCACCTCAAGGGTTTTGTGATCGACGACAGCGTGCTCTACAGCGGCGCCAGTCTCAACAATGTGTACCTGCACAAGTTCGACAAATACCGCTTTGACCGCTATCACCTGATCCACAGCAAGCCTTTGGCTGACTCGATGCAACACCTGGTGGAGCATGGGCTGGTCGCGTCCAAGGCCGTGCATCGCCTGGACCTGCCAAACCTGCCGACCACCCGCAGCCTGCGCAATGACATCGGTGACTTGCGTAGCCGCTTGAAGCACGCGGCCTACGACACCACCACGGGGTTGCTGCCCAATGGGCACTTGTCGGTCAGCCCGTTGCTGGGTGTGGGCAAGAACAATCCGTTGAACCGGGTGATTCTCGAACTCATCGCCAGTGCCCAGCATCAACTGACCATCTGCACGCCGTATTTCAACCTGCCGCTGCCGGTGACCCGTGAAATAAACCGCGCCCTGGCGCGTGGGGTGAAGGTCGACATTATCGTCGGCGACAAAACCGCCAACGATTTCTACATCCCGCCCGGCGAGCCGTTCAAGGTGATTTCGGCGTTGCCTTACCTGTATGAAATCAGCCTGCGCCGCTTCGCCAAACGCCATCAGCCGATGATCGACAGCGGCCAGTTGAACCTGCATCTGTGGCGTGACGGTGACAATACCTATCACCTCAAGGGGATGTGGGTCGACCAGCGTTACACCTTGCTGACGGGCAACAACCTCAACCCACGGGCGTTCCGCCTGGATCTGGAAAATGCCCTGCTGATCGATGATCCCAAGGGCGAGTGGCTGGCGCCGCGGCGCACAGAGCTCGCGCAGATCTTCCAGCACACCACGCGTATCGAGCGGTATCAGCAATTGCAGACCCTGGTGGAGTATCCGCCCGCAGTCGGCAAGTTTTTACGACGGGTCAGCCGGGTGCGCATTGAAAGGTTGCTCTACCGGATCTTGTAAGTCGCCGCACTTCGCCTAGCAAACTCTCTCACTGCCTTAGCCGTCTTAGGAGTTTTCTTACACCCAGATTAGATCCAGGTTCGTACATTTCTCCCTAGACAGTTCTTAGGGACAAGAGCTCTTGCCACTTACTGGTACAGAGGAACTAGAAATGTCGAACATCTCGCCACTTTTTCACGCTCGCACGTTTACCCCGCCGGTGCTGCCATCTGCACCAGCACCAGCCCATGGCCCCGCGCTCGAAACGGGTACTCGCGGCAAACGCAGCCTGGAACCCGAGTCGCTCTCGTCATGGACGCTCCCTGCGTTGCCTACGGTTCCTGCCGAGGCCGCTTCAAGCGCTGACCGTGCCTTACAGGCGGGGCTGGGGAGCCAGGCCTTGCGTCAAGCGACAGACCGCAGAGTCAACCTGGCAGCCAATACGACGATTTATCCACTGTTCGATGCTTACCGGCACGCGTTCAATACGCCTGAGCTCCAGAGCTGGTTCCTGAGCAAGGGCATGGCGTTGTCGACGGTGGTGGTCAAGCCCGACTCGGTGACGGGCAGCGTCACCCGTGACGGTGTCACCAGCGTGCAAACATTTACCACCAGCGATGCATCCGGTTGGTGGGAAGCCAGCGCAAGGTTGCGCGCCGCTGCCCGCAGTCTTGATCCTGACGGGGCCGGGTTACCGTATGCCGACCTTACCGGCAGCACTTTTTCGCGCAACGCAGTCATGCGCTGGTATGGGGTGCAACCACCCGCTAGCGATAGCAACGTGACGCAAGCTCAGCAAGCACTGGCGGCCGCGGACTGGTCAGCGCCCGAAAAGAAGGCTGAACTCGACACTCGCGTGCACACAGCCAGGCAAGCGATTGACGCCCTGGATGAACGCGCTCATCTGGCAGGCATCCTGACTCAACACATCACAGACAAGCCCGATGAGCAAACCGTGGAACTGGCCGAGTTGGCCGTGCCCGTCAGCAACAGCTCAGGACTGACCCGTAACGAAGCCGGCAAGGTCGGGATCAGCGACGCTTTGCAGGCTTATGGATTGTCATTGCCCAAGACCGTGGGTGAGTTGCGTAATACCGTGCGCTGGCTGACCACGGTATTACCGCCGCCTGCACCGTTGGGAAATTACTCCGGCCTGTTAGGCCGCACCTGGGCACCCGGAGACTTGTCTATCGCCGATAAAGCCGCCTTGGCGGCGGTGGGAGATACCCCAACTGATGACAACTCAGGCGACGCCATGTTGGTGCTACTCAATACCGGAGGTATCCTCGATCGAAATACACCCGAGGATCTGCGTGCTCAAGCCGAACATTTCATCAGCCAAATGCTCAGTGACCCTCTGGTCTTGTTGCTGGGTGATAGTTTAGCGTTTGACCAGCGTTTTCGTGGCGCATCCGGCACCCGACAATTGTCGGACGCCGAACGCAAGCAGTGGATCATCGCTGCCATCAAACTCAAAATTGATCCACAGACGCCCGGGCGTCCAGGCACAATCGCCGGCTATGACCTGTATCAGCCAGGCAACAGTGGGCGCAGCATGGCCGAGGTACGCGCGGATCTCGAAGCCCATCTCAAACAGAACAAACTACTCGACCCCCGAGCCGCGCCGCTCGTGGCCCATTTGTTGCTGGCCAGTGCTGCGCCTGAGTTTCTTGTGCGGGGCATTCCCGACACGCTGCGCATGGGTTCGCCTGAATGGGCAGATTTGCGCCTGGGCGTCATGTTTGCCGAGCGTCAGGGCGGCGCCGGCGTTTCGCGTGCCATGAGTTACGCGCAGGTTATGGCACTCAGCCGGCTGGACCCGCGCACGCCGGAAGAGGCCGCCATACTCGATAATTACGGGATGGCCGCATTACTCGATTGGGGCTTGATGCAGGGCGTCTACACCCGACCGGCGGATGGGCGCTATACACCCCAGATGTACCAGCAGGCCAAAGAGGCTTTCGACGCGCAGCGCACGCAGCTCCTTCAAGCCTTGAACCACTTCAATGTGGCGCTGCCGACGCGAGAAAAACGCGCGATCGAGAACTTGCGGCACGTCTTTCCCGATCTCAGCGTTGAGCAAATAAAAGCGTTGCGTGTGTACATTGCAGAGCCGAATGAACGTCGCAACCAGAAGTTGTCGGAGCCGGTAACACGCCCGTTGGTCGAGACGTACATGACCGGCGACCTGGTTGAGGGCCGCTGGATGCTCCTGACCCCGGGGCAGGCGCTGCCGAAATCGCCCACCCGCAAAACCCCGTTTGATTTCAACCAGGGCCTGAGCAAAGCAGACCAGGACGCTATTGATGCAAACGTGCGGGCCCTGAATGCCAAAATCGCCCAGTTACCGAATGTGCAGGCCCAGTTGCCCGCAGAGGTCGACACCTATCTGGCCAACCTCAAGCAGGGCTTGAGCACCGTCACCAAGCGCATGATTGCCAACCTGCCATTGGCTGATCGCCAGGCCCTGGAACTGGGCAAGGTCGAACTGTTTGCCCTGCGTGAGCAAGTGGACGGCGTGCCCACGCTGGACCAGACACCCGATCAGGTGGAGGAGCGGCGAGGGCGCAAAGGTACGTTGATACGCTGTGAACACTTGGGTGTGATCCGCTATTTTGAGGTCTTCCCGGATAAGTTGTTGATCATCAAACGTGATGATCTACCGGATACGTTGACACTGGGCGGTGAACTGCAAAACGACACCAAGGTGTACGGGCGTTGGGCTCCTACCAAAACGAAACTGCAGAACGGTTTGGAGGAACCGTTTGATTTTTTGGCTTACAGCTCCGACGCAGTGCCAAGGCCCGGCGTCAAATCGCCACACGTCATTATCGAAAAAATTGGGGATACCTTGCCCGCCGCGCCGTCGACCGAGCAGAGCGACATGCAAACGGTGGTGCCCAACAGTTTTTCTTCGGCCCGCACCCAGTCGATTGTCGACCGCATAATGCAGGGCAACTTTGTTCATCATCGCGACACCACGTTGCAGCTCGCTCAGGGCAAGTTGCCGTTGGAGCAACAGCGCGAGCTATCGGCTCACAGGGACCAGGTGCTGCTGGGCATGATTCCGTTCGTAGGGGCAATCATGGATCTGGCCCAGGGCAACGTCGTCGAGGGCACGCGAGGGCTGATTATCGACACGGTGGGCGCCGTTATCGGGGGCGCAGGCTCGACCCTGAATGCCTTGTTC
Source organism: Pseudomonas sp. 2822-15 (assembly GCF_002742515.1). Classification (NCBI taxonomy): domain Bacteria; kingdom Pseudomonadati; phylum Pseudomonadota; class Gammaproteobacteria; order Pseudomonadales; family Pseudomonadaceae; genus Pseudomonas; species Pseudomonas sp. 2822-15. The sequence continues at coordinate 380,593 of NZ_LJRY01000209.1, read as the reverse complement.
AAATCCACAAAAGTTGTCGCGCCCTTCGGTGCCAAGGCTTTTCGCGTCCTGGAAAAAGGGGTCAGCGTCGTCAGTGGTTTCCTGAACCCACTGGATGGCACGGCGGACCTGCTGACCGGCGTTGCCAAAGGCATATTCAGCCTGCCTAAACTGCTGAACAAGGCACCCACGCCTTCGCTGGTGACCACGCTGGGCTCTGTGGAGGAAAAAATGCGTACATGCCTGGGCGTGAGCCGCGTTCTGAATCAACCTCCGCCAGCCCCAAGCCCTGCCGGGCAGAGGGCCACTCACAATGGGCACAATTATTCGGTGCCGGTTCAAGCGGTGCAAATCGGTACTTATTGGTATGCGACGGATCCCACCACTCATTTGCCGATCGGCACCCCGTTGGACGGGTTTAAACCGCTGAACGCGACGGCTGCATAAAAAACGCCCCCAAGCCTGGCCAAGGCTTGGGGGTGTTATTGACAAGATTTTACTGCCATCTAGTTGAGAAAATGCCTACGGCCCGACTTCGCATTACTTAATATTTTATTAATCAATTGTTTTTTAGGGACGAGAACACTCATCAACTCAATCGGTAGAGAGATTTTGAATGTCGACAATCCTTGCAAAAGGTGGCGTTCCGGTTTTACCCCTTTCTTCCTCCGCTCAGGCCAGTACCCCACACATCCCCACCCCCGATGTACCGGCTTCTCCCTCCGTTATCGCTGTGACCCCAGGCCCCAGCCCAACTGATACGCATCATTCCAGGTCATTGCGCGAGGTGAAGCTGCAGGAACAGGCAGGCCGGTACAAACGTGACACTGACGTTAAAAGCGCAGCGGTGCCACCTGCCAAAGCAGGCAAAGTCAGGCGGCGATACCCCGCAGCAGCGGACGCTGAAAAGGCGGACATCGCGCTGCAGAAAAGGTTGGTTAACGGGTTGAACACTGGCAAAGCGGATGAAAAAGCCAACCCTGAAAAATCATCCGTAGAGCCCTTCATCGAGATGTACAACCAGGCGGTTAATGAACCATCCGTCCAGGCGTGGTTCCGTTCTCAAGCGTTGAAGCCCGAAACCATACGGGTATTCAATGATTGCGTTGTGGGCGTTGTGGTACGTGACGGTAAAGAAACCTTACAGCGTTTTTCGGCTACTGATGGTTCTGGCTGGGGGCAAGTCAGTCAAACGATCTCGGCCCTGCAACAGGTGCTTTCGCCGAGCAACCTGGGCCTTCCCGCAACTGGCCGTCCCAACGCCATTGGCCGTGACGTGTTGCTGGATTTTTACGGCGTAAAGCCACCGGAAAGTGAAAAAAGTGCCCACCACCTGAGCAAGCATCTCAAGAACAACGGGTGGCCCAAGATCACTGCGGCGCGACGCGATGAATGGCAACGCCAGTTCAAAGAGCTGGCCCAGCGTCGTGAGGACAGTGCGGTACGTGCACGCGTGGTAGAGCAGTTTCGCTCACAGTTCACGGGTGAACCGGACACGAACGTGCTTGACCTGGATGACCAGAACGTGAAGGTCGATCCGGGTTCCTCCCTGGATCAGCGCAGCAAAAAGCCGCGCCAGCTTTTTCTTCAGTTTCTGGAGTCTGCGACCTTCCAGGCCTTTTTGAAGAAGGCCGGGTACGATCTTCCTGGCAGTGAGTTCCGGATGCCTGAGTTCAGGCTGTCGGAGGGCGACTTGCAGATGCGTAATCTTGCCGGGGATTGGGTTTCCATGCAGCAAGCTTTCGACCATGAGGTCGAGCGGGCGTCGAGAAATGACGACGCTGAAGGGAAGGCGGCACGCAAGATGAACGAGGCTTACGACCAGTTAGTGAAGATGAGCAAAAAGACCGGGAATGCGCTGTACTCCACACGCACTTATGATGCGCGTCAGGTCCTGGCGTTTTACGCGCCCGATGTCCCGAAAACCGTCGGCCAGTTGCGTGCGACGATCCATTGGTTAACCACTCAAATGCCGTCGCCGCCGCTGGCGGGTGATTACGCAGGCATGACGCCCTACGGCGGGCCAGGGCTGTCCTCCCACGTGACGCAAACGCTCCAGGGTCGATCGGCGCAGGTCGAAGTGGCGCTCAAGGCCTTTTCCCCCCCTGCCTCAGGCTTTCAAGCCTATCCCGACCCGGACAGTCATCTCGCCGCTTTTTTTGATTCGCCACAGGCCATTGCCATGGCTGAAGACATTGCCAAGTCCATTGGGCTCTATGCTGTGGCCGATGGCCAAGCGTTGACGAGAACCGATCGCCACCAACTCTTGGCCACCACGCTCAAGTTCTGCGTCGATAGCCCGGTGCCGGGCAAGCGGGGCACGGTCGCGGGCTATGAGTTGTATCAGCCTGGCAATAAGGGCCGCACGCTTAAAGAGGTGCGTGAACGTGTCGAGAGGCACTTGGAAAGTAAGGGGGTCGACCCTAAGGTTTCGGCCCTGATGGCCCATCTGTTGCTGGCCCAGTCGGCACCGGAGATGCTCGTCAAACGAGACCCTGGCGTCGATGCCGAAAAGGCCAAACTGTTCAACCAGGACCCGGAGAACATCAAGGTCGGCAGCACAGCCTGGATGAACATGCGCCTGGGCTGTGAGATAGCGGGCGATTCACGCTTGAATCTTACGCAAGTGCTCGCGCTGGCACGTCAGGAGGCTACAGGGCCTAAACAAGAAGCCTTGATCAAAACAATGGGGGTTTCGCCACTGTTGGATTGGGCAGTGATGAACGGCATTTTTCCAGCCACGTCAGATGGTCGCTATTCGACAGGGGATTACGAGGCCGCGTCGAAAGCCTTTTCCGAGCGCGAATACCAGACCCGTGAGGCGTTCAACGTACTGATGAGCGAGCCGCCTACTGAATCAAGCGTGCTGGTCCGACAACTGCTGCTGCTGTTCCCGGAAATGACCGAAGACGAGATTCGCAACCTCAAGGTGCCTGATTATCCCGATACGGGTTTTTCCGCCGGTGCATTCAGGTCTGGAAAAACCGACCGCAATGAGAAGTTTTTGATCGATGTCATCTTGATGAATTACAAGGACAACAAACCCTTGCTTGGCGTCAAAGACTATTGGACGCGTAGCGCGTTTGCTCATACGAAGGTCGACTTCGCGACCTTTAAGGAGCGGCTCAAGCAATTGCCCAGGATCGAGCCATTAGTGGCACCTGCCGTCGATAAATACATTGCCGACCTCCGTGCAGCGCAGTCAACCACATTGAAGCTGATGATCGCTGATCTACCCCTTGAAGATCGCAAGGCGCTGGAGTGGGGAAGATCACGTTCTATAGCGTGCGCCAAACGACCGGAGACTCACTGCGCGTCGATCAAGGGCCGGACTCAAAAGTCGAACAGAGCAAAGGCAAGCATGGCCTCTTGCTTCGCTATGAAACTGGCCTGGTCAAACCCAGGTTCGGTTACTACGAAGTTTTCCCAGGGTCCATGACGATGGTCAAGCGACCGGACTTGCCCTCCAAGCTGCCGCTTGACGGTAAGGTGGAAAATGAAACGCTACGCGACAGTCTCTATACCTATGCAGGGCCGGTGATCCGGAATGGAACGACGCAACCGTTTGATTTTGACGCCTACAGTACAGGCTCTGAGCCGCGTGCTGGGGTAACGTCGCAAGTGATTATCGAGGAGCTTCCAGACCCGATACCCGAGAGGACGGGCCATATTCACGATCGTGCACCGAACACCTTTGCTTCATCCAAAATAGCTCAGATAGTCGATAGGCTAGTAGCCTATAACTTCAAAGATGACCGTGACGCACGGATCGCCTATGCCAATGAACCCACGGACTTGTACAAGCGTAATCACCCTTTTTCCACGAGCAGTCTGTTTTCTGCTGAAGGTACTCGAATGTTGCTGAGTCTGATTCCTTTTGTGGGGGCGATGGCGGATTTGGTGGAGGGTAAAACAGAGGACGGCGCGAAAGGCCTGATGATCGACTTCTTGTCTTTTTTTGCGACCGGGGGGTGGTCGGGATTAAAGGCGTTTGGCAAAGGCTTGAAAATGTTGATCCCCTTCAGTGGCACGCCATTCACCTTGGCCGCGCTCAAAGGCGGGGTGACCTACATTCGTGGACTGTTCAACCCATTGGAAGCCATCCCCAGCATTTTTCGTGGGGGGGTAAATGGTGTTAAGGGTCTGGGTAAAGTCGCCAACGGAGTCCCGGTTCATATCGGCTCGAACATTTATCTGCCGGTCACCACGTTCGAGCAGTGGCGATGGCTCTCGGGCGCTTCGGATTCGGTGTTTGGCAATCGGAGGAAAAACTTTCCAGGAGCCCGTAAAGGTTTCAATGGCGGCCAGGAGGTCCTGGCGGTTCAGAAGAACGGCTCGTGGTATGCGATCAACCCCGTAAGCCATAAACCCGAAGGGACACCACTGGAGCACTTCAGGCCCGCTCCCGTGTGATGTTTGACACCCAGGTGTTCGGCCGCCCCGCAGGGCTGCACGAACGCCTGGGCGCATCCATCAGTTCAAGCCCAACTTGCCGCGCAGCATCGACAGGTCTTCAGCCAAGGTGTTGACCGGGCCCACCAGGGCCTTGCGGTCGGTGTCCTTGACCTTGTCGTAGGTCTCATAACCGCCATCTTTGGTTTTGTACTTGGCGAGGATCTTGTCCACGGTGGCAAAGTTCTTGTCGACCTTGGCCAGGAAGACTTTATCCTGCTTCTCGATCTGGCCACGGAACAGGTCGACGATTTTCTTCGCGCCGTCGATGTTGCCCTGGAAGTCATACAGGTCGGTGTGGCTGTAACGGTCTTCTTCACCGGAGATCTTGGTGGCCGCCACCTCTTCCAACAACGCTGCAGCGCCGCCGACGACTTTTTCCGGCGGGAAGGTCAGGCCGTCCACGCGGGTTTTAAGGTCGTTGACGTCGGTGTTGAGCTTGGCGGTCAGCGTTTCCAGGCCTTTGGTGGTCTTCTCGGAGAACAGCACGTACTCGATGCGGTGGAAACCGGTGAAGTCTTCAGCGGTTACGCCTTTCTCGTGGTCGTCGACACGCGAGTCGATCGAGGCGTCGAGGTCGCTGAACAGCTCGGCGATCGGCTCGATGGACTCATAGTGCACGCGGGTCGGCGCGTAGAGTTTCTGTGCGGTAGCGAGGTCGCCCTTATTGATCGCATCGGTGAACGCCTTGGTCTGGGTAACCAGTTCGCCAATTTCTTCGGTGACGTAGATCTTGTAGTCCGACACCGGGCCTACCAGGTCCAGGGGCGCGGTGGCGGCGAAGGCTGCCAACGGTGAAAGGGTCATTAGCAACGACAACGCGATAGTCGACTTCTTCATGGGACGTTTTCCGCTCTGGTTTGTTTTAGGTATTGGCAGTGGTTTGAGAGTGCGTTGCAGCGAGCAGTGTGCGGCCGAGGAAGTCCTTAGGCCCCGTTACCCCCGGCAAGGTGAAGAAGTACCCGCCGCCGACCGGCTTGAGGTATTCCTCCAGGGGCTCGCCGTTGAGCCGGGTTTGCACGCTGATAAAGCCTTTCTCCAGGTCAGCCTGGTAGCAGATGAACAGCAGCCCCATGTCCAGCTGACCGTTTTTGTTGACGCCGTTGGAGTAGTTGAACGGCCGACGCAGGATCAGGTTGGCCTGAGTCTGCGGGGTACGCGGGTTGGCCAGGCGGATGTGCGCATCGAGCTTGGTCAACTTGCCTTCCGGGTCCTTGCTGTAGTCGGGAACCTGGGTTTCTTTGTCGCCGTCCATAGGCGCGCCGGTCGGTTTGATGCGACCGATGATGCTTTCCTGTTCCTGCAAGGGCGTGCGGTCCCAACGCTCGACGAAGTTGCGGATGATACGCACGGCCTGGTAGCTGCCGTTGGCGGCCCAGGCCGGTTCGTCGCTGCCGGGTTGTACCCAGACGATTTGGTCCATGGCCTTGGCATCGTTGGAGTTCGGGTTGGCCGAGCCGTCACGAAAACCGAGGAAGTTGCGTGCGCTCTGCGCCGGCTCACCGGGTTTGGCCGGTGCCTGGGGCGGTACGCTGCCTTCCTGTTTCCAGCGCACCAGCAGCAAGTCGGGCAGGTTCTTCACGATGTCGCGCAGGGCGTGGATATTGGTGTCCGGGGTGTTCGAGCTGAATTGCAGGCTCAGGTCGCCGTGACACTGCGCGGGTTCCAGCGCGTCGTTGGGGAAGCCCACCATGCGGCTCAGGCGCTTGGGTTTGGCTGCGGCCAGGCCGAAACGCTCATCGAACAGCGATTCGCCGACCGAGACGGTGATGGTCAGGTTATCTGGCGTAACCACCGGGCCGAGGATCCCGGAGTCGGTGGGCGGCAGCTTCGGGTCAACTTGCGGCACGGTGCCGCCGGTCATCAGGAACGCGATGCGCTCATTCAGGGTGCGGAACAGGCGCTCCAGGTCTTCGCGGTCATTGGCCAGCACGTCGAAAGCGACGAGCATGCCGCAGGCCGGGCGAGGGGTGACGATGCCGGTCTGGTGCTGGCCGAAGAAATCGTGGTGGTCCTGGGTCTTGTCACTGCGCGGTGCGGTGGTGACTTGTTCGGCCGCAGCGGCCATGGCCGGGCATGTCAGGGTGCTGCCGGCAATCGCGGCGCCGGTGGCGGCCATGCCCAACAGGACGCGGCGGCGCTGTGCTGAAAAGTGTGCGGAAAACTGTTCTGAATCACTCATGTCTTAGGTCGTCTTCACTGCAGGCCGGAAAGGCCAAGGGCGGGGTCGATTCCATCGAGTGCAACGGCCAGAGCCTTGGCCTTGTCGGCGATCTGCTTGCGTTGATCGGCCGTGACGCTGTCGTAGCGGCTGTACTGGCCGTCGACTTTCAAACTGTTGAGCTGTGCATCGAAGGCCTCCAGGGCGCTGTCGATGTTTGGCAACAGGCCCGGTGCCGATTTGGTCAGCAATGGACGCATCAGGTCGACCACCTTGCGGGCGGCCTCCAGGTTGGCGGCAAAGCCGTTCAAGTCGGTATGGCTATAGCGCTCCTCTTCACCGCTGGCGGCTCGCACATCCGCCAGGCTGTTGAGGTTGCGCACCACAATGCTGACCAGTTGTTCCGGCGGCAGGGATTGCGCAAGCAACTGTTGCTTGAGGGTGGTGACGTCAGTGACCAGGTGTTCGGCGACCGGGCCCAGGCCGTCGAGACTGCGCTGCTGGAACAGGCTGTATTCGAGGCGGTGGAAGCCGCTGAACGCCGGGTCTTGCTCGCGTTTTTCGAAGTAATCGGCGCGGGCGTTGATCGCGTTGTCCAGTTGCGCCAGGCGTTGCGCGGCCGGAGCCAGACGCTGGTACGCCTCACGGGCCGGCACATACAGCGCCTGCGCCTGGGCCAGGTCACCGGCGGCAATCGCTTGCTGCAGCGCGGTCACGGCCTTGACCAGCGCACTGCCTTGGCCGCTCAGGTACACCCGGAACTCCGACAGTGGGCCGATAAACGCCACCATCGACGGCTTGGCCTTGGCCTGAGCGTCGGACTCGGCGGTCGGGGTCACATGCAGCGTGCCGCGCGGGTTGCTCAGCAGGCCGCAGGTGATCGCATAGTCGCCGGGCAACAGGTTGGCGTTGATCACCTGGCTTAGGCCCGGCGCGATATTTTCGCGTTCTTCGATCACCAGCACGCCGTCAAGGATTTCCCATTCCACCGCGCGGTCGGAGCGGTTGATGATGCGAAAACTCGCGCGTCCGGCGGGTACGCTGATTTCATTCGGTTCGCAGGCGTGGCCGTGAATGGTCACCGCGATTTCGTTGTGATTGGTCTGGCGCTTGGCGGCAGCCAGTTGCGAAGCGTAATAAAACAGCGCACCGGCGGCGATCATCACCACCACCGAGCCGGCCACTGCCCAGCGCAGGGCGCGCGACGGCGGTGCCGGTTGAAGGGTTGGGTTGGACAAGAGACGGTCCTTACTGGCTGGAAACGGAAGAGGGTTGGACGACTGACTTGGCAGGGGGCGAGGGCAGGAAGAACATCACCAGCGCCACTACCAGATAAATCAGATAGGCACCCAGGGTGCTCACGGTCGGCGCTTCCTGGTAGCCGAACATCCCGGCGAGCACCGAGCCCAGCGGGCTGTCCATCGGCAGCACGGCACTGAAGTCGAACAGCACGGTTTGCAAGTGGTTCCACACTCCGGCTTCGTGCAGCGCCTGCACCGAGTTGGCAAGAATGCCGGCGGCCACCACCAGGATGAACAGACCAGTCCAGCGGAAGAACGCGCCGAGGTTCAGGCGCATGCTGCCGGTGTAGATCAGGAAGCCGACGATAATCGCCAGGATCAAGCCGAGCAGGGCGCCGATCGGTGCGCCCGGGCCATCGCTCTGCTGGAACACGGCGAGCAGGAAAAACACGGTTTCCAGGCCTTCACGGGCCACGGCAAAGAACACCATGGCGATCAGCGCAATGACTTGGTGCTTGGAGCCGGCCAACGCGTGATCCAGGGATTCGTGCAGGGAATGCTTGATGGAGCGTGCCACCTTGCGCATCCAGAACACCATGGAGCTGAGGATGCCGACGGCTACCAAGCCGACAATGCCTTCAAACAGTTCCTGTTGTTTCTGCGGGAACTCCGCACTGACCAGTTCCAGCCCCCCACCTACCAGCAGGGCCAACGCAGCGGCCAGGAACACGCCGATCCACACGGCGGGCATCCACTGGCCACGGCCGGTTTGCTGCAGGTAACTGGCGATGATGCCAACGATCAATGCGGCTTCAATGCCTTCGCGCAGCATGATTAGAAAGGGAACGAGCATTCGGCACCGCATCAAGGCTGGATAGGATGCTAATTTGTAACATAATGATACTCATTACTAAACAGCCAATATGGACCTTTGCTGAACTGCGGCTGAACGGTGGTGGCGAATCGCAACCGCCCTTATGATGCACTCCATCTTTTGCAGCATTGAATAGCCCGATTCCCATGGCGGAAAAAGACACCATCTCCATCCATCTTGTGCGCGAAGCCTTACTGCAAAGCTGCGCGCCCGGCGCGGCCACGGTTGAAGCCTTGAGCAAGGTCGGGATAGACCCGGCATTGCTGGCGCAGCCCGACGCCCGCGTACCGGCCACCGCGTACGCGCGGCTGTGGCGTTTGTTGGCGCGCCGCCGGGATGATGAATTTTTTGGTATGGACCCGCGCAAACTCAAGTCCGGCAGCCTGGCGTTCCTGTGCCGCGCCGCGATGGCGCAACCGAGCCTGGATGCCGGCGTGGAAACCGGCCTGGGTTTTTTGTCGTTGATGCTCGAGCAGATGCCCGCACAACTGGTGCGCCAACAGAGCCTGGCAGAAATCGTTCTGCTCGAACCCGAACCCCAACGCGCGTTTACCTATTTCACCTACTGGATGATCGTCCACGGCGTCGCCTGCTGGCTGGCGGGTCGGCGGATTCCGATTCTCGCCATTGAATTGCGCTGCCCGCCACCGGAGTTTTGCGACGACTATCGCGTGATGTTCTCCGACAACCTGCGCTTCGACCGGCCACGCACGCGCATGATCTTTTCTGCCGACTGCCTGGACCTGCCGATCAAGCGCAGCCCGGAAGAACTCAAGCGCTTCCTGGCGCATGCGCCAGCCAACATACTGGTCAAATACCGCGACCCGACGAGCCTGGCCAATCGCATCAAACATGACCTGCGCCATATGCCTGCCAATACCTGGCCGGAAACCGAAGGCTTGGCCGCCAACCTGTGTATATCCGCGTCGACCCTGCGTCGCCGGCTGGCAGATGAGGGCCAGACTTATCAGGGGCTCAAGGATAGCGTGCGCAAGGAATTGGCGATTGTCTGGCTCGCCGAGGCCGATATCAGTTTTGTTGAAATTGCCGTGCGCCTTGGGTTTGCGGATGTCAGCTCCTTTTACAAAGCCTTCCGCAAATGGTCCGGCTCAAACCCTGGGCACTACCGCAGCCTGATCCTGAGTGACGCGTTGCCGTCTGTGTGACGCAGGCTCCCGCGTAGACCCTCTGGTGGTGGTCGCCACTGCGGTTGCGGGCGTCGCTAAAGCCGTGGCAAGGACTCGCTGATTTCAGCAGACGGGTGAAAGATTGCCATGTTCTTACCCTCCAATGATCGGAAATGACTGGCGAGGGACTACAGCAGTATCTGCCGTCCATGCGTTTCAAATTAACCCAAAAAAAAAGCCCCGCGACCGAATGAGCCGCAGGGCTAAAAATTGGCTGGATGCGACCAACCAAAGGAGCTCGTTACATCACTTGCTGCTGGCTACGACCGTGTCCGGCTGCCAGCCACCACCCAGGGCTTTGTAGATCGCGACGATGCCGCGATACAAATCCACTTCGGCCTGGGCCTGGGAGTCTTCAGCCGCCAGGCGCTCACGTTGCGCATCGAGCAGCACCAGAAAATCCACGGTGCCTTCGCGATAACGAATTGCGGCGAGGTCAGCGGCAGCGCGACTGGATTCACTCTGACGAATCAGCGAAACCAGGCGCTGCTGGCGTTTGCCGTAATCGCTGAAGGCATTCTCCGATTCTTCCAACGCCAGCAACACTTGCTGCTCATAGGTCGCCAGGGCGCCATCGGCCTCGGCATTCGCACCGCGCAACCGTGCACGCACGCTGCCCAGGTCAAAGGCGGCCCAGGTAATGCTTGGGCCAAGGGACCAGGCATTGGCGGCAGCCGAACCAATCTGCGAACCGCGCCCGGCGGTAAAGCCGAGGAAGCCGCTGAGGCTGACCCGCGGGAACAGGTCGGCCTTGGCCACGCCGATACGCGCGGTGGCGGCGGCCAGTTTGCGTTCGGCACTGAGGATGTCCGGGCGACGTTGCAGCAACTGGCCGGGGTCGCCGATCGGCAAGGCCTTGGCAATCGCCGGCAGGTCTTTAGGGCTCAGGTCCACGCTCAGCTTGTCGGGGCGCTGGCCGAGGAGGGTGGCGATGCGGTTACGCTCGCGCACTTGCTCGGCTTGCAGTTGCGGCACGCTGGCTTCAACGGCCGCCAGGCGTGCGTCGGCGCGTTCCACATCGAGCTGATCGCCAACACCCGCATCACGCAGGCTCACAGTGATGGTGCGCGATTCCTGCTGGTTCTTCAGGTTGTCCAGGGCGATACGTTCACGCAGTTGCGCACCACGCAGTTGACCGTAGGCATCCACCAATTCGGCAATCATGGTGACTTGCAGTTGGTACAGGTCGGCCTCGGCGACCTGTTGGTCAGCGTCGCTGGCCTCCAGGTTGCGGCGGATACGTCCAAACAAGTCGACTTCCCAGGCCATGTCCAGGCCCAGGTCGTAGCGCTCGCTGTTGACACGCTTGGTGGTCTGGCCGGGAATCTGGCCTTTGCCCACATCACTGCTGGCGCGAGAGGTGACGACCGGCATGATGTCGTTGGCGGCGTCATCCCGGATGGCACGTGCCGCCCGCAGACGGGCAAAGGCGACGCGCAAGTCGCGGTTACCGCTCAGCGATTGAGTCACCAACTGGTTGAGGGTCGGGTCCTCGAACTGCTGCCACCAGATGCCTTCGTACTGGGCGTGGTCATAGCTCTTGGTGTCGGCGGCGGCCGTGATATTGGCCGCCTCCAATTTTTCGGTTTTGTAGTCCGGGCCCACGGCGCAGGCGCTCAGCGCCAGTACCAGCAAGCTCGGCAAAAATACTTTCACGCTCATTGCTGTGTCTCCAGCTTCAAGGCCTTGGCCGCTTTGCGTGCTTCGCCGCGCTCCACATAACGACGGATCAGGACGTAGAACACCGGGGTCAGCAACAGACCGAAGAAGGTCACCCCGATCATCCCGGAGAACACCGCCACACCCATGGCATGACGCATCTCGGCACCGGCACCGCTGGACAGCACCAGGGGCACTACACCCATGATGAAGGCGAACGAGGTCATCAGGATCGGCCGCAGACGCAGGCGGCAAGCTTCCAGTACCGCCGCCAGCGGATCGAGCCCCTCGGCTTGCTTATCCTTGGCAAACTCGACGATCAGAATCGCGTTCTTGCACGCCAGGCCCACCAGTACAATCAGGCCGATCTGGGTGAAGATGTTGTTGTCGCCGCCGGAGATAATCACCCCGGTGATGGCCGACAGCAGCGTCATCGGTACGATCAGGATCACCGCCAACGGCAGGCTCCAGCTTTCGTATTGGGCGGCCAGTACCAGGAACGCCAGCAGTACGCAGAGCGGGAACACGAACAGCGCGGTATTGCCCGAGAGGATTTGCTGATAGGTCAGGTCGGTCCACTCGTAGGTCATGCCGTTGGGCAGTTCGTCTTTGAGCAGTTTTTCAATCGCCGCCTGTGCCTGGCCGGAGCTATAGCCCGGTGCGGCGTTGCCGTTGATTTCGGCGGTGATAAAGCCGTTGTAGTGCATCACGCGGTCCGGGCCCGAGGTGTCGCTGACCTTGATAAAGGTCGCCAGCGGGATCATCTCGCCCTTGTTGTTGCGCACTTTCAGCTGGCCGATCTGGTCTTCATCCTGGCGGAACTGTTGCTCAGCCTGCACGTTGACTTGATAGGTACGCCCGAAGCGGTTGAAGTCGTTGGCATACAACGAACCCAGGTAGATCTGCAGGGTGTCGAAGATGTCGCTGATCGCCACGCCGTGGGTCTTGGCCTTTTCGCGGTCAATGGCGGCATCGACCTGTGGCACGTTCACCGTGTAGCTGGTGAACAGGCCGAACAACTCAGGTACGCCACGGCTTTTGGTGATGATGTTCTGCACTTCTTTGTACAGCTCGTCGTAACCCAGGTTGCCACGGTCTTCGACTTGCAGGCGGAACCCGCCGATCGTACCCAGGCCCTGTACCGGCGGCGGCGGGAAGATCGCCATGTAGGCTTCTTCGATGCTGCTGTATTTACCGTTCAGTGCACCGGCAATGGCGCCGGCGGACATGCTCGGGTCTTTACGCTCATCGAACGGCTTCAAGGTAACGAACACGATGCCGTTGTTAGGGCTGTTGGTAAAACCGTTGATTGACAAGCCGGGGAAGGCAATAGCGCTTTCCACGCCGGGTTGTTTCATGGCGATGTCGGACATGCGCTTGATCACATCTTCGGTGCGGTCCAGGCTGGCGGCGTCCGGCAATTGCGCGAAGGCCACCAGGTACTGCTTGTCCTGGGCCGGTACGAAACCGGTCGGCGTGTGGGCAAAGCCCAGCCATGTCAGCACCATCAGGCCGGCGTACAGGAACAGCGCAATGCCACTGCCGCGAATCACCCGGCGCACGGTGCCTACATAACCATGGCTGGCTTTGTCGAAGAAGCGGTTGAACGGTTTGAACAACCAGCCACCCAGGATCTTGTCGAGGAATCTGGAGAAGCCGTCCTTGGGTGCGTTATGACTTTTAAGCAGTACCGCAGCCAGTGCGGGCGACAAGGTCAGCGAGTTGAACGCCGAAATCACCGTCGAGATCGCAATGGTCAAGGCGAACTGCTTATAGAACTGGCCGGTCAGGCCACTGATAAACGCCGCGGGTATGAACACCGCACAGAGTACCAACGCAGTCGCGATGATCGGGCCAGTCACTTCGCTCATGGCCTTTTCAGTGGCCGGGAACGGTTCCAGTCCCAACTCGATATTTCGCTCGACGTTCTCCACCACCACGATGGCGTCGTCCACCACGATACCGATGGCCAGTACCAGGCCGAACAGCGATAGCGCGTTAAGCGAGAAGCCAAACAGGTGCATGACTGCAAAGGTACCGATCAACGATACCGGCACCGCCACCAATGGAATGATCGAGGCGCGCCAGGTTTGCAGGAACAGGATCACCACCAGCACCACCAGGATCAGTGCTTCGAACAAGGTGTGAACCACGGCCTCGATGGAACCGCGTACGAACACGGTCGGGTCGTAGGCAATGCGGTAATCCATGCCTTCCGGGAAGCTCTTTTTCAGCTCCGCCATCTTGGCGCGCACTTCATTGGAGATGTCGATGGCGTTGGAGCCAGGGCGTTGGAAGATCGGAATCGCTACGGCTGGCTGGTTATCGATCAACGAGCGCAGGGCGTATTGACTGGAACCCAACTCCACCCGTGCGATGTCCTTCAGGCGCGTGATTTCGCCGTTAGCGCCAGCACGAATGACGATATTTTCGAACTCTTCCTCAGTAACCAAACGGCCCTGAGTATTGACCGACAGCTGGAAGCTGGTGTCGTTAGGCGCAGGCTGCGCGCCCAGCGCACCGGCCGCTACCTGACGGTTCTGTTCACGAATGGCCGTGACCACATCGGTGGCGGTCAGGTTGCGCGAGGCGGTCTTGTTCGGGTCCAGCCATACACGCAGGGAATAATCGCCCATGCCGAACAGCTGTACATCGCCCACGCCGCCCAGCCGTGCAAGCTCATCCTTGATATTGAGGATGGCGTAGTTGGACAGGTAGAGCATGTTGTAACGCTGATCCGGGGAGGTGATGTGCACCACCATGGTCAGGTCAGGCGACGCCTTGTCCACGGTGATACCGATGCGCGTCACTTCCTCAGGCAATTTCGGCTGAGTCCGCGTCACACGGTTTTGCACCTGTACCTGCGCGTTGTCCAGGTCAGTGCCCAGGGCGAAAGTGATGGTCAGGGTCAGCTTGCCGTCGGCGGTCGACTGCGAGGACATGTACAGCATGTTCTCGACGCCGGTGATGGCTTGCTCCAACGGAGCGGCCACGGTTTCACCGATAACTTTGGGGTTGGCGCCCGGGAAGTTGGCACGTACTACCACGGTGGGCGGCACCACTTCCGGGTATTCGCTGATCGGCAGTTGGAACAGCGAGATCGCACCGGCGATCAAAATCAACAGCGACAGCACCGCTGCGAAGATCGGCCGCGAAATGAAGAACTTGGAAAAATTCATCTTGAGTCGTATCCCTTAACCGCGTGGAGTCGCGACGGCTGCGAGCTTGGGCGCGGCTTTATCCGGCGCCACTTGCTCCAGGTTGCTGGCTTCAAGCGCTTGTCGTTGTTGTGCCAAGGCGGCGAGGGTTTCCTTGCTGGCCATCGGGATCGTTTCCGGAGCAACCGGCGAACCCGGGCGAATGCGCTGCAAGCCCTTCACGACGATGGTGTCGTCCTTGGTCAAACCGCTGCGCACGATGCGCAGGCCTTCGATCTTCGGCCCCAGTTCCACCGAGCGGTAAGCCGGCTTGTCGCCGTCCATCACCAGCACGAACTTCTTGCCAAGGTCGGTGCCAACGGCTTCGTCGTTGATCAGCACGGCGGAGTAGGTGCCGCTGCCGACCAGCTTCAAGCGGGCGTACAGGCCAGGGGTGTATTCGCCCTTGCTGTTATCGAACACGGCGCGACCACGGATGGTGCCGGTGGCCGGGTTGACCTGGTTGTCGACGAAGTTCATCTGGCCCAGGTGCGGGTTGCCGGTTTCATTGGACAGGCCCAGGTACACAGGGGTGGTCGCGCCACGGCGGCCTTCACGGGCCAACTCGGTGTACTTGAGGTACACGCGCTCGTCGGCGTCGAAGTAGGCGTAAACCTTGTCGGTAGAGACCACGCTGGTCAGCGCGGTGGTGTCGGCGGTCACCAGGTTGCCGGCGGTGATTTCCGCACGGCTGACGCGGCCACTGATCGGCGAGGTCACGCGGGTAAAACTCAGGTTCAGCTTGGCCAGGTCCAACTGCGCCTGGATCCCGGCGACAGCGGCGCGGGCTTCCTGGGCGGCGGTGGTGCGCGAGTCGGCCAGTTCGGCGGAGATCGCATTGCTCTGGCGCAGACGCTCGCCACGTTGCGCTTCGTTATCGCTACGGCTGGCGGCGGCTTTGGTTTGTGCCAGTTGGGCTTCGAGGCGGCGCACCTCAGCCTGGAACGGGCGCGGGTCGATCTGGAACAGCAGGTCGCCTTTCTTCACCAGGGCGCCTTCGGTGAAGGCCACCTGGTCGATCTGGCCGGACACGCGCGGACGAATCTGCACGGTTTCCGGGGCTTCCAGGCGACCGGTGAACTCGTCCCACTCGTTGACCGGTTGTTCCAGCACCTTGGCCACACTGATTTTCGCCGGGGGCATGGCGGCCGCTTGATCCGGGGTCTTGCCGCAGGCGCTCATCACCACCACGGCCAAAATCGCCAAGGGGAAGCGCAAGTGTTTGAGTGACTGTTCCATGAGGTGCATCCGCCAATGTATTTGAGATGGGCGGATCATGCGCGGCGAGGTGCTATGTCACGAATCGAATGAAGCAAAGGTAACTATCATTCGGAATGATATAAGCGAGAGATTAGCCCTCTAGAATGGCGGTTTCGTTAGGGAGCTATCAATGGGCTTGATGGCAAAAGTGTATTGCGTGGCCTGCAAGGAACGAGGCTCACAGGCTGCTGTCCGTGTGCGGCAACAGGCTCAACCGTCTGCCGGTGGCGCCAGGTTGCCACGCTGACTGCCAATCAACCCGCCCAAAAAGTACATCACCCCGCCCGCCACGACAAAAACCACCAACATATAAAACATGCTGTACGCCGGCTGCGTCGCCAACACCCACCCACACAACGCCGGCCCCAACGCCGCGCCGACATTACTCAGGTTCTGCGCGGCGTAATACATGCCGCGCAGGTGATTGGGTGCGATGTTGTCGATGAACATGTATTCGGCCGGGAACACGATAATTTCCCCAAGGGTGAAAATCACCATGGACAGCACCCACATCAGCAGCGTGGTCGACAGCGCAAACCCGCCCAGGCCGACGACAAACAGGCTGAGCCCTGCGGCCAGCCAACGGTTCAGGTAACGCGGGGAAATCCGTTTGCCGAGGCTGTATTGCAAGCTGATCACCGTCAGGGCATTGGTGGCCACAATCGTGCTGATGATCCGGTAGGTCTCCTCAGGCGTGGTGGTGACGATCAGGTATTGCGAGAGGTAGGCCGTGAACTGGCCGAACACCACGGCACTGAGCAGTCCGCCGAGGGTAAAGCACACCAGGCGGTAATCGCGCAGCAACAGTGTGCCGACGGCCAGGAACGCTACGGCTGGCTGGTTTGCCTGGGCCGTTTGCAAACGCTTGTCGCCCCATACGCAGTAGACCAACCAGAATCCGGCGCCAAGCCCGGCTGACATTAGAAACGGCAGGCTCGAATCTACGGTGGCCAATCCCGCGCCAAGGAACGGCCCGACGGCATAACCGATATTGGTCAGCGTGTATTTGATCGAAAATGCTTCACTGCGCTGTTCGACGGGAAGCAGGCTGCCAAAGGCGGCTTTAACCGCGATATCGACCACCGCATACGCCAGGTTCACCGCCACCAGGCACAGGTAGAACAGCCAGAGCGCAGGCGCGATAGCGGCGCCGAGAAAGCCCAGGGTGAACGCGCCGCAGAAAGTCAGGATAAGCCGATAACTGCTCATCCGGTCCACCAGAAAGCCCCCATACAGGCTCAGCAGCGAGCCGATGATCAGTGTGCAGCCGATCACCAGGCCGATATCGGCGATGCTCAAGCCAAAGTGGCCTGATAAGTAAATGACCAGGTAGGGCAGGGTGATTGCGCGGGCGAGTGTCAGTATCAGCGAGGCACCCAATAGCAGTTTGAGGGTGGCGGGGTAGTGTTTCAGCGTGGCCAGCATTCGAGCCTCGGGGTCCATTTATCAGAGTGGACGCAGCTTACCTTTGAACCGAGTTCTGATTTAGGATGGTTTTTATCCAGGTACAGGAACTCAATTCATGAATAAGGGCTGTGCATGTTTTCTTCAGAGCGCCTGAAGGGCATTGATGTATTCGTCTGTGTCGCGCAGTACGGCAGCTTTACGGCGACCGCCGGGAAAATGAACCTGACCGCTTCGGCCGTGAGTAAAAGCATTGCGCGCCTGGAAGCCCGCCTGGGTGCCCGACTGTTCCATCGCACCACGCGCAGGTTGTCGCTGACCGATGCCGGCGTGGCCTACCTGCGCACCTGCACCGGCGTATTAGCCGACCTGGAAGAAGCCGAATGGGCACTGCAGGCTGAAAACACCGAACTGCGCGGGCGTGTGCGCATCGACCTGCCCGGCGCCTTTGGCCAGGCGAAGGTGCTGCCGATCCTGCTGCCGTGGTTGAACACTCATCCATTGCTGACCCCGCACATCTCCTTCTCCGATGGCTTTGTCGATCCGCTTAAGGAAGGCGTGGATATCGTCGTGCGCATCGGCGACGTCCCGGCCTGGCCGGAGACGGTAGAGCACCGTTTACTCACGCGCGAGTGGCATGTGCTGTGTGCATCCCCCGCGTATCTCGCCCGCCACGGCATGCCGCAGTCCGAGCGTGACCTCGAGCAGCATCAGTGCATGGCCTACGGCTGGGTCGATGGTCGCGTCAGCCCCTGGCGGCATGCTGGCGAACAAGGCGTGGCGCTGCACATAAACACACAGCCGCAACTGGTGATCGGCCATGGCGACGGGCTCAAGATGGCCGCGCTGGCCGGCTGCGGTATCGCGCAACTGCCGTCCTGGCTGGTTGAGCAACACTTGCAGGACGGGTCGCTGGTGCAAGTCTTGCCGCACTTGGCCAGTGTCGGCATGGGTATCAGCGTGGCCTGGGTCAAAAACCGCTACGCGCTGCCCAAGGTGCGCGCGGTGGTGGAGGTGCTGGTTGCAGGGTTGGGCGCGGCTGAGTGACACTCATTGGTTTTCCGCACCGATTTTTGACAGGATTCGACCATGCCAAACCTCCCGACACCGACTTCCACGGGCGACGATCCTTACCTTTGGCTGGAAGACGTCGACAGCCCACAAGCGCTGGACTGGGTGCGCGCGCAAAACCTCAAGACCCACGCCCGACTCGCCGAATCCGCGTCCTTCAAGGCCATGCAGGCCGACCTGCTGGCGGTGCTCGACTCGGACAGCAATATCCCCTACGTGGAAAAAATCGGCGCCCACTATTACAACTTCTGGGTCGACGCCGTGCACCCTCGCGGCCTGTGGCGGCGGACCACGCTGGCGGAATATCGCAAGGCGCAACCGGCCTGGGAAACCGTGCTGGATATCGACGCATTGAATGCCCTGGAAGGTGAAAATTGGGTCTGGCACGGCGCCGACTGCCTGCACCCTGGCTATCAACGCGCATTGGTCGCACTGTCCCGTGGCGGCGCGGACGCGAGTGTCACGCGCGAATTTGATCTGGTCGAAAAAGCCTGGGTCAAAGACGGCTTCGAGTTGCCCGAATCCAAGGGCGGGCTGGGTTGGATCGACCACGACAACGTGTATGTGTTTACCGACTTCGGTGCAGACAGCATGACCCGCTCGGGTTACCCGCGCATCGTCAAGCAATGGCAGCGCGGTACACCCTTGAGTGCCGCGACGATCGTCTACGAAGGCCGGCACGACGATATGTATATCGCGGCGATGCACGACAGCACACCGGGTTACGAGCGGGATTTCGTCAGCCGCACCCTGGCGTTCTACAACAACGAACTGTACCTGCGCGCCCCGGATGGCACGCTGAGCAAAATCGATGCGCCGAACTCGGCCGACAAGTCGGTGCACAAAGACTGGTTGCTCCTGCAATTGCGTGATGATTGGGCGGTGGGGGATGGCTATGTGGCCGGCTCGTTGCTGGCGATCAACTTTGCACGCTTCATGGACGGCGCGCGGGATTTCGACCTGTTGTTCGTGCCATCGGACAGCACCTCGCTGGCCGGCATGGACTGGACCCGCAACCACTTGGTGCTCAACGTGCTGGAGGACGTCAGAAACCGCCTCAGCGTGCTGACGCCCGGCCCGCAAGGCTGGGCACGCAGCGCACTTGTCGGCGCACCGCCGATGGCGACCGTGGATGTGAGCGCCGTCGACAGCGATGACAGCGACGCGGTGTGGCTGGTCACCCGAGGTTTTCTCACGCCGGTCACGCTGTCACTGGCCGAGCTTGGTGCGCAACCCGAAGTGCTTAAGGCCATGCCGGCGTTCTTCGATGCGAGCCGGCATGTGGTTGAACAGCATTTTGCCGTGTCCAAAGATGGCACCCGTGTGCCGTATTTCCTGGTGCACGAACAGGGCTTGCAGTACAACGCCAACGCGCCGACCTTGCTCTACGGTTATGGCGGCTTTGAAGTCTCGCTGTGCCCGGAATACTCCGGCGGGCTGGGTCGCGCCTGGCTGTCCAAAGGCGGCGTGTATGCCGTGGCGAATATTCGTGGCGGCGGCGAATACGGCCCGCGTTGGCATCAGGCGGCGCTCAAGCACAAGCGTGCGCGCGCCTATGAGGATTTTGCCGCCGTGGCGCAAGACCTGATCAACCGCAACCTCACCTCGCCCCGGCACCTGGCCGTGCAAGGTGGCAGCAATGGCGGCCTGTTGACCGGCAACATGCTCACCCAATACCCCGAGCTGTTCGCAGCCGTGGTCATCCAGGTGCCGTTGCTCGACATGCAGCGCTATCACCATTTGCTGGCAGGCGCCTCGTGGATGGAAGAGTACGGCAACCCGGACGTGCCCGAAGAATGGGCCTACATCCAGACGTTTTCACCCTACCACCTGTTCGACCCGGCCAAGACCTACCCGCCGGTGCTGTTCACCACCTCGACCCGTGATGACCGCGTACACCCGGCCCATGCCCGTAAGCTTGCGGCCAGGATGATCGATGCCGGCCAGGACGTGACGTACTACGAAAACATCGAAGGCGGCCACGGCGGCGCGGCGGATAATGCCCAGAGTGCGTACATGAAAGCGCTGGTCTACGGCTTTTTGTGGGAGCGCTTGAGCGCCGGCCACGGCTGACCGGCGCTGGCCGGTATGATCGGATGCCCCTTGGATAAAAGTGAAGAGTCAGATGCGCACACCCTATGTTTTTATCCTGATGTCGATGCTGTTGGCCGGTTGTGGCTCGTCGGGCGCAACCACTGGAAGCCATGCGTTCGAACGTCAGCCAAATGCGCCGCTGACGTCCAATGCACCGCTGGATCCTTACACCGTTGAGAAGCTCAATGCGATTCTCCAAGAACGTCCAAACTACCGGTCGCTTCCCGCAGGCCAACAGATCGGCCTCATCTCGAAGGCCTTTTTAGGCACGCCCTATGTTGCCAACAAGTTACAGGGCTCACTGGGCACTCCCGAACAACTGGTGGTCGATTTTCGAGGCCTGGATTGCTTTACCTACCTGGATTACGTCGAGGCCCTGCGACAGTCAGCAGCACAACCCGACTTTATGAAAAACCTGTTGCGCACGCGTTATGTTGATGGCGATCTCGATTTTCTCAGCCGTAAGCACTTCTACACCGATTGGGCCTACAGCGGCAGGTATAAACCGGCGCAAGACATCACCGCGCAGCTAAGCGCCCATGCCGTTCGCCGCGAAAAACGCCTCAACCAAAAAGCCGACGGCAGCGCCTACCTGCCCGGCCTGCCGGTGGTCCAGCGTACGGTGACCTACATTCCTGCTGGTTTTATCGATAAGCAGGTCATCAGTCGCCTGCACGAGGGCGATTTTATTGGCATCTATACGCCCTTGGCCGGGCTGGATGTGACCCATGTGGGGTTCTTTATCATGACGAACAAAGGCCCCGTACTGCGCAATGCGTCTTCGCATTCAGGCAGCCAGAAGGTGATGGATTCGCCGTTTCTGGCGTATGTGGCCAATACGCCGGGGATTGTTGTGCTGAGGGCGAAGGAGTAGGTGTCAGGGCGTTGATCCTGCTCTTGGCCGCAGGCGTAACTGCGCCATTTTGAACTTTGCGGCTCAGGATTGTGGCATTATGCCATCCTGCCGGTTTCTATCGTTCAGGGACGACCTCGGCATCTTCGATCAGCAGGTCGTAGAACACATTACAAGGACAGTCATATGAGCCAAGCCGCGAGCGCACATGCATTTGCCTTGCATCTGCCGCAAGCCGTGGAGGGCATCGCCGTTGCCTCCACGAGCCTCGATAATGTATTCAGCGCAAAACGCATTCCGTCCAGCGACGGCGGCGTTATTTTTGGCAACCTGCATTTACCGGAATACCAACGGCCGTATCGGTGGGGAGAAGAGCAACTAACGCAGTTGCTCGATGATTTGCGCGCCTTCTTCAGCACGGATGCACCGGTCCACGACTTCTACCTTGGCAGTATCATCCTGCACCAGCAAGGTGGTAACGCGCGCCAGCGAGGATTGCTGAATATCATCGATGGCCAGCAGCGCATTACCAGCCTGGCGTTGCTTCATTGTCTTCAGAAGGGGGACAGAGGCGCGCCTGAGTTGAAATTCAACTCCCCAGAAAGTTATCGGCGCATCCAGCTCAATCTTCGATGGCTGGAGCAGCAAAAGCTTCCGCAAATAGATTTCACGCGCATTAACGTTACGCTGGTCGTCACGCAGCGAGAAGATGATGCGTACCGCTTCTTCGAAACTCAGAACACTTCCGGTGTGCGTTTGAGCGGCGCGGATATCATCAAGGCTTATCATCTACGCAGCGTTGCTACTGATGCGCAGAATGATTTCGCCCGGACCTGGGAGCGCCTTGGGGATCTCAAACCCCTTGTCGCCACCATCATGAAGGCCCGGCATTGGCAAAGCCTGCGCTGGCGAAACGTTGCCAGTGATCGCGACCCGCTACTCGAGCGCAAGCAAATCGTCACAGAACTCGCCGAGCGAACGCTGGCAAATACGGGCGATATTGCCTATCGGACCTTACGGGTGTATCGCGATGTCGGAGGCAAGGAAGCGCACACCTTCCAGACCGGGTATGCCATGCGCCAGCCTCTGGGTGTCGGGGTTAATGCCATGCGCTACATCGAATACTTCCACGGCCTGCGCCTGGATTTGCTCGACGTGGGTAACGCGCCGCCCAAACACTCGTTTGGCTACTACTACAAACGGTTGTCCCAAGATGCGTGCGGCAGTGTGTTCCTGAGCCGTGCATACGATTGCGCTTTGCTGATGTACGCCAGCCAATTCGGTACTGCCCGACTGCTCGAAGCGAGCCTGTGGATATTCCGTATGGTTTTTTCGCTGCGCCTGATCAAAGAAGTCAGCGTGAGGGAAGATGGCGTCCAGGCGCACATCAGGGAGAATCCACTGATGGACTGGATTACCAGCAGCCATACCCACGAGGAACTGCTGGGGTACTTACGGACCTACACCTACACCACCACCCGGGAAGGGCTTGATAGGCACAGCATCAAGAAGCGCTTCGTAGAATCGGTGTCTGCAACGTTTCACTTGGGCTTGGCCTGGCCGGATATCGCCCAGGTAGCCTCTGGATACGATGTGGCGTTATGTGATGCCATCGAACGAATCAGCCTCGCTGACATTGCCCGCCAAGGAGGCAAATGATGAATGCTCAAGTCCAGTCAAATGTGCAGACTGCCGCCACGCTTTGCCAGCAAGGTATAGCGCTGACCATTCCCTGTTACCAGCGCCCCTATGTATGGCCCAGCGAGGATGTGGAGGTACTGTTGGAACAGATCATCCTGGCGAGCGAACTCGATGCGAACGGTCAACCCGCGCAGGCGCATTACTTCATAGGCACGGTGCTGACCAGCGAAGTCACTTCGCCGACCTCTGATGCATTCATGACCTATGAAATTATCGACGGCCAGCAACGCATGACGACATTGATGGTGTTGGCGCTAGCGTTCTGTGCGCTGATGCCCTCATCGCTACTGCGATCGCTTGTGGTCTTGGGCAATGCGCCGAGACTCACTTTTAATATTCGTGAAGAGGTTCAGTCACGGTTGAGCGCGTGGGCAGGATTGACGGCGGACACACATTCGGACGAAAAGGAGGCTTCGAATCCCTATCTCATACACCTGATTGGTGCTCGAAAGGTCGCATGCGACAGGCTGAAGAGATTGCAGGCAAAAGGGGGGGATCGAGCCCTTGAACGGGTTGCAGACTATTTGTTCAACCAGGTCACCTGGGTCAACAATGTCATGCCCATGGGCATGGACCTGAACAAACTGTTTGCGACGCTGAACACCAGTGGCGTGCAGCTTGAACAGACCGATATCCTCAAAGCCCGCCTGATGAAATGTATCAAGCAGAACCGTGCCACGTATGAAGGCATTTGGCAGGCATGCGAAGATATGGGGAATTACTTCGAGAAGAACCTGCGTGATGTCTTCGCGGGTGCCCATTGGGGTGGCTTGAAATTCAACGACCTCACTGATCACTCCTTCGAGCACTTTTCCCTGGATCGCCCCGCAGCCGGTTACGCGAAAGGCCGCACGATCAGCGAAATAATGTCAATGAGAGTGACTGAGGACGCCACGATTGAGGCGCTTGGGGAGAAAGATGAGGCGCGTTATCAGTCGATCGCAAGCTTCGGTTTGCTGCTCATGCATGCTTTTCGAATCTACCGATACGCTCAGAACTGGCGTGACATCGGCTCGCGGCTCAACGACAGTAACCTCAATGACTGTTTCTTCCAGTTCGCCGAAAACGCTACTGCAGCGCAAGCCAAAGGGTTTATGGAATGCCTCTGGAACGTAAGGTTTCAGTTCGACCGCTGGGTCGTCAAGTGGGTGCGCCTGGGCGAGGAGGATGAACGAACCCTGCGCTTGAGTTCCATCAACAATCGAAGCAAAGGCAATGGCCCTGATTGGCGCTCCATCACTCAGGAGACTGGCGATCTTAGCCAGCTACAGAGCATGCGCTACCTTACTGGCGAGCGCAGTGCCCAGTATTGGTTAACGCCCTTTCTTGGCAGGCTGGTCAATTCGCCAGGCATGGCGGAGCATGAGGTGCTGGCGCTGCTCGAACATATCGATAACCAACTCTCGCTTACGGCAATGACGCAGAAGGAGGCGAGTTATCGGCTCTTGTACAGTGACAACGCTGAACCTGAACCCATCGCCACGAAAATCGCTTACCTCAAGGAAGCTCACGGCACCAGCTTTGAACACTACTGGTTCCAGAAACTGGAATACATTCTTTGGCGTGAACGTCGCACGTCCAACTGGTTGGATCCTGACAAGCTGCAGCTATACAGGATTACTTCGAAGAATTCAGTCGAACATGTGCACCCTCAAAATGAAGAGTTCGGCAGGACATTATCAGACGATCTACTCCACGGATTTGGTAATTTGGTATTGCTCAGCCCGGGTGAGAACTCCTCTTATAGCAACCTGGCGGTCATCAAAAAACAAGCAGCATTTCGCACCAAACCCAAGTACGACTCGTTGAAACTGGCTCATATGTTTCATGTACTGGGCAAAGGCGACGACTGGGGGCAGCATCAGATTAATGAACATGCGCAAGTGATGCTCTCACTCCTTGAGACGCACTACGACGCCTAAGCAGTTGCCTGTCAGAGGCGGGCTATAAAAACCAGACGGGCCGCGACAGATTCAGTGACGCTCGTAACGATCCACTTCAAGTCAAAGGAAGGAACATAGTATGGCCGGTGCTTCGCATTTTGCACGTGCTGTTGAAGCGTATTACACGTGCGACCAGAATATTATTGAATTCTATTCAAATCTTTATAATGAAATGCATGAAAATAAACTGCTGGATGAAAACTTTATCTCGCAAATGAGTGACGCGGACAAGACCATGCAGCGGCTGTCGGAGCTGGTTGTTCTTAAATATTGCACCCAGCGTATCAAGGGTATTTCCAGCGAGAAAAAAGGTCCTGATATTACGTTTAGCTTTGAAAGTAAAAGAATAAATATTGAAGTGATAACACCCATTCAGGTGGTGCAGAAAAAAACTCAGTACGCCCAATACTTCTTTCCTCACCGACCGGAAGACCCCGCGCCAGGAAGCTCAGTAGACGCCTACACCCCCGAAATGGACAGCTTGCATGCAAGAATAACGTCGGCGCTTAAAGAAAAAGCAGGAAAGTATGAGGCTTACCTCAACAATGAAACCACCCAGTCCGACGATATAAATATCATCTGTATTAATGTTGGATTTATTCAGGGAAATGAACTTATTGACTATGCCTATTTAAAAAATCTTTTCACCCGGCAGGCGACGATCTATATAGATATTGACGAGCAGAAAAAAATCTCACCAAAAATCGTGGATATCGACTTTCAGGTCACCAAGGAAAACAGCACAATCCTCACCACAAGCTATTTCGATAACTCAGCGTACGCGCACATTGACGGTGCTTGGATTATCAGTTGCAACGAGAAAAACTTCGATAGCCTGGCGCAAGTATCTCACCCCGCTAACATGGACAGGAACGTGATGCATCAAAATATGAACTCTAGAATCCCGTCTTCTCTGCTGTCAGCTTTACACATAAATAGCCCGCAGCAAGAGGAGAGTTTTGTTCAGCATATCAGGGCGCATGGTCAACTCCCAAACGCCTAGCAGCGAGCCCCCGATGGTGAGGGTTGGGGGCGGAGTAGGGCAAGCGAACGAATACCCTGGATGCTAGTGGGTTATCAACCGCTACTGAGCCACTGTCCCGCCAGGGACGCGACGTTTACAGTGAACTTCGCTTCGGTATGAGCTAACTTTCATACACGTGCTTTTGCGAAAACTCGCTGGATACCGCCCCTATGAGAGATCTGCCGCCCACCGCGACCTTGCGCGCTTTTGAAGTTGCGACCCGCCACCCGACGTTTACAGCCGCTGCACAGGAGTTGCATGTGACTCAAAGCGCGGTCAGTCACCAGCTCAAGCACCTGGAGGCGCTTTGGGGCGTGCCGTTGTTTGAGCGTGGCAAGGCGTTACGCCTCACGGCAGCGGGGGCTACGCTGGCGCCCATCGTGCGGGAGTTTTTCATCAGTCTGGAGGCGACGTTGGGTGACTTGCGCGAGCAAAAGGGCAGGGTGCGACTCAGCGTCAGCACCACCTATTCCTTCGCGCTCAAATGGTTGCTGCCACGCTTGCCACGTCTGGCTCGTCAGCACCCCGAGCTGTTGGTCTCGCTGGACACCACGGATAAAATTATCCACTTCTCGCACGGCCAGGCGGATGTTGCGATCAGGCTCGGCAAGGGCAATTACCCAGGTCTGCATTCGGAGTTCCTGTTTGGGGAGCAGGTATTTCCTGTGGCCAGCCCCGAACTGCTGCGACGCGTGGGGACGCCGCAGAGCCCCGCAGACTTGTTGCACTTCCCGCTGCTGACGCGTGATGGCGCTGAGTTGGTGCCAAAGTGGGAGGCGTGGTTTCAAACCGTCGGCCTGGCCTATTTGCCGCTCAAGGAGAGCGTCAGGTTTGGCGATACCAACATGACGGTCGAGGCCGCCTTGCTCGGCCAGGGCGTTGCATTGGTGCGCAGCGGGCATGTCGAGAATGAAATCAGCGATGGCCGTTTGGTGCGGCTGTTCGACATACCGCTGCCATCGCCGCTGGCTTACTACTTCGTCTGCCCCAAGGGCATCGAATCGCAGCCGCACATCGCCAGCTTTCGCCAATGGCTGGTCAGCGAGGCGCTGAAAGTACAGGCGTAGACCCATGAATTATGAGCATCTGCTCATGGCGCAATGAGGAGACTTCGCTTTAGCCCCGGCGCCGCATTGTCTAAAGTGGCGCATGCCTATTCATCTCGTGTTCCTTGTGCTGTTCGCCGCGCTCCTGCATGCGAGTTGGAACGCGCTGCTGCGTAGCGGCGCCGATCGGCTGTGGTCGATGACGGTGATGTGCGTCGCCATCGCCATTACCAGTGTGGTTGCTGCGACATTCATGGCGCCCCCGGCGATTGAAAGCTGGGGCTACGCGGTGGTCTCGGGGTTGCTGCATGTGGGCTACAACCTGTTTCTGGTGCGCAGTTACCGGGTCGGCGATCTGGGGCAGGTCTATCCGATCTCACGTGGATCGTCGCCGGTGCTGATCACCTTCGGTGCCGCCGTGTTCGCCGGAGAGAGCATCACCCCTGGCGAGCTCGTCGGTATTGCGCTGGTGTCGGGCGGGATTATTTCGTTGGCCTTCAGAGGGCGCAGTCTGTCGGTTCCCAGCTTGCCCTATGCGCTGGGAACGGGCGGCTTTATCGCGGCCTACAGCGTGGTCGACGGCATCGGTGCGAGGCTCTCCGGTGCGCCGCTTGCCTACACGGTATGGATGTGCGCCCTGTGGGGCGTGCTGATGCCGGTGGTCTACATCGGCCTGCGCGACAGCCGCAGCTTGTTCTGCGTCCGGCCCGGAACAGTGACCGCGCTGGTCGGCGGCCTGGTCTCATTGCTCGCGTATGGAATGATCATCTACGCCATGAACGAAGCACCCCTGGGCGCGGTATCGGCACTGCGCGAAACCAGCGTGCTGTTCGCGGCGTTGATCGGCTATGCGTTTCTCGGCGAGACGCTCACTGCACGCCGGATACTGGCGTGCGTGGTGATCGCCGGCGGTACTCTCATCATCGGCTGATGCAGCCAACAGCTCAGGAGCTATGTTCAATGGTCAATGTCTCGCAGGCCCCGCTGATTCTAATCACGGGTGGCAGTCGTGGAGTGGGGGCCGCCACCGCCCGGCTGGCCGCCGAAAGGGGTTATGACGTGGCTATCAGCTACGTTGCCAACGAATCCGCAGCGCTGGCCGTGGCTGCGGATGTAGAAGCGTTGGGGCGCCGGGCGTTGGCGATGCGGGCCGACAGTGCGGACCCGCAACAGGTGGCCGATTTGTTCGCGGCCATCGACCGCAGGTTCGGACGTATCGACGTGCTGGTCAATAACGCCGGGATGCTGGGGCTTCAGTCTCGCCTGGAAGACCTTGGTTTGGAGCGGATGCAGCGCATCTTTGCGGTCAATGCCATTGGGCCAATACTCTGTGCCCAGCAGGCGGTGAAACGCATGGCTTACCGCCACAACGGCCCGGGCGGTGTGGTGATCAATGTCTCTTCGGCCTCGGCGCGCCTCGGCAGCCCCAATGAGTACGTCGACTATGCGGCGTCAAAGGGCGCGTTGGAGACGTTCACCATTGGGTTTGCAAAGGAGGTGGCGCGCGAAGGCATACGCGTCAACTGTATTCGCCCCGGGCATATCTATACCGACATGCACGCCAGTGGCGGTGAGCCGGGGCGGGTCGACCGGGTCAAGGATTCGATCCCCATGGGGCGCGGTGGTCAGCCCGAGGAGGTGGCTCGTGCGATTCTATGGCTGGCGAGCGCGGAGGCATCCTTCGTTACCGGTACATTCCTCGACGTGACGGGCGGTAAATGAGCCGACGCCACGGATCATCGGCTGCTTACGCTCGGTTCAAGTCAGCGCGGGCTGCCTGACCTTGCGACTCAATCCCGGTGTCTGCCCCGTAATGCGCTTGAATGCACGACTGAAGGCGGCCTGGGAGGTATAGCCCAAGCGCTGCGCCACCTCTTCAATCGGCAGCCTTTCGAGGGTCAGCCACTGGCGTGCAAGGCGTATTCGCAGTTCGGTGACATAGCGCAGCGGGGTCATGCCGATAGTCACTTGAAAGCGCTCGGCGAACACCGAGCGCGAGGTATTACAGTGCTCGGCCAACTGCGCAACGGTCCATTCGCGACCCGGTTGTTGGTGGAGCGCAAGCAGCGCACCGGCCAGGCGTGGATCGCGCAAGGCGGCGACCAGCCCAGAGGCGTTGCCGCAGGCGCACTCCACCCAGCCGCGAACGACCATGGCCGCCACCACGTCGGCCAGTCGCGCGAGGATACCAGCGAAGCCGACACGGGCGGCGCTGACCTCGCGTTCCATGGTGGTAAGGATCGGCACCAGTCCGGGGTAACGCTGGCCACCGGCATCAATCAGCATCAGGCCCGGCATCAGCCGACCAAGCCCATGGATGCTGCCCAGTTCAAACTCCATGCAGCCACTGAACACAATAGTGCTTGGGGTGGGGCTGCCATCGGTCCCGGTATCCACCGCGCTGACGGTGTCGCCCAGAGGGGCGCCGTCTAAACGGTCGATGTCTTGAACCGGCACGTCCGTATGGGAAAACAGTTGATGGGCCGCGCCATGGGAAATAAACACGGCGTTGCCGGCAGACAGCGCGTAAGTGGTGCCGTCCTCCATTTTCAACACTGCAGTGCCGACGGCCATGAAATGGAACCAGGCGTGCCCGGGTTTTTCCGCGAAGCCCAAACCAAAGGTCGGGCCCGTTTGGATACGCCGGTATTCGACCCCACGCAGGCGCATGCCGCGTAACAGCTCGTTGATGAGATCTGAGGAAAGCGCAAACTGATCTGTAGGCATCGTTCAGGTGTTTTGATCAAAAAGTAGAGACTTAAGATCATAGATCATCCGGATTCCCGCGCCTAGACTGCGGCTCGCAATGAAGATTGGGAGATCCGTGCAATGACTGACTGTGTGTGTAATACCGTTTGCGATAGCCCGTACGGCGTCGACTCGGACCTAGAACCTGCAACCCCCGCGTGGATGGCAGTATTTTCCCTGGCCATGGGGGTGTTCGGATTACTGACCGCTGAGTACCTTCCAGCCAGTTTGTTGACGCTGATGGCGACTGACCTGGGCGTGTCCGAAGCGCTGGCTGGCCAGGCAGTAACGGTGACGGCCGTGGTGGCGTTGTTCGCCGGCTTGTTGGTACCAGGCCTGACCCGTGGCATCGACCGACGGTGGGTGTTGCTGGGTTTTTCCACGTTGATGGTTGCCTCCAATCTGTTGGTCGCCGTTTCCTCCAGCTTCGCGGTGCTGTTGTTGATGCGCATCTTGCTGGGCATTGCCCTTGGCGGGTTCTGGAGCATGGCGGCGGCGGTAGCGATGCGCCTGGTACCGAGTGCCTTGTTGCCCCGGGCGCTGTCGATCATTTTCAGCGGCATCGCCATCGGCACGGTCGTTGCGGTACCGCTGGGCAGCTACTTGGGTGGGCTCTATGGCTGGCGCAGCGCGTTCTTTGCGGCGGCAGCGGTAGGCATGGCGACCCTGGCTTTCCAGGCGTTCACGCTGCCGCGCCTTGCGCCGCGCCGGCCGGCACGCCTGCGTACGGTACTTGAGGTGTTGCTGCGCCCGGGCATCGCCATGGGCATGTTCGGTTGTGTGCTGGTGCACAGCGGGCACTTCGCGATGTTCACCTATGTTCGGCCCTTCCTCGAGGGGACTACGGGTATCGGCGCCCAAGGGCTGTCACTGATGCTGCTGGGGTTCGGTGTCGCAAACTTCGTCGGCACGCTGTTGGCCGGGAGGCTGCTGGAGCGCCACCCGCTGGCCACACTGGTGTTGATGCCTGCACTGGTCGGCGTCGCCGCACTGGCGTTGGTGCTGTTGCCGGCCTCGGTGCCGGGGCAGGCGGTCCTGCTGGCGATCTGGGGCCTGGCCTTTGGTGGCGTGCCGGTGGCGTGGTCGAACTGGGTCGCCAGCGCGGTGCCTGACCAGGCGGAAAGCGCCGGGGGCATGGTGGTGGCCTCGGTGCAGTCCGCCATCGCAACGGGCGCCGCCGCAGGCGGTGCGGTATTCAGCCTCGGTGGCAGTGCAGGCGTATTCGTCGCCGCGGCCGTGCTGATGCTGCTGGCCGCGTTGCTGATTGCGCTGCGTGTTCGCGTCCCCTCCGCCCATGGCATCCGCCAGTCCAAGCCCGCGTTGCATCTTTGATCCGGTTAGCCAAACCGTTTCGAACCCGTTCGTAAAGTGCTTGAGCATTTCTTGCGCAATACGCGCATGGGATAGATGATCCGGGACTTCATTCCCGTTGATTAACCCACCGCGCTCCAGGTCTGAATGGCTCTAAAGCGTAAATGGCGTTAGCATTCCCATCATTGGGCTTAAACAGCCTGTTTTTTCAGATCAGGGTCGCATTGTGGAAAAGCTAAAACGCCTCCAAAGTGGAATCGAAGGGCTCGACGCTCTGCTCAAGGGAGGGCTGGTCGCGGGCGCCTCCTACATAATCCAGGGGCGGCCAGGGTCTGGCAAAACGATCCTGGCCAACCAACTTGGGTTCCATCATGCGAACAATGGAGGCCGGGTTCTGGTCGCCACACTGCTGGCCGAGTCACACGACCGCCTGTTTCAGTTTCTTTCTACTCTGAGCTTTTTCGACGCATCCAAAGTGGGCGCCGACATTCAGTTTGTCAGCGCGTTTGACACGTTGGAAAACGAAGGGCTGGACGAGGTGGTGAAACTGCTTCGGCGCGAAATAAGTCGCCAAAAAGCTACAGTGATGGTGGTCGATGGCTTGCTCAATGCTCGCTCAAAAGCCGACTCGCACATCGACACCAAGAAATTCATTTCCGAGTTGCAAGGGCACGCCGCTTTCGCGGGTTGCACGGTGCTATTTCTGACCAGCTCCCGTCTCGACGACGGCAGCCCTGAGCACACCATGGTTGATGGCGTCATTGAAATGGGCGAAGAGCTGTTTGGCACCCGCTCGGTACGTCGTATTCAACTGCGTAAAACTCGCGGCAGTGGAGCCATGACAGGTCTTCATGAGTGTGAAATTACCGACAATGGTTTGGTGGTTTACCCTCGGCTCGAAAGCCTTTATAGCCACCCGTCCGCCCCCGACAGCGCCGACATGACGCGTATCGCCAGTGGCATTGGTTCGCTGGACGGCATATTGGGGGGAGGCCTTTACAGTTCCAGCGTGTCTCTGGTCATGGGCCCCTCCGGCATTGGTAAAACGACGCTGGGCCTGAAGTTTCTGGCCGAGTCGACGGTGGAGGCTCCAGGACTGCATTTTGGCTTTTATGAGAGCCCACAACGGTTACGACTCAAAGGCCAATCACTGGGTATCGATATCCAGGGCATGGAGGACAGCGGCGCCCTGAGCATTGCCTGGCAGCCGACGACTGAGGGGTTACTGGATGGGTTGGGCGCTCGCCTGTTGAGTCTTGTAGAAGAAAAAGGCATCAAGCGCCTGTTCATCGATAGCCTCAGCGGTATGACCCGAGTCTCTACAAACCCGGCGCGAACTACTGACTTCTTCAGTGCGCTGATGAATGAGCTTCGATCCAGGGGCGTAACCGTATTCGCATCCTGGGAAATGCGTGATCTATTTGGCTCCGAGGTCAGCGCGCCGAACTCTGACCTGTCCAGCATCGTCGATAACTTGATGCTGATGCGTTTCTCTGAGAATCACTCTGAACTAAGCAGGACGCTTTCCATTCTTAAGGTACGAGATAGCTCTTATGACCCCTCCAGATTTGAGGTTGTCATCCAAGAACGCGATGTTTTCCTGAAAAAGGCTTCGAGACATGAACCTTCAGCCCCCACTGAGACATCGCCCGGTTCACTTTCTTAAGCGTTTTGAGTGGATTGAATTAACATGACCACCATCCTGGTCGTCGACGACGAGTACTTGATCGCTGACATTCTCAGCTTCGCACTGGAGGATGAGGGGTTCATGGTGGTGACTGCCAGCAATGGTCGAAAAGGACTGGAAGTGCTGGATAGAGAAAGGCCAGCCTTGATCATCACCGATTTTATGATGCCCGTGATGGACGGCCTGGAATTCGCCACAGCCGTTCGAGCCCTCCCTTGCGCGAATCAATTGCCGATCATTCTGATGAGCGGTGCTCAGGCACACATCGGCATGCAGAGATCGGATCTGTTTGATGCGGTAGTGTCGAAACCATTCAACATCGACTTGATCATTGCCGAAGTTAAAAAGCTGCTCGCCTCTGATCAGTGAGTACTGCATCTACCTACCCGGAGCCACGTAGAAACGGGCTCCGCCTGCCCGAACAATCGAGTTGAAAAAATTTTTCGGGGGCTCTTGAAAACGTTTTGGTAGCACCTATTTTCGGTTTTACGCGATGCCGCAAACGGGTCGCGTCTTAAATCACTTGGAGAACACTCAGGAGATTTACTATGGCTACTACTCTTTCTTTGGCCCCTCTGTTTCGTCAGTCTGTGGGTTTTGATCGCTTCAACGACCTGTTTGAATCAGCGCTTCGTAGTGAGGCTGGTAA
Organism: Pseudomonas sp. 2822-15; assembly: GCF_002742515.1. Taxonomy (NCBI): domain Bacteria; kingdom Pseudomonadati; phylum Pseudomonadota; class Gammaproteobacteria; order Pseudomonadales; family Pseudomonadaceae; genus Pseudomonas; species Pseudomonas sp. 2822-15. The sequence goes on along the minus strand of NZ_LJRY01000209.1, from coordinate 347,052 downwards.
TACCTATCCACCGCATAACGTGGAGAAGCATGGTGAGGATCAATACCGCATTGTGATTGCAGTGGCGGGGCTTACTGAGGAGGACATAGACATTCAGGTTGAAAATGGCGTATTGAGCGTTTCTGGTGGAAAACGTGAAAACGACGAGAAGGTGACTTACCTGCACCAAGGGATAGCGCAACGCGCCTTCCGCTTGTCCTTCCGGCTGGCTGACCATATCGAAGTTCAAGGTGCAGCGCTCACCCACGGTCTGCTAGCCATCGAGCTGCTTCGGGTTATACCCGAAGAAGCCAAGCCAAAACGTATTGAGATCGGTACTACCGGCAAGCCAGACCAGCGTCAAGTAAGCCTGCAATAAGTGTGTTTAAGGCGCTCTGCGGAGCGCCTTTTTTATTTTGTTTTAATCAACCGCTGAGGCGTGCCCGTGTGGGGTTCTGCGCCGTGGTCGTTGCCGGTTGAAGTCCGCCTTTTGACTCAACCGAATTGACCTGCCGATTCAACGGCGGTTTTTGGTTTCCTGCTACGTGTCAGCTGATAGGCAATTGCCAGCCATATGAACCACCCCGGCATGACCATCAACGCAACGCGTGTGTCAGGTCTCAATGCCAGCAGGCAGAGCACGAAGCCCATAAAAGCCAGTGACAACCAGGCCATTGGCACGCCGCCTGGCATCTTGTAAGCAGATTTGGCGTGAAGCTCAGGACGTTTTTTGCGATAGGCAATGTAAGACGCGAGGATGGTCGACCACGTGAAGATCACCAGAATCGCCGACACGGTGGACACGATGGTGAATGCCGTCATGACTTCCGGAACGATGAACAGCACGAGCACGCCTGACAGCATCAACAGTGTCGTGAAGGCCAGGCTCAACAGAGGCACGCTGTTGCCCGATAGACGCCGAAAGACACCCGGAGCGTTGTCTTGATTGGCCAGCCCGAACAGCATGCGGCTGGAGGAGAATACGCCACTGTTGGCCGATGACGCGGCGGATGTCAGGACCACGAAGTTAACGATGCCGGCTGCTGCGGGAAAACCGGCGACGAGGAACAGTTCGACAAAAGGGCTTTTTACCGGTGAAACCTGTTGCCAGGACGTCACGGCAATAATGCAGGCCAATGCCAACACGTAGAACAGGATGATTCGCAGCGGAATCGAGTTGATTGCCTTGGGTAACGTCCTCTCCGGAGCACGGGTTTCCGCTGCAGCGGTGCCGATCAACTCGGTGCCGGCAAATGAGAATATCGCCATCTGAAAACCGGCAAAAAACCCAAGCAAGCCATTAGGGAATGCAGCCTGCTTATCCACCAGATGGCCCAGGGACGCGGTGACGCCATTGGGCGAAACGAACGAGCTGGCAATCAGTACGATGCTGACCCCGATAAGCGTCACGACGGCGATGATCTTAATGATCGCGAACCAGAATTCGACTTCACCGAAAAGCCTGACCGTCAGCACGTTCAAGGCAAACAGTGTCGCCAGCATCCCGATAGCCGGTATCCAGGCTGGCAGATGGGGGAACCAGTACTGGAAAAACCCGCCGACAACGACGGCATCGCCGATCACTGCAACGCTCCAGCTCAGCCAATAGGACCAGCCGAGAAAAAACGCAGCGCGAGGCCCCAGGTAGGCGCCGGCAAAATCCGCAAAGGTCTTGAAATTCAAATTGGACAGCAGCATTTCGCCCATGGCACGCATGACGAAGTAAACGAACAGGCCAATGATCATGTAGATAAGGATGATCGAGGTGCCGGAGAGGGCGATGATCTTGCCGGAGCCCATGAACAAACCTGTACCAATGGCTCCGCCCATTGCCATTAACTGGATGTGACGATTGCTGAGCGTGCGCTGCAGCGCAGGCTGCTCAACCCGCTCTGATAGATTCGATTTCATTTCAAAACCTCTTGATTTTATGTTTTTGAGTTTTGGCAGAAAAGTGCATAGCCAGCGCCATTGTCAGGATGCAATGGCGGGTGACGGTGTTGGTTTATGGTGGACAGCGCCGGTTCCTTGCACATGCCTGGGGGCGGCTTTGGTCGGCTGCTGTTCAAGCCTCTGGAACAGGGTTTTTATATGTTCAGGTTGATCACGCCGTCTTCGGGCGGATGCTCAAGCGCGCTTGCTCTCGAAGCCATGCAGTACGTTCACCGCGTTGATTCCGATTTCATCGACCATATAGCCGCCTTCCATCACAAACAGGGTGGGGCAACCCACACTCGCTATCAGCTCGCCGATCCCGATGAAATCCTCGCTTTCCAGCAGGAAGTGACTGATCGGGTCGTCCTTGAAGGTGTCGACCCCCAGTGAGATCACCAATACCTGCGGTGAGAATTGCTGGAGTTTCCTGCAGGCATGCAGCAGGGCGTCGCGGTAGGTATCCCAGGCGGTGTTTTTCGGCAGCGGGTAGTTGAGGTTGAACCCTTCGCCAACACCTGCGCCGACTTCATCGCTGAACCCCGAATAGTAGGGATAGGACACGGCCGGCTCGCCGTGCAGCGATATGAACATCACGTCATTGCGCGAGTAAAAAATGTTCTGGGTGCCGTTACCGTGATGAAAATCGACGTCGAGTACCGCGACGCGTTTGGCGCCCTGGGTGATTGCCTGCTGTGCAGCAATGGCCGCGTTGTTGAGATAGCAGTAACCCCCCATGTATTCACGCGCCGCGTGATGGCCCGGCGGACGACAAAGGGCAAAGGCACTGTCATGGCCCTCATCGATAAGTGCCAGCCCCGTCAGGGCGATATCGGCACTGGTCTTGACCGCCTGCCAGGTGGTGGCAGTGATCGGCGAGCCGGCATCCATCGCATAGAAACCGAGTTTGCCGTCAATGAACGTCGGCACCTGATCGTTGGCCAAGTCACGTACAGGCCACACCAGTGGCAGCGCATCATGGGTGCGCCCTGTGGCGCACCATTGCGACCAGGCGCTCTCCAGGAAGCTCACGTAGCGCTCGCTGTGCGCGTTGACGTAACACGAGCGGTCGAACGCGCGCGGTTCGACTATCTGGCCAAGGCCAACTTGCTTGACGCGGTTGTGAACAGTGTCGGCCCGACTGGGCTGCTCGAACGACGGCTTGAGCACGCCATCCTTCAACTCGGTGCCATGGTGCAGACGGTGGGAATCACTGAAAACTGTAAACATTCTGCGCATCCGTTAATGTGGGCCAGTGCAAATATTCTGTTCTGGTCAGGAGGCGATTTCTTTGCTTTGTTTCTGTGCTTCTTGATATTTATCGGGCGATTTAACTCAGGAATAGCGTAATGAAGAAAAATATATCCAGACGCATCAGCCTCGATGAGACCGATCTGGCCATTCTTGAGCTATTGCAGCAGGACGCGAGCATTTCCAATGCCGAACTCAGTGAGCGGCTTTCATTGAGCCTTACGCCTTGCTGGCGACGGCGCAAGAGAATGGAGGAGGCGGGGGTGATAAAGGGCTATCAGGCAACGCTTGATCGAAGAATGCTGGGGCTGGATATCATGGCATTCGTGCACATCCGCTTTTCCACGCATGCCGACCACGCTCCGGACGCCTTTGAGGCAGTGATTGCGCAATTGCCAGAGGTATTGGCCTGCCACAAGATCACCGGAGACGCCGACTACGTACTCCAAGTGTTGGCGGAGGATCTTGATAGCTACAGCGACTTTATCGAACAAGTACTGAGGCGCCAGGTGGGTATCGCGTCTATTCAGTCGAGTCTGGCGTTGCGTGAAATCAAAGCGGGCAGCCGTATGGCCATACCCAAATTGAGCAAGGATTGAATCTCGGCGGTTCTGGCCTGGACAACCTGGGCTTTGAACGACTGGGTATAAGCGCTCCGTTCGCGCATTTAAGGGCTATCGCGTCCGCTTAAAAACAGGCGGACACCGCCGTCCTTGATTTGGGCGTTCGCCCGCGAGTCATGTGTCGAGTGCCTGCTGTTTGGCAATTTCCTGGTTGCGCAGAATGAACCGCTGCAACTTGCCACTTGGGGTCTTGGGCAACTGTTCGACGAATTCGATTTCCCGCGGGTAAGCATGTGCAGCTAGACGCTGTTTGACATGCAGGCGCAGTATTTCGGCCAGCTCGGCGCTTGGCAGGTACCGGTGGGTCAGCACGACAAACGCCTTGATCAGCTCGGTGCGTTGCGGGTCGGGCTTGCCGATCACCGCGGCTTCGACGACTGCCGGATGTTCGATCAGCGCACTCTCGACATCGAAAGGCCCCACGCGGTAGCCGGACGTGGTGATCACATCGTCGTTACGGCCTACAAAGCTGATACTGCCGTCCTCATTAAGCTCCACGATATCGCCGCTCAAGTAGTAACGGTCGACGAAGGCCTTGGTGGGCATGCCGAAGTAGCCATTGAACCAGCACAGGGGCGAGCGCTCGCGATCCACCGCCAGTACGCCCGGCTGACCGGTCGGCAGTTCCCGATGCGCATCATCCAGCACGACAATCCGGTACCCCGGCACCGCATAGCCGGCAGAACCCTCACGTACCGGATGGCGCAGCCCATGGTGATTGCACAGCACCATGCCGATTTCGGTTTGGCCGTAATGATCGTGAATGACCACGCCGAGCTGTTCGGCGAACCAACGGATGACTTGCGGGTTGAGTGGTTCGCCGGCGCTGCTGACAATACGCAGTTGACCACGCACGGCGGCGGCAAACTCGTCCCCGGCAGCAATCAGCAGGCGAAAAGCCGTCGGCGAGCCGGCCAGGTTATTGATCGCATACTTGACGATAATCCGGCAGGTGCTTTCCACGGTGAAAGGGCCGTCATGCAACAGCGTGGCCCGGCCGCACGCCAGTGGCCCGGTTACTGCGTAATACAAGCCATATGCCCAGCCGGGGTCGGCGAGGTTCCAGAAATGGTCGTCCTCGCGCAGGTCGATTGCGTCGCGCATATACCCTTTGAAAGCCCGAATGGAGCTCAAAGGCACCTCAAGCGGCTTGGCCGGTCCTGTGGTGCCCGAGGTGCACATCAGCAGGAAAGGCGCGCTGGCGTCCAGCAGCTCAGGTGTGCAGTCGGTGTGTTGACGACCCAGCACGTCCCAGAAACCGTAATCGCTCGGATGCTGCGCAGGGCCGTCGGTCACGATTGCGGGTGGGCAGCCAGGGATTTCATCCAGCTTGGGACGATTGTGGGAGTCGGTCACGATCCAGCGTGCCTTGGAGCAGTCCAGACGCTGCTCGATCGCCTTGGGACCGAATGCGGTAAAGAGCGGTTGGTAGACCGCGCCGATGCGCCAGGCTCCCAGGAGGGCAATCACCAGTTCAACCGTGCGTGGCATCAGGCCGGCAATACGATCTCCCGGCTGCACTCCCTGCGCTCGCAGAAAGTTGCCAAAGCGCGCAGCATGCGCCTGCAGTTCGCTGAAGGTGTAGTGCCTGGCGCGGCCATCGCGCGTTTCGCAATACAACGCCACAGCATTGCCGTGAGCGTGCCGGTCGCAGCATTCGATGCAGGCGTTCAAGGCGCCCGGTTCGCCGTGCAAGTCCTGGTCTGCCGGCTGTAGATAGTCGAAGGATGACACTGCTGAGTCGTAATCGCGCATAACGTACCTGATTATTATTTTTGGAAGGTGTCCTGTGCCCACGCAGGCCGCGCAGGCGCCTGGATGTAGCTAGTTGTCCATCATCTCGGCTGCTTGCTGGGTCGCTTGGCTGGTACGCGTGGCCAGCTTGCGCACTTCATCGGCGACCACCGCAAAACCGCGACCGGCTTCGCCTGCGCGCGCCGCCTCAATGGCGGCATTCAACGCCAACAGGTTGGTCTGGCTGGCAATGCCCTGGATGGTGGCGACAATCTGCGTCAGCTTGGTGAGGGTTTCCTGCATCACCCGATGTTGTTGCGCCTGCGCCTCGCGCAGGGTGCTTTCTTCATGGTGGGCATGGATGTCGGTGATGGCTCCCACCACCCTTTGCGGGGAACCGTCCTGCCCACGGCGCGTTTGCCCACGGCCGCGAAACCAGCGGTAAGTGCCATTTTTATGTTTGAGTCGATAATCCACATCAAACGGCGTCTTGCCGCTGCGGTCGTCCACATGGGCGACGAACGCGCCGATGGCCCGTGCGCTATCGTCGGGGTGCAAGCGTGAGGTCCAGCTTTCAAGGGTGTCAGGAAACTCCTCAATCGTGTTGCAACCCAGCAGTCGGCGCATTTGCGGCGACCACCAAATGGTATTTTTCGGGTTCGCCGGGTCGCCGGCCACTATCTCGATATCCCAGAGCCCGTCATGCAGCATTTCCCGGGAAATGTCGAAGCGTGTGGCCGCCAGTTCGAGCGCCTCGTTGTGCAGGTACTGTTCATGAATGTCACGAACGGTTCCTCCGATGGCAAGCGCGGCACCTTGCGCATCGCGTCGCGCGACACCGCTGATTCTGTACCAGCGATAGTCACCGTCTGCTGCCGGTTTCATTCGCACGTCCAGGGCCAAGGGCGTGCGCCCGCTACGATCGGCAAGGTGCCTGGCGAGCGCCGCCAGATGCGCTTGCTGGTCATCCGGGTGCAACTGTTTGCTCCAACTGCCGAGCTGATCGATAGCCTGGGCCAGGTCCGACTCAGACCCGGTCCACGTCATCACGCATTCCGGCGCGGGAGCCACGGTTCCATCCAGTTCCAGCTCCCAGAACAGTTCCCCTGCGCCCAGCGTGACCAGTGCCCAGCGCGCCGCCCATTGCCGCAACAGCGTGTCATTGCAGGCCAGGCGCTCTTCCAGTTGGTTGACGTCCAGCGTCAGTGCGCGGGCTTGCTCCTTGAGCGCTCGTCGCTCTTGCAGCAGTTGTTCGACGCTTGCCAGGATACGGCGCAATAACCGGTTGTTCGACGACACGGGAGGGCTCGCCTGGTCAGGCTGATCCAGTCGGTCGGCGAGCAGCGTCAATGCCCAGCGGGTGGTTCGGCTGAAAAAAAGCATGGGACACCTCTGCCTCGGTCAAATGGGATCAGCCTGCAACGATTGCGTTGCAGCTGATAAGGCCAGCGAGTCAAAGACTGTCGCCCCCGGCAGGGCTTGCCAGGCTGAAGGGCCGGCGCTGATTTCCTGAGCATTCAACAGGCAGTCGTCGAGCGCGTGCTGTAACGCGTGGGTATCCAGGTCCTGGCCGATAAAAACCAACTCCTGCCGGCAATCGCCGACAATGCTGTCCCACTTGGTCATGATGCTCTGCAACCGATATTCATCCCGTGGCCATTGCGACTGCTCGATGAAGGTCCACCAGCGCCCCACATAGTCCCACTGGAACTGTTTGCCGCTTTGCACCAGCAGGCCGGTTTCCAAGTGCCGGCTGGCGAGCCAGAAGTAACCCTTGCTGCGCAACAGGCGCCCGTTGCGCCAAGGGCGCTGGAGAAAGTCGAGTAACCGCTGCGGGTGAAATGGAGCGCGCTCGCGGTACACCCAGGACGTCACGCCATAGGTGTCCGATTCGGAGGCCGGTACGTCGTTGGCCGCCATTTTTTTCATCCAGCCGGGCGATGCCGCAAGGCTGGGTAAATCAAACAGATGGGTGCCGAGAATGCCGGATAATTCAACGTTACCCTGAACCATCGGCAGGATCCGCGCGGTCGGGTTAAGGCCGGCGAGAATCGCGTGCACGGCCTGGTAACCAGGCTCGTCGATCAGGTCCAGTTTGTTGACGAGAATGACGTTGGCGTATTCCACCTGCTCGATCAGCAGGTCTGCCAAATGGCGCTTGGGCGTATTTTTCTGTGCGTCGTCGCGGGCCACGGTGTCCGGCGACTCAAGCAACGCCTGAAAACGACTGCCGTCGACCACCGTCACCAAGGTATCGAGCCGCGCCAGTTCGCTGAGGCTGAAGCCTTGCGCGTCAAGGAACGCGAACGTCTCGGCGACCGGCATTGGCTCAGAGATCCCCGTGGATTCAATGAGCAGGTAATCGAAACGCTCCTGACGTGCCAGGGCACTGATCTGCTCGAGCAAGTCGGCGCGCAGCGTGCAGCAGATACAGCCATTGCTCATTTCAATCAACTCATCGCGACCACGGTGCAGCGCCACGTCGCGCTGCACCTCTTCGGCATCGATGTTGACGTCGCTCATATCATTGACGATGACTGCCACTCTCAGGCCTTCGCGATTGCGCAGGATATGGTTGAGCAGCGTGGTCTTGCCGGCGCCGAGGAAGCCGGAAAGCACGGTCACCGGCAGTCGGCCTTTCAAGGCGCCGGCCATCATACGTTCACCGTGCTATCGGCATGGTCCAGATAGCTTTCGAACAGATCGACCACCACGAAACCGTCGTCGGCCGCGTCTCCCCACAGGTCCTTCACGCGAAACTCGACGTGGTAGGTCGGCTGATGCGCCGCGTTCAAGTCGCCATGCCCGATCGCGTCCGGGAATGGCCATTTTTCGGATGTTCGGTGCAGGACTACGCCATTCTTGCCGCGCACATAGGCCGGCATGCGGATATGCCCGGCCACATACTCGTCTCGCACGGTAACTCGGTCGCCGACCTCAAACGGCGCTCGACCGGTGATCGCCGGTCTGCCTTCAGCCTGCGCAGGGTTCGCCAGCTTGAAGTGAGAACCCAGGGCCTGATCGAGCTCCGCCTGGGTGATGACACCGGTTTCGACCAGCAGGGTGGCGGTAGCGATGACATAGCGTTCGTAGTACTCGGTACCGACATGTTGGCGGACATCCAGGCGTTCGACGGCGTGGCGCACTTCGTCCACGCTGAACTTCTTCAAGTGATCGGCACCGATAAACATCAGGCTGTAGGCCAGGTGCTCCCAGTCCTGCTTGAACACCGGTTGGTAGCTCAGGCTGTTGATGGTATGAGGGACTTTGCCAAAGCCTTGGAAACCGCCGAGATCGTGAAAGCCATCCATAATAGAAACTCCGGAAAATGAACGATGACGCGCTGTTTTTCTCAGTCAACGCGGGGCAGGGCGACGCCGATCAGCACGTCTTTGGTCACCAGCGTCTGAAGCTGCTCCTCACTCATGTGTTCGGAGCCTTCAGGCCTGACCGGCAACACCAGGTAGCGGCTTTCGGCGCTGGTATCCCAAACCTTGACCACCACTTCGCTCGGCAGCTCTGTGCCCAGTTCGCGCAGTACGGTGCGTCCCTCCCGGACCAGGCGCGCACGAAACTCGAAGCCCTTGTACCACTCCGGCGGCAGCCCCAGGACGGGCCAGTTGGTGCAGGAGCACAGGCTGCACACAATCACGTTTTTCACACCCGGCGTGTCTTCCAGCGCAACGATGTATTCACCCTGCGGGCCGGTATAGCCAAATTGGGCGCACGCAGCGGTACCGTCCTTTAGCAGCAGTTCGCGGAACTGTGGGTCGGTCCAGGCTTTGGCCACTACTCGAGCACCGTTCTGCGGGCTCCATTCGTGTGCCATCAGCTGTGTCATGTGCTCAATGTAACCGTCGGGGACCAGTTCTTTTTGCTTGAGCACCTGCAGGAGTGCCTGTGCTCGTTCGCCCGGCGTTGATGGGTTCTTTTCGTACGTGGTCATCAGGTTGACTCCTCATCGTTGAGCTTCCAGGCAGCGCCTGGCGGCCTATTCTTTTTGCGCTGCAGGGGACAAAACCAGCTATCTGTTTTTCCAGTCAAACGACGCCTCGAACGCCGCGGCCGCCTGGTAAATCGTGCCTTCGGCATAGTGCTTGCCAACCAGCATCAGCCCGACCGGTAAGCCGTCTACCAGCCCGCAGGGAATCGACATGGCAGGATGGCCGGTGATGTCCTGGGCGCAAGCATTGCCGATCATTTCCAGCGCTCCGGCCACGTACTCGGTGATCGAGCAGCCTGGCTGCGGGTGGGGCTGGGCAAGGATCGGGACGGTCGGCATCACCAGCAAGTCATAGCGCGCCAATGCCGCGTCATAAGCGGCGCGTGTGAGGCGCCTGAGGTTTTGCGCCTTGGCGTAGTAACGGCCGTTGTAGCGCTCCAGACCGTATTGACCGACGAACATGCACAGCTTGAGAGAGGCGGACAGGTCATTCGCCTGATCGCGCCATCCGGCCTGCTTGTCCAGCAACCCGAGGTCATACAGCCCTTCCCAGTTAAAGCCGGCCCCATTGCCGTGCATCATCTGCATGGTCAGGCCTTCACAGCCGATGGGGTGCCACAACGAACCGGCAATCTTGTGCTCAGGCACCGAGACCTCTTCGACGTGCGCGCCCAGCCGCGAAAACGCTGCGATGGCAGTGCGCACAGAGGCGGCCACACGCGGGTCCTGGTTGGCCAATTCAAACCCTTCTCGCAGGACGCCGATCCTCAACCGGCTCACACCGCGTTCCAGGTAATCGCTGTAAGCGTCGACCCGGGGCGCGGCTTGTCGCGGATCCAGCCCATCCGTTCCCGCCATGACCTCCAGCATCAAGGCGTTGTCGCGCACGTTTGCCGTGATGGGGCCGGCATGATCGATAGTCGCCTCGATGGCCATGATCCCGGTGTAAGGCACCAGTCCGTGGGTGGGCTTCATCCCGTAAGTGCCACAGAATGCGGAAGGAATTCGGATTGACCCGCCCTGGTCACCGCCGACTGCCAGGTCGACCTCGCCCGCGGCAACCAGTGCTGCGCTGCCGGAAGACGAGCCACCCGAGGCGAATCCATGGCGATAGGGGTTGTGCACCGGCGCAGGATCGGAGGTGTGACTGCCACCGGACAGGCAATAATGTTCGCAGGTTGCCTTGCCGAGGATGGTTGCGCCGGCATCCAGCAATCGGGTGACTACCGTGGCATCGAATGATGGAATGAAGCCCTCAAGTGGCTTGGCACCATTCATCATGGGCACGCCCGCCAGTGAAATATTATCCTTGAGTGCAACCGTTTTACCCGCCAGTTTGCCTTCGCGGGCACCGTTGACTTCCGTTCGGAAGTACCAGGCGTTGAGCGGGTTGTGTGCGGGCGAGGGGCGATAGCCCGAGCTGCGTTCGTAACGAACCGGCGGGATGAAGTCGGGCAGCTCGTCAACCAGGTCATAAGCGTCGAAGCTGGGTTGCATAAGCGCCAGGTATTCACCGGCTTGCTCCGCGCTGAGCTGCATGTGCAGGCCGCTCGAGATATCCAATAGCTGTTCAAGGGTAGGGCGTACGATTGCCATGGTTGAGCTGTCCTTATCGTAAGTGGCCGAAGAGCACTGCATGCTCTCAATATCAGCGGGCCAGGGGCTCAAGATAATCCGCGCGTCCAGTCCCAGGCTTGGTTGAGAAAGACATCGACTTGGCTGAGGCGGACACCCCTGCGCAAAGGCGCCAAGTGGGCGCGATCGCGGACCCTTGCGTTAAAAAATGTGCGCGTAACGCATATTGATGCGCAAGTCTTCCTGGGTGCCGTTGTCCACCGAGAGGTCCTTGCCCAATTGCAGTTGGATCTGGTCCTGTGGGGTGACGAATTTGGTGGCGGTGAGACGCAAGTTGGTGGTGCCCAACTCGTTATCCTGATTGACGTGCTCGACGTTCGTCTCACCGCCCCAGGTGCGCCCGACGCCGATACCAAACGTGGTGGTGGCGTCTGGCATGTAACGCCCCATGATCTGTGCTGCATAGGAAACGTCCTGCTTCAAGCGGTCGGCATTTGCACCGTAATCAGTGTTGTCGCCATACCAGGTAGCGCCGCCGACCAGGTCCATAGCCCATTTTTCGGTGAAGTGTTTGACGTAGGCGCTCTGCAGTTCGAATTTCCAGCGGTTCTCTCCGATATTGAGCGGGTCGTCCTTGTCATACGTGCCCGTCGGCACATACAGGTAGGGGGCGATACTGAGCGTGTCTCGGGCTTCGTTGAACCGCCATTTGACCGGGGCGGTGAGGGTCAAGTCGCCAACGCCGCGAGCATTGCCCAGGGCTGAGGCGTCACCTGCGCTGGAGACGTGCCCGAAAGGCAACAGGAATTGCGGGTCGATGGTGACGGTGTCACTGAGTGCGTAGACATGGAGCAGACGAAGGATGCCGATGTCCGAGCTCACCTTGAAGTCAGAGCTGACCTTATGTCCGTTGGTGTAGGCCGAGTCCGTGGTGGCGTGCTGGTAATAAATCACACCGATAGTAGCGCCGACCGGATATTGCTCATAATCGCCGGGAGCGACTTCACCGGCGTTCGCGTGAAGCGCGGGCAACAGGGTGGAGAGTGTCAGCAGGCGGATCTTATTCATCGTCTATTCCTCGCACAGGGAGACCGGGCCACCCGAGACGGGTGGCTGGGAGGCAGAAGGTGGGGCGTTAAACGCCGATGGCGCTCAGGCTGTTGGCGGCAGTGCGTCGCGCAACATGCCGGTCTGCGAGTGACAGTTGATGTACTCGAATACCTGGCTCTTGGCGTCCGACACGGACACTTCGTGGTACAGCCTTAACTTCTTCAAGCCCGCAGCCACGCGGAAGAACGTCACGAAGATACGCAGGTGAGTAGGGTGGGATTCTGCCCAGCGTTCGAGTTTTTCCACCGAGCGCCAGTGACCGATGTTGTAGCTCAGGTCGAGAAAGTTGCCGTCCAGATCGATATTGCGTACGAACCGGTTGCTGTAGCAGCCCAGCGGTTGGCCGTTGTCACGCAGGAAGTCCATACCGTCCTGCAAGGTCGGCAAAATTTCGTCAAGGTAGAGCGAGCGTTCCTCGGCCTCGGCGTCCGCCCAGTCCTGGCCAGAACGAATCAGCGTGAGGTTGTCATGCCCCAGGACGACGACCCGTCCTCCCTGGGCAGGGTCGCCCGCGATCACTTGCAGTTCGCTCGTGGGCTTCATCCAGTCGGTCTGGGAGATCGGGAAGCGGTCGCGCATCGAGCCCCAGTAACCGTGCTCTTCGATCTCTCCACTGGTCGCATCCATCACCGCGCCGACACCGGGCAGGTTCTCCTGGAAGGCGTACAGCGTCTCGAACTGCTCGGCGCGCGGGGCGGTGATTTCGCGGAAATAGCCAAGGCCTTCACCGAGGCGCTGCGGCGAGCACCACCAGTCATTCACCTGGGGTGAGCGCAACCAGCGACAGTGGGCAGCAGGATCTCTCCAGTACCCGACCACCATCAAATTATCAAAGCCGCTGCTGTCGGTGTGATGGGTCAAATCATGGGTGTGCGGGCCATCGACCAGGCCGAAACTGCCGACGATGTGACGCATTGCCTGCAATGCAGCCTCGCGCTGGGCATCGCCGCGATATTGCACGCCGAGATAAGCCATCACCACGTGTTCCAGTTGTTCGTCAGCGCGCGCGACCCACATCGGGAACGGCGGTTGATACTCGTCGGGCACACGGCGGGACAGGGTGCGTGGGCATTTGAGATGTGTGTCGATTGCAGATTCCATCTTGAGCTCCTCGTTATTTTCGTTCAGGCCTGCGGGTGGGCATCAGCGCGTCGGCGGCAGGTCGTGCTTGGCGACCTGCCGTCGGTGCAGCAGCTTCATGGCCCCCCATTCAATCAACCAATAAGCCGACGCTTCAGGCGCGAGGTCGCGCCTTTGCAGAAGCCAAAGGGAGTCAGCCAGTCGTTGTGAAGAGTGTTGGTGCATGGCGTGCCTCATCAGCGGGGTATGAGCTGCTGTGAGGTGGAAATTAGGCTGGGTGATGAGGCGGCGCTTTGTTCGGCGAGACAATCGTTTGGTTGGCAAAGACAACGCTGAAACCGACGTTCCCCGTGGCCCGCACTGGTGCACCTGATTCGCTGGGGTGAGGTGCTGTGCCCTTAAATGGTGAAGGCCGTGGAGCGCGACAGCCTCCCGGGCACAGCGAAAGTTGCGATTGACATCACAGGGCAGCGCACCTGCGCAGGCCTGCCACTGCGCTTGGCCTGTTATTTGCTGCGCATGCCTGAAAATGGGCCGCACGTTTCAACTTCTCAAGCGCCTGTTGCATCGTTGTCGAGGTCAGTGTCATGAATCCGAGCGCTCAGTATTCGACCCTTGCCGTTCCCGCAGCACGTCGGTTTGATTATTGGAAAGAAGTGGTCTGCCGGCATTGCCTGGCGGCCGATAGCAAACCCTTGTCCCAGAGCAGCTTTGATGGCGCGCTCGCCATCAATACGGTCGGCGAGCTGGACATCTGTTCGCTGTCATCGCCGATGCATCACTGGGAGCGTTCCGAGCGGCACCTGCGCAGCGGTCCGGCCGAGGATTTATGGTTGGGTTTCGCTCGAAATGGCCACGGCCAAATAGAACAAGGTGCCAGAAAAGCCAGCCTGGCAATGGGTGATTTGTTTCTTTATGACGCAACTCAAGCGTTTCGCTTCAGCCTGGGTGGTACCGAAAACCACTTGATCCGTATTCCGCGAGCGTTGCTTACCGAGCGTTTGCCGCGTATTGCGGAGTTCACCGCAATGGTCCTCGACGACCGGCGCCCTGGTGTAGTTCCGTTACGCGAAATGTTGCATCAGGCCGCGAGCACGCCAGCGTCGTTGCAGGATGAGCGCATCTCCAAGCGTTACTCAAGTGCTTTACTGGACCTGCTTGTGATCAGCCTGGAACTCCAGGACCTGAAGACGAGCCATCAGGAGATGGACCTCTACGGCCGCATTATGAAGTACATCCAGCGACACCTGGCCGAGCAGGACCTGTCCATTGAAGCCATCGCCAAGGCCCACAACGTGTCCACCCGAACCGTTACGCGGGCCTTCGCACGCTACCAGAAAACCCCCGTTGCAGAGATCTGGAAAGAGCGCCTGAATGCCAGCCGTGAAGCAATTGAACGCGGCCAGGTACGCAGTGTGTCCGAGGCGGCGCTGGACTTCGGGTTTTCTGACTTTTCTCATTTCAGCCATGCGTTTCGCAAGGCGTTTGGTGTGGCGCCGAATACGCTTTTACGCCGCAATTGAAGGAAGTGCTGGGGCTTAGACTGGGAGCATCTTTTTCAAACCATCCAAAGCAAACCTCCGGATGTGCCCCGAACCGGTCATCCACTGGAAGGGTATGGATTTCCCTGGTTTATGGAAAAGCAGAAAGAAATAGATGCTCAGCCTGCTCGGGCAACGCCTAAAGGCTATCGGGGTCGTGAGTACATTTCAACTTGCGACTACGGAATGGGCCTGTGCCACTTGTGTATTGCTAAGGCGACCCCTGAAGACGAAAGGTATGGTCCTAGTATTGAGACCAATTATGAAAGCTACCTCGATCAAGTGATGTTTGATCTGAAGGTAGATCAGAGAACCGCTCGCGCCGAGGTGATGCACGTCCTGAGGTTAAGCCGGTGGCGGCGGGATGGGGGGCTGGTCAAGCAGGACAATGCTGAAAGCGTCGGTACCTTATCCTGGCAAAATCCCCGACCTGCGCTGGTTGTTTGGCGCTGCCAGCAAGTCCAAGGCGCGTACCGAACTGATCGTGCTGATTACCCCGCGTGTCAGCACCAGCAGGCAGTCACGCCAGGTCACGGATGACTATCGCCAGCAGATGCAGTTGCTAAAGGTTGAGCCGCTTCGCGCTCGCCTGCGATGATCCAGGCAGAGTAATAGGCAGGTAGCCTCAACGGTGAGGCTTTGGTGAAATGAGACGTCCTACAAAAGGCGAGCGAGCTTGCCCGTCTCACTATCCATTTTCGGCACAAATGCGCGACCTGTCCTGAGTTCGGAATGGAACTTGCGTTGTAGGTGACCTGTAAGCCTTGTAACTGAAAAAGGTCAGGTCCATGCACAACAAAAATGAGCTGATGCCGACGGTTTCCAGCAGGGTGCGGACGGCATCGCCCCTCCAGCGTTTCCTGACGAGTGACATCGATGAGCACGCTCGGAACATGCCCGGCTGGGAGCTTCGCTATGATCAGTTATCGCCGGGGATCTTTGAAGGCGAGCTGACCGAGTTCCGTTTGGACTGGATGCAACTGGCACGCGACCGCTCTAATCAGGCCATGATCAAGAGCGGATCGGCTTGGGAAGGGTCAATCACTTTCAGCTTGCCGTTGAGTGCTGACGGCCCGGTGTACTGCTCGGGGCATCCGATTCACGACCCCAGCCTGTTGGTCGTCCACGGGCATAACCTGCCCGAGATACACACTCCCCAACACCTTGACTTGCTCAACGTGGCGATTGACGAGCGCGTGTTGGAATATGTCCTGGAGCGCCAGGGCAGCGCCTTTCGAATTACCGATATTCCCAAGTGTTACCGCCTGGGTGACTCGACTGTGCAGTATGAACTTACGGCATTGTTCGATGAACTGGCCGGTCGCGATCAAGGGCGTGATGCATTGCTGGGGCACGACGCGATCCGCCGCGGCATACGCGACACAGTGATGCTGCATGTGCTGGAACTGATTGCGCCGGATCAGGCGCCGCCCCTCAACCCCACCGCGCGTAAAAGGATGGTCGACCGCGCTCGCGAATACGCGCTGAGCCATCTCGACGAGCCGTTGTCGATCCTGGACCTGTGCAACCACATCGGCGCCAGCCGGCGCAAACTCCAGTACTGTTTCCAGGAAACCCTGGGGATCAACCCGGTGGCATATTTGCGCGCATTGCGCCTCAATGCAGTGCGACGTGAACTGCGAGCGGGCACGCCACCGGAAGGTGTTCAGGCCGTGGCGGCACGCTGGGGGTTCTGGCATCTGAGCCGGTTCTCTGGCGATTACCGCACCCTGTTTGGCGAAAGCCCTTCGCAGACCCTGCGGCGTACTCAACTCTGCTGAAAACGGATAACCCGCTCACGGCGTTGCTCAATAGGATGGCCCACACCACTTGATGGGAGGGGTATTCGATGATCAACAACAATAATGCAAACGCCGTACGTCTGACGCTGTTCACCCTGGGCCTGCTCGGTTGCTGTGCCGGCGCCCAGGCCACCGAGAACGGCGCGCCGACCACAGCGGTCGGTGTGTATGACTTCGGTGCAGGGATGATGCCACCGGCCACGCCTTATGGGACCGTTGGGCTGCGAACGGGGTTCTATTCGGCCAATGTGCAGAAGGACCGCAGCGGGCGCGCGGTCGACAACCATCTTTCACTGGATGTGCTGTCCATCGCAGTGGCCTATATGCACATGACGGATCACACCGTGTTGGGCGCAAGCTACGGCTACGGGATGGTGGTGCCGTTTTTCAAGATGGACGCTTCCATGAAGGTCCAGACATCGGTCGGGCCGTTGCACCTGGAAGCCGACCCGTTTCGACTGGCCGACGTGCAGTTTTTGCCGGTGATCCTGCAATGGAATCTATCGCCGAATCTGTTCATCAACACCCAATTGCAGATCCAGGCGCCCACCGGCGACTACGACAAGAATCGCCTGGTATCTCCAGGGCTCAACCACTGGGCGTTCTCGCCGATCGTCAACGCTACTTACATCACCGACAGTGGCTTCGAGGTGTCTTCAAGCTTTGAAGTCGACGTCAACACCCGCAACCCCGCGACCGACTACAAAAACGGTGTCGAGTACCGCCACGAATTTGCTGTGGGCCAACACGTGGGGCCTTGGACCCTGGGCCTGGGCGGTTACTACTACCGCCAATTCAGCGATGACGACGCGCCGGGGCTGCAATCGGGCAACCGTGCACGGGTGTTGGCGGTCGGGCCAGCGGTGAGCTACATCGCGCCCGGGCTGCCGCCCATCTGGCTGCATGCCTACAAGGAAACAGATGCCCGCAACCGCGCCGAGGGTTACACCGTGGCGCTGCGTATTTCTCAAAGTTTCTGAGGGGCTGGCCATGAACCCATTCCGTTCTGATTGTGCGTTACCCCGTCAAGCCATCGGGCGTCGCGAAGGGCTGGTGCTGATGCTGGGCAGTAGCTTGACCGTCATGGGCGCGGTCATGGTGGCGCCGGTGCTGCCCAAGCTTGGCGCCGAGTTTGGCCCGCTGGAATCGCGCGCCGACTTGCTGGTGCCGCTGGTGGTCACCGGGCCGGCACTGGCGATTGCATTGTGCGCGCCGTTGGCCGGATGGTTGGCCGACCGGGTAGGGCGCAAGCCCCTCCTGATCATCGCCACTCTCTTGTATGCCGTGCTCGGCGCGCTGCCGGCAGTACTCGATCATTTGCCGACCATCGTGGGTATACGTCTGTTGTTCGGCTGCGCCGAAGCTGCGGTCATGACCTGCTGCGCTGCGCTGATCGCCGACTATTGGCACGGCGAGGAGCGCATGCATTACGTCAATCGGCAAGTGGTGACCATCGGGCTGGTGGGGGCGCTGTTCTTCGTGGTGGGTGGGGCGCTGGGCGAACATTCCTGGCGCCAGCCGTTCCTGCTGTACCTGCTGCCGTTGCTGCTGGTGCCCGCGATGTTGAAGGTGCTTTGGGAACCCGGGGCCAGCCGGCAATCCCTTGATGTGCCTGACGAGGGGCGGGTGGCGATGCTGTCCTTGGTGCTCGGTTACCTGCTGATTCTCAGCGGTATGGTCCTGACGTTTGTCGTACCAATCCAGGCGCCGATTCTGCTGGTCGGCCTGGGCGTGACGTCGAGCACACTGATCGGGCTGTCGGCGGGGTTGAGCCTGCTGGCGACCCTCGGCGGTTCGCTGGCCTGGCCGCTGCTGCGCCGCCGCATCGGTATCGCCGGTTGCAATGCGTTGCTCCTGACATTACTGGGGGCGGGACTGTGGCTGCTGATGCGCGGGCAAAGCTACAACGCGGTATTGCTGGCGGTGCTGATTCACGGCCTGGGCGCCGGGCTGCTGGTGCCCAACGCGATGGCACCGGTGATGAATGCCTTGACTGCCAGGACCCGCGGGCGCGGTTTGGGCGGCTTCACCGCCTGTCTGTATTTCGGCCAATTTGTCAGCCCGTTGGTGGTGGCGCTGCTGAGTGCCTACTCGGGCGACCTGCGCCTTTCCATCCTATGGCTGGCCTTCGCCAGTGTGGCTTCGGCCCTGGTCTGGGCGCTCGCAGGCCTGCAAGCGCGACGCAAGACGGCTCCCCGTACTTTCGGCTCAAGTCATTCGTAATCAAGAGGAGATCAAAATGGACATCCACAACCTGCTGGACACCGAAGACGCCACGGGATTGGCCGAGTGGCTCCGGCGCGGTGAGCTACAACCCGGCGAACTGCTGGAGGCGGTCATCGATCGCATCGAACGGGTCGAACCGCAGCTCAACGCCGTGGCCGAGCGCTTGTACGATTCGGCCCGTGAGGCCGCACGCACAACGCGGTCCGGTGACGGGGTGTTTGCCGGCGTGCCGACCTTGATCAAGGACCTGTTCTCACCGGTCAACGGCGCGGCGATGACCAATGGTTCCCGGGCGCAGGGAGGCGCGCGCGCCCACTTCGACGCAGAACTCGTGACGCGTTTGCGCCGTGCCGGTTGTGTGATTGTCGGCACCAGCACCTCGCCCGAATTCGGCACCTCGTACTCCACCGAGTCCACGCGCTTTGGTGCCACCCGCAACCCCTGGAACATCAGCCACAGCGCGGGCGGCTCCAGCGGCGGCGCGGCAGCCCTGGTGGCGGCGCGCGTCGTGCCGTTCGCCCATGGCAACGACGGCGGTGGGTCGTTGCGCGTACCGGCTTCGTGCTGTGGGGTGTTCGGCCTCAAGCCGAGTCGCGGGTTGTTGCCTTCGGGGCCGATGATCGGCGAAGGCTGGGCGGGGATGGGCACGCCCCATGCCATCACCTTGTCGGTACGGGACAGTGCCGCGTTGCTGGATGCGACGGCGGGTATCGACCTGGGCGCGCCGTATGCCGCGCCCTTGCAGGCACAGCCCTATGTCTCGGCGCTGCAACGCGATCCACGACCGTTGCGTATTGCGCTGGTGGAGCAACTCGGGCCGTGGTCGACGTCCAGCACGGTGCTTGAGTCCGTGCGCGCGACGGCCAGGCTGTGCGAATCCCTGGGTCACCGTGTCGAGCCGGTGAACCTGCCGGTGGTGCTGACGGAATTTCTCGATCAGGTCTTTACCATCATTGGCGCCAGCACCCGTCACTATGTCGACGTCTTGGGCCAGATGCGCGGCTTCGTGGTGCAGCCCGAGGAACTGGAAGCCCGTACTCGGATCATCTTGCGCAGCAAGGGCGAGGTCAGCGGTGCGCAGTACGCCGGCGCGGTGGAGTGGATCCATGCCTTGGGCCGTCAACTGGCGGTGTTCATGCAGGACTACGACCTGATCCTCACACCCACCCTGGCCCGTGAACCCGTATTGATCGGCGAGCTGGACCTGCAGGATGACCGCCTGAGCCTGGATGAGTTGATCGAGCGCTTCCATAGCTACTCGCCGTTCACCGCGCTGTTCAATGCCAGCGGGCAACCGGCGATGTCGGTACCGTTGCACTGGAGCGCGGCCGGGCTGCCGATGGGCGCGCACTTCGCCGCTCGTTTCGGAGAGGAACATACCCTGTTCGCCCTCGCCGCACAGTTGGAACGGGCCCAGCCCTGGCGGCAGCGGATACCGCCGATCAATGCCTATGCCGCGCGCTAACCGGCCGGTTGGATTGGCAGCCCTTGCTAATGCCAGTCAGTTAAGGAGGAACACTGTAACTGTGGCAAACCCGCTCGCTACAGGTTATTAGTCGCCCGTTCTATCTCTTAACTGACCGGGCATAGCTTTCCCGCCGCCATGAGCTGGATTTCGCTGCGCAGGAGGTCGATCTGTTGGTGGATGGGGCCGTCGCGGATAACATCACGCTCTCGCCGCTGGTCGGTTTCTACAAGTCGCAGCAATGGCTGGGGAACGGTGGCCGGCAGAGCCGCGACGCATCCACCAGCACGTACATGCAGTTCATTGCGTGGGCGACGTTGTGATTCGTCATTGAGGTTTGTTGCGGGTCCGAGCAGGCGTTGACGTTTTGCGTCAACGCCTCATCCTGTCAGAGCATGCGGCGCAACACGTCGTTGCGCGGGTCGCGGTCGTAGAAGCGGTGCTTGAGGGCGCCCGCCACATGCAGCACGATCAGGACCAGCAACGTGTAGGCGAGGACTTTGTGCAGCCATTGGAACACCGCGAACCAATCGTCATTCTTTGGCAACAGCTCCGGCAGGTTAACCCCAAAAAAGAACACCCCGTCGCTCATTGTGTAGGTGCTCGACATCGAATAGCCCATCAACGGCACGATCACCAGCAGTACATACATGACGCGCTGGGTCAGGCGGGACAGGAACCGTTCATACCCCGCCAGGGTTTCCAGTGGCTGCGGCAGCTTGGGGGTGCGAAAACGCACGGCGAGCTGAGTCAGGACCACCAGGAACGTCAACACCCCGAAGGACTTGTGCCACGGATAATAGAGCTCGAATTTGCTCGCCACTTCATCGTTCATGCCGGTCATGTGCCAGCCGACCCACAGCAAGCCCAGGACGAGCACGGCACGCACCCAGTGCAACACGCGCAGGGAGGTCGGGTACCGATCGATTGTCGGTTGATCTATTGGGTTCATATCAGGCTCTCCACGGAGCGAAGCACGGTTCAATGGCCACCCTCAACGTTGAAGGGTGGCTCGGTCAGGACAGCGCGTGCGCTCAGCCCGGCAGCAGCACGGTGATGACTTTCTCCTCGGTGTAGGCCAGCGCGCCGCTGAACCCGCCTTCGCGCCCGATGCCGCTGGTCTTGACACCGCCCCAGGGCAGATTGGCGTCCAAGGGGCTCCAGCAGTTGATGCCCACGGCGCCGGCTTTAATCGCCGCCGCGACACGGTGCGCCCGCACCAGGTCGCTGGTCCAGACCGTGGCCGCGAGGCCGTAGCTGCTGTCGTTGGCCAGGGCGATCGCTTCATCTTCGCTGTCGAACGTAATGAGTGTGCCGACGGGACCGAAGATCTCGTCTCGGGCGATGTCCATGTCGTTGCGGGCGTTGGCGAAGATGGTCGGCCGCACGAACCAGCCCTGCTCAGGGGCCGATACGCCGCCGGCCAGCAGGGTTGCGCCTTGGTCGATGCCCAATTGAATGTAGCGGTTGACGCGATCGAATTGCGCCTTCTTGGCCACCGGACCCATCTGTACGCCGGGCGTTCGAGGATCGCCGACGTTCACCGCCTGTGCGGCCTCGGCCAGCGCGGCGCCGAAACGTTCGGCGAGGCTGCGCTGCACCAGGATCCGCGAACCGGCTGCACACACCTGGCCCTGGTTGGCGAAAAGACCGAGCGTACAGCCGCGCAGGGCGTCGTCGAAGGAGGCATCGTCAAACACAATCTGTGGGCTCTTGCCGCCCAGCTCCAAGGCCACGCGCTTGAACAACACACCGGCGGTGCGCTGGATCTCGCGCCCGGCCTCGGGGCTGCCGGTGAAGCTGATCTTGGCGACATCCGGATGCTCGCACAGGGCGCGACCCACTTCATTGCCGTAGCCGGTGACCACGTTGATCACGCCGTCCGGGAAGCCGGCTTCCTGCGCCAGCAGTGCCAGGTGCAAGGCTGACTGCGGGGTTTCTTCCGATGGTTTGATCACGACGGTACAGCCTGCCGCCAGCAACGCGGCGAGCTTCCACACCGTGATCATCAGCGGCGAGTTCCAGGGCACGATGGCACCTACTACGCCAACGGGTTCGCGCACCGTGTACGACAGGGTTTTGGTGCCGAAGTAGCCACCGGTGGGAATGGTACGACCTTCGAGTTGGTTGGCCCAGCCGGCGGCGGCGCGCAGGTTGGCAATCGCGTTGGGCAGGTCCATTCGGCGCGGTTCGATGGGGGAGCGTCCGATAGCGTTGGCGTCCAGATCGGCCAGCCGTTCACTGTCGCGCTCAACCAGGTCGGCCAGTTTTGACAACAGTCGGCCACGCTGGGCGCCGTCGAGTTGGCTCCACTCGCCACCATCGAGTTGCCGGCGTGCAGCCGCCACGGCACGGTCCACGTCCTCGCGGGTGCCGCGCGCGGAGCTGCCATACACCTGCTCGGTCACGGGGCTGACCAGGTCGATACGACGACGGTCGAAGGCTTCGCAGGACGCACCTTCGATGAAATGATTCAAGTGCTCAGTCATGTTGCGGTCCTCGAATAGTGGGCAGGTTCACGCCTTGAGGGACGCCAGGGCGTCGCCGAAGATGTCCAGTGCCTTGAAGAACAGTTCGCGGGAGATCGTCAGCGAGGGCATCACGCGCATCACGTTGCTGTAGCGGCCACAGGGAATCATCAGCACGCCGTGGTTGAGCAGGTAGCCCATCAGTTGGCCGATCTTCTCGCCCGCCAGGGGCGCCTTGGTGAGCGGGTCTTCGATCAGTTCGATGCCTATCATCAAGCCGCGCCCGCGCACTTCACCGACCAACGGGCTGTTGAAACCGCGAATATGCGCTTGTGCCTCGAGCCCCAGCGTGTGGGCGCGGTTGAGCAGGTCGAGTTCTGGATCCTGGAGGATGCTGATGTTGGTCAGTGCCACCGCGGCCGACAACGAGTTGGCGGCGAATGTGTTGGGCATGGAACCGTCGGGGATCTTCGCCGCCAGGTCGGAGCGCATGATCAGGCCGGCCATAGGC
Source organism: Pseudomonas sp. 2822-15 (assembly GCF_002742515.1). Lineage (NCBI taxonomy): Bacteria > Pseudomonadati > Pseudomonadota > Gammaproteobacteria > Pseudomonadales > Pseudomonadaceae > Pseudomonas > Pseudomonas sp. 2822-15. Next base: position 323,812 of record NZ_LJRY01000209.1, on the reverse strand, counting down.
AGGTCGCTGCCGATGCCTTTGCCGAAGGTGAGCATGTCGGGCTTCACGCCGGAGTGTTCGACCGCCCACATTTTGCCGGTGCGGCCCGCGCCGGACTGCACTTCATCGACGATCAGCAGTGTGCCGCTGCGGTCGCAGGCTTTGCGCAGCAATTGCAGGAATTGCGGCGATGGGGGCACGTAGCCGCCTTCGCCCTGTACCGGTTCCACGATCACGGCCGCCACGTCATCGGCGGCGGTGTAGGGCGTGTTCAACAGGTAGTCGATGTACTCGCCGGCGATCTGCTCGGCGCTTTTGTGGGTGGTGTCGAAGGGGAAGCGGTAGGCGTAAGGGTAGGGCGCATGAATCACTCCGCCCATCTGCGCACCGAAGCCCTTGCGGTAGGCCGTGCCGGTGGTCAGCGAACCCGAAGCGTTCCATACGCCGTGGTAACCGCCGTGGAAGGCGATGATCTGGTGCCGCCCGGTGATGCGCTTGGCAAACTTGATCGCCGCTTCCAGTGCATCACTGCCGCTTTGTGTAAAGAAGGTGATGCAGTCGCCACGCAAACCGTCGGGCGCGATTTCGGACAGCTTGGCGGCCAGCTCGGTACGCCGGGTGCTGTTGATTTCCAGGGCATGCATCAGCACTTCGGACTGTTCGCGAATCGCCTGCACCACTTTGGGGTGGCAGCGGCCTACGCTGCTGACACCGACGCCGGCGGACAGGTCGATGTAGGTGTTGCCGTCCGGGTCCTTGAAGGTTGCGCCGAAGGCACGGTCCATGGCGATCGGCATGCGTCCGCCGCCGCGTGCCATCGACTCGGTACGCGCCGAAAGCGCCAGGGCCTCGCACGTTTTGGGGCCGGGGAGCGTGCTGGAGGTGATGTGCGGTGCATCGGCGAAATGCAGGGCAGCAAGCTTGGCTTCACTCATGACGGATTCTCTGCGATGTTGATTGATGTGGCCTGATCATCTACGCGACGCGGGTAAGGCTGGTAGCCCGAATCGGCACATGTGGGGCGCCGACGCAGGTGAGGCGGCGTGAGCTGAAGCTCTCGCGAGATTTGCATTAATTGCGCTATGTGAGAATATCTATAAATAAATCGACCTTAAAATAAAAAATATCCGAGGGTATCGCTCATTATGAGAAATAACAGCGTCGCTCATTTTAAGGATGTTCACGTTCATGCGGCCAACGTGCAGCAGTGGAACCAGGACTACAGCCAGTTAACCGCCGGTTCGACCGAGAGTTCGCTGATGCAGTTGACCACCGGCGGTTGCCACGTTTTCCTTGAGCAGATCAACCAGCGTGTCGTGCAGCACGGTGTCGCGCCGCGGGGCAAGATGTGCTTCGCGGTGCCGATCAACGTGCCCGGCTCGATGCGAATGCAGGGGCGCGAGGTGGACGACAGCAGCCTGTTCTTTCTGCGCGGTGGCGAGGAGTTCATGTTTCATATGCCGATGGGCATGCAGCTGCTGTCCATCACGTTCGAGCGTGAATTGTTCGAGCAGGCGCTGGCGCAAACCGCGTCGGCCAAGGATGTGAGCCTGTTGCTGCGTCAGCCGGTGATCAGGGTTTCCAGCCAACGTTTCGCCGATGCCCGTCGGCGCTTGCTGGCGGTGTTCGCCCAGGCGATGGCCAGCGATGCTCACGACAGCGCGCAAGAGCGGCAACACGACGAGGCGCTGGAGCAGGCCATGCTCAGCGAGTTGATGCAGCTCATGACCGATCCGGCCTGCGATAAGCAGCAGCGCACGAGCAGTTCCACGCGCAGTTTTATCGTCGAGAAATGCCACCGCATGGCGACCACCGGACTGTTCGACGTGCCCAGTGTGTTCGAGCTGTGCGAACGCCTCCAGATCAGCCGGCGCACGGTGCAGAACAGCTTTCGCGCCGTGGCCGAGACCACGCCGCTGAACTACCTTCGCTGTGTGCGGCTCAATGGCGTACGCCGCACCTTGATGTCCACCCGGGCCGCGCACCTCTCGATTGGCGATGCCGCGGCCCAGTGGGGGTTCTACCACCTCAGCCATTTTGCGGCTGAGTACCATGCGCTGTTCTCCGAATTACCGTCCCAGACATCACGCGCCGCCATACCGCCGTGTGTTACACGCGGAACTGATCCATCAGCTTCATCTGTTGATTGGCCCGCGCGTTGAGCTGACTGCTGATCTGCGCCGACTCGGCGGCCTGTTCCGTCAGGGTCTCGGTCACGCCACGGATGGTCGAGACGTTGCGATTGACCTCTTCGGCCACCGCACTTTGCTCCTCCGCCGCACTTGCAATCTGCAGGTTCATGTCGCTGATCACGGTTACCGCGTCGCTGATCTTGCCAAGCGCCTGCACGGCCTGATGGATCTGCCCGGCGTTGTCCTGGGCGAGCGTCTGGCTGGAATGCATGGTCGTCACCACGCCCCGCGTGCCGGTTTGGATGCGTTCGATGACCATGCGGATTTCCTCGACGGAGTCCTGGGTGCGCTTGGCCAGGTTGCGGACTTCATCGGCCACCACCGCAAAACCCCGGCCGCTTTCCCCGGCACGCGCCGCTTCGATCGCAGCGTTGAGTGCCAGCAGGTTGGTTTGCTCGGCAATGCTGCGGATCACTTCCAGCACCGAACCGATCTGCTCGCTGTTGACCGCCAGCGCTTCGACTTCCGTCACGGCCTTGCTGACCTCGCGGGCCAAAGCATTGATGTCTTGGGTGCTGCGCTCGATAAGGGTGATGCCCTCCCTGGACGCCTGGTCGGCACCGCGCGCTGCCTGGGCGGCACTCGAGGCGCTGTGGGCGACTTCATGGGCGGTGGCGCTCATTTCGTTGGACGCGGTTGCCAGTTGATCGATCTCGCGAAACTGCACCTGCATCCCTTCACTGGTCAGCCGCGCAATTTCCGAAGACTGGTCGGCGGTACCGCGCGCATCGGTAATGCTCTGCTTGATCTGCGCGACGGTGGGCTGCAGTTTGTCGAGAAAACGGTTGAACCAATTCACCAGTTCGCCCAGTTCATCTTTCTTGCGGTAGTGCAGGCGTTGAGTCAGGTCGCCGTCGCCACTGGCAATTGCCTTGAGCATCTGCGCGACACTGTTGATCGGGCGCGTCACCCCGGAAGCAGTGAACCAAATGAGCAGCAGGCCCAACAGCCCGGCGCCGATGGCCACCAGCAATGACTTCAGCGTGTCGCGGGTTTGGGTCTGGTCAAGCAAGGTCTGAAGTGCTGCCGAGTCGGCCAGCAGTACCTGTTTGGGCAAATCAATGACCACTCCCCAGGCCGGCGCGTCGGGGATAGGCGCGACGGGGTAGACGGCGCGGATCAAATCATCCTGGGCCAGCACCAGCGGTTTTTTTTGCGTCAATGCCGCGAGTATCGCCTTGCTTTGCTCACCCAATGTGACGCTGAGCGGCTTGGCGACCTGGCCGGCATCCTTGCTGTAGGCTGCGAGCACGCCGCTGTCGGACACAATCAGCATGCTTCCCGAACCGTTGAACAGCATGCGCTGGGCATCGCTTGCGGCCGCTTGCAGGGCGCCGAGTGCGAGGTCAACGCCCAGGGCGCCGATCACTTTGCCATTGGCAATCAACGGTATCGACAGCGTGGTCATCAGTTGTACCTGCCCGGCCTGGGTGTCGGCATAGGGCGCCATCAGGCAGGTGCGCCGTGTGTCGCGCGGGCAGGTGTACCAACTGTTGTAGGGGGTGCCGCTGATGCTGAGATCGGTCTTATGCAAATCGCTTTCGGGAATCAGTATGTTCACCGACTCGCCAGCGCCCCGGTTCCAGGCACTGGCAAAGCGGCCGGTTTCGTTGGAGGCGCGCGCGGCGTCGTTGGCGAATGCGCTGTCTTGACCCTCCAGCGCATTCGGCTCGAAAACCAGCCACAGCCCGAGTATCTGCGGATTGCGCTCGAAGGTTGCCTTGAGACTCTGGTTCAGCTCCTCACGCAACGTCGCGGCCGGCAATCCGCGCTGCGCGGCCATGTTACGCAAATGTGCCGCCTGGTCGGACAGGGCGGTAATGAGCAGCAGGCTGTTGCCGAAGACCCGCTGCAGGTTACCCGTCTGCTCGGCGGCCTTGGCCAGCAGCAGGGTCTCGCCGCTCTCGGTGAGCATCTTGCTGCTGGACGTACTGATCAACCGGTTGTTCTGGTTACTCTGATAGAGGTTAAGGCTGACGATCAGGCCGATTACGCCCAGAAGGCACAGGCCGGAAAGCAGGATGATTTTCAAACGGATGGAGAGGGCGTCGAGCATCGGAGTATCTCGCAGGTGAACAGCATGCTTGTTGACCATCAGTTGGCCCGGGCCACTGACTTCTTATTGGGTATGTCATATATCGGCCGGTCTCGGGTGTTAGCGAAGCCGGTTCGGTAATTCTCTCGTTATCGCGCTATGACGGGCGTCTGCCGGCTGAACTTGACCAGCAGCGCCGCAACCAACAACAGGCTGCCTGCCAGCGTCACCCCGGCGGCACCGCCCAGCTCGAAGGAAACCTCCTCGATAGACGCGGCCATACCGGCCTTATCGGTGGGGACGCTGAGCATGAGTTGCACAGCAACACGTACGCCAGCATGCCAGTGGCCGAGAGCAGCAGCGCCGCCAGCACAATCGGAACGTTGATCAGAAACACCGAGCCCCACCAGAAATGCTCCAGCAGCAAGCCGCCCACGACCGGACCGAGCGCCGCACCGCCGGAGGCCACCGACGCCCAGATACCAAATGCCATGGCCTGTTCGCGCTCGTCGCTGAACGTCAGCCGGATCAGGGCCAGGGTGGCGGGCATCATCATTGCCGCGCCGACGGCCAGGCCACCACGGGCGCCGATCAATACATTGGCCAAGGGCGAGAATGCAGCGATGAGCGAGAACAGGCCAAACACACTCAACCCGCCGAGGAACAGCCGTTTGTGCCCCAGGCGATCACCGAGCGTGCCCATGCCCAGTAGCAGGCCGGCGGCGATCAGCGCGTAGATATTGATAATCCAGAGCTTTTGCGAGGCCGTGGCGCCGAGCTCACGGGTCAGGGTGGGCAAGGCGGTGTACAGCACGGTCATATCAATGACGATGAGCAGCAATGCGCTGGAAATAATGGCGAGGATCAGCCAGCGGTGCTTGGAGGGCATAGTGTGGGCTCGATAATTGAATGGCCAACGCCGGCAGCTTCAGGTCAGCCAGGCATAGGACGGGTGAACCTAGCATGCACGAGCGCGCACCCGCGCCGTTATCCCAAATCGGCGGGGGAATAAGTCGGCCCTGACCTGTTTTGGGGCGCTGACCGCGATGTTACCGATTTGGGATAGCGAGGGTTGCGTGGGCGGGCATAGGATCGAATCCAGCGTGCAACCTCAAGAATAAAAGCGCTACCCGGCACCGATAGCGGCTGGATCGGGGCCACCCCACAGCGACTGCCTCATACAATAAGGTCAAGAACATGAGTGTAACTATGCCGGTCAACAGCTCTACAGAGCTCAAGCGTGGCGCCCTGGGTGTCGGCTTCATCATCTTCTTTGTGATTTCGGCGGCAAGTCCGCTTAGCGTGATTGCGGGTGGGTTCCCGATCGGCATCATGCTAGGCAACGGTGCCGGCACCCCAGCGTTACTGCTGCTGGCCTTGCTGGTGCTGTTGGCGTTCTCGGTGGGTTACACCACCATGTCCCGCCATGTCACCAACGCGGGCGGTTTCTACGCCTTTACCTCTCGTGGCCTGGGCGGCCTGGCCGGCGGCTCGGCGGCAGTGCTGGCGATGTTCGCCTACAACATCTTGCAGATCGCCCTGTATGGCATGTTCGGTGGCGTGGTCGCCGGCACCATGGAAAGCGTGGCGGGTGTGATATTGCCCTGGTGGTCCTATTCGCTGATGGCGATGGCCAGCATTGCGTTTCTCGGCTATCGCAAGATCGACCTCTCGGCACGGGTACTGTCGTTGGTGGTGATCGCTGAATACCTGGCGATCCTGATCCTCGACTTCGCCATTCTGAAAAACGGGGGTGACAGCGGCGTCAATCTCGACTCGTTCACCCGTCAGCATGTGTTCAGCGGCACTCCGTCCATCGGCCTGCTGTTCTGCTTCGCCGCCTTTATCGGCTTCGAGGCCACCACCATCTACGGTGAAGAAGCGAAAGACCCCCAGCGTACCATCCCGATCGCCACCTACAGTTCGGTGTTGCTGATCGGCGGGTTCTATGCGCTGTCGGTGTGGTCGATGGTAGTGGGTGTGGGCGCGGACAAGATCGTGCCGATGCTGCAAGCCATGCAAGACCCCACCACCTTTATCTACGGCATGTCCGATCACTTCGTCGGCCCGCACCTGACCCAGGTCATCCGCGTGCTGTTCATGGTCAGCATCTACGCCGGGCTGTTGGCGTTTCATAACGCTGCGGCGCGCTACTTCTACGCTATCGGCCGTGACGGCCTGCTGCACAGCGTGCTGGGCACCACTCACCGCGTGCATCAGAGCCCGCACATGGGGTCTGCCTTGCAGAGCCTGATCGCGGCCGTGGTGGTATTGATCTTCGCCGCGATGGACGCCGACCCGATCCTGCAGCTGTTCGCCTGGTTCTCCAACCTGGCAACCCTGTGCGTGATCCTGCTAATGGCGATGACCTCGTTCGCGATCTGCGTGTATTTCCATCGGCACCCCGAACTCAAGGTCGGCCTGCTGCGCGGGCGTATTCTGCCGGTGCTGTCGTGCCTGGCATTGCTGAGCGTGCTGTTACTGGCGGTGGCGCATTTCGATGTGCTCACGGGGGCCAGCCAGCTCTTGTCCTACAGCTTGTGCGCGGTGATTCCCGCAGCCCTGATGGGCGGCCTGTATCTGGCCGCGCGCCTGCGCAAGGTGTCGCCGCAGCGGTTCCTGGCCCTGGGCAGTCACAAGCTCTAAGGCCTGGTTCGAAACCTCTCTCCTGTGAATTGTTCGCTGCCGTTGTGCGGCAGGGCTCGTCTGCGTTAAAGGAAATTGCATATGCACCATTACAAGATGCTCATCAACGGCGTTTCGGTTGCCGGTGAAAACGGCCAGTTTGACGTGATCAATCCCGCCACCGGCGCCGCATTCGCCCAATGCCCGGCCGGCTCGCTGTCCCAGTTGGACGAGGCGGTTGCCGCCGCTCAGGCCGCTTTCAAGACCTGGCGCCACAGTACCCATGGGCAGCGCTGTGAGCACCTCAATGCGATTGCCGATGCGATCGAAAAGGACGCTGATGCACTGGCCCGGCTGATCGTGCAGGAACAAGGAAAACCGCTTGAGCTGGCGTTTTCCGAAGTCATGGGCGCCGCCGCCTGGACCCGCTACGCCGCCGGGCAGGAGATCGCCGTGGAACTGGTGGAAGAAACCCCGGCCCAGCGCATCGAACTGCACCGCAAGCCCTTGGGTGTGGTGGCGTCCATCACGCCGTGGAACTGGCCTTTCATGATCGCCGTGTGGCACATCATGCCGGCGCTGCGCGCGGGTAACTGCGTGATCAGCAAGCCATCGAGCCTGACGCCGCTTAGCACGTTGCGCCTGGTCGAAATTATCGGGCGCCATGTGCCCCACGGTGTGATCAACTGCGTGACCGGCGAGCAGGGTTTCGGCAGCGCGATCACGTCGCACCCGGGGATCCAGAAGATTGTGTTCACCGGCTCCACCGCCACCGGCCAAAGCGTGATGCGCGGGGCCGCCACCAACCTCAAGCGCCTTACCCTGGAACTGGGCGGCAACGACGCGGCGATTGTATTGCCGGGTACGTCGGTGGAGGAGGTGGCCGAAGAGATCTTCCAGGCCGCCTTCCTCAACATGGGCCAGACCTGCGCCGCACTCAAGCGCTTGTACATTCACGAATCCCAGTACCAGGCGTTTGCCGAGGCCCTGACGCGGATTGCCGAGCGCCAGGTGGTCGGTGATGGCCTGGAGCCCGGCGTCAACTTCGGCCCGGTGCAGAACCTTGATCAACTGCAACTGGTGGACGCCCTGATTGCCGATGCGCGGGCACACGGTGCGCGGGTGCTGTGTGGCGGCGCACGCCTGGATCGTCCTGGTTTTTTCTACCCGCCCACACTGGTGGCGGATGTGACCGATGGCCAGCGTCTGGTCGACGAGGAACAGTTCGGGCCGGTATTGCCGCTGATCGCTTATCAGGATGTCGAGGATGTGTTGCGCCGCGCCAATGCCGGCGACATGGGCCTGGGCGGTTCGGTCTGGGGCCCGGACGTTGAGCAGGCGCAGGCATTGGCCAGCCGTCTGGAGAGTGGCGTGGCCTGGGTCAACTGCCACGCGCGCATTCAGCCGAACACGCCGTTCGGCGGCAGCAAGATGTCCGGCTTCGGCGTCGAGTTCGGCCTGGAAGGGTTGCTGGAATTTACCGGCCAGCAGTTGCTGTTCGTCAACAAGCGCGCAGCCGAATAACGCCTCAACAACTAAGACAGCCTCTCAAAAGGCGCACCCAAGGAGCTTCGATCATGCGGTATCCCTCCACGTCATTTCTCAGCGGTACGTTGGCCTGTACGTTGACGCTTTGCGCCATCAGCCAGGCCCAGGCCTATGAGTTGTACAGCGATGAGAGCCGGCATCTGAATGCCGACATGACCGCCGTGTTCGGCATGTTCAACAGCCGCAAGAACTATGACGGCACGCCGGGCGGTTCGACCTGGCGCGAAGGTTTCATCAAGTATGGTTTGAGCGGCGACCAGTCCCTGGCCGGCAATGGCACCGCCTATGGCGCCTTCGCGCTCGTCAGTTCCGCGACCTGGGGTGACGGCGACCCGGCCGGCAATACCCTGGGCAGCGAACGCACCACCAAAATCGAAGATGCGTACCTGGGTTGGCGCTCCGGCGACCTGTTTCCGGCCCTGGGCAAGGATGGCGTGGACATTTCCGGCGGTCGCCAGGTGGTCAAGCTCGGCAGTGGCTTCCTGATCAACGACGACGGTCCGAACCTGGGCAAGGGCCCGGCCAATGGCACGATGAACCGTGGCGGTGCGTATTACCTGGCCGCGCGGCACGCCTTCGATCAAACCGCGTTCCTGCGGCTGGGCGGCAAGGATGGTCTGCACGGCAGCCTGTTGTGGCTCAAGTCCGATAACCGCGCCCAGGCTGAAACCGAAGTGGCCGCCGGTACCCTGGATTACACCACCAAGCCGGGCACACTGGGCTTGACCTGGGTGCACGGCATCGACGTGAACGAACGCTGGGCCAGTGATTTTCAGCGCCAGCGCAAGGGCATGAATGTCTACAGCGTGCGCGGCGAAGGCGACGCAGGTCTGCCGAATGTCAGCCTGGCGTTCGAATATGCCTGGCAGGACAAGGACACCGGCCCCGAAAAAGCCTGGTACGGCGAAGCCGGCTATACCTTTGCCGATGTCGCCTGGGCGCCAAAGGTCAGCTACCGCTACACCCGCTACTCACAGCAGTGGGATTCGCTGTTCACCGGCTTGAGCACTGGCTATGGCACCTGGCTGCAGGGCGAAGTCGCGGGCAACTATGCCGGGCCGTTCAATAGCAACACCAGCATCCAGCACGTGGCCCTCAAGGCCACGCCTCTGGAAAACCTGACCCTGGGTGCGCTGTACTTCGACTTCGACACCGTGCGCAAAAGCAATGCGCTGAACCTCAATGCTCGGGAGTTGGATGTATACGCCGAGTGGGCCGTCAACCCGCACCTGATCGTCACGCCGCTGATCGGCCTCTACAAGCCCAAGCAGGACGCCACCACGGGCGGCAACCAGGTCGCCGGCAACGGCACCAACGTTTACAGCCAGTTGACCATCGCCGTGCCGTTCTAGCCCACCGCAGCCGCCGCGCCTGAACCTCAGGATGCGGCGGCGCCCGGCGGATTGCGCAGGTTCTCGGCAATCCGGCGGGTGGTGTCCATGACCATTTCAATCACGGTTTCCTGGCGCAGCAGCTTGAAGCTCTGGGTGCTGCCGACGGCGGACAGGCTGCCGATCACCTCGTCGATATCCGGCTGGATGATGGGCGCGGCGATGCCGGTCAGGCCGAGGTTGAGTTCATCATGGGTCATGCAGTACCCATCCTTGCGAATCTTCTTTGTGGCCTTGGCAAAGCTGGCCCAGTCGTACGGGCTTTCCGGGTCGCTGGCCATATGCTCTTCGAACAGACGCTGCAGGCGTCGACCTTTCTGGAAAGCGATCAATACCTTGGACTGCGCGCCGCGAAAAAAGGGCAGCGGATGCCCGCGCCCGAAGGAGAAGTGATACGTGTCGGAGGGTTCGGCAATGTAGGTGTTGATGATGCGCCCGTCGTAGAAGACGCTGGCGAACACCGCCAGGCCGGTCTGCGCCGACAGCTCGTGCATCAACTCGCGCCCCGCCAGAAGGATGGGGTCGTACTGGCGCATCATCCAGTCCAGCTCGATCACGCGCGGCCCCAGGCCGTAGTGGCCGGCGTCCACGCGGGTCAGCAGGCCGGCGTCGCACAATTCCTTGACATAGCGATACGCGGTGGCGCGCGACAGGCCCATGCGCTCGGCGATGGTGTCCGGGTCGATCTTCAACGTCGCCGGACCGAACAGGTCCAGGACATTCAGCAATTTACTCAGGCTGCTCATTTCGTTCCTAGAGAAGGGATGGCATGCGGGTAAGCACTATAGGCGAAAACAGCGCAGATCCAATGCGGGAGCGGTCTTGCGCGTGAAAGCGGTGGGCCAGTGATGGAAGTTACTGACAAACCGCATTCGCGAGCAAGCCCGACCCTGCAGGTCGACAGGCTAAGCTTTTCAGATTTTAAATTCACTTAAATCTCAAATAAAGAGATTAACGTCATTAAATTCTTGCTTGGTGAGATATATTGTGTGATAAATCTCAACAAAGAAAACGCTCAAGCAAGAGGGCTGACAATGAATGGTGCGCAACTGATAGTGAATGCGGCAGCGGCAAGCGGTATCGAGTACTGCTTCGCCAACCCCGGGACCACCGAGATTCCTCTGGTGGCCGCCATGGCCAGCGCACCTGCTCTCAAGCCGGTGTTGTCGCTGTTCGAAGGGGTCTGCACCGGCGCCGCTGACGGCTATGGCCGGATCGCCGGCAAGCCGGCAATGACCCTGACTCACTTGGGCCCGGGCTTTGCCAATGGCATCGCCAACCTGCATAACGCGCGTCGGGCCAATACGCCGATCGTCAACGTCATCGGCGATCACGCCTCCTGGCATGTCAACTACGATCCGCCCTTGGCCAGCGACATCCAGGCCTTGGCCGGTGCTGTCTCCGGCTGGGTGCGCACCTCGCGCACCGCGTCGGGAATCGGTGAGGATTTACAGGAAGCCGTGCGTGCGGCTTGGCAGGCCAAAGGCCAAATCGCCAGTTTGATTCTGCCCATGGACCTGCAGGCTCACGCAGTGACGCACAACGGTGTGTTCGCACCTCTGCGCGCACCGGTTCGCCGGTTTGCCAGTGACCGGATCGAAACCGTGGCGCAGGCATTGCGTGACGGCAAGCGGCTGGTGTTCATCGTCGGCGATGAGGGCTTATCAGTCGCGGGACTGGAAGCGGCGGGGCGCCTGGCGCAACTGCCCGGCGTGCGCCTGTTTGCCGAGACCTTTCCGCGCCTGAGTTACCGTGGCGGTGGCTTGCCGGACCTGGATCGCCTGCCGTATTTCCCGGAGGTGGCGATTGAAATTCTGGAGCAGTACGACCTGGTCATTTGTGCAGGCGTGCCCGAGCCCATCAGCTACTTCGGCTACGAAGGCATCCCGTCGCGCCTGGCCGAACGTGAACGCCTGCTGACGCTGGCGGAAGTCGGTGACGATGTTTCCGGCGCGCTGACGGCGTTGGCCGATGCCCTGAACGCACCGGCCTATGTGCCGACCCCGGAGGGTATCGAACTGCCGCCCGGTCATGCCGAGCTGACGCCACAATCCATCGGCCAAGTGCTGGCCGCGTCACTGCCCGAAGACAGCATCGTCTCGGTTGAGGGCGGCACCTGCGGCTATCCGTTCTTTACCGCCTCCGCCCGCGCCGCGCGGCATCGGGTATTGACCAATACCGGTGGCGCGATTGGCCAGGGGATTCCGGTGGGGTTCGGTGCCGCCTTGGCGGAGCGCGGCAATAGCGTGTTCTGCCTGCAATCGGACGGCAGTGCCCAGTACACCATTCAAACCCTGTGGAGCATCGCTCGGGAGCAGTTGCCGGTGGTGATCCTGATTGCCGCCAACCATCGCTACGCGATTTTGCAGAACGAGCTGCGCCGTTTCGGCATGACCGAAATGGACCCGCAAGCCCTGCGCCTGACCGTGCTCGACAGCCCGCGTATTGACTGGAAGGCCCTGGCCAAAGGCTACGGGGTACCGGCCTGCACGGTACAGACCAATGCCGAACTGCAACGGGCGCTGGTCAATGCCAAGGCCGACCGTGGTCCTTGCCTGATCGAAATGGCGCTGTGAAGGAGTCGACTATGTATCAGCCCGAATTATTACCTGCCGTCCAGGCGTTCCTGGCGCAGCCCGGTCGCCTGTTCATCGGCGGTACGTGGCAGGACGCCGCCAGCGGTCGCCGCTTTGCCGTGGAAAACCCGGCCACTGAACAGACCCTGGCCGAAGTCGCCCAAGGCGATGAGCGTGATGTGAATGCGGTCGTTGCGGCCGCGCGCGCAGCCTTCACCGGCACCTGGGCCTTGCAGTCAGCGGCGCAGCGCGGCCTGTTGCTGTTTCGCCTGGCCGATCTGTTGGACCAGCACCGTGAGGAACTGGCGCAACTGATCACCCTGGAGAACGGCAAACCTATCGCCAACGCGCGCGGTGAAGCGGCCAGCGCGGCGAATATCATTCGCTACTTTGCCGGCTGGCCCACCAAGATCGAAGGCAGCACGCTGCCCGTATCACCGGCCAGCGGCGCGCCGATGCTCAACTACACGTTGCGCGAACCGGTGGGGGTCTGCGCGCTGATCGTGCCGTGGAACTTCCCGTTGACCATGTGCGTTTGGAAGCTCGGCCCCGCGTTGGCCACCGGTTGCGTGGCGGTGCTCAAGCCCGCCGAGCAGACGCCGCTGATCGCGATCCGCCTGGTGCAACTGATCGAGGCGGCAGGCTTTCCCGCCGGCGTCGTCAACCTGATCACGGGTCTTGGCGCCGACACTGGTGCACCGCTGGCACAGCACCCCGACGTAGACAAGATCGCCTTTACCGGCTCGACCCAGGTCGGGCGGCTGATCGCCCAGGCGGCCACCGTCAACATGAAAAAGGTCTCGCTGGAGCTGGGCGGCAAGTCGCCGAACATCATCCTGCCCGACGCCGACATTGCGCGCGCCGCCAAGGGGGCCGCCGATGGGGTTTTCTACAACCAGGGCCAGGTATGCACGGCGGGCTCACGCCTGTACGTCCACGCCAGTGTGCTCGACCAGGTGCTCGAAGAACTGCAGCGCCACGCCGCCGCCTATGTCCTGGGCAATGGCCTGGACCCGGCCAACAGCATGGGACCGTTGGTGTCCGCGCGGCAGTTGAACACCGTCAAGGGTTACCTGCAGCGGGGCCGGGAGGAGGGCGCCGAACTGATCTGTGGCGGCGGCCGCCCCGGTCACTTGGAGTGCGGTCACTTCATTGAGCCCAGCGTCTTTCTCGACCGTGCCGAGCGCGCCTGTGTGGCCCGTGAAGAAATCTTCGGCCCGGTACTGACCGTCATGAGCTGGACCGAAATCGACGACCTGGTGCTGCGCGCCAACGATTCGCCGTATGGCCTCGCCGCTGGCCTGTGGACCCGCGACTTGCGCTCGGCGCACCGCGTGGCTGCACAGCTCAAGGCTGGCTCGGTCTGGATCAACTGCTGGAACGTGGTCGATCCCTCTTCACCGTTCGGTGGCTACAAACAATCCGGCTGGGGCCGGGAGATGGGTAAAAACGTGATCGATGCCTACACCGAGACCAAAAGCGTGTTTGTCGATCTGGCCTGAACTGAATAATCACACGAGGTAATTGCTATGGATCTGGAATTGAAAGGCCGCGTGGCCATTGTCACCGGTGGCGGTATGGGCATCGGCAAGGAAGTCGCGCGTTTTCTCTCCGAGGAAGGCTGCAAGGTGGTGATTTGCGCGCGGCGCATGGCGTTCCTGCAACTGGCGGCCGAAGAGATCACTGCACAGACCGGCAATGAAGTACTGCCGCTGTTCTGTGACACCAATGACATGAAGGCCGTGTCGGAGATGGTCGAGGCGGCGCACAAGCATTTCGGCCGTATCGACATCCTGGTCAATGGTGCCGCAGCACCGTCGGGTGTGGTGCGCAATGACATCGAACATGCCGGCGACGATGAACTGCTGTCGGACCTCAACACCAAGGTGATCGGCTACTTCCGGTGCGCCAAGGCCGTGACCCCGCACATGAAGGCGGGCGGCTTCGGGCGCATCATCAACATCGGCGGCCTCACCGGGCGCAGCAGCAAAGTGCTTTCGGGCATGCGCAACCTGGCCATCGCGCACATGACCAAGACCTTGTCCGACCAGCTCGGCCCGTCGGGCATCACGGTCAACCTGATTCATCCAGGTGTCGTAGACACCCCACATATCCAGGAGTTGTACGAGCGTGAAGCGGTCAAGCAAGGCAAGACGTCGGAACAGGTCGAGCAGGCCTACATCGACGCCACACCGATTCGCCGCACCCTCGCACCGATTGAAATGGGCTGGCTGATTGGCTTCCTCGCGTCGCCAAAAGCGGCGGCGGTGACCGGCGAATCCATCGGCATCGACGGCGGTTTGACCCGTGGCATCTATATCTGAGGAGTATCACAGATGAGTAATGGAACCCTTCTGGTCGCCACCGTCGGGCAAGCGGTGATCCGCAGCGCCGACGATGGCAAGACCTGGCATCGCCTGGGCCTGGGGCAGGACCTGGAGTTCGATGCGATCACCCGATCCTTGAGTCTGCACCCCGATACGCCCGAGCGGATCTATGCCGGAACCGATGTGGGCTTGTGTGTGAGCCACGATACCGGCGGGCATTGGCAACGCATCGATTCGCCTTTCAACGGGCAGACCGTGTGGAAAGTTGCGGTTGACCCGCAGGATGCACAACGGATTTTCGTCGGCACCGGCGCGCCTTCGCGTGCCGTGTTGTGGCGCACCCTGGACGGCGGCCTGAGCTGGGATCGCGCCTCGGTGGATATCCCCGAGTTCTGCGATGGTGTCAGTCGTCCGCGCCTGCTGGCCTTCGCCTATGACCCCACCGACCGCAATCAGCTGTGGTTTGGCCTGGAAGAGGGTGGCCTGTTCCATTCGCGCGATGGCGGCGACAGTTGGACCCGCGTCGATGACCGACTGCTGTGGGACTACAACTCGGACATCCACAACATTGTGGTACTGCCCAATCACGGCAAGAAAGTCATCGTGGTGGTCTGCGTGAATGCGGTCTACCGCAGCCTGGACGAGGGTCTGACCTGGACCGGCATTATCGGTCGCGAAGCCTTCGGCCTGTACTACTTGCGCGCCATGAATGCGCCGCTGGGCACGCAAGACGAGCTGTACCTGAGCATTTCCGATGGTACGCCGGGCACCACCAGCAAGATCCTCGTCTCCCATGATGCCGCCCTCAGCTGGAACGTGCTGCCGCTGCCACAGCAGCCCAATTCCTGCGTCTGGGCGATTGCCTTCAACCCGGCCAACCCCCGACAGATCGTGGCGGGCACCAAGTATGGGCACTTGTTTACGTCCGACAACGGCGGTGATGGCTGGCAGAAGCACTGGCGCGAATTCAGCGAGATCGCAGACGTGCTATGGACGCCTGCCGTGGCGCAAATCAAGGCCGGGCATCAATCCATCGTCAAGAAAAACTGAGGTAAACAGTGATGAAAGTCGAAATCCTTCGAACTCACTTATCGCTCTGGGTGAGTGATCCTGATGTGTCGGCGCGCTGGTATGCCGACATTCTGGGCATGCACGAAAGTGCCCGTGGCGAGAGCTGGGTGATGATGGCGTTTGGCACCAAGCATCACGACATCGCGTTGATTCGCGCAGAACCCGGCGCCCACCAGGGCGGGCTGGGGCTGCAGCACTACGGATTGGAAATCGCCGGTGACATGACCACCTTGCGCCAGCTCTACGGCATGTTGCTGAAGAAGGGAGTGGAGGTGGTGAAAATTACCGATCATGAAATCGGCAATGGCCTGTATTTCAACGATCCCGATTGCAATCGCATGGAGTTTTTTCTCGAAACCGAGCACGACGACGCGTGCGGCAAGGCCCGTTTCAAGGCCGCCGGTGCGCCGAGTCGCAACATCACGCTTGACCCACTCGACCCCCTTTGAACAGAGGCAGCCCCGATGAAAACCGCAAATTTCGCCAGCTATCACATCCGCAAATGGTACAGCTTCGTTGAAGAGACCCTGGCCAATGAAACCGGCCAGTTGGCCGATGGCGAGCCGGTGTTCAAATACGCCGTCGCTGCAGTGATCGCCAACCCGTATGCCGGCCGTTACAGTGAAGACCTTTCGCAATTGATCGAGCCGTCGCCGCTGCTGGGTGAAGAGTTCGGCCGGCGCATCCAGGCCCTGGCCGGTTCGCGTCAGATTGAAAGTTACGGCAAGGCCATCCTGGTGGGCAGCGCAGGCGAATACGAGCACGGCAATGCGTTCCTGACCAACCCGGCCGCCGATCCGATCCGCGTCGCCCTGGGCGGTGGCAAGTCGTGGGTGCCTTCCACCGGCAAGCGGGGTGGCCCAGGTTCGACCATCGACGTGCCGCTGGCGCACAAGGACGCCCTGTACGTGCGCTCGCACTACGACAGTTTCTCGGTGACCTTCGGCGACGGCCCTTCGCCGGATGAAATCGTCGTGATCTGGGCCTTCGCCACGCGCGGACGCCTGCATGCGCGGTTGGGCGGGCTCAAAGCCGAAGACGTAAAGGGCCTTGACGGTCTGCACTGATAAGCGCACAGGATCAAGCGGTGCTGGACCCAAACCACAACAAGAAAAGCGGTGAATAGCGATGAAGCAGGAGAAGACCCAGGTTGTCATCGTGGGCGGTGGCCCCAACGGCATTACGGCCGCGCACTATATGGGCATGTACGGTGTCGACTGCGTCGTCCTTGAGCTGGCCGACGGCATCCTGCCTTATCCTCGTGCAGTGGGCATGGACGATGAGGCGTTGCGTGTGCTGCAGGGCATCGGCATCGCCGAGCTGGCGGTGCGCGACATGATCTGTGACGTGCCGCTGCGCTATTACAACGCACGCGGTGTGTGTTTCGCCGAGGTCAAGCCGAGTGCCGCGCAGTACGGCTGGCCGATGCGCAATATCTTCATGCAGCAGTTGCTCGAAGGTACCCTGCGTGAACACCTCGGCCAGCATGCCAGCGTTGAGCTGCGTCAGGGCCACCAATTGCTGGAACTCGAGCAGGATGCCGAGGGTGTGACCCTGCAGGTGCGCGATGCCGAAGGCGAGATCTACCAGCTTCAGGCCGACTATGTGATCGGTGCCGACGGCGGACGCTCCACCGTGCGCAAAAAGCTCGGCATCGAACTGCTTGGGCTGACCCATCCGCGCAAATGGGTGGTGGTCGACACCGCCAACGACACACTTGATGCGCCCTACACAGCGCTGCATGCCGACCCGCAGCGGCCCTTCGTGTGCATCTACCTGCCTTACCAGCAGCGACGCTGGGAATTCATGCTGATGGAGGGCGAGGACGAAGCGAAAATGTGCGAAGAGGCGACGATTCGCAAACTGATCCACGGGCATATCGGCGATGCCGTGAACAACCTCAACATCATCCGTATTCGTGCCTATACCCACCACTCGCGGGTCGCGGCGCGCTTTGTCGAAGGGCGTGTGGCACTGGTGGGCGACGCCGCGCATATCTCCCCGCCGTGGGCCGGGCAGGGTCTCAACTCGGGCCTGCGCGACGTGGCCAATGTGGCCTGGAAACTGGCAGCGATCATCCAGGGCCGCGCGGCGCCGTCGATCCTCGCTACCTACGACCAGGAGCGGCGTGGTCACGCGACTGAACTGGTGGCTCTGGCCGACAACATGGGGGCGGTACTCGGCTTGACTAACCCGCTGATGGCTGGCGTGCGCGACTGGCTGTTCCAGGCGGTGAACAGCGTGGATAACCTGCGCTCGCACTTGCTGGAATTCAAGTTCAAACCCAAGGCCACTATCACCAAGGGCTTGGTTTATCACGAGCGGACCGAGTTGCGTGAGGACGATCTGGTCGGGCAGTTGTTCATCCAGCCGAACATTGAAGACGACCAGGGCCAGCGGCGGCGCCTGGACGAGGTGCTCGGCAATGGTTATGCCGTGCTGGGGTATCGCGTGAACCCGCGTGAGCATCTCAGTGAGGCGATGGCCGAGTATTGGACGCGCTGGGATACACGTTTCATCCAGGTCAATCGTTCGCGCAGCGGCGTCGGGCGGAACCAGCCGTTGAAAGCCAATGATGCCTTGAGTGTGGAGGACGTGGATAACCGCCTGGGCGAATGGTTCTCCAAGGTGCGCGACTGCATCGTCGTGGTGCGCCCGGACCGCTTCGTCGCCGCCATCACCACGCCTGAGCGGCTTGAGGGCGTGTTGCGCAAGCTGGCGGAGCAACTGTCATGAGTGGCGTTGATGAGTTGCTCGACCAACTGCACGAGGCCGGGCATAGCGCCCGGGCCATCGCACCGTTGCCGCCCGAGACACTGGACAAGCAGCAAGGTTACTCCCTGTTGCGCCAGGGCTTGGCCCAGCGCCTGGCAGGTGGCGAGCGCCTGAGTGGTTGGAAGGTGGCCTTTGCCGGCCGGGCGGCGCAGGCGCGTTTTGGCCTCGACGAACCGGTGTATGGCGCGCTCACGTCGGCCATGGCGGTCGAGCCGGGCAGCGCGGTGTCGTTCGAGCGGCTGATCCAGCCCAAGCTTGAGGTTGAACTGGCGCTGGTGTTCGGCCGGCCCCTGGCGCCAGGCGATTACTCTGACGAGGAGATTCTGGCGGCAATTGCCGAGGTGGCCCCGGCCTTCGAAATCGCCGACTGCCGCTGGCTGGGCTGGGCTTTCGGGCTGGGTGCGTTCCTGGCTGATAACGCCGCCGCAGGGCTTTACTGTGTCGGGCCGCGCGTGTCGTTCGATGCGGTGCGGCATGCGTGCGTGGAGTATCGCCTGGAGCATGACGGCGCATTGCTCGGCAGCGGTGATACCCAGGCGCGCGAAGACAACCCTCTGTTCAACCTGTGCTGGCTGGTGCGGCGTCTGTTGGCGGACGGTTATCCCGTGGACGCCGGGCAGGTCGTGTTGTCCGGTGCATTGCTGGCACCGCTGGATATACGACTGGGCGCTTATCGTTTGCGCATGCTTGGCACGGAACTGGCTTTGGATTTCCACCCAGGCCTCGTGCCTGCGCAATCGCCAGCGACTGTTATGGATGACTGAGCCCGCCTTCAGGCCAAAAACAACAATCTGGCCGCCGAGGAATGACGCATATGCTCGCCGAAGTCCGTACCTTCAATGACTCTCAACAGCACGCCGGCTCGATCCAGGGCTGGCAGCAGGTGTATGACCAACTCGGGCGTGGTTGCCTGACCAGCGAACTGTGGCAGTTGTCCGGCGATCGTTTCCAGATCTTCCAGGAGGTGCTGGACAAGCGCGTGGTGCAGCATGGCCGCTCGCCCAAGGGGCGCTTGTGTGCGGCCATGTCACTGGGCAGCCCGCCGGTGGTTCAAGGCCAGCAGGTGAGCGCGCAAAGCGTGGTGCTGTTGCGTGACGGCGAAGAGTTCGTGTTGCATGCGCCGCAAGGCACGCACTTTTTCGCACTCAATGTCGATGCCGTGCGCTTTGCCAAACTGGCCGCCTTCGAACTATCCAACGATCAGCTCAAACGCCTGACCAGCGTGTCTGCGCTCAGCGTGGATGAAACGTTACTGTTGCGCATTCGCCAGCGCATCCACCCGCTGTTTCGTCACTTTTTGGAACATGCAGGCGCTATAAGCCCGGCCTCGGAAAAGATGCTGGAAGACGAATTGCTTGGCGCGTTCCTCGATCTGTTCAGCCATGCCAGCGACGAGGTGCGCTGCCGGCGTGGCAATTTCGCCGTCAGTGCCTACCTGGTCAGGCGCAGCCAGGAATTGATCATTGCCAGCGGCGATACGCCGTTGAGCATTCTTGATCTGTGTGAACAGCTGCACGTCAGTCGCAGGACCCTGCAAAATAGTTTCCAGGCCGTCACCGATATGCGACCGGTCGAATACCTGCGCAATTTGCGCCTCAACGCCGTCAGGCGACAGTTGATCGCAACCCCTGCGAGCGAGAAAAACATCGGTGAGATCGCCGTGGCCATGGGTTTTTTTCACCTGAGCCATTTCGCCACGCATTACCGTGAGCTGTTCGGTGAATCGCCGTCCGAAACACGCCGAGCGTCATACTGACACGACAAAGCGCGTGCCAATGCGGGTGGATCTTCAACGTTGCCAGGATGACGCAAGGAAACAGACATCGGCGCAAAGTGCATCGCCCACCGGTCACGGCCTTACGCCAGCCCCGGGTTCACGCGCTTGCCGATATCCTTGAGCCGCGCCAGTTGGTCGATCGTCGACGGCGCTTCATCCAGGCAACTGACGAAGGTCCACAAGTAGGTCATCACCGCATAGATATGCCCGGCCTTTACCTCCGGCGCCAAGGTCAATTGGCTGATGGCAACCACGAACAGCAACGCTGCCAGCAAGCCGATGGACAGGAAGGCGACGGCCTCGCGGTCGGACAACCCGATTCGCAATCGCGACAGCACGTGGTAGTGACGGCGCAGGGTGTTGGCGCCGACTTTTTCCACCAGGCCGATTTCCTTTTCCAGGCGATTGTTCAAGCGTTCATGCAAGCGCTGGTTGCGCCGTGCGAAGCCCGGCATGAGGGTAACGCACAGCAGCAGTGCGAGCAGGCAGGCCAGGCCGACCCAGGGCTCGATCACCAACAGCATGCCCGCTGCGCCGACAACCGACACCAGCGCGGTGGCTATGGTGGGCACATGCTTTTCGAAAAAATCGACGAAATCCCGCGCCAGTACCACTCGCGCCGCCGCCCTGGAGGTGCTGTGGCGTTGCAGGCGCTGGTTGAGAATTACTGGCACCGCGAGGTCGGCATAGATGCGAGTGAACGTGCGCGTATCTACGGCCCGGCGAGCCGCGCCGACCACCCAGAAACCGAGGACTACGGCGGCGTACCACACGGCACTGCCGGCATCGCCACGGATGATCGAGTCGACGGCAAACCCGGCGAACAACGGGTAGGCCAGCAGCAAAGCATTCTCCAACGCAACCAGCGACAAGGTGCCGAACAGTTTGCCGGGATAGGCTTTGGCGATCGCCTTGAGGGTCTGGCTGGCGGATTGCTGCCCCAGTCTTTTACTCTCTTCGAGCAGAATCGGCGGCGTTACGGGCTGCATGGGGCACCTGCGGCGCGCGTAGTGCGCTGATAGATGCCACGGGTGACATCGAGCAAATATCGCGCTTCATCGGTCATCAATAAAAGATCGATCTGTACTTCTTCGATAATGATTTCCACGGTGATCAACATACAAATAGCGGGTGCGATGACCAGCCAGTGGTAATACGACAGCGTCACTAAAGAAACACCCACGCCGATCAGCCACAACGCCAATACACACGGCGGCGCGTACTTCTGCAGGGGAATCCAGAAACGTTGCAACTTTCTCAATTTAAACGTGTAGAGCGTCATGGTCTGCTCGGTGGGTGCACGGTTTTTCAGCAACGGATTGAATAATGCACCGCAAGCATGCACGTTCGGCGAAGGTTTTATGGAGAAGTGATGGAGAGGGGAATTAATTTTTCGCGGAACGGGGGGGAGGGCACTCAGGCGAAGCGGATGCGCTCGGCGTAGGCGCTCTGCAGCATTCGGCGCTGGTAATCGCAGGGCGTCGTACTGACCAGCTTTTTGAAGTCGCGCAGGAAATGCGACTGATCGGAAAAGCCCAGGTCCAGGGCCAGGTCTGAAAACGACACATCGTGCCGGGTGTTCAGGGTTTCCAGCGCCGCCTGGCAGCGAATGATCCGGCAGAACGTTTTGGGCGACAGGCCGGTGTCCTGGCTGAACTGGCGATGAATCGTGCGGCTGGTGTACCCGCTGAGTTCTTCCAGTTGCTGGATACGCAGGTCACCGCGATGTGCAAGCGCCTGTTGGATGACCATGGTCGTGAGTTTCGAGCTTCGGCCGATGAGGCGCGGGGCCAGGTAATCGCTGAACAGCTTTATCTGCTCCTGCAACTGTGGGGCCTGGACGATGCTTTCGAAAATGCGCTGGGCAAACGTCGATACTTCCAGCAAATCCCATTCCTGTTCGGTCAGGTCCTCGGCCACGACGTTGATGAAACCTGGGATAACCCCCGGCGCAAAGCGCACGCCGAAGTAATGGTGACCCTGCAGCAGTTCGACCTGCTGCGCCTCCAGCGGGGTACCACAAATCCTCACACTTGGGCGCGTGGCGTCACAGTCGAAAACGATATCCACGCAGCCGTCCGGCACCGCCAGCAGATCAGTTGAGTGAGCGACATCGAAGGCGTAGAAATGCGAAATCGCCGGGTGCTCGGAAGGCATTACCGAATACCGTGAAGAGTTGAGTACGAACCAGGGTTGTTCGTAAGCGGTTTGCCGCAGCGATGGTGAACACAGGTTGGGCATGGCCGGACCTTGGCGTGGTATATGCGGGAATATTCACGCATTTATCGCGCCAACTCTGCGGGCGGGGACGAACCTTGATGTCCGAAATTTACAATACCGCCATGAAACACTCACTGATACTCGACCTCGATAGCGTGGGAGCAGCGCCTACCGCAGCGACTTCATCTTCAGTCGAGAATAATAATGTCCACTACCACAAAAATTGACTTCATCTATCTGTCCGAGCAGGACATGATTCGCGCGGGCGTAACCGACATGCTTGCCTGTGTGAATACCATGGAAGAGATGTTCGGCCTGCTCTATAGCGGCGACTACCGCATGGCTGGGCCAAACAACGATTCTCACGGCGCGATGGTGGTGTTTCCGAAGGATTCGCCTTTCCCGAACATGCCCAAGCCCACCGCTGACCGCCGCATGATGGCGATGCCGGCCTACCTGGGCGGCAGCTTCTGCACCGCAGGCGTCAAATGGTACGGCTCCAATATCGCCAACCGCGAAAAAGGCCTGCCACGTTCGATCCTGATGTTCACCCTCAACGACCCCGACACCGGCGCACCGTTGGCGCATATGTCTGCCAACCTGCTGTCGGCCTACCGCACCGGCGCGATTCCCGGCGTGGGCGCGCGCCACTTGGCACGCAAGGACTCGAAGGTGGTCGGCCTGCTCGGCCCCGGCGTGATGGGCAAGACCACGCTCGCCGCATTCATCGCCGTTTGCCCGCAGATCGATACCTTGAAGATCAAGGGACGTGGCGAGAAAAGCCTGAATGATTTTATTGGCTGGGTGAAGGACACCTACCCACAGGTGACCACGATCACCGTGGTCGACAGCCTCGAAGAGGTGGTCCGTGATTCCGACCTTGTTACTTATTGTAGCTCCGGTGAGACAGGCGACCCCTCAAACTACCCAATTGTGAAGCGCGAGTGGGTCAAGCCAGGTTGCTTCATGGCCATGCCGGCATCCTGCTCGTTGGACGAGGGGATGGAACGCGCCGACGTGCGCAAGGTGCTGGACAACACCGGCCTCTACGAAGCCTGGTTCGAAGAATTGCCCAAGCCTGCGCACCACTGCGTGCCGGTGATCGGCGTGCGGTTCATGGACATGATCGCCGAAGGCACGATGCAGCCCGAAGAACTCGAAGACATCGGCAAGATCGTCGCCGGTGATGCCCAGGGCCGTCGCAACGATGAAGAGATCATCATCATGTCGGTGGGCGGCATGCCTGTGGAAGACGTGGCCTGGGGCACCGTGGTGTATCGCAATGCCGTGGAAAAAGGCATCGGCGTGAAGCTCAACCTGTGGGAAACCCCCGTCCTGCGCTAAGCCATCCTTTAACCCACTGACGAGACTTACGACATGACCAAAATCATCAAGCTCAAGACCGGCTCACCCTTTGAAGACCAGGCCAGCTATTCGCGCCTGGTAGTGGTGGACAACTGGATCTATGTGTCCAATACCGCCGGGCGCAACCCGCAGACCAAACTGATCCCGGAGGACATCCTCGAGCAGACGCACCAGGTGTTCGCCAACATCGAAACCGCGCTGGCCGCCGTCGATGCAAGCCTGGCCGATGTGGTGTGCTCGCGGGTATTTATCCAGGACCCCAAGGACGTGCCGGCAGTGATGGGCCTGATCGGCGAAAAATTCCGTGGTGTCGACCCGGCCAGTACCGTCACCTGCCCGCCGTTGGGTTCGACGGTTTACAAGGTGGAGCTGGAAGTGACGGCGTATCGCAACGCCTCCAAGGCCCAGGTCGAAGTGATTCGCCTGTCGCAATAACCCGTCCTGCGGCCGCGCCCTCGCGCGGTCGACCTCTATAGTTTTGCGAGTCTTGATCATGGCCCCGACTATTGCGCCCGTGAATACGTCCACCGAATTTCCCTCCACGACCGCTGTCGTCATCATCGGCGGCGGCATCATCGGCTTGACTGCCGCACTGACACTGGCCGAACGCAATATCCCGGTGGTGGTCCTGGAAAAAGGCCGTATCGCCGGCGAGCAGTCTTCACGCAACCTGGGCTGGGTACGCAAGACCAGTCGCCACGCTCACGATATTCCGCTGGCCCTGGCCGCTGACCGCTTATGGGCGCAAATGCCCGAGCGCGTCGGTGTGGATGTGGGTTATCGCCAGGAAGGCATCATGTTCGTCGCCCGCAACGAGGCGCAAATGGCGATGCATGAAAGTTGGCTCAAATCGGTCGAGCACCTGTCACTGGATTCGCGGTTGCTGAGCAACCGCGAAATCGCACAGAAAGTGCCGGGCGGCGCGGGTGAATGGGCCGGCGGCATCTACACACCATCCGACGCGCGCGCCGAACCGACCCTGGCCAGCAGCGCGATCGCCAAGGCCGCCATGGCCCTGGGCGTGGTGATCATCGAGCAGTGTGCGGTGCGCACGCTGCAGATGTCCGCCGGCAAGGTCAGCGGCGTGGTCACTGAAAAAGGCGAGATCCGCTGCGACCAGGTGTTACTGGCTGGCGGCATGTGGTCGCGGCGATTCCTGGGCAACCTCGGGGTGTCGTTGCCGACCCTGGCCTTGACCTGTTCGGTGTTGCGCACCCATCCGATGCAGGGCCCCACCGAGATTGCCGTGGGCGCGCCGGACTTTTCGTTTCGCAAGCACAAGGATGGCGGCTTCATCATTACCCAGCGCGGCAAACTGGATGCTTTCCTGACCCTCGATCACCTGTTGCTGGCCAAGCAATATATGCCGCAATTTCGCGCGCAGCGCAGCGTATTGAACGTGTCACTGGGCAAGTATTTCTTCAATGACCTGGCGCTTTCGCGACGTTGGTCGGCCGACAGTGTCAGCCCCTTCGAACGCGTGCGCGTACAGGACCCGGCGGCCAACCCGCGGCTCAATAACGACGCGATGAACAACCTCAAGGCGGCCTGGCCGGTGTTCGAACAAGCCAGGATTGCCCAGGCCTGGGCGGGCACGATCGATGTGACGCCGGATTCGAACCCGGTGATCGGGCCGGTCGCGCAAATCCCCGGCCTGACCGTGGCCACCGGTTTCTCCGGGCATGGCTTCGGTACCTCGCCGGCGGCCGGCCACTTGGCCGCCGATATGGTCAGCGGGCATACCCCGATCATCGACCCGAGCCCTTATCGGTTTGATCGTTTCTAGGTCGCATGCACCGCGACAGTCCCAGAAAAACGGTGTTTCTCCTTTACTGAGTGGCGGAGCCAGGCAATGTCCCCAGACAGCATTTTTTTCACCAATCGCGCAGGCTTGCGTCTGCATTTTCTACGCTGGGGCAAGCCGGGCGGCGTGCCCTTGGTACTGCTGCATGGTTTGCGTGCTTATGCCCAGACCTGGGAGTCGCTGGTAGAAGCGCTGGGCGATGGCTATTGCATCTATGCCCTGGACCAGCGCGGACGCGGGCTGAGTGACTGGGCACCGGCCGCCAGTTATCACACGCAGTCCTATGTGGAAGACCTGCAGGACTTTGTCGCCTATGTCGGCTTGCAGCGGTTCGTATTGCTGGGCCACTCGCTGGGGGGCGCCAACGCATTGGAATACGCACGTCAACAGCCGGGGCGCTTGATTGGCCTGATCATCGAAGACATCGGGCCAGGTTCCTCCAGCCAGGGCGACGGTGCGGCGCGCATTCGTCGCGAGATGAACCAGACCCCGTTGCGTTTCGAAAACTGGGACGCCGCCCGTGCGTTCTGGCAGGCGTCGCGTCCTGGCTTGTCGGCGCAGGGCCTGGCGTCGCGGCTGGCGCACTCGATGAAGGACAGCGCGGGTGCGATCACCTGGCGCCACGATCAACAAGGCATCGCCGAGGCACGCCTGAGTATTGAGCCTACCGATCTGTGGCCGGCGGTACGCGCCCTGGATTGTCCGACGTTGTTCATTCGCGGTATGCGCTCGGACTTTCTGCCGGCGGCGACGCTGCAAGCCATGCGCGATAGCAATGCGCACGTGCGCACAGCCGAAGTCGCGGACGCCAGCCACTATGTGCATGACGACCAGGGCGAGGCGTTCAACCGGCTGGTCACCGCGTTTCTTGACAGCCTCGCGATCCCCGGCCGATGAAACCGCGGGCGCGCTTGATTGTACTGCTCTCATCCCTGACGGCCTTCGGGCCATTTTCGATTGATACTTACCTGCCCAGCTTCCCGCAAATCGCCGAGGACTTGACGACAAGTACCGCGCAGGTGCAACACACCATCAGCGCGTTTCTCGTCGGGCTGTGCCTGGGCATGTTGTGCTACGGGCCGCTGTCCGACCGCTATGGCCGGCGCCCGTTGCTGCTCGGCAGCCTGGTGCTGTACGCGACAGCGACCTTGGGTTGCCTGTTTGCAGGTAGCGTCGAGCAACTGATTGCCTGGCGCTTCTTCCAGGCGCTGGGTGGAGCGGGTGCGCTGGTGCTGGCGCGCGCCGTCGCCCGGGACAGGGTAGGCCTGGCGGAGGCCGCCAAAGTGCTGTCGTGGATGCACGTGCTGACGATGATGGCGACACTGGTCGCGCCGATGATCGGTACCTGGCTGGTGTTGATCCAGGGTTGGCGCACGATCTTTGCCACTTTGTTCATTCTGTCCAGCCTGTGCCTCTTGTTGGTGGCCCTAACCCTGAAGGAAAGCCTGCCGGCGCAGGATCGCGGGGCGTCCGTTGGGGCGGCCTTCGCGGCCTACCTGACCATCGCCCGGCAACCCAGGGCGATGGCGCTGATCCTGTGCATGTCCCTGGGGTTTGGCGGCATGTTCGCCTTCATCACTGCTTCGCCTTTTGTGTACTTGGTGTATTTCGGCGTCTCGCCACGGGTGTTCAGCGCATTGTTCGCCCTGAACATCCTCGGCATCATCCTGGTGACCTTTATCAACGCGCGTTGGGTGGGCCGTTTTGGGCCGCAACGCATGCTCGGCGTGGGGGCGGTGCTGGTGAGCGGAGCAGGGTTGGCGCTGATGCTGGTCGGGTATACCGAATGGGGCGGGCTGGCGAGCATCGTGTGTTGCATGGTGCTGTACATGGGCGTGACCGGTTTGATCGGCGCCAATTGCATGGCCAGCCTGATGATGCTGTTTCCGCGCCAGGCCGGTGCGAGCATGGCGCTGGGGGTTTCGGTGCAATTCGCCACAGGGGCGTTGGCCAGCCTGTGGG
The DNA here is from genome assembly GCF_002742515.1 of Pseudomonas sp. 2822-15. Lineage (NCBI taxonomy): Bacteria > Pseudomonadati > Pseudomonadota > Gammaproteobacteria > Pseudomonadales > Pseudomonadaceae > Pseudomonas > Pseudomonas sp. 2822-15. The sequence goes on along the minus strand of NZ_LJRY01000209.1, from coordinate 296,165 downwards.
TCAGCCATTTGGCTGATGGCAGCGCCTGGCCGATGTGTTGGGTGGTGGGGTGTTGCGGGCTGGGCTCGTTTGTCGCTTATTGCGTGACCCTTCGCACGCCTGCCCGGGCGGTTGCCGTGACGGCCGTCGTTAAGCAAACGTGAGCCGCAGTTAAAAAAACAGGATATTCGAATGAAAACTACAAAAATAAATCCGATCGATACAACCTCCGTCTATGTGTGTGCAGGCTTGGTTTCGGGTGCAGGTGCCTTGTTATTGAACGTGCTACCTGTGCTGTTTGGCGCGTTTTCCGAGCGTTTCGGGCTCGGCGAGCACCAACTGGGCAACCTGGCCATGGCCATGAACCTGGGGTTTGGCGCATTCGGGCTGGCGTCCCTGCTGTGGATTCACCGGCTCAGCTGGCGAGTCATATCGGCACTGTCGTCGGCGCTGGTGGTGGGCGCGCTCGTGTTTGTGCTGCGCGATCCTTCCTATGAAGCGCTGCTGGCGATCATGGCCCTGGCGGGCGCCGGTACCGGGGCCTTGTACGCCCTGGCGATGACGATCTTCGGTGACAGTTCGCAGCCTGAACGAGCGTTTGGTTTCAAGCTAGGTATCGAGACCGTGCCGGGCGCCTTCCTGCTCATCGTGTTACCCGTGGCGGTGGCGCCGGTGTGGGGCTTTGATGGCATGCTGATCACCATCGCCACTGCCATGGTGGTGATGGGTATCCTGCCGCTGCCTTGGGTGCCGCGCCGTAGCGAGCGACACCTGGAGGCGTCCGGTACCGCCGTGCGGATTGCCAGCGCCGAGAGTCGCACCATCGTATGGTTGAGCCTGGTGGCCAGCCTGGTTTTCCTGACCGGCATCATGTCGGTGTGGGCGTTCCTGGAGCTTATGGGGAAAAAGACCGGCCTGGCCTCCGACACCATCGGCATGGTGCTGGCGCTGGGTTTTCTGATCAATGCCGGCGGCGGCTTCATCGCCTCGGCGATCGGCTTGAAGGTGGGACGCTTCATGCCGGTGGCCGTGATTATCCTCGCCGAGTTACTGGGTCTGGTGGCACTGGCGCAGTTTTCTTCCCTGACGACCTACGTCGTAGGCGTTATTTGCTTTCTCTTTTCGATCGGCTTCGTGCTGGCTTATACCTTCGGCGTCATGGCTGAGTTCGACCTGTCGGGCAAGCTTGTCGCGCTGGGCGCGCTGTGCCTGTCCCTGGGGGCGGCGTTCGGGCCAGCCATCGGCGGGTTTCTGATCGAGGCATTCGGCTACTCGGCGGTGTTGGTGTTCTCGGGCGCCTGTTCGGTGGGGGTGCTGGTCATCTATGGCGCGGCGGTGTTGAGAGCCCAGTGGGCGTTCCAACGCATGCGGGCTTCGGGTACCGCCGTGATGTCCAGGTTGTGAGCGAGTGAAGATGGGGAACACCCATGCGTGGTCAAGCGTTGTCGACCTGGAACGAATGTGTGCGCGCGACCTGCGGTCGTTTCGACACGCGCTATGACCATTGCCAGAGCCTTTTCATCGGGGAAATGCAACAGGCGCTGGTGGGCACCACGGCGGTCGCCCACATTCGCAGCAATGCCAGTGTGATTGCCAAGGCTGCTGGCTCAAGCGGGCGCAGCTTATCGGCCCGGTGTTTTCTTGTGTTGCAACAGCAGGGCTCGATGGTCATTGAGCTGGGCGACAAGGTGCTTGAACTGCACGCAGGTGACCTGGCTTTGCTGGACTTTTCCGGTGCGGTGAAAATGACCCCCAAGGGGTTGTTCGCCCATGTATCGATCCCGTTGCCGTGTGAGTTGCTCAAGGGACTGGACCGTAGCCGCTTCGGCAAGTTGTCGACCACGGGGGTGTGTGGCCAACTGCTTGGCACGCTGGTACGACAGGTCGCTGCGGGTGAGCTGGCCCAATGGTCTTGCCCGCAGGATGGTGATGGTCTGCAAAGGGCGTTGGTTGCCTTGCTGGCCTCGGTGTTGGAGTACCGTGCGAGCGACCATTCCCCTGGGTGGCAGCTGCATGAAGTGCAATCCGTCATCCAGCAGCGGCTTGACTCACCCCGGCTGTCGCCGGCGTCGCTGGCCGAAGAGCTGGGCATCTCCAGCCGCCAGCTCTACAGGTTGTTTGAGGCGAGTGGCGACAGCGTCTGCCGCTATATTCTGCGTGAGCGGCTGTTGAAGGCCGCGCAGGACCTTCGCGATCCCGTTTGCGCACAGCGCTCGATCACCGATATCGGCAGCTATTGGGGCTTTGCCGATTCGGCGCATTTTTCCAAGACGTTCAAGAAGCAGACGGGGCTGACACCCAGCAGCTATCGGCGCCGCGGGCATTGAGCCTGGTTGCGGCGTGGGAGCAGGCTCCCTCGCCACAGATCCGATGTGGTCAATAGCGGATGATCACGGATTTCAGCTCGGTGTAGTCGTCGATAAACGCACTGCCGAATTCACGCCCCATGCCAGACGCCTTCATCCCGCCAAACGGCACGCTCGGGTCGACAAATGTGTGCATGTTGACCCACACCGTACCCGCCTCGATTCGCGGGATCAGGCGCAAGGCCTTGGACAAATCGTTGGTCCAGATACTGGCTGTGAGGCCGAACGGGCTGTCGTTCATCAAGGTGACCAGTTCTTCTTCCTCGTCGAACGCCAGCACGCAAACCACCGGGCCGAAGGTTTCCTCATGCAGCAGCGGATCGTCCTTGCCGTTGGCGATGATCAGCGTCGGTTCCACGTAGTAACCGGCACGGTCCACGGCACGCGCACCGCATACCACCTGGTTGCTCTGCAGGGCACGGTCGAAAAAGCCGAGGATCTTGTCGAAGTGCGGCTTGTTCGACAGCGGGCCGAACTGAGCATGTTCATCCAGAGGCGAGCCTATGACCATCTGCGACAACATCGCCGCCATCTTCTGCGTCACCTGCTCGGCGATGGAACGGTGCACGAACAAACGCTCGGGGGCCGCGCACACCTGGCCCTGGTGCACATAGGCCGATTGCACGAAGCGCGCTACGGCGTCATCGACATTGGCATCGGCCAGCAGCGCGGCGGCATTCTTGCCGCCCAGCTCCAGGGTGACGCGGGTCAGGTCGGCGGCCATGGCGGCCTTGCCCACCGCGATGCCGGTGGGCACCGAACCGGTGAACGACACCTTGCGCACGGCCTGGTGTTCGATCAACTGCTGGCCCACCTGGCCGCGCCCGTTGACCACGTTGATCACGCCCGGCGCAATTCCCGCCTCGATCGCCAGTTCCGCCAGGCGCAGCAGGGACAGCGGTGTGTATTCGCTGGGTTTGAGCACCACCGTGCAGCCGGTGGTCAGCGCGGCGCCCAGTTTCCACACGCCTATCATCAGCGAGAAGTTCCACGGCACGATGGCCGCTACCACGCCCACGGGCTCGCGCAGGGTGTAGGCGCTGTACTGCTCACCCGCCATGGAAGGGAACGACGGGGTCATTGTCTGGCCGCCGATCTTGGTCGCCCAGCCGGCGAAGTAGCGCAGGAACACCGCGCTCTGGCCCACTTCTATATGCCGCGACAGGTTGATCGATTTGCCGGAACTCAGGGTTTCCAATTGCGCCAGTTCTTCGCCGTTGGCTTCTATCAGATCTGCCAGACGGTTGAGCAGCACGCCGCGCTGGTAGGGGGTGACTTGCGCCCAGGCGCCCTTGAAGGCAGCGGTGGCGCTGTCGACGGCCAGGTTCACATCCTCGGGCTGGGCGTCACGCAACTGCGCGACGGTCTCGCCGGTTCCGGGATCGACCACGCTGATGCGCTGGGTGGAGGCGCTGGTGTGCGCGACGCCATCGATGAAGTTGGAATGGTCGCGACCCAGGAAGGCAACGACTGAGGGCAGCAGGGCAATGTGCATGGTGGCGCTCCAATGAAGGATTCGTCGCGCCCGGGGGCGCTCGAAAGACCTTTGCATTAAAAACCGATGCACGCGTGGCTGCTTGTTCGAGCCTGCCAGGAAATTGGTTATGCCTGACAGGTTGGGCCGCCGCTGACCTAGGGTTCGCCGAGGTTGTCGAACACCGTTTCGAGCATGCGGTTCAGGCGCTGGATCTGCGCTTCGGTCATACCGGTGAAACTGCGCTTGAACAGGTCACCCGTGGCGACCTGGATACGTTCAATCGCCTCGCGCCCTTGTTCGGTGATGCGCACCTGCGTCACGCGGCCGTCGTCCTCGCAGGGCGCGGTGTCCACCAGGCCGTCTTCCTTCATGCGATACACCGTCTTGGTGATGGTCGAGAGCTTGGCGATGGCGTGGGTGGAAATTTCGGAAATGCTCGATTGGCCGTTCTCCTTGAGAATGAACAACACCCGCCAGCGCGGGATATCCAGGCCGATTTTCTTCAGTGCCTTTTCCATGTACTGGCTGTAGCGACCATGCACCATGGCCAGCCAGTAGAACGGAAAATCCTCTTTGTGAAAGTCTTCACTGCCGGGGTCGTAGCGGCCTGCGTGTTTTTTGGGTGCGCTCATGGTCTGCTCATGTCGAGGGCGGCGGCCAATCATAGACTTTTCTCGTGAATTCGGCACGGCTTTTGCCGGGACGTCAGCCTGTTTTGTTCTGCGGGATTTAGTTGACAATTCACGTAATATTCGGTGAGTGTGAAAAAAAGGAAAGGGCGCATCGGGCGCCCCCATTCCGCATTTCACAGTGAAGGTAACCCGACATGACCCTGTTGATTGAACGGCTTTTCCTTGGCGGCGATGGGCCGACCGTGATGGTCAAGGACACAATCGATCTGGCTGGCCTGCCTACCCGCGCATCGAGCCAGGCCCTTGAGGATGCCGCACCTGCCACGGTCCACGCCGATGTGGTGCAGGCGCTGCTGGAGAAGGGCTGTCGCCTGGTGGGGAAGACCAGCCTGCATGAACTGGCGTTTGGCACCACCGGCATCAATCACTGGACCGGCACTGCGCCCAACCCGCGTTTCCCCGGGCGTATTCCGGGCGGTTCCTCCAGTGGCTCGGCAGCTGTCGTGGCGGCCGGGCTGGCAGATTTTTCCCTGGGAACCGACACTGGCGGCTCTGTGCGCATCCCGGCGTGTTGCTGTGGGGTGTTCGGCTTCAAGCCGACGTTCGGGCGGGTCAGCCGCCGTGGCGTAATGCCGGCGCACAGCAGCCTCGACTGCGTCGGTCCGTTTGCCGCGAGCCTGCCGATGCTGGTCACGGCCATGCAGGCGATCGACGCCAGCTTCAAGCCGGTGTCGGCGCCGGACTCGCCGCGCCTGGGCGTCGTGACGGTGCAGGCTGGCGCCGCCGTACAGCGAGTGATCGATGCCGCCATCGCGGTGATCCGTCTACCCGGTGAACGTCTCACGCTGCCCAGCCTCAAGGCGGCCTATGACGCTGGCATGGTGGTAATCAACCGCGAAACGTTCGATGCCTGCGGTCACTTGCTGGAAACCGGCAAGGTGGGCGCCGACATTGCCGCGCGCCTGGCCGCCGCCGGCAATACCACGGCGGCCGCGCTGGCCGAAGCCGAGCGGGTGCGCAGGCAGTTCACGGCCGAAGTCGACGCCGCCTTGCAGCATGTCGATGTGCTGGTACTGCCGACCATGCCTGACTTCCCCTTGACCCTGGCCGAGGCCACTGACACCCAGGCAGTGCTCGGAATGACCGCCTTCGTGCGCCCGTTCAATCTGTCGGGACACCCGGCGCTGAGCATTCCGCTGGCCAGCGCCGAAGGACTTCCGGTGGGCCTCCAACTGGTGGGGGCCAAGGGTGCCGATGAGCAACTGCTGGCCATTGCCGGTCGCCTGCTCGAGCGCCTGTATGCCGGGGGAGAGGTCTGAAATGAACGCAACCATCCCGCGAGCGGACCTGGAGCGACGCCTGCGCCGTTTTGAAATCGAAGCCTGCGCCCGTGCCTGCATGAACCGCTACATGGTGCTGTGTGATGCGCTCGATGCACGCACGCCACTCCTCGAACTGGCCGGTCTGTTCACCCTTGATGCGGTGTGGGAGGGCAAAGGCGCGAAGTACGCCCACAGCTTCGGTGGTTATCGTGGACGCGAAGCGATTACCGCGATGTTCGCCGGTTACATGAAAACCCCGGCGCACTTTGCCCTCAACGTGCACTTCCTCACCAGCGAGCTGATCGAGGTGCAGGACGATACCGTGCTCGGCAGTTGGGTGATGTTGCAGACGTCCACCTTCGCCAGCGGCGCCTCCCACCTTAACGCCGCGCGCCTGAACGTGCGCTTTGCCGAGGAAGACGGGCAGTGGCGCATGGCGCACTTCCAGACCGAAAACCTGTTCAGCCGCCCGGTTGAAGCATGGAACAGCGACGCCGAGTTACCGGTGCCTCGCCAATAGCGCTCACTTCCCCCCCCCACCCGTTTTGCACGCTCCCGCGACTGCCCGACAAGGACGGTCGCGCCGTGCGCGTAGTCCCTGGAGATTGCCTTGAAACTGTTCGAATTATTGACCTTTACCCTGCGTGTTCGCACCGTGCCTCAAGCCTTGCCGCGTCTGGAGCGGAGCTTGCGCGAAGCGGGCGAGGGCGTGCATTTGATGGGCTGCTGGGTGTCGGAAATCGGCCAGCAGAATCGCATCGCGGTCCTGCGCGGGTTCGACGATGGCGGCGCTCGCGAACGCGAGCGCGAACGGTATCTACTGGCGGCCGATGGGTTTGCGATTGGCGAATTTCTGCTTGACCAGCAGGTGGACGATTACAGCGCCTTCGCCTTCGTAGAGCCGCTGCCTCCCGGGGCTCACGGCCCGTTCTACGAATTGCGCGAATACAACCTGGTATCCAGCGGGCTGGCACCGACGTTGCGCGGTTGGTGCAAGTCCATAGAGCGTCGCACCAGGACGGATTATTCCCGGGTATACGCCGCGTTCTATGCCACCAGCGGGCAGATTCCGCGTTATCTGCATATCTGGCCCTACAGCTCGCTGGAGCAGCGCCTTGAAGTACGTACTCGCGCCGTGGTCGACGGCGCCTGGCCACCTGAAGATTCGGCGCCGCAGCTCAAGCAGATGCATTCCACGGTTTACCTGCCGGCGCCGTTCTCACCATTGCGCTGAAAGCGTGACGAAAAAATAGCTTTTTTTTTGATAACTGAAAAATAATTTATTGAGTAATCCCCAGAGGATAAGGGCATATTTAAATGAATATAAATCAATAAAAACAAATACTTAAATATTTTAATTCTTGATTTTTCACTGAATTATTACGTGATTAGTATTGTTTTTAATCACGATAAATCAATTGACAATTCACGTAATCGAGCTCAGATTCACCCCAACGGCACCCACAAAAACAAAGGTAACCACTATGCCGATCCATCGCCCCCGTTCCGTCTCCCGTCCCAGCTCGACACTGCCTTCCTGCTCAGCCCAATACCGTTCCTGACAACGGAGTAAATGTATGCATTCGCTAAAAAAACCAGCGGTCGATACCGTGAGCTCGCTTGCCAGTGGCCCAACCTTCGACGCCTTGCTTGTCGATGTGCGTGAGCGTGCCAGGGCCGGTGAATTCGACCGTCAGCGCCACATCTCGCGGGATGTGATCGAGTCCTTCAAACAGCACGGCGTTTACCGGGCGCTGGTGCCCAAGCGCTTCGGTGGCCTGGAGTGTTCGCCGGCCGAGTTCTGCCAGTTGATCGAGCGTATTGCCCAGGCCGATGGTTCTGCCGGCTGGGTTGCCAGCTTCGGCATGAGCCCGGTTTACCTTGCCGCACTGCCGCTGGACAGCATCGCCAAGGTGTATGCCGATGGTCCTGACCGGGTATTCGCCGGTGGCATCTTTCCGCCGCAACCAGCGGAAGTGGTCGAAGGCGGCTTTGTGGTCAATGGTCGTTGGAAATACTCCAGCGGCTCCCTGGGCGCCGACATTGTCGGCGTCGGTATCGCCCCGAAGAACGGCGACACCTTCGGCCTGCCACGCATTGCAGTAATGCCGCGCAGTGAGATCCGCATCGACGAAACCTGGGACACCGTCGGCCTGCTCGGCACCGGCAGCCATGACTTGGTGGTGGAAAACGTGCGGGTCTGCGAGGAGTGGACCTTCGTGCGCGGCGGCCTGCCGAACCTGGACGAGCCGTTCTTTCGTTATCCGTCGCTGTCGTTCGCCACCCAAGTGCTGTCGGTCGTCGGCCTTGGCGTCGCCCGCGCGGCACTGGATGCCCTTTCGGACATGGCCAGCGGGCGCGTCTCGGTCACCGGCGCCCCGGCGATTGCCGACCGGCCCCTGGCCCAGGTCGATATTGCCCGGGCAGAAGCCGAGCTGCGAGCCGCGCGGGCGTTTTTCTACGAGTCCATCGACTGCGCCTGGAACTACGTACTGGCCGGCGATGCGGTGCCGGTGGCCGCAACCAACCTGCTGCGCCTGTCGTCGACCCATGCCACCCGCGTCGCTGCCGATGTGGCGCGCACCGCGCAGATGCTCTCGGGCATGAGCGGTGTGTACAACGACAGCCCGCTGGCACGCTGCGTCAACGACGCCCAGGTGGTGACCCAGCACGCTTTCATGGGCGACATCACCTATCAAAATGCCGGAGCCATGTTCTTCGGCAAACAGCCTTTGCCTGGCTACCTCTAACCGTCGAGGAAATGAAATGAGCGATAAAAAGACCTTGCGCGTGCTGTTCTGCATGGGCATCAACCAGAATTTTTTCGATGCCCCGCGCGATGAACAATTGCAGGTGTGGGCAGCGTTCAGTGCAATGTGGAACGGTATCCACGACCTGGCCGGGGTCAAGGTGCTGGGCAATATGGATGACGACCAGAGCATGGTCGGGCCTTCCGATGGCTTCCCCTGGACCACCTACCTGTTGGCCGACGTGCCGGATATCGAGACCGTGCATGCCGCGTGCAACCTGTTTCGTAGCACCCCGGTGGGCAATGGCCCTTACAAGCTGTGGCGCTACACCAAGGTTGAAGCCCGGGTTGGGCGCGAGCTGATCATTCAGCGTACTTGATGCCGACGAGGATACTTCCATGAGCATGCTGATTCCCGCTGTAAACCTCGCCGTCGACCCCGCTGAACGGGTGCAGGCCGATCGCGTCCACACCTCGATGTATACCGATGCGCAACTGTTCGACGCCGAGCTGGAGAAGATTTTCTATAGCACCTGGATCTGGGTCGCCCACGAAAGCGAGATCCCCGACAACGGCAGCTACAAGACCACCTATATCGGCAAGCAGCCGGTGATCGTGGTGCGTGACCGCAAGAAAGACGTGCACGTGCTGCTCAACCGTTGTCGCCACCGTGGCGCCACTGTGTGCGAACACAAAAAAGGCAAGACCAACAGCTTCGTCTGCCCTTACCACGGCTGGGGCTACGCGCTCGACGGCTCACTGCGTGGCATCCCACACCCGGAAAGCTACGGCGACTGCATCGACAAGGCCGAGCTGCCACTGGTCAGCCTGCGTACCGAAAGCTACGCCGGCATGATCTTCGCCACCTTCAAGGACGACATCGAGCCGCTGGAAGACTACCTCGGTGCGGCGAAAAAATGGATGGACCTGTTCATGAAGCAGGGCGCCGGTTATGGCATCAAGGTGCCGGGCGAGCACCGTTTCCGCTTCCCCGGCAACTGGAAGATCCAGCTGGAAAACACCACCGACGCTTACCACTTCCCGTTGGTGCACAAGAGTTTTCTGTCGTCGGTGGATGAGCAGACCCTGGCGCTGTTCGACTTCGTCAAAGGACCTGGCTACGTCGAGGACTTGGGCAACGGCCACAGCGTGATGGTGATGATTCCCGACTTGATCGACCTCGAAGCCGACCTGGACAAGCCGATTCCCGAGCGCTTCGAGGAGCTGGCCGCCGAGCTGCGTGACGAGGGCATCGAGGAGCAGCAGGTGCGCCGGATCGTGCGTGCGGTCGGCGGCACCGGCTTCAACCTCAACCTGTTCCCCAACGTTGCATGCTCGATGGCGTTTTTCCGGGTACTGCAGCCGATCTCGGTGACCGAGACCGAAATCCACCACTCGGTGATCACCATGGACGGTGGGCCGGCCGTGGCCAACCGCTATCGACTGCGCCTGCATGAGCACTTCCAGGGGCCGATGGGCTTCGGCACTCCGGACGATTCCGAGGCTTGGGAGCGGGTACAGAAGGGCGCCAGCGCCGGTGAAGATCTGTGGATCATGCTCAACCGTGGCTTGCCCGGCGAGCAGGCCAGCGCAGACGGGCTGGTATCCGACGTGAGTGCCGAAACCGGTATGCGCGCCGCCTATCAGCAGTGGAAAAAGATGATGTCGGCCTGATCCGTGGAGAACCTTATGAACCTGCAATTACTGCAAGAAGTGACCGCTTTCATCTGGCAGGAAGGCGACATGCTCGACCACGGAGAATACGACGGCTGGTTGAAGATGTGGACCGAGAAGGGCACCTACATCATTCCCATCGATCCCAAGGAAACCGACTTCGAGAACACCCTCAACTACGCCTACGACGATCATCATATGCGTGAACTGCGGGTGCGGCGTCTGACCGGCGGCGAATCGATCTCCACCAGCCCGCAACCGCGCACGGTGCGCATGCAGTCGCGGTTCCGGGTGTTGGCCGATGACGGCGTGCAGGTGACTGTGCGCTGCGCGCAGAACATCCGTGAGTTCCGCAAGGAAAACCTGAAGTTCTACAGCGCCGACCTTACCTACCAACTGATCCGCAGCGAGGGTGGTTTCAAGATCCAGCGCAAAGTGGTCAGCCTGATCAACAGTGACGATGCCCTTGCCGGTATCGGCTACATCCTTTGAGGCGCGCCGAAATGAGCCATATCGCATTGGTGACGGGCGCGGGGCAGGGGCTGGGGCAGCATTTCTGCGCCAGCCTCCTGCGGGCCGGGTACTCGGTGGCGATCACCGACCTCAACCTTGAAGCCGCACAGGCGTGCGCCCACCAGTTGGACCCGGGCGGCGAGCGCACGCTTGCGCTGCAACTGGACGCCGGGAGCAAAGCCGATTTCGAAGCGGGCCTGGACCAGGTGCTGGTGCGCTTCGGCGCGCTGCACGTGGTGGTCAATAACGCTGCCGTCACCAAGACCACGCCGCTGATGCAGATCAGCCCCGAGGAGTTCGACGCCGTGGTGGGCCTGAACCTGCGCAGCGTGTTCCTCGGCTGCCAGGTGCTGGGCGCGTACATGGCCGAAACCGGCTATGGGCGGATCATCAACATGGCGTCCCTGGCCGGCCAGAACGGCGGTACTGCGACCGGCGCACACTATGCCGCGAGCAAGGGCGGCATCGTGACGCTGACCAAGATCTTCGCCAAGGAGTTTGCCGCCCGCGGGGTGACGGTCAATGCCATTGCCCCTGGCCCTATCGAGTCGGCAGCGGTGCGCGCAGCCATACCGGTCGAACGCCTGCCGGGACTGCTCGCCAATATCCCGGTGCAGCGCCTGGGAGATGCAGATTTTCTCGGTGACCTAATTGTGCAGTTGGCCCGGCCCGACGCCTATTTCACTACCGGGGCGACGTGGGATGTGAATGGCGGCTTGTTCATGCGCTGACTGATAGCGGCCGCCACGGCGGCCTTTGCGAACTCCATGGAATAACGGCCATGACTGAAGAACTGTTGGACGTAGTCGTGCGCAAGCGCGAGCTGCAAGGGGACGGCGTTGTCGTCCTGGACCTGACCCGTCGCGACGGCGCACCGTTGCCCGCGTTCGACGCCGGCGCGCATGTGGATATCCATATTGCCCCGGGGCTGGTGCGCCAGTACTCGTTGTGCGGCAACCCTGCGGATTCGAGCCTGTACCGCCTGGGTGTGCTCAAGGATCCGGCATCGCGCGGCGGTTCGGTCGGGGTGCATGACACCCTGCTCGAAGGCTGCGAGGTGCAGATCAGCGTACCGCGCAATCTGTTCGCGCTGGCACCGCAGGCGCGGCGTTCGGTGCTGCTGGGCGGCGGGATCGGCGTGACCCCGATGATCGCCATGGCCTACGCGCTGCACGCGGCCGGCCAGACCTTCGAGCTGCATTACTGCGGCCGTGAGCGCGGACGCAGTGCGTTCTTGGCGGAACTGGCCGACGCACCGTTTGCCGCGCAGGTGTTTACCCACTTCGACGATGAAGGGGCCGAACAGAAGCTCGACCTGGCCAAGGTGCTGGGCGAGGGCAAGACCGACGTGCACATGTACACCTGCGGTCCCGCCGGCTTCATGGATTGGGTGATTCAGGGCGCCCGCGACCAGGGCTACACCGAAGCGCACATCCACAAGGAATATTTCCAAGTGGAAGTGGACAGCTCGGGGGGCAGCTTCGAAGTGGTAGCGGCCCGCAGCGGCAAGACCGTGCAGGTGGCAGAAGGGCAGAGCATTCTCGCCGCACTGGCGCAGGTCGGGATCAAGATCGAGATTTCCTGCGAGCAGGGTGTGTGCGGTACCTGCCTGTGCGATGTGCTCGAAGGCGAGCCGGATCATCGTGATGTGTACCTGACGGACGATGAGAAGGCCGGCAATGATCAAATTCTAGTGTGCTGTTCACGAGCCAAATCTAAAAAACTCGTGCTGGATATCTAAGGGGAACGACAATGGTAGACGTAGGCAGCTTTCGCAATGCAATGGCCATGCTGGGCGGTGCCGTGTCGGTCATCACCACTGATGGCGTGGCGGGGCGGTTCGGCTTTACCGCCTCGGCGGTGTGCAGCGTGACTGATTCACCGCCGACCCTGTTGGTATGCATGAACCGTTCCTCTCATTCCAACGAGCATTTCAAGCGTAACGGCACAGTGTGCGTAAACACCCTGTGCGGCGATCATCAGCATTTATCCGGTGCCTTTGCCGACCGCACGTTGAGTATGGATGAGCGCTTTGCCGTCACAGGCTGGACCACGCTTGAAAGCGGTGCGCCCGTGATGCTGCAAGCGCTGGTGAATTTCGACTGCCGGATCGTGCAGGTCCATGAAGTGGGCTCCCACAGTATTTTCTACTGTGAGGTCCAGACCATTCGCCAAAGCGGCGCGGACGAAGGCCTGGTGTATTTCAACCGTGCTTACCACCGCTTGGGCGAGGCATCGAAGGCCTGCTGAGCCTCAGCGATACCCAGTGCGCACGCCTTCAGGGGCCCAGTCCAGATGCTGATGGATGCGGGCTCTCCAAGAAACATGCTTTGGGATCTGGTTGAAAATCACGCAGAAGCTGGCCGGCTCAGCATTGAGCAGTGTTGTTTGTTCCGAAACTGGTCGTTCATGGCCCACCTAACAGCCTCAATTGTGAGGTTCGGCGAGGGGCTGGGGACGTGGGGCGTGTTCAAGGATTAGCGTGAGTCGCTATCGACACTGGCGCGGATCTTGTCTGCCAGCGCCATCAACGGCCCGGCGTAACACGTCACCACGGCGTCGATCGATTGCGGGGTGGATAGGCTGATATTCAAGATATGGTCCTGATAGTTACGGATGCTGAGTGGGGTTGAAATAGCCACGACTTCGGCCTGCCAGGAAGCCGCGCAATACCCTACGAGTCGCACGCTTTCGCAGGCGTCGGCAATCTCCGTTTCCAATACCGTCCACCTGGCATCGCAGCGTCTCGACTTGAAAATCGCCATCAGCGCTTGTCGCTCTTTCGTGCCAATCGTCGCTAGGTAGGCGCGCCCCAGGGAAGTGAACTCCATGGGGACTCGCTGGCCCGTTTGCACGGTCCTGGGCGTGTTCTTGCGACTCAGGCGGATGGACTCCAAGTAAATCATCTCATCGCGGTCGGCGGCGGCCAGCCCGACATTCACGCCTAACGCGTGGGCCGCATCGCGCATCAAGGGCGCGGCGATCTGCACCAGCGAACTGCTGTTGTACATGGCGTTGGCAAAGCAAAGGGTGGCGGGTGCGAGGCGATAGGCACTGCGCTGGCCGTCGTACACCAGCATGCCGCTGTGGATCAGCGTCTGGGTCAGACGACTGGTCGTGGACTTGGACAAACCTGTACGTTCGCTGATTTCGCCATTCCCCAAGTACTCGGTGCCCGCGCGAAAGGCTCGCAGAATTTCAAGGCCGCGTTCCAGCGAACGGTTGATCGGCGCCTTGCCGGCACCCGGCGTATCAAACCCTTCGTCCTCTTTCATAGTGTTCCATCCAGTGGAATTGCCGGATTGTCAATCATGGGGAGCTCCATAGACTCGGGATCAGCGCAAGGCCCTTCAGTCTGGGCCGCTGCCAAGCCAACAACAAGAGAGAGATTTCCCATGACGATGTTGCAAAGTGTTACCTCGCCCATCCACATGGCCGTCGATGACGATGGCATCGCGGTGCTGACCCTTAATCGACCCGAAGTGCGCAACGCCATCAGCGACGAGATGCGCAGCCACATGATCGAGTTGCTGGAAGAAGTGGCCGCAAACAGCCAGATTCGCGCCCTCATCATCACCGGCACCGGCAAAGGCTTCTGCGCAGGCGGCGACATCAAGGGCATGGAAAAACGCATGAGCGCGCCGGCGGGCGAGGTGGCCTATAACGGCTGGAAGCGCCAGCAGCGCGTGCATCATGCGGTCTCCCTGTTGCTCAACCTGTCCAAGCCGACCCTGGCTGCTGTCAATGGCGCTGCCACAGGACTGGGTTGCGACCTGGCACTGAGCTGCGATTTCGTGGTGTCCTCCCGGCAAGCCAGCTACGCCATGAGTTATATCGCTAGGGGCCTGATCCCCGACGGCGGCGGCTTGTACCTGTTGCCGCGTCGGGTCGGATTGCCCAAAGCCAAGGAACTGATCTACACCGGTCGCCGCGTAGAGCCCGACGAAGGGCTGGCGATCGGCCTGGTGGACCGAGTGGTCGAACATGACGATCTGCTGGACGAAACCCGGCGCTGGGCATTGGAGCTCTCCGCCGGCTCGGCGACCGCACTGGCATTGAGCAAATCCATCCTCAACAACAGCTTCGAACTGACCCAGGCCCAGGTATTGGCCATGGGCAGTCAGGCGCAAGGCATCTGCTACACCTCGGCCGAGCATCAGGCGTCGGTGGCGGCGTTCCTCGCGGCCAAGGCGAAGAGGGGATGAGCATGGATAACATCTCCCGCTTGATGAACCCGCGCAGTGTCGCGGTGATCGGCGCCTCCGGTGATGCGCAAAAAACCTCCGGGCGGCCCATCGCGTTCCTGCGTAAACATGGTTTTGAAGGTCGCTTGTACCCGGTCAATCCGCGTTATACCGAGATCGATGGCTTGACCTGCTACCCCTCAATCGCCGCCCTCCCAGAGGTGCCGGACGCCGCCATCATCCTGCTCGGCCCCGAACGTGCCAACCAGGTCGTTGCCGAACTGGCGGCCATGGGCACCCCGGCCGCCATCGTGCTTGCCGGTGGCTACGGCGAAGCCGGCGAGGAGGGCATCGCACGCCAGCAAGCCCTGCAAAAGGCACGCGGCAATATGCGTATCCTGGGGCCGAACACCATCGGTCTGATCAACCTCACCCAAGGTATTACCCTGTCAGCCAGCGGTGCGCTGGATCAGGATGCATTGAGAGCGGGCAACATCGCAGTCATTTCCCAGAGTGGCGGGATCCTGGGCTCGCTCCTGTCCCGCGGTGCCGCCGCCGGCATCGGTTTTTCCAAGCTGGTGGCGACCAGCAACGAAGTCGACCTGGACGTCGCCGATTTCGTCGATTACCTGGTGGATGACGACGCCACCGAAGTCATTGCTCTTTACCTTGAAGAGCTGCGCGACACCGAGAAATTCAGCCGCGCAGCCCTCAAGGCGCGCGCGGCCGGCAAGCCCATTGTGGTGTTCAAAGTCGGGCGCTCCGAAGCTGGAGCCCGTTCGGCGGCGTCCCATACCGGTGCTCTGGCCGGAGCCGATGCACTCTACGACGTGTACTTCAAACAACTGGGCATCGTGCGGGCACAGACGTTTGCCGATCTGCTCGACCTGCCGTTCGCGTTGGCCAGCCGGCGCACGATGGCGGGTAACCGGGTGGCGATTCTGACCTCGACCGGCGGCGCGGGCACGCTGATTGCCGATGCCCTGGGCGCCAATGGTTTCGACACGCCGCCGCCGGGGGAGGCCACCGCTGCACGCTTGCGTGATCTGGACCTCGGTGACCAGGCGGTGCTCGACCGCAACCCTATCGACCTGACGCTGGCAGGCCTGCAGCCGCAGATCATGCAAGAAGCCATGCGCATCCTGCTGGAAAGCGCGGACTACGACGCCGTCATCAGTGTGGTGGGCTCATCTGGCGTTGCGCGCCCGACGCTGATGGCCGACGCGATCCGTGACAGCCAGCGCGACAGCAGCAAGCCTGTGCTTGCCTATGTCAGCCCGTACGCACCGCAAGCCTTGCTGCGTATCAACAGCAACCAGGGCGTCGCCTTTACTGCGCCGGAGGCTTGCGCGAGTGCATTGCTGGCACTCAAAGCCAAAGCCTGCATTGTTCAGGACACGCCGCGAGCGCAATCAAGCCACCAGTATATGAGCGCCGAGGACGTCGAGCAGTTGCCCGGTGGAACCCTGGATGAACAGCAGAGCAAAGCCCTGTTTACTCGTTTCGGCGTGCCCGTCACCCGTGAGCAGGCGGTCGGGGATGCCGGCGAGGCAATCGAGGCCGCCCAGGCGCTCGGCCCGAACGTGGTGCTTAAGGTGCTGTCCGAGCGCATCCCTCACAAGACCGAAGTCGGTGGTGTTGCGCTCGGCCTGAGCGAACACAGCATTGGTCAGGCGTTGGACGACATGCGCCGCGTGGTCACGCAGAAGGCCGGGTTCGCGCCCGAGCGTTTCCTTGTCCAGGAGATGGTCGGTGGCGGTCATGAGCTGATCCTCGGTTTCCATCGCGACCCACAACTGGGGCCGGCGTTGTTGTTGGGTATGGGCGGTGTGAGCGCCGAACTGCTGCGCGATACCAGCATGCGATTGCTGCCGATCTCGCGTAATGACGCAGATGCAATGCTGCGGGAGCTGAAGACCTTCGCGCTGCTCGACGGTTATCGCGGCGCGCCGAAGGCCGATATCAACGCGTTGGTCGACTGCATCCTCGCCTTCGCCGACATGGCCACCACCCTCGGAACAAAGCTGCAAGAGGCCGAGATCAACCCCTTGCGCGTGCTGGCCGAAGGGCAGGGCGTGAGGGCCGTTGATGGCCTAACACTGCTGGCCTGAGGCGCCACCTGTTCCACTGTGTGGAACAGGTGGATTGACCCCCGAACCCCCGGTTTCATAATCAAGACAGCTTCATCAACGACTCATAAAAACAAGTAGGTCGCTATGAACGTACTTAATTGCACATCGAATCAACCGCTCCCTCTGGGTAACGTCAATTTTCAGCGCGGGGGCCCATCATGCCTGTCGCATTGAAAGCCATCACCCAACCTAAAGGCGCCGACCGCGACGAGCAGGCGTCATCGCTCATTCAGTTTGTCGGCGTGTCCAAATCTTTTACCATCAAGGGCGTTGCCAAACAGGCCTCCCATAGCATCAACCTGTCGATCAAGAAGGGCGAAGTGGTCACCGTGGTCGGGCCGTCGGGCTGCGGCAAGTCCACCTTGCTGAACATGGTCGCGGGGTTGTTTGCGCCCACCGAAGGGCAGGTCGTCTACAACGGTAAGGCCGTTTGCGGGGTCAATGGCCGTACCGGCTACATGACCCAGAGTGACCACTTGCTGCCTTGGCGTGATGTGGTCGGCAACATTGCCGTGCCGCTGGAGATCCAGGGCATGGCCAAGGCCGAACGCCGCGTACGCATCCAGGAGCTGGTTCGCCTCGTGGGCCTGGAAGGCTTCGAAAAGTCCTACCCCAGCCAGCTCTCCGGCGGCATGCGTAAACGTGCGGCGCTGGCCCGCCTGTTGGCGTATGACCCTGAAACCCTGCTGATGGACGAGCCGTTCGCAGCACTCGATGCGCAACTGCGCATGCGCATGCAGACCGAGCTGATCCGCCTCAGTCGCCGGTTGAACAAGACGGTCATCTTTGTCACCCACGATTTGGATGAGGCCGTGGCACTCGGTGATCGCTGTCTGATCTTCGCCGGCCGTCCCGGCACCATCGTCAAGGACGTGCAGATTCCCCTGGGCGAGGAGCGCAACATTCTGCAGTTGCGCAAAGACCCGCGCTATCACCAGCTCTGCGGCGACTTGTGGGACTTCATGACCCCGTCTTTGAACGATGCAGCAAAGGATAACCAAGCATGAATATTTTCCTTGGACGCCTGGCGATTTTCATCGTGCTTTTCGGCACCTGGCAACTCGCCTCGGGGCCGTTGATCGACCCCTTCTTCGTCAGCTCACCCAGCGAGATCGCCGGCAAGTTCTACGAGTTGGTCATCAGTGGCAGGCTGTTTTCCCATGGCGGGATCACGGTGGTGGAAACCCTTGCAGGCTTCGTACTGGGGGCGACCGTCGGGATTGGGGTGGGGCTGTTGCTGGGGCGTAACGAATTGCTGGCCAAGCTGCTCGATCCGATCCTGATCTCGATCTACAGCTTGCCCAAAGTGGCCCTGGCGCCGCTGTTCATCATGTGGTTCGGCATCGGCATCGAGATGAAGATCATCCTGACCGCCACCATTGTGTTCTTCCTGGTGTTCCTCAACACCTACAGCGGCGTGCGTGCGGTTGACCGCGAGCAGTTGGAAATCCTGCGCCTGATGGGCGCTCGTGAACACCACCTGATCACCAAAGTAGTCTTCCCTTCGGCGATCCAATGGGTGTTCACCGGCCTCAAGCTCTCGGTGCCGTATGCCCTGATCGGCGCCATCGTCGGTGAAATCATGGCCTCCAATCGCGGGCTCGGTTACCTGCTGCAAGATGCAGCCGGGCAGTTGGACACCGCCGGCGTATTCGCCGCACTGGTCGCGATTATCGCCCTTGCACTGCTGCTGCAAGCGGTCGTGCGGATGGTTGAAACCCGTCTGATGCCGTGGAAAAAAGACCTGGGTGATCGTGAAGCTTCGGTTTGACCTGTTCATAACGCACAAGAAAATACAGGTGTACATATGTCTATTAAAACGCTGATTGCAAAGATGGGCCTGGTCGCTTCGCTGGTGGCCGCAAGCGCTGGCGCACATGCGCAGGACATCAAGGTGGCCCTGGGCACCGACGGCTTCGTGCACATGCCGCTGTTCGTGGCGGTGGATGGCGGTTATTTCAAGAAACAGGGAATGAATGTCGAACTGATCAAGTTCAAGGGCGGTGGGGCCGCGACTTCGGGCCTGGCCAGTCGAACCGTGGAGTTCTGTTCGTGCGCGATCCAGAATTCGATCAACGCGAAATTGAAAGGCGCCGACCTGACTTTGCTGGGGCGGCTGGTAGGGCAGTATGCGAGCAACGTGGTCATCAGCCAGAAGAAAGCCGACCAGCTTGGCCTGACCGCACAGACGCCCATGGAAGATCGCCTGAAGGCGATGAAGGGCTTGAAGATTGCCGTCAGCGGTGCGGGTGGCAGCGCCGATTTCCTGGTGCGCTTCCTCGGTGAAAAGGGTGGCCTTTCGGCAGAGAAAGATTTCACCCTGCTTTACCTCAACAGCGCCAGCGCCATTCTGACCGCGTTCTCCCAAGGACGAATCGATGGCTTTGCCTTGTCCTCGCCCACCTCCGACAGCGCGATTATCGAGCACAAAGGGTTCACGCTGTTGGACATGGCCGACGGGCAGGTCAAGGAACTTGATGGCTACCCTTCGATTGCCTTGAGCGCGCGCAAACAGTGGGCCGATGAAAACCCGAAAACCGTCAAACAGTTCCTCGACGGCCTCGCGCAAGCGACCAAGCTGATCAACGAAGACCCTGAGCAAGCGATGAAACTCGTGCGCGCTCGTTTTGAAGGCACGCCGGACAATGTCTACGCAGCGGCGTGGAAGTCCAACAAACACTCGTTCCCGCAAACGCCTTATCTGAGCGAAGACGACGTTGCCCGGGCCATTGCGTTTCTCGGCAAGATTCAGGGCCAATCGATTCCTGGCAAGGCCAGCGACTACATGACCACAGTACGCTGATACCCCTCTCAACATTGACGCACGTATCGGTCCACCGACCTCAGCCGAGCTCGGTGTGGCTGAGTACGGCCCGGAATTGCTCATGAATAACAAGAAAACAGCTGCATCCTGGGGCGTGATCGTCGCCGCCGGGCCATGGCTTGCCAGTGCACAGGCGGCGGATTTCCTGGCGGATGCCAAAGTCGACCTGGAGCTGCGCAACTTCTACATGAACCGCGACTTTCGCGATGGCAGCGGCCAATCAAAGCGCGATGAATGGGCCCAAGGTTTCATTCTTCGCGCACAGTCGGGCTACACCCCAGGATTCGTCGGCTTCGGCCTGGACGCTATCGCCATGGTCGGACTGAAACTCGACTCCAGCCCGGACCGCACCGGTACCGGCTTGCTGCCGGTTCATGATGACGGCAGGGCACCCGATGAGTATTCCAAGGCCGGGCTGACCGCAAAAATGCGCGTGTCCAAAACCGAGCTGAAGGTGGGCACCTTGATGCCCAAGCTGCCCACCCTGCAATCGAACTTCGGCCGCTTACTGCCTCAGACCTTCCGCGGCGGCATGCTCGAGTCCCGAGAGTGGGGCGGCTTGGAGCTGATAGGCGGGCACCTTGACCAAGTGACTGACCGCGATGTCACCGGCGCGCAAGGGTTGGCCATCAATAACAAGAACCGGCGATTCAGCGGCCAGTTGGATGGCGGTGCCTTTGAGTTGGCAGGCGCTGCCTATCGTTGGAAGACGGTGCAGCTGACTTACCAGGTCGGTCGTTTGGAGGATGTCTACCAACAGCATTACCTGGGGTTCAGCAGCGCCAACGACGTCGGCGAGGGCACGTTTAAGTCAGACCTGCGCCTGTTCATCAGTGATGATCAAGGACAGGCGCGCGCCGGGCAGATCGACAATCGCGCGTTCAGTGGGATAGCGACCTACGAATGGCGTGGCAACGCGTTCAGCCTGGGTTATCAGGCCATGAGCGGGGATTCGGCCTTTCCCTATGTCGAGGGTACTGACCCGTATCTGGTCAACTTCGTGCAGGTGGGTGATTTCGCCGAAAAGGGTGAGCGCTCCTGGCAACTGCGTTATGCCCGTGACCTGGCGTCATGGGGCTTGCCGGGGCTGACCTTTATGACCCGCTATGTCAAAGGCACTGATGCACAGGTGCTGAGTACCGGGTCAGGCCGCGAGCGCGAGTTGGATCTCGAATTGCAGTACCGGGTACAGAGCGGACCGCTCAAGGCCCTGGACATACGCCTGCGCAACGCCGCGTATCGCTCGGACTTCTCGCGCAATGCCAACGACACGCGGGTGATCCTCAGCTATCCCATTTCCTTCCTCTGACTGGTAACCCTCATGGATGCATTGGTAAGCCTGAAAACAGATGACGGCATCGCTGTCATCGCAATCAACAACCCGCCGGTGAACGCTTTGTCCCAGGGCGTTCGGCAGCAGCTCTCGGCCTGCCTCGCTCTGGCCGGGTCCGACCCTGCGGTGCAGGTCATTGTCATCACCTGCCAGGGCAAGACGTTTGTGGCCGGCGCCGATCTCAAGGAATTCGACCAGCCCCTGATGGAGCCCCATCTGCCGGACGTTCTGAGCACTATCGAAAACAGCCAGAAACCCGTGATCGCGGCCGTGCATGGTTCGGTGCTCGGTGGCGGCCTCGAGTTGGCGCTGGCGTGTCATTTGCGTATAGCCGCTGAACACACGGTGTTGGGCTTGCCGGAGGTCAGCCTGGGGTTGATACCTGGCGCGGGAGGTACGCAGCGGCTGGTTCGCCTCTGTGGGCCGCTGGTTGCCGTTGATGTCGTGATTGGCGGGCAGCGCCTGTCGGCGACGCAGGCTCAGGCCGTCGGGCTGGTCGACCACTGTGTGGCCGACGACCTGCCAGGTGCAGCCATCGAACACGCCAGGCGCTTTATCCTTACCCATCCTTTTTGGGTGCGCACACGGGATCGGTTGATGCCCGCCCACAACAGCGCTGAATTCGAAACGAAAGTCACTGCGGTGATGAAGAAGCTGGCTGGGCAAGAAGCGCCCCAGGCCGCGCTCAAGACCATCAATGCGGCGCTGACCGAGTCGTTTGACGCCGGTATGGCGCTGGAGCGCTCGCTGTTTATCGAACGGCGGCAATCGGCCCAGGCCAAGGCCTTGCGGCATCTGTTTTTCGCCGAGCGAGCCCTGGCGGGGCGCACGCGCACGCTCGCCGGTAACGGCCAGGGACGTGGGATTGAAAAGGTCGCGGTGATCGGTTCAGGCACTATGGGCAGCGGGATTGCCATCTGCGTGGCCAATTCAGGTGTTGCTGTGAGCCTGATCGATGTACAGGACGCAGCGCTGCAACGCGGCGTTAAGCACATTGATGACTATTACCGCGACGCGCTGCTCAAGGGGCGTATGGATGAGCAAGCCTGTCAGGAACGCCGGGCTTTGATCTCGCCATCGACGTCAATGGACGCTGTGGCGGACGCCGACCTGGTCATCGAAGCTGTTTTCGAAGACATGGAGGTCAAGCGCGAGGTATTTCGCCAGTTGGATACGCTGTGTAAGCCGCACGCCATCCTGGCAACCAATACCTCATATCTGGACGTCGAAGCCATCGCCGATTGCACCCGTCGCCCGCAACAGGTATTGGGGATGCACTTTTTCAGCCCGGCGCCGGTGATGAAACTCCTGGAAGTGGTGCGCACGACCCAAACCGATAGGTCTGTGCTGGCTGCCGTGCTTGGCTTGGCGCTGCGGCTGGGCAAAGTGGCGGTCACCGTGGGGGTATGCGACGGCTTTGTCGGTAATCGGCTCTTGGCGGCGCGAGAGCGCGAAGCCATGTTCCTGCTGGAGGAGGGCGCGTCTCCCGAAGCCGTCGACCGAGTGATGCGTGCGTTCGGCTTTCCCATTGGCCCCTTTGAATTGCGAGACATGGCTGGCGTGGACGTCGCCTGGCGTAACCGTCAGGGGCGTTTGTCGCAGTTGAGCGGGCGTGAACAACGCTGCGATTGGGTCGATACGTTGTATGCCGCAGGTCGGCTCGGGCAAAAGGCTGGCCTCGGGTTCTATCGCTACGCGTCAGGCAGCCGCCAAGCGTTGCCGGACCCTTGGCTGGCAGAGTTGTTGGCGGATCATCGACAACAATGGAGCATCACCCCCCGCAGCATCACCGATCAGGAAATTGAAGAGCGCTGTTTGTTTGCGATGGTCAACGAGGCCGCCTGGTTGATCGACCACGATATCGTCGCTCACCCTGCTGACATCGATCTGGTGTGGATTCATGGCTATGGCTTCCCGCGCTACAAAGGCGGGTTGACCTACTATGCCGATCAGATAGGGCTCGGCGCTGTGGTGAGGGCGCTCAAGCGCTACAACCTTGAGGGCAAGGCGCTCTCGACCTTTATGACTCGCCAGAAAACCTTCCACAGCAACTGACGAGCAACCCCGGCGGTTTAATCAGCCTGCCGGGGCCTTGGTTTATCAGGCTTCCTTTACCACGTAGCGCAAAATCAATGTCAACGCCGTGGCGACACACAGCATGGCCGCCATCGCAATGAGCCCGGCATTGAATGAGTGTGTGACGTCCTTGAGCCAGCCCACTGCATAGGGTCCCACCAGGCCGCCAAGGCTGCCCACCGCGTTAATGAACGCAATGCCACCCGCCGCCGCCTGCTTGCTCAGGAATGTCGCCGGAATGCTGTAGAAGCAGGTGCGCACCGAGCTTAAGCCAATCAACGCGACCGTCAGGCCAATCAGCGCCGGAATCAGGTCGCTATAGACCACCGAGAAGATAAAACCGGCCGCCCCGGTGGCGCACGTAATCGCAAGGTGCAGGACATAACGCCGCTTGCGTGCGAGCACTTTGGCCCACAGCAGCATGGCGACACTGGCGATCAGATAGGGAATCGCCGACACCCAGCCGATTTGAGTGGTGGTCAGTGAATGGGTCTTTAGGATTTGCGGCAGCCAGACGCCGATGCCGAGGATGCCAATGATGTAGCTGAACAGAATGGCCGCCAGCAGCCATACGCGCACGTCGTTGATTGACTCGCGAAAGCTGTGGGAGCCCTTCGATTCGTGCTCGGCATCGAGGGCCGATTGCAACGCGTGACGCTCGTCCACGGTCAGCCATTTTGCGTCGGCGGGCCGGTCAGCCAGCATGTTCAGGCACATCACACCCAGCACGCAGGCAGGCAGACCTTGCAGCACCAGCAGCCACTGCCAGCCGTGGAAACCCCAGACGCCATCCATTGCCAGCATGGCAGCCGAGAGAGGTCCGCCCAGGACCGAAGACACAGGAATAGCGAACAGAAACCAGGCCATTACCCGCGTTCGATACTGGATGGGAAACCACAACGACAGGAAGAAGATTACCCCGGGAAAAAAGCCGGCTTCGGCAATGCCGGCCAGCAGGCGGATGGCCGAATAACTGACAGGCCCTTGCGCCAACGCAGTGGAAGCCGAAAACAGCCCCCAGGTAATCATGATTCTGGCCAGCCACCGCCGCGCGCCGAAGCGGTAAAGCGCGAGGTTGCTGGGCACCTCGAACAGGCAATAACCAACGTAAAAGATGCCGGCCGCAAAACCGAACTGGGACGCGGTGAGCCCCAAATCGTCGTTCATCGTCAACGATGCGAAGCCGACATTGGTTCGGTCCAGGTAGTTGAAGAAATACGCGATGGCCAGCAACGGGATCAAGCGTATCGCGGCTTTGCGACAAGCGCTGGACTCCAGCGCCTCCTGGGGTGTGACTTGAGCGGCGGTGAGTGTATTCATGGGGCTCCATTATTGTTGTATTCATGAGCCTGGAAGCATATGGCCGGCGTTCTGGTTCGCGCCAAGACCTTTAAACCATAGGTGTCCATAACGGCAGGGCATGGGACTTGGAGGGCAACCATGCAGGGTAGGGCCATGCCCGACAGGCATCGAACACCATGAGATATCGGTATTGGTTATTTTCTTCCCGGTGCATAAATCTGAGTGTTCACACCCATAATAAAAAGGCTCATCCAATGCACTACACTCGCGTCATGCAATCCTTAATCGTCGCTGGCCTCGTTGCCTATAGCCTGCCGGGAAATGCCGATGATTCGGTACGTACACTGGTGGCCGAGAAGGGCAACGTCCATATCGAAGCGCTGGACCAGGGCAAGGGCCATGTGATCGTAATCCTGCCCTCCAAGGGGCGCGGCGCAAATGATTATGACGAGGTCGCACGCTACCTGGCCGCTGACGGCTATCGCGTGATCCGTCCAGACCCACGCGGGGTCAAGGGCAGTAAGGGACCCATGGATACACCGACGCTGCATGACTTCGCCGCCGACGTCGCGCTGGTAATGGACAAGGCCAAGACCGGGCCTTCGGTCGTGGTCGGGCATGCGTGGGGCAGCCAGCCCGCGCGCGTGCTCGCGGTGGATCGCCCAGATCTGGTCAACGGTATCGTGCTGGCGGCTGCATCGATTGGAAAGTTGCCCGCTGGTTCATCCGAAAAACCCTATGGCCGCATGGTCGAGGCGATCAAAGGTGCGGGTAATTATTCGCTGCCTGAAGCCAAGCGTATCGACTATCTCAAAGAGGCGTTTTTCGCGCCAGGAAATGACCCGCGTGCGTGGCTGAGCGGATGGTATGACAAGACCCACCAGGCGCAGGATCATGCACGGGATAGCACGCCGGTGGAGCTTTATTGGTCAGCCGGCAAAACCGTACCGATTCTTGACCTGCAAGGACAGCATGACGCAGTGGTGATCCCGAATATTCTTAAATCGATGCTCGGCGACCGGGTCGAACACAAGACCATTGCCAATGCCGGGCATGCCATGGCGCCGGAGCAGCCGCGTGCAATGGCAGATGCCATCGCCGAGTTTGCACAGCGCGTGTACGCGGCCAAGTGATCAACTGACGGCGTATAGCCTGACAAAAAAATGCTCCGAATCGTTCGATTCGGAGCATCACCCATCATGTTCTATCTCTCTTACTTCGCGTACTGCGCCTTGGCAAATGTGGCGATTGCATCCGCCATTGCCTTGGGTTGTTCCGGGGCCATCGCGTGTCCGGCATTTTTCAGCACCACCACTTGGACCCGGTCACCGAGCATGCTTTTCAGCACACCTGAGAAACGCTTGGGTGCGACGGTGTCCGCATCACCTTGCAGGTCGAGAATCGGCGCACTGCCGGCGGCGAAGTAGTCGTCCACCGGGGTGATGTTGCGCGCATGCCCTTCGGCATCATGGGTCGCCTGGTGCCAGCCGCCCAGCCATACCTTGGGGTCGTTGCCGGGGGCGAAGAATGCCTTGCGCAGATAGATAAGGCGTTGTTCTTCGGAAAGCGACATATCGCCGGCGCCGTCGATGGCCTGGCGCATCTCTGCGTTGATGGGCTTTTCAGTGGAGCCTGGCGGAACCTTGCCAGCAGACGCCGCGGCCATGACGACGCCACGGACTAGGTCGGGGCGGTCCGCAGCGAGCATGCGCGCCGCGAAATTGCCCCAGGCATGACCGACCACCACGATGGGGCCGTTGTTTTCATGCTCGACCACCGCCGCGACGTCACGGGCAAAGTCGTGCACGGTCAGGTTTTCCATCGGCCCTTTGCTTTGCCCTATGCCCCGTGGCTCCGGCCTGACCACACGGAATCCGTCGGCCTGGAGATAATCGGCGACCTGATCATAATCGCGACCCGAGCGACCCAGCGAGGGCAACATCACAATCACCGGCCCGGTACCTTGGGCATTGACCTCGATTTGTACATTGTCGTAGCGAACCAGCTCTTGCTTCAGCGGAGCACCAGCGGCCATCGCAACGGCAGAAGCCAGGCCAAAGGTGGCTCCGAGTAGAAGACGCGAGACTATTTTCATTATTTGGGCTCCTGGGTATTCGCGTTTTTCGCTGGATCGAGGCCGCTTTCTTCAAGCAGACGGCGTGCCGCCGGGCTGTTGAGAAAGGCTATGAACTCACGCGCAGGCACCGCATTGGGGGTTTGGTGTGCAACGGTGGCGCAGAACCGGCTGACTTTCTGCACGGCTTCGGGCAGTGGGCCCAGGTAGTCGACTCCGGGCGTAACCTTCAACTCGCTGATTTGCTGCATTCCGATGTCCGCATCGCCCCTGGCCAGGGCCGTGCCTACCAGTTCCTTGCCGGCGATTTCGACGGTCTTGTTTTTCACTTGATCGCTGATACCCAAACGCTGGAACAGCTCGGTGCGGATGTATACGCCGCTTGCGCCTTGGGAATAAGCGATTTTGTCAGCGTTCAGCAGGGCTGCTTTCAACGCCGCGACGCTTGAGACATCCGGCTTCGCTTTGCCGTGAGGTACGCCAACACCAATTCGTGAATCCGCGATTTCGCGGCGGGTCGTCATGTCGAAGGCGCCGGTGGACGAGAGCAGTTCCAGGGTTTCGTCGGCCATGATCGCCAGGTCCATCGACTCTTTATGCCTGATGCGCTCTGGAATGGATTCAGGTGAGGTGCCCATCGAAGGCCCCCAACTGAAACTCAGGGTGTTGCCGCTGGCTTTTTCATAGGCCGGTTGAAGGTGTTCCATGGCGCCCCGGAGTGCGCCACTGGCAATGACCTTCAGCTCGGCCGCTTCGCCTAACTGAGAGAATCCGAGCAAGCTGACCAAGCCGGTGGTCACTAACAGCGGGGCAGATCTTGTTTTTTTCATGGTGCTACCTTCTCTATTAGACGCTCGTTTCAAGCGCCACGGGTGTTGACGAACAACGCATACAGTGAAGTGGTTGAGGCCATCAGCAGGCGATTGCCGCGTGGGCCGCCGAAGCACAAATTGGCGCAGCGCTCCGGCAAGTCGATATGCCCGATGACGGTGCCATCGGGGGCGAAAATGCGGACGCCATCCATGCCTGGCTCCGGTGCACCCCAGCCGCACCAGAGGTTGCCGTCCACGTCCACGCGCAGCCCATCCGGCAACCCGCTGCCGGCATCAATCAGCTCGCGCCTTTGGCTGAGGCAGCCTTGGCTATCGACGCTGTAGGACACGATCCGTCGCGGACGCGCCCGGGACTCAACCAGGTAGAGTGTTTTTTCATCCGGTGAGAAGGCGAGGCCGTTGGGGCCTTCGAGGTCTTCAGCGACGCAGTGCAGCGTGCCATCCGCATCGAGGCGATAAAGGTTGGCCGGCAGTTCCGGTGTACCTTGACGGCCCATGTAGTCACTGATCAGGCCAAAAGGCGGATCAGTGAACCAGATGCTGTCGTCAGACCTCACCACAATGTCATTCGGCGAATTCAGCGGTTTTCCCGCGAAGCTATCGGCCAGCACCGTGATGCTGCCGTCGTACTCGGTGCGGGTCACCCGCCGTCCGCCGTGTTCGCATACCAGCAAGCGGCCTTGACGGTCGCGCGTCATGCCATTGGCCTGGTTGGCGGGCTGGCGAAACACGCCCAGCACGCCGGTGGCCTCGTCCCAGCGCATGATGCGATCGTTGGGCAAGTCGGTGAATAGCAGGAAGCGTCCGTCGGCAAACCAGGCCGGGCCTTCTGCCCAGCGCAGACCACCGCCGAGACGCTCGACCTTGGCATGGGCAATACGGTAATGCGCAAATAGTGGGTCCAGTTCACGCACCCTTGGGTCGGGCACGCGCACGCTGGGAGTCCAGGTGATCTCGTTCATCTTGTCACTCCGCAAGGGGCAGACGTCAGGTGTAAAGGCGTGCCGGGTTATCGATCAGGACCGCCTGCTGCAGGGCAGGGCTGTCGCACACCTGGTGAATGAAGGCGAGAAGCTCGGCGTCATCCGGCACCGGCCCTTTGATGTTCGGATGCGGCCAATCCGACCCCCAGATGGCGCGCTCCGGTGCGCACTCAAGCAGCGTACGAACCTGATCCAGCGCCTGCGGCCACGGGCCTGGCTGACCTTGCATGGCGCGGTCGACGCCCGACAGTTTGAGCCAGCGATTGGAATGGCCCAACTCAGCGCGCAGTTGGCTCATCAACAACGGATCAACAGGCTGAGTGAGGTCCGGACGTGCCATATGATCGATGACCAACGGCGTCTTCAGGTCGCGCCAGGCTTGTAGAAAAGGCAGTAGCGTAGGTAATTCGCCATGCACCAGTACATGCCACCCAAACGGGCCGACGCGCTCAGCCAGAGCGCGCAGTTTTTCAGGATCACGTGCGCCAGGCAGGTGGCCCATCAAATTGAAACGGATACCGCGTAGGCCCCCGTCATGCAGCGCCTGCAACTGCGCGTCGGTGGTGGTTTCATCAATGATGCCGACACCGCGGTACTCACCTTGGCTGCTGGCAATCGCTTCCAGGATTGCAGAATGATCGGTGCCATACGGCGCGGCCTGTACCAGCACGCCGTGGCGGATGCCCAGCCGACGATGCAGTGCGAGCAGCTCGGTAAAAGGTGCCGGCTCAGGCGTATAGGCTGCATCGGCTGGAAGAGGGAACTGAGCCCAGGGGCCGTAGATATGGGTGTGGCAATCCCACGCGCCCCCAGGGTTGGATAAAATCGGCATGTTGGCTCCGAAAGTTTGCTCAGATGCACCGCCAACCAGGCCGATACCGGCTGCAGCGATCAGGCTGCGTTTAATGAACAGACGGCGTGCCGCCTGAACGAAAGATAGATCGTCCATGTTCGACTCTGATTGGTTAGGTGGGCAGGGCTGCAATCTGTGCAGCCTTTGCAGTGGCTTAGTCGCAACGCGCGGTCATGCCGCCATCAACGATAATTTCGGTGCCGGTGACAAAGCGCGATTCATCGCTGGCCAGGTACAACGCCGCGTAAGCCGTGTCGCGGCCATCGCCCATGAACCCGAGGGGAATGCGGGCCAAGCGGGTGTCGAGCAATTTGCTCACATCACCGCCGGTACGTTGTCCGGCCAGGCGGACCTCGACCATCGGCGTGTGCAACTGCCCGGGCACCACGGTATTCACGCGGATGCCCTTGGGCGCGTATTCCACGGCGGTCACACGCGACAACTGGATGATCCCGGCTTTGCTGGCCGCGTAGGCCACTTGGGCCGAGCCCGTCCAGCGAATGCCGGACGTTGAAGCGGTGTTGATGATCGAACCGCTCCCTTGGGCTTCCATCAGCGGCAGCACGTGCTTGCAGGTCAGGAAGACGCTGCCGAGGTTCAGGGCAATCTGGGCATCAAACTTTTCTTCAGCCAAGGCAACGGCGCCGCCCGCTGCCGATCCACCCACGTTGTTCACCAGAATATCAACCGTCCCATAGGTCTCTTTGCAGGCGGCCACCATTGCGGCAACGGCCTGAGTGTTGGTGACGTCGCAGGCATAAGGCGTGACTTCCCCGCCCGCATCGCGAATGCGCTGCAGCGTTTCCTCCATGGCGGCGAGATCACGATCGACCGCGAACACTTTGGCGCCGGCCATGGCGAATACCACCGCGACCGCACGGCCGTTGCCCCAGCCACTGCCGACACAACCGGCACCGGTGACGATAGCGATCTTGCCTTTGAGACGGTCGCTTTTTGGAAGAGTATCGGTCATGTGCATATCCTCAGTTCAATGTAGTCGGCAGTTCGGCAGTGGCGCCGGCGGGCGGGGGCACTTCGAATACCTTGATGGTCATGGAAATCAGGCTGTAGTAGCCCGCGATGCCGACCAGGTCGACAGCCGCATCGGTGCCCAACAGCGCGACGAATTCGGCGTACAGGTCGTCGCTGATTGCACGCTGGGCATGCAGTTCGCGAATAAAGCGGTAAACCAGCGCTTCATCGGCGTTTTCGAACGCAGGCGGCAGGTCATCGCGAATGGCATCAATGATCTTCGGCGCCAAGCCCGCCTCCAGCGCGAACGGCTTATGGGCGGCCCATTCGTATTCGGCGAGCCAGTGGCGCCCCATCATCAGGATGGCCAACTCGGACAAGCGCGGATCCAGACAGGTGTCATAGCGGCAGTAGCGGCCCAGCGCCTGGGCGCACTCGGCCAGTTCAGGCCGATGTAGCCAGATCGCCAAAGGGCCTCGCACGCCTTTGCGCGGGCCGTTGGCGATGCGCTCGTAAACCGGGCGCTGGGTATCGTTGAGGTTGTTCGGGTCGATAGGGGGCAGACGATTCATGGAGCCTTCCTTTCAGGGACGCGGTGACTGAATATGAGGTTTGTGGGCCGGCTCGATGGGCAAATCGGCCGACTGGGCTTCCACCGGCGGGCGCAGCAAGCTGCGGCTCGGTTTACGGCCGGTTTCGCGCTCGAAGTCTTCAGAGTTGAAGGCGCCTTCCCAGCGGGCGATGGCGAACACCGCGACGGTGTTGCCGACGATATTGGTCAGGGCGGTGGCGGTGGCCATGATGCGGTCGATACCGAACAGAAGCCCGAGGCCACTCAGCGGCAGGGTTTGCACTGATTGCAGGGTCGCGGCCAGTTTGATGAAGGCGCCGCCCGCCACGGTGGTTCCGCCCTTTGAGGTGATACTCAGGATGGCCAGCAAACCCAATTGCTGCATCAGCGAGAATGGTGTGTCGGTGGCCTGGGCGATGAAACCGATGGCAATCGCCATGTAGATCGCAGTGCCGTCGAGGTTGAAGCTATAGCCTGCGGGAAGCACAAAACCGACCACCACTTCATCGCAACCGCTGCGCTTTAGCTTTTCGATCAGGCGTGGGAATACCACTTCGCCGGAGGCGGTGCCGAATACCAGCAGGATTTCATCGCGAATCAGGCGCAGCACGCTGCCGAACGGCAAGCCGATGGACCAACTGATCGACCCCAGAATGCCGAATACGAAGATCAGCGAGGCGGCGTAGTAGACAACGATCAACTTGAGCAAGTAGAGAAGGGTGTCACCACCGTAGCTGCCGATGGCCGCCGCCATGGCGCCAAACGCACCCAGAGGAGCGAGTTTCATGATGAAGCTGAGCATTTTGAACAGAATGCTCTGCGCTTCGCCAAGGGCTTTTACAGCGACAGAATCCGGGGCGCATACGCGATTGATCGCTATACCCGCCAGCACCGAAATAATGAGTACCTGAATGATGTCGCCCTTGGCGAATGCATCGACCAGTGTGTGAGGGATCAGGCCCAGCAGGTAGTTGATCATGGACACACCGCCCGCGGCGGAGGTTGCCTTGATCGCCTCACTGGACTCATTCAGGCTGGTCGCATGCAGGCCCACTCCCGGCTCAACGACGTTTACCAGGATAAAGCCAATGAGCATCGCGACCGTGCTGACCACTTCAAAGTAGACCAGCGATTTGATACCGAGCCGGCCGAGCTTACGCATGTCCTGAACGTGGGTAAGACCATGCACGAGGGTCACGAAGACGATCGGCGCCAGCATCATTTTCAGCAGGGCAATGAACGCTTGTCCGAGGGGCTTCATGGCGACCGCCCATTGTGGTGCGGCAAAACCGAGAATGACGGCAGCGACAAGTGCGATCAGCACCTGCACGTGGAGCTTCTTTAACTGATTCATGGCATTTCCTGACCCAATAGTGGGCATCATTATTCTTGTGGTAACACGTCCCTTGACGGGCGAGCCGGGCCTTCAGCTATCTGCGTTGAGCATAGAAAAAACTATCCCTAGGCACAAAAACCTTATTTTGATACAAAGCTATGCCATTACGGCATGGTGGGCACGATGGACATTCGAGAACTACGCTCCTTTGTAAAAGTCGCTCAGTGCGGCGGCTTCAGCCGCGCCGCCAAAGAGCTTTTTATCGCTCAACCGGCGTTGAGTCGGCAGATCGCCAAGCTTGAAGAGCAGCTTCAAGTCGCACTGTTCATTCGACATGGCAGGGGAGTAGAACTGACGGCCGCCGGGGCACGTCTGCTGGAGCGCGCGGACGTCATGCTGCGCTACATGGAAGAAACCGCCGACCATGTGCGTAACAGCGCGGTGGAGGAACGTGGGCATCTGGCAGTCGGGCTGCCCCCTGCGATCGGAACCATCGTCGGGCCGCAATTGATCCGGCGTTTTCACGAGCGTTGGCCCAAGGCCTCATTGCATGTATTGGAAGGCTTGAGCACGTCGCTGCAGGAGTGGTTACTGGACGGTCGGATCCAGGTCGCCGTGGTGTACAACCAGCCACTGCTCGAGGCCTTTGATGTACGGCCGATTTTCAGTGAACGCATGGTGCTGGTCGGACCGCCTGGGGAGACGCCGAAATCGGTGCGCATCATGGGGCTGGCGGATTTTCCATTGATCCTTCCTGGTCTGCCTCACAGCAACCGCCGGCTGATTGAACAAGTGGCGGCACAGAGCGGATTTCATTTGAATGTGATATTCGACGTGGACAGTGTCAGTCTGACCAAGCGGATGGTCGCCGAAGGCATGGGCTATTCGATCCTGGCGCATGCCGCAGTCCAGGAGGATATAGCCAAGGGGGGCCTGGTGGGGCACGCGATTGAACGACCGGGCATTCGCTCCACGGTCTCGTTGACCACGCTCAAGGATCGCAGGAGCAGTCGGCTGGCCTTGAGCTGGGAAAAAATTCTGTTGGAAACGCTAGAAGAGTTGGTGACGGCGGGGGCGTGGATGGAGGCTACTCTTTGGCTTGGGCGAGAGTGATTTCGAGAGAGGCTTTTTGCGGCTCGGGCTGGGGGCATCCTTTTCAAACCATCCAAAGCATGCACTCAGATTTGCCCCCAATGTAGCCATCCACTGGTAGTGAATGGAGCTCCATGGTTTGTGTAAGGGCAGAAATGATCAGCCGAACAGCCTGCCAGACGACGCCTAAAGACTCTCAGGGTCCCCAAAAAACATCTGAATCCTCGACCTCAACCACCGCTCCCCCGGATCATTATCCTGCGACCCGCGCCACGCCATATGCAGCTCAAACGTGCGCACCGGCAACGGTGGGTCTTCGGCGCGCAACCCGCCCGCTGCGGTCAATGCCTCGGCGGCGTAGTCCGGTACGGTGGCGAGGATGTCGGTGCCCGCCAGCAATGTGCCCAGTCCGTTGAACTGCGGTACAGCCAATACCACGTGGCGTTTGCGATCGAGTTTTTCCAGCTCTTCGTCGATAAACCCGCTCAGGTCGCCGGCGAAGGACACGAGGGCGTGGGGGCGGGCGCAGAAGTCGTCCAGGCTCAAGGAGCCGGGTACGCTGTCGGCGCGCAGCAGTTTCGGCAGGCTGCGGCGCAGCACCTTGCGTTTGGCGTTGGCGGGCAGGTCGGCGGTGTAGCTCACGCCGATGGAAATTTCCCCGGAGGCCAGCAGGCCAGGCATCAGGATGTAGTTGACGCGGCGCACCACCAGCACGATGCCTGGCGCCTCGGCGCGCAGGCGTTTGAGCAGTTGCGGCAGCAGGGCGAATTCGACGTCGTCGGACAGGCCGATACGGAACACGGCGTTGCTGGTGGCCGGGTCGAATTCGGCGGCGCGGCTCACGGCGGTGGAGATCGAGTCCAGGGCCGGGGAGAGCAGGGCGAAGATTTCCACGGCGCGCGCCGTCGGCTCCATGCTGCGCCCGGTGCGCACGAACAGCGGGTCATCGAACAGCCCGCGCAGGCGCGACAACGCCGCGCTGATGGCCGGCTGGCCAAGGAACAATTTCTCGGCAGCGCGGGTCACACTGCGCTCATGCATCAAGGTTTCGAATACGATCAAGAGGTTAAGGTCGACACGACGCAGGTCGTTACGGTTCATCTTGTGTCCTGGAAGAGTCAGCAAACTTGACGTGAGCGGCCACATGTAAACAATGACCGGCATGAATCTTACGGGGAAAGGCTGGTACTCTGCACCGGATAATTGAGTTTTCCTACGATACTTGAGGTGAATGCCTCACTTGCGGAATCAATGACAGACATGTCGACTATTAATGGCGACCGGTGGCCTTACCCGGAAAGCCCAGATAGAGTTCATGGCATTAGAGGTTACTTTGACGAGGTTTGCGATGTCCCGCACGATCCGTTTTCACAAGTTTGGTCCGGCCGAGGTGCTCAAATGCGAAGAGCATGCAGCCGCACAGCCCGCACCGGGCGAAGTGCAGGTGCGTGTCGAAGCGATTGGCATCAGCTGGTATGACATTCTGTGGCGCCAGAACCTGGCGTCCTCCCATGCACGCTTGCCGTCCGGCCTTGGCCATGAGATGGCCGGTGTGGTGGTGGCCCTCGGTGAGGGCGTGGATGACTTGGCGGTAGGCGATAAAGTCGCCAGTTTTCCGGCCGAAAGCCCCAATGATTACCCGGTATATGGCGAGCAAATCGTATTGCCGCGCTCGGCATTGACCCGTTATCCGGATGTGCTGAGCCCGATTGAAGCCAGCGTGCATTACACGCCGCTGTTGATCGCCTACTTTGCTTATATGGATCTGGCGCGGGTCAAACCCGGCCAGTTTGCCCTGGTGACCGACGCCAGCCACTGTGCCGGCCCCTCGTTTGTACAATTGGGCAAGGCGCTGGGTGTTCGGGTAATCGCCGCCACCAAGGACAGCGCCGAGCGTGAGTACCTGCTGTCGCTGGGCGCCGAGAAGGTCATCGTCACCGAAGAGCAGGACCTGCTGATGCAAATCAACAAGTTCACCGATAACCGCGGCGTGGATGTGGTGTTCGATGGCTTGGGCGGCCCGCAGATGTCGATGCTCGGTGATGTGCTGGCGCCCCGTGGGAGCCTGGTGCTCTACGGTTTGCAAGGCGGCAACCAGACGCCGTTCCCGGCCTGTGCAGCGTTCCAGAAGAACATCCAGTTCTTTGTGCACTGTATCGGTAACTTCACCGGCAAGCCGGAACTGGGCATCATTCAGGACCATGTTGCCTTGCAACGCGCATTGCGTGACATCAACCAACTGACGGCCGACCGCGTGTTGGTGCCACTGAAAACCACCGTATTTGCCTTCAACCAGTTTGTAGAAGCGCACCGTTACATGGATGAATGCCCGTGCCGCGAGCGTGTTGCGTTGCAGGTTGAGGCTGTTTGAGGTGTAGGAAGATTCGTAAATGAGTTTTGCAAACCCTGGGCGCATGGGGCAAATGCGCCATATGACAGGGTTGAATCCGCGCGTTGTCTGAAACGCGCAACGGCCGTCCGGTCCCGCAAACGATGCGCTTTTACCCGCCGCCGCCCTGAAATTCAGCGCGGCGTTGTTGTGTCTGCGCCCTGCGCATTTGCCCCCGTCATTATCTGAACTGCTTTTTGGTCAGCTTCTGTATCTGTTAATCATTATTTCAGCCCTGATAATTGGCACTTCACTTTCAACTCAAGGACTGAGTTATGAATGATTTTCGGATTCATCAGCGGGCACTTCCTGCAACTACGAGTGCTACAGCCTC
This sequence comes from Pseudomonas sp. 2822-15, assembly GCF_002742515.1. Lineage (NCBI taxonomy): Bacteria > Pseudomonadati > Pseudomonadota > Gammaproteobacteria > Pseudomonadales > Pseudomonadaceae > Pseudomonas > Pseudomonas sp. 2822-15. The sequence goes on along the minus strand of NZ_LJRY01000209.1, from coordinate 260,165 downwards.
TGCCAGGACGCGAGGCGGTCGGCCCTCCAAGGGCGGATTTCAAACGATGCATGACTGGAGATTTAAGTTTGACAATTTTTATTTGTCAGATGGATCTTTGAATTCAAGGTTAAAGCGTTGTAGGAGCCTGTCTGAATATTCCTAGGAGCATTGCTGCCAATCGCCAGGATGCTGTGGTACGGCGCTTTCGCCCCAAAGATGCTGGGAGACGAGCCGCCTGAGCAGCACTTATCGATTTGTAACCGGGTGCTAGTGTTTATCTGTCGCACACACTGCACCGCAGGCAACGTTCTTACACATGCAATAGATCGGGCAACTACGCTCGGTAGTTGTTTTGAACTGATATTTCAACTCAGGTAGTAGAACTATGAGCGCTATTCACGAGCAGGCCATGAATTATGTTTACCAGCAAGTTCAACAACGCTTGGTTGGGTATTTCACGCGCGCGGAGCGCACTGCACTTCAATTGTTGATTCAGCGTATTGTCGTGGCCGCCGGCGGCATGGAACAAGTGGGTGATTACAAAGTGCTGGTGGCCCATGGCGGTGGTGAAGTCAGCAGCTACACCCTGGCGTTACTGCGTGCCGCACAGTTGAGTATCGCCGCGCGTGCGCCCAGGACCTTCCAGTTACGGGTGGCGACGCTACGCCACGCGGGTATGACGCAAGACACCCTCGAGGCGATTCATCGCGGTTACAGCCGGCTGTTTTTCCATGATGACGACCGGGTCGAGTTGTTGATGGTCGAAAACGAACAGGTGTTGCCCTTCAACCATCAGCGCCCGGCCTCCAGCCGCGGCTGTGAAGCTCACCAGCGCAACATGTTGATGGTGGGGCATCTGACCTCCGGCGATGTGCGCGCCACGCTGTGCAACGATGCCTACCTGGCACTGGGGGATTTCTATCAGCGCGTCACCGCCTGGAACGGTGGCGTGCACGCACTGGTCAGTGGCGACTCCGCGCGCAAACAGAGCCAACTGCTGGCCTGGCTGAAAAAAGCCGCCCAGGCTAAAACCGTCAAGGCTGCCAAGGGTAAACCGACGTCGCTTGGCGGGTTGTTTACGCGCATGGATGAGTGGAGCGGCGATTTCTACCGTGACCTCTACGGCGAGCACTATCTGCCCAAGGCTGACGTCAGCCCGGGAGGGTATCGGCACCTGGCCTATATCGGTATTGCCGACTTGCTTGAAGGCATCGACCGCGCCAGTGCACCGTTGCTCGTCGATTTCATGGCTTATACGCCAGATCTGCTGGGCTTTCACTTCAGCCACCCAAGCTTTGCCAACCCACCGTTGATGGCGCACCTGCGCGGCCTGCAAGCCGAATGCCTGCGCGAGCTGCATTACGAGGAAGGTGTCGAGGAGTTCCTCGAGCAGGCGCGCAATTACCTGCGGCGTCGGCGGGTGCCCGAAGAGCTGGTGAGCCAGGTGGCCGATCGCGGGGAGCGGGCGTTGGCGAGCAGCCTTGCCCAGCAATTTTTCGGCTTGGACGAGAACCAACTGGTCTGCCTGCTGTTTTCGCCTTTCATTCATCACGGCGAACGGCTGGAAGGCTATTTGCGTCAGTGCCACCCCGGCATGCTGGTGGCATTGCCTGAACTGCACAAGGTCTTGCAGGGCAAACCGGCAGCCGAGATGCTGCAGCAATGGGTCGCCGATGCCAGCGGGTTGCCGCTGCCTTTGCTCCAGCATCTGTACCGCAAGCGGCCGATGAACCTCGCCCTTCGCGGTGCCCACAATGCACCCGTGCAAAGGTCTCAAGCCCGTGACGGCATGGCCTTTCAGCTGTCTGGGCGATGACGCTGCGGGGCGCACGGCAGGCTGACTTTGCTTATCAGGCGGTTTATCGCTACATGATCAACCTGATTAACGAGGTCAGCACGGATACGCGCGTAAAGCTGCCGTCGCTGCGCCAGTTATCCCAGCGACTCAATGTGTCGATCTCCACCATCCAGTATGCGTATTCGCTGCTGGAAAAGGAGGGCAGGGTGTATTCAGTGGCCAAGTCGGGGTACTACGCTTGGCCGCTTGCCGGTGGCCCAGTGGCGTGTCCCAGCGGGGATTTGCTTGAACGCCTCTATATGGCGTCCCGGCGCCCGGGCATGACCGTGCTCAGCGGCGATGAACCGGCCTTGCTGGCCTCACTGGACGGCACCTTGCTGCGCCTCGAGCGCGAGCTGGTGCGTCAATATCCAGGGCACCTGCAGCCCTGGTCGCAACCCTGCGGGGTGTGGGAGCTGAGGGCGGCGCTGGCGGCTCGCTACACTTCGTCACCGACCCGCTGCTGGCAGGCTGATGACGTGTACATCGGCGCAGACATGCGCGGTGTGCTCGAGATCCTTATCGAGGTATTGGGCTTGCGCGGCGCCTCGGTGGTTGTCGAATCGCCCTGCGAGTGGTCAATCCTGCGCCTGCTGCAGGATGCCGGGGTGCGTATCCTTGAGCTGCCCTGGGGCAACGATGGCCGCCTGGAGCTGGCCTTGCTCGAAGGGATGCTGCGTAACGAGTCGGTGCAGCTGCTCGTGCTCTCGTCGTCGCTCAGCCTGCCGTCCGCCTTTGCCTTGCAGCCTCAAGACCGCCAGGCGGTGGCGCAACTGCTCGATCGGTACGATTGCTGGCTATTGGAAAACGACACCTGCGGCGAATTGGGATTCAAGCCGGCACCGGTTGCCCTGCGCGACCTGGTCAACCCTGAGCGGTTGGTGGTGTTTGCCTCTTTCGAGAAAATACTCGGCCCAGAGGCGCCGTTTGGCTACGCGTTGTCGCGGCACTTGAGCGGTGAATTGCAGCGACAGTTCCTGCTGCGCTCGTTCCGACTGTCCGCCATTCGCCAGCGCGCGATTGCACGCTTATACCTGAGCGGCAAAATCGACCAGCACCTGCACCACTTGCGCGGGCTGCTGCTGGAGCAGGCAGGCGAAATGAGCAAACTACTGGGCCAGCACCTGGGTGATCAAGTGACTTACCGAATGCCGGCGGGCGGGGCGACCTTTTGGTTGGGCGTCACCCGGGCGGTGGACATGCGCAAGGCTTTCCACTACCTGCTGGCGCGTCAGGTCGTCATGGCGCCCGGTGAGCTGTTCAGCGTGTGTGGCCTGCACCACCAGCATCTGCGGTTAAGCAACACCTTCCACGGGCTGCCCAACCTGGACAGTGCCCTGGCATTGGTGGGCGAGGCGCTGCGTGATGCACAGATCAGCTAAATGCATGAAACTTCTCTGTGGCTTGTAGGATCAATACCGTCGCGCAGTAGTCCAACTCTCAGTAAACTGTCATTTTTTCCGAATCCTTCTTCTTCGAGGTTTATGCATGACAATCAGTCCTTTTGCGGGCAAGCCGGCGCCAGCTCAATTGCTGGTGGATATCCCGCGACTGGTCACGGCCTATTACACCGGCCAGCCTGATGCAGCGATCTCCACCCAGCGCGTGGCCTTTGGTACTTCCGGGCACCGTGGCAGCTCGTTCGAGCTGAGTTTCAACGAATGGCACGTGCTTGCCATCAGCCAGGCCATCTGCCTGTACCGTGAAACCCAGGGCATCAACGGCCCCTTGTTCGTCGGCCTGGACACCCACGCGCTGTCGACCCCCGCAGGCGCCAGCGCCCTGGAAGTGCTGGCCGCCAACGGCGTACACGTGATGCTGGCCGAAGGCGATGAATACACGCCGACCCCGGCCATTTCCCACGCCATCATCTGCTACAACCGTGGCCGTACCAGCGGCCTGGCAGACGGTATCGTGATTACGCCGTCGCACAACCCGCCACAAAGCGGCGGCTACAAGTACAATCCGCCCAATGGCGGCCCGGCCGATACCCACGTTACCAAGTGGATCGAGGCCAAGGCCAACGAGCTGCTGGCCAACAAGCTGGCCGGGGTTAAACGCATTACCCACGCCCAGGCGCTCAAGGCCGATACCACCCATCGCCATGACTACCTCAACAGTTACGTGGCCGACCTGGTCAATGTGATCGACATGGACGCCATCCGCAGCGCCGACCTGCGTCTGGGCGTGGATCCGTTGGGCGGAGCAGGGGTGCGCTACTGGTCGGCAATTGCCGAGCACTACCGTTTGAACCTGGACGTGGTGAACACCGAGGTCGACTCCACGTTCCGCTTCATGAGCGTGGACTGGGACGGTCAGATCCGCATGGACCCGTCCTCCAGCTATGCGATGCAAGGCTTGATCGGCCTCAAGGAGCGTTTCGACGTCGCCTTCGCCTGCGACCCGGACCACGACCGCCACGGCATCGTGACGCCATCCGGTGGCCTGCTGGCACCGAACAACTACCTCGCCGTATCGATTGATTACCTGTTCCAGAACCGCCCAGCGTGGCGCGCCGATGCAGCCGTGGGCAAGACCGTGGTCAGCAGCGGCTTGATCGATCGCGTTGCGGCGCGTATCGGCCGGCGCCTGTTTGAGGTGCCAGTCGGCTTCAAGTGGTTTGCCGATGGCCTGTTCGAAGGCTCGCTGGGCTTTGGCGGCGAAGAAAGCGCCGGTGCCTCGTTCCTGCGCAAGGACGGCACGGTCTGGAGCACCGACAAAGACGGCTTGATCCCCGCTCTGCTGGCTGCCGAAATGACCTCGCGCAAAGGCCAGGACCCCAGCCAGATCTACCGTGGCCTGACGGATGCGCTGGGCGAGCCGTTCGCGATTCGTGTGGACGCCAAGGCGACTCCGGCGCAGAAAGCACTGCTGGGCAAGCTGTCGCCTGAGCAGGTCACTTCCACGCAACTGGCCGGGGAAAGCATCGAGCAGATCCTCAGCCATGCGCCGGGTAACAACCAGGCAATCGGTGGTTTGAAGGTGATGACCAAGAACGGCTGGTTCGCCGCACGGCCATCGGGCACCGAGGACATCTACAAGATCTACGCCGAAAGCTTTGTGGGTGAAGACCACCTCAAGCAGTTGGTGCAAGAGGCGCAGGTGCTGGTAGACGGCGCCATCTCTCGGTAACACCGCAGATCCAAACATGTGGGAGCGGGCTTGCTCGCGAATACGGTGTGTCAGTCGCTGGATATATTGACTGAACCACCGTATTCGCGAGCAAGCCCGCTCCCACATTGTTTTTTGTTAAGCCAGATCTACCAAGACGATTTCACTGTCTTCAACCGCTGTTACCCGCAACACCTGCTCATCTTCAACCGCCACCCCGTCTCGCGCTTGCGCACGCAGGCCATTGACTTCAATCACCCCCGTCGCCGGCACCAGATACGCACGGCGCCCGCTGTCCAGCCGATACTCGGCGCTTTCCCCGGCCTTCAGGTTAGCCGCCACCAGGCGTGCATCTGCCCGAATGCGCATGCTCTCAGTGTCACCGGCCTTGCCACTGGCCAGGGTCACAAAGCCCTCACGATTGCCCTTGGGAAACGGCTTGGCACCCCAGGAAGGCGGCAGCCCGGCCTCATTCGGGATGATCCAGATCTGGAAGATCTTGGCCGGCGTGGCTTCCAGGTTGTATTCGCTGTGGGCAATCCCGGTGCCGGCACTCATGACCTGTACGTCACCCGCTTCGGTGCGGCCTTTGTTGCCGAGGTTGTCGGCATGGCTGATGGCACCTTCACGCACATAGGTGATGATTTCCATGTCGCGATGCGGGTGCTGCGGGAAGCCCGTGCCGGGCGCAATGATGTCGTCGTTCCACACCCGCAGGTTGCCCCAGTGCATGCGCTTGGGGTCGTGGTACTCGGCGAAGGAAAAGTGATGATGGGCATCGAGCCAGCCATGATGGGCGCCGCCCAGGGAAGTGAAAGGTCGAAGTTCGAGCATGATGGGTCTCCTGTGGATGGTGACTATCATCCAGCAGCGCATGATCGATAAAAAGCGTAAAAAATGCCGAATTCCAATCAGTTTATTCGATTGGTTGCTGGCGTTTTGACTTTTACTTCATCGCCTAACTGCATGACAACAAAGCAATTGGCTGGAACTGTGCGCCGATTCCGGCGACCATGGCACCTTCGCCAGAACCAACCTCATCGCTGGAGTCCGCGTGCCGCAACAAACGCCTGATCTGCCCCCCGAACTGCGTCCCCTGGCAGAAATGCCCCTGCTCAAACGGCTCGCCGCCCGTTTGTTTGGCCATGGCCTGACGCGTTTGCGTGCCCAGCATCGGTTTTCCTGGCTGCACGGCCAGGCGGACGGCTTTCGCAGCGGGCACGAAGCCGGCGTGGAATATGGCTACCGCGAGGGCAAGGCCGACGGCATCGAGGAAGGCCGCCAGGTGTTGCTGATCCGCGACTTTCGCCCCGACGAGCACCGCGCGCCGGGTGTGGATGACAGCCTGTTCGACGATTGGCGCCTGCCGCTCACGGCCGACGTCAAAAAGCGCATGAAGGCTGACGTAGCACGTTTGCTGCCGGCCCACGCCCAGCCCAGTGCCGCGCAGTGGAAGATGATCTTCAGTGACACCCCTTCAACCTCGGTGATTGCCGGTGCCGGCGCGGGTAAGTCCACCTCGCTGGTGCTGCGCATCCTTTTGCTGACCCACTACCTGGGCTTTGAGCTGAGTTCGATGACCGTGGTGACCTTCACCCGCGAATCGCGCAAAGACTTCATCAACAAGCTCATGGAAATTCTCGGTTTGTGGGGCCAGCCCCTTGACTTCAAAGAAGCTCAGGCCGTGGTGCGTACCTTTCATTCACGCATCCTGCCGATGGTGCGCAGCCTGCCAGGCTTCGAACGGCTGCAAGCGTTTGAGAACCTCAGCAGCAGTTTCGAGGATGCCGACAGCAACCCCTTCGACCTGCGTATCAGCGACGCCCAACGCCAACAGATGAATACCTGTTATCACCGGCTGCATGGCCGCCATGCACGCTTTCGCGAGCTGATCGCACCGCTGGCTCGCCATGGCCTGCAACTCAAGGAGCTGGAGCGCGACCACCCCGACGTGCAGAAACGCATCGCTGTCACCGAACTGGCGGCCAAGCGCGATGAAGAACTCTGCGACGTGATCGAGGACCTGTGGTTTCGCGCCGGCGCCTGGCCGATCAAGGGCATAGAGCCGAGTCGCCAGACCTTCGAAATCAATGGTGCGCAATTTCACTGCCACGGCTACATCCCGGATCTGGATGCCTGGGTGGTGCTGGGGTTTGATCCACGGGAAAACCCTCAGATCAACCGGCCCAATTCAAAGCTTTCGGTGCGGGCCGAATGGGCGGTAAAGCGCACCCTGTTTCAAGCTTTCTGTCGCAAGCCATTGATATGGTTGGATAACTACGAGTCATCACGGCGCCTTTTAAGCAGCCTGGCGGGCGACGCCAGCGCCGGGCCTGGGTTTGATTACAAGGTCAAGGGCGAGCTGGCCTCGGCGCCGCTGCTGGACAGTTTCGTGATGGCCGCCGGGTTTATCGAGAACCTCGGGCTGGATGTGCCCACGGCCGTTGGCCAAATGAGCTTCGCCAAGGACGACCCGGACCGCGGCTACTTTGAAGCCTTGAGCATTTTCTGGAAGGCCCTGGAAGATCACTTGCTCGATCAATCGCCGCCGATCATGACTTATAACCGCATGTTCTCGCTGTTCGGTGAGAACACCCCGGAAAACCTCAAGCTGCTCAGCGATCCGCTGCTGCGGCCGATGTCGCACCTGATGATCGACGAGTTTCAGGACGTATCGCCGCAGATCGTCTCGTGGATTCGCGCCAGCCTGCGCGAGATCCGCAGCCGTGGCCCGGCGATGCATGTTGGGCGTGGCGCGCAACGCTCCTCCTTGCTGTGCGTGGGCGATGACTGGCAGTCGATCTATGGCTGGCGCGGCAGTTCGCCCCAGTACTTCATGGCGTTCAACCAGGAATTCCCGTCGCCCAGCACCACCCGTGTGATGCTCAGCGAGAACTATCGCAGCCACCAGCACATCATCGACGCCGCCGAACATGTGGTGCGCGCAGCCCCGGCTATCCCCGGCAAGAAGGCCAAAGCCAGTGGCGAGCCCAAGGCTTTGCAGCCCGTGGTGGTACTGGAGCGGGACGACGCCGCACTGGGGCGGCAGCTGCTGGAGCACTATCAACGCGGCAATACAGTGCTAATGCTTTATCGAAAAAGTAGCGATAAGTTATTGATTCAAGAGCATATTCAGTCTGTAGTTAATGTAGATTCCAGCTTGCCGCCACAGGACCGGCGGCTTAAACAGCTGACTTATCACAGTGCCAAGGGCCTGCAGGCGGACGCCGTTTTCCTGCTTGGGGATTGCCAGCACGTCACCAGCTCGCCTTACAAAAACCAGGTTTACCGCATGGCGGGCCTCGGCAAGGACGGCGACAGCGAACCCTACGATACCGCGCAGAAAGACGAAGTGCTGCGCCTGGCGTATGTCGGCATTACCCGCGCGGTGAGCCATTGCTATTGGTATGTGGAAAAGCCGGAAGGCCAGGGCGTGAACGTGCCAAGGGCTTCGGAGCGGGTTGATGGGCGAAAGGCGTTTTTTGATGATCGGCGCAGCTAGCAGCTATACACAATTCCCACTGTGAGAGCGGGCTTGCTCGCGAAGCGGAGTATCAGTGACAGATGTATCAACTGACAAAACGCCTTCGCGAGCAAGCCCGCTCCCACATTAGATAGTCATCGGCTTATAAATGAGCGTCACGCCCGCAACGACAGCGGCGGCACAAAACACTCCAGCTCATCCTCCACCGCTTCGATAATGCGCTCCACATCCGCCGCATTCATCACCGTGGCGCAAGGAATGCCGGCAATCGCGATTAACGTCTCGCCGCTGGCCCGGTCGAACAGGCGTGCGACCATACTGCCGGGGGCGTCCATGCTCCCCTCGAAGCCCATCGGATGAAAGTGCCAGCGCATCAGTTGGCAGGCATTGGGAAATGTCACTTTGTTCATGTTGCCCACCTTGTTCATTGAGCGCTTCCTTTAGCTCGCGGCAGGGGGCCATGACCTTCACTGGTCGTGGCATCAAGAGGTTAAAAATAGCATTCGTTCGCAAGCGCGCGTTGACTTTTTAAGGGCCGTTCGGCAGTTCTTTCGCGATTATATGACATGGGTCATGTCTTACTCGTGACTAGGCAAAAGGCCATTAGTCAGAAGTTCCGATTGACCATTGAATGCCGCCGGCAAATTCGGCAATCTTCCAGGCATTCCCGCCGCAGAGCCGTCCATGCAGCCCGTTTTGAGTGAAGAGTGCGAACAAACCCAAGCCACCGGCGATCTGGTGTTGCGCCATCACCTGTGCTGGCGCCATCGCGACCTGGAGGGCGTGATGTCCTACTACCACCCCGACATTCAGTACCACGACTTCTTCCAAAACCGCGTGGTGGGTCAGGCCGAGTTGCGCGAGTATCTGCAGGCCAGCATGCCGCGTGGCGCCGACGAGGCGATCGAGCACATCGACCGCATTCGCGCCGACGGTGACACCGCGTTTATCCAGTACCGCATTACCCTGCGCGGCGGCCAGGGCCTGGTGTCATTTCGCACCAGTGAAGCGATCACCGTGCGCGATGGGTTGATCTGGCGCGTCAACGAATACGCCTCCCTGGTGCATGAGCAGCCGGCCCAAAACCTGCGTCCGACGGTCAGCCGCCTGGGCTTGTCGCCCCAGCAATTGGGGCATATGGCCAACGATCTGCAGCAGTACTTCGAACTCAAGCAACCCTATCTGGCCCCGGCGCTGGACCTGCAACGTGTGGCCAATGAGTGTGGCTACAGCCGCAATCAGATTTCCTACCTGCTCAACCAGGTGCTGGGCCAGAGCTTCTACCGCTACGTCAACCAGGCTCGGCTCCAGCACCTGCTGGCCGCGCTGGACAAGGCCGTGCCGCCGATCAAGGTCGATGACCTGGCGTTTGCCGCCGGTTTTAATTCACTGTCGGCGTTCTACAGCGCGTTCCGCCAACACACCGGGCAATCGCCCAAGGCCTACGTCAAACAAATTTCTCTGCGTGCACGCGCGCAAGACACTCCCTGACGCCACGCTCTAGGATCCAGCCTATCGAAACGAGGTTGGGGAGCTTGGCATGCCGGCATGGCGCAACATCAGTTTATGGATGGACCAGTTGGACGACCCGCTGGTGGCGCGGCCGTTCCTGGCGCATGACTTGGACGTCAATGTGGCGATTATCGGCGCCGGCTACACCGGGTTGTGGACCGCCTACTACCTCAAGCGCCAGGCCCCGGAGCTGAAGATCGCGATTATCGAAGCGCAGACCGCAGGTTTCGGTGCTTCGGGCCGCAATGGCGGCTGGCTGATGGGCAACCTGTTGGGCGAAGACCGCCTGCTGGCCGGCCTGTCACCGCCACAACGGCGCGCCTCGTTTGACCTGCTGCATGGCATCCCCGACGAAGTTGCCCAAGTACTGGCCCGTGAAGGCATTGACTGCGACTACCGCAAGGGCGGCGTGCTGTACTGCGCGGCGCGCTACCCGGAGCAGGAAGGCAGCCTGCGCCGTTACCTGGACACGCTCCACGCCCAGGGCCTCACCGAAGCGGATTACCGCTGGCTGAGCCCGCAACAGCTGGCCGAGCAGATCCGCATCGCCAGGCCGTATGGCGGCATCTATGCGCCCCATGTCGCGACCATCAACCCGGCCAAACTGGTGCGCGGCCTGGCGCGGGTGGTGGAGAGCATGGGCGTGACGATCTATGAGAACAGCCCCGTCACCCATTGGCAGTCCGGCAGCGTGCGCACGGCCAACGCCAGCGTGCGCGCCGCGTGGGTGGTGCCGGCGGTCGAAGGTTACGCCACCACGTTGCCGCCGTTGGGGCGCTATCAGTTACCGGTGCAAAGCCTGATGGTCGCCACCGAACCGTTGCCGGCCAGCACCTGGGATGAGATTGGCTTGAACCGGGGCCAGGCCTTTGGCGAAAGCAGCCGCCAGGTCACCTACGGGCAGCGTTCGGCGGATGACCGCCTGATATTCGGCGCCCGTGGCGGCTATCAGTTTGCCGGCAAGTTGCGCCATAACTTCGACCTGAGCACCGACGAAGTGGCGCTGCGTCGCTACCTGTTCAGCGAACTCTTTCCGCAGCTCAAACACGTCAAGATTACCCACTCCTGGGGCGGCAACCTCGGCATGTCGCGCAACTTCCGACCGCACATGCTCTGCGATCACACCACCGGCATCGCGCTGTCCGGCGGTTATGGCGGGGAGGGCGTCGGCGCCACCAACCTCGGTGGTCGTACGCTCGCTGACATGATTCTGGGCCTCGATACGCCGCTGACCACCCAGCCCTGGGTGATTCGCGAGCGTGGCCTGGACGCGCTCAAGGCCTGGGAGCCCGAGCCCTGCCGCTGGCTGGGTTACAACGCGATCATTCGCAGTTTTGTCCATGAAGACCAAGTGTTGGCCAACCCCAACAGCGCGCCCTGGCGGCGCAAATTGGCGACCGGCGTGGCCGGGTTCATGGAAGGTTTTATGCACTGAGATGTTTCACTCACACGGGAAAACCCATGAGCATCACTCACTTCAAAGACGCGCTGAACGCCCATCTGCCGGACTCCTCACCGGTAGCCGTGCCCTTGGGCGAGCCTATCGCCGTGGCCTCGACCTTGAGCATGGAGCGCAGCGATGGCGTCGAAACCGGCATCTGGGCATGCACCCCAGGCCGCTGGCGCCGGCAGATCAAATCCCAGGAGTTTTGCCACTTCATCCAGGGCCGCTGCACCTTCACGCCGGACAACGGCGAAGTCGTTCACCTACAAGCCGGCGATGCACTGATGTTGCCGGCCAACAGCACCGGTATCTGGGATATCCACGAGACCGTGCGCAAGACCTACGTATTGATCCTGTAACGCTTTGATCCTTGATCGCCTGCCATAAAAACAGCCCTAAAACCGCCAGGAAATCGAACCATGAAAGCCATTGCCCTGTTGCCCTTGATGTGGGTGGCCGCTATCAGCCAGGCCGCCGAGACGGTGAAGATCTACAACTGGTCGGACTACATCGCGCCGGACACCACCAAGAACTTCCAAAAAGAAACCGGCATCGGTTTCACCTACGACGTATACGACAGCAACGAAACCCTCGACGGCAAGTTGATGACCGGCAAATCCGGCTATGACGTCGTGTTCCCCTCCAACCACTTCATGGCCCGGCAGATTCAAGGCGGCGCCCTCAAAAAGCTCGACAAGAGCCAGCTGCCGAACTGGAAAAACCTCAACCCGGTGCTGCTCAAGGCCCTGCAAAACAACGACCCGGGCAACGAGCATGGTTTCCCCTACCTGTGGGGCAGCACCGGCATCGGCTACAACATCGACAAGGTCAAGGCAGTGCTCGGCGACAACGCGCCCGTGGATTCCTGGGACCTGATCTTCAAACCCGAGAACATGGCCAAGCTGCAAAAATGCGGCGTGGCGATTCTCGATAACGGCCCGGAACTGCTGCCGGCGGCGCTTAATTACCTGGGCCTGCCGCCCCACAGCAAAAAGGCCGAGGACTACAAAAAGGCTGAAGGGCTGCTGATGAAAGTGCGTCCGTATGTGGCCTACTTCCATTCCTCGAAATACACCGCTGACCTGGCCAATGGCGACATTTGCGTGGCCGTCGGCTTCTCCGGCGACATCCTGCAGGCCGAAAGCCGCGCCAAGGAAGCCAAAAACGGCGTGAACATCGGCTACAACATCCCCAAGGAAGGCGCCGCCATCTGGTTCGACATGGTCGCCATGCCCGTCGATGCCCCGAATGAAAAAGCCGGTTACGCGTTCATGAACTACCTGCTGCGCCCGGAAGTGATGGCCAGCATCACCAACTACGTGCACTACGCCAACGGCAACGCGGCGGCTGACAGCCTGGTAGACCCTGCAATCAAGGCCGACACCAAGGTGTACCCGAGCCCGGAAATGATGGGCAAGTTGTTTGCACTGGAAGCAATGCCGCTGAACATCGACCGGATTCGTACGCGGGTGTGGAACACCATTCGTACCGGGCGCTAGGCGTTACACCGAGCCCCCTGTGGGAGCTGGCTTTGATCGTTCCCACGCTCTGCGTGGGAATGCAGCCAGGGACGCTCCGCGTCCCGCGGTTCAGGGGTTTTCCAGATCATGCCCCAACGACTGGATAAACAACGAAAACAGTTCCGGCTGTGACGAAATATCCAGCTTTGCGTACAGGTGTCGCCGGTGCACCTTCACGGTGTCCGGCGAGATCTTCAAGCGCTCGGCCATGGCCTTGGACGAGAACCCGCGCAATACCAGGCGCGCCACTTCCAGCTCGCGTTCCGACAGCACACCGCTGCCGAAATGGCTCAGCGCATCGCGAATCTGCGTATCCATCGCCGGTGCACGCTGGGTGCTTTGCTGCCAGTGCTGCTGCATCAGCGGCAGCACCCAGGCCGCCAGTGTGGTCATCAACCCGGTTTCTTCAAAGTTGAAGCGCCGCTGCATGCCCAGCGATAACGACAGCGTCCCCGTACCCGGCAATTGCAGAATGAATTGCACCTCGTCTTCCAGCACGTTGTCGTGGAAGTAGTTGAGGAAGTATTCACTCTGGCGAAAATGGTCCGGTGCCACTTCCTCCAGGCGATACACGCCGCTGGCATAACCTTCGCGGTAAGCCTGGTAAAACGGGTCGATCAGGTACAGGCCATTGAGATACACCAGCATCGAGGCCGGTTTGCTGGTGGGCTGGGCGTCGAATTCTTCCAGGGCCACGGGCGGGCCATCGAGGGGATAAAAAATCGCCAGGGCGTTATCGAACGGCAGGCATTGGTGCAGCAACAGCACCAGCTGTTTCCAGAAGCGCTCGCTGCCCAGGTGTGCAACGGTACGGCCCAGGCCAGCATGCATGCCGACCTCTCTGAACAGGCTCATAAACACGGCTCCAGCCCTCAATAGATCGGCCAAGGGTTCGGCTTTTGCCGCGTATCGTCAAGGGGAGTACGCCAATAGGGGAATTGGCCTGCATAAACGCAGCGTTTACTTTGCCGTCATCCAGCGAGAAACATATCTCGCAAGCGCCCGACTTTTTTCGTTTCTGCCTCCTACCAAAAACAACGATAGAGGATAACGATATGAGTGCTTCCCCCGCGCCAGACGGCGTGCTCAAGCCAACCCTGAGTGTGTTCGATGTGGTGGCCATTACGGTGTCGGCGGTCACGCCGGCCAGCTCGGTATTCGTGATTGCACCCTTTGCCATCCAGCAGGCGGGCAGTGGTGTGTTCCTGGCGTTTGTGATGGCGGCCTTGCTCGCGCTGATGTTCGCCTTCTGTTACGCCGAACTCGGTCGCGCCCATAACAGCGCCGGTGGTGAATACGTGTATGCCAAACGGGTGTTTGGTGGCATGGCCGGTTATGCGACGTTTCTGACCGTGCTGGTGATGCTGTTGTTTATCCCGCCGGTCTTGGCCACCGGTGCAGCGACGTACCTGAATAACGCCCTGGGCACTAAATTCGACTCGCAAACCGTGGCCCTGGTCATCGTGGTGTGCAGCTACGCCCTGGGTATCCTCAATATCAAGCTCAATGCCTGGATCACCGGCACGTGCCTGCTGCTGGAAGTAGCGGCGTTGCTGGTGATCGTTGTTATCGGCTTTGGCAACCCGGTACAACCGGCCAGCGTGCTGTTCCAGCCGCAGATCGTCGAAAACGGCGTGTTGCACCTGGCGCCCTGGGCGTTGGTGATCGGCGCCGTGGGCATCGGCCTGTTCTCGTTTAATGGGTATGGTCCGGCGGTATTGCTGGCCGAAGACATGAAGTGCGGTGGCAAAGGCGTGCACAAGGCTGTGCTGTGGTCGCTGGGGCTGGTGGTGGTGATCGAACTGGTGCCGATCACGGCGCTGTTGATCGGCGCGCCGTCGCTGAGCGAGATGATCAGCAGCCCCGACCCGATCGGCTATCTGCTGAGCAGCCACGGCAATGAAACCCTGTCACGCCTGGTCAGCGCCGGGATCTTCCTGTCGGTGTTCAACGCGATTGTCGCCATCGTCATCCAGATTGGCCGGGTGGTGTTCAGCAGCGGCCGTGATGCCCTGTGGACGCCGCGTATCAACGCGCTGTTTACACGTATCCACCCGCGCTGGGACTCTCCATGGCTGGCGACATTGTTTCTGGCCATCCCTTCGGCGCTGTTGAGTTTCAGCTCGAACCTGGCGGACCTGACGTCCTTCAGTGTATTGCTGATCATCCTGGTGTACCTGGTGGTGGCGTTGAGCGCGCTGATGAGCCGGGTGCTGCTGCGTGATCGCGAGCATCCGTATCGCATGCCGTTATGGCCGCTGCCGGCAGTGCTGGCCGTGCTGGGCGCCGGTTACCTGCTGGTGACCCTGATCGCGGCGGCGTCGGTACGCGACATCATGATCATCATCGGCTTGCTGGCCTTGTCGGTGATTTTGTATTGCATCAGTGGCCGGACGAGTCCGGCGTTTCAGAAATTGTAAGGAGTGGGTATGCGTGCACGTCAATTGGGCATTACGTTGGGGCTGGGTACGCCCGGCGAATTGAATGCCATCACCGATGTTCCCGGCGTCCGCGTGGGCCACGCCACGCTCAAGGCCAGTGTCGACGGCAAACAGGTGCGCACCGGCGTCAGCGTGATCCAGCCGCGCGCCGGGGAGGCACGCCGGCAACCGTGTTTCGCCGGCTACCACGTGCTCAACGGCAACGGCGACGCCACCGGCCTTGAGTGGATCAGCGAAGCGGGGCTGCTGACCACGCCGATCGCCATCACCAACACCCACAGCATCGGGATTGTGCGTGACAGCCTGATCGCCCTGGAGCGCGAGCGCCTGGCGGACCCGGCGGTGTATTGGTGCATGCCGGTGGTGATGGAAACCTACGACGGCTTGCTCAACGATATCTGGGGCCAGCACGTCAAGCCAGAACATGTACGCCAGGCGCTGGAGGCGGCCGAGGGCGGCCCGGTGCAAGAGGGCGCAGTCGGCGGCGGCACCGGCATGATCTGCCATGAGTTCAAGGGCGGTATAGGCACCGCCTCCCGGCGTGTGCCTGAGGAGCAGGGCGGCTGGACCGTCGGTGTGCTGGTGCAGGCCAACCATGGCAAGCGCCAGGAGTTACGCGTGGATGGCTACCCGGTGGGGCGCCAGTTGATGGACATACCCTCGCCGTTCGCCGAGCGGGGCACGCCGGGCATGGGTTCGATCGTAGTCATCATCGCCACCGATGCGCCGTTGCTGCCCCATCAATGCCAGCGCCTGGCACAACGCGCGTCCATCGGTATCGCACGCACCGGCGGCGGCACCGAGGATTCCAGTGGCGACCTGTTCCTGGCCTTCGCCACCGGCAATCACGGGCTGCCACCGGCAGATTACGGGCGCAAGGACCTGGCACTCAGCAGCGTGTTGCGCATGGTCAACAACGACCACATTTCGCCGTTGTTCAGTGCCGCCGCAGAGGCGGTGGAGGAGGCGATCATCAACGCGATCCTGGCGGGCGAAGACATGACCACTGAAGACGGCGTCACGGTGCCCGGACTTGCCGACGAAGTATTAATCGGCGCGTTAAACAAGTGTGGTTGGAGTCTGGCCCGGTAATGGGGGACATGCACTTTATTAGTGCCGGTAGTGGCTCTTTAATATTGAACTATGGCACCGTGTCAATATATTGGATCCATTATTCGAGAGCGCCGCTCATCAAGAGCGGCTTTACCGCTATTTAATATTTAAATAACACTGGGCGGCGATTTGCGACGCAAGCGCAATGACCCCCAATAAACGCTGTGTGCGACTTCCTCAAGTTGAATCCACGTCACATTTTTGTTGCTGAAATATGTGTAGACGAAAGATTTCAAGTTGTGTCAGTTTCGATACGCCTTCAAAAGAGGCGAGTGATAGGACGATCCTCGCCCGCGAGGTTCCTGTCGAACAAAGACTGATGCACTTGCAAACAAGGAAGTACGTTTATGTCAAAAGTAAAAGACAAAGCTATTGTATCTGCCGCGCAAGCCAGCACTGCTTACTCGCAAATCGATAGCTTCAGCCATCTGTATGACCGTGGCGGCAACCTCACGGTCAACGGCAAGCCCTCGTTCACCGTGGACCAGGCCGCCGACCACCTGCTGCGCGAGAACGCTGCGTATCGGGACATTGATGGCAACGGCAAGATCGATCTCACCTACACCTTTCTGACCTCGGCTTCCTCGGCCACCATGAACAAACATGGCATCTCCGGGTTCAGCCAGTTCAACACCCAGCAAAAAGCACAGGCCGTACTGGCCATGCAATCCTGGGCGGATGTGGCCAAGGTCACCTTCACCGAGAAAGCCTCGGGCGGTGACTTCCACATGACCTTCGGCAACTACAGCAGCGGCCAGGACGGCGCAGCGGCCTTTGCTTACCTGCCTGGCACCAATGCCAAGTACAACGAGAGCGGGCTGGACGGTACCTCCTGGTACCTGACCAACAACAGCTACACGCCGAACAAGACGCCGGACCTGAACAACTATGGCCGGCAGACCCTGACCCATGAAATCGGCCACACCCTGGGCCTGGATCACCCTGGCGACTACAACGCCGGGACCGGCAACCCTTCCTACAAAGACGCGGACTATGGACAGGACACGCGTGGCTACAGCGTCATGAGTTACTGGAGCGAGAGCAACACCAACCAGAACTTCAGTAAAGGCGGGGTCGAAGCCTATTCGTCCGGCCCGCTGATCGACGACATTGCCGCGATCCAGAAGCTCTACGGCGCCAACTACGCCACCCGCGCCGGCGACACCACCTACGGTTTCAACTCCAACACCGGGCGTGACTTCCTCAGCGCCACATCCAATGCCGACAAGCTGGTGTTCTCGGTATGGGACGGTGGCGGCAACGACACCCTGGACTTCTCCGGTTTCACCCAAAATCAGAAGATCAACCTCAATGAGGCCTCGTTCTCCGACGTTGGCGGCCTGGTGGGCAACGTGTCCATCGCCAAGGGCGTCACCATCGAAAACGCGTTCGGCGGTTCGGGCAATGACTTGATCATCGGCAACAACGCGGTCAACGTGATCAAGGGCGGTGCCGGCAACGACATCATCTACGGCGGTGGCGGGGCGGACCAACTGTGGGGCGGCGCCGGCAATGACACCTTCGTGTACGGTGCCAGTTCCGATTCCAAGCCGGGTGCGGCGGACAAGATCTTTGACTTCACCTCCGGTTCGGACAAGATCGACCTGTCCGGGATCACCAAAGGTGCAGGCTTGAGCTTCGTCAATGCATTCACCGGGCATGCCGGTGATGCTGTACTGAGCTATGCCTCGGGTACCAACCTGGGCACCTTGGCGGTGGACTTCTCCGGGCACGGCGTGGCGGATTTCCTCGTCACCACCGTCGGCCAGGCCGTCGCCAGCGACATCGTAGCCTGATGTAAAGCGCGCGGCGCTCCGGCGCCGCGCGCTCAGGATGGAGCATTAGATGCCGCGTTTTTCCCATTTGATCGCCTGTGCTTCACAGGTGTTGTTCGTTTCGGCAGGAGCCCACGTCATGGCGAGCAGTCTTGTTTTACCCACCACCGCGCAACTGGCCGGCCATTGGGAGTTGAAGCAGCAGGATCAGGTGTGCGCACTCGATCTGTTGGATCAGCCCAATGCTCTGGCCGGTGATGTTGCCTGCGCCGAACGTTGGCTGGGTGATAAACCGATCAGTTGGTCGCCGACCCCGGACGGTATCTGGCTGTTTAACACCGAGGGCAGCGGGATTATTCATTTGAACCGCGAAAGAGACGGTGAATACAAAGGGCATACAGCTTCAATCACGGAACTTGTGCTGCAGCGAACACCTTAATTAAAACGTTATAAGCTTATAACTAGAGATTAATAGTTGGCCGTCCCACTTCAGGGCTGGGGCAACTATTGCGCGTCATTTGCTTTGGGGAAGATCAGACACTATGGCGAAGTCCCATGTGGTTGCGCCCTTATTCAGGGCGCTGGGTGAATACAAGAGTATTTTAATCAGCATCGGCTGCTTTACCGCCCTGATTAATCTGTTGATGCTGGTGCCGTCGATTTACATGCTGCAAGTGTATGACCGTGTGTTGTCCTCCCAGAATGAAACCACCCTGGTGATGTTGACGCTGATGGTCGTTGGCTTCTTTGTCTTTATCGGCACCCTGGAAGTGCTGCGCAGTTTTGTCGTGATACGTATCGGCAGCCAGTTGGAACGGCGCTTCAACTTGCGTGTGTACAAAGCCGCGTTTGAACGCAACCTGCAACGCGGCCAGGGGCATGCCGGGCAGTCGCTGGGCGATTTGACCGTGATCCGCCAATTCATCACCGGGCCTGCGCTGTTTGCGTTCTTCGATGCGCCGTGGTTTCCCATCTATCTGTTTGTGATTTTCCTGTTCAACGTGTGGCTGGGCGTGTTGGCCACGGCAGGCGCTGTGCTGCTGATCGCACTGGCGTGCCTGAATGAATACCTGACCAAAAAGCCCCTGGGCGAGGCGGGGGCTTTTTCCCAGCAGTCGACCCAGCTGGCCACCAGCCACCTGCACAACGCCGAGACCATCCAGGCCATGGGCATGCTCGGTGCGTTGCGCAAACGCTGGTTCGCGGTGCATTCGCAGTTCCTCGGGTTTCAGAACAAGGCCAGCGACACCGGTTCGGTGATCACCTCTCTGAGCAAATCCCTGCGCCTGTGTTTGCAATCCCTGGTGCTCGGCCTGGGCGCTTTCCTGGTGATCAAGGGCGAGATGACGGCGGGTATGATGATCGCCGGGTCTATCCTGATGGGCCGCGTGCTCAGCCCCATCGACCAGCTCATTGCAGTCTGGAAGCAGTGGAGTTCGGCCAAACTGGCTTACCAGCGCCTTGATGACCTGCTGCGTGAGTTTCCACCCGAAGCCGAGCCCATGACCTTGCCGGCGCCCAAGGGCCAGGTGAGTTTTGAGCAGGTCAGCGCTGGTCCGCCGGGGCGGCGTGTGGCGACGTTGCAGCAAGTCAGTTTCAGCCTTGGTGCCGGTGAAGTGCTGGGCGTGCTCGGTGCTTCGGGTTCGGGCAAGTCGACCCTGGCCCGCGTGCTGGTTGGCGTGTGGCCCACCCTGGCCGGCACTGTGCGCCTGGACGGTGCGGATATCCATCGCTGGAACCGCGACGACCTCGGCCCGCATATCGGCTACCTGCCCCAGGACATCGAACTGTTCAGCGGCAGCATCGCCGACAACATTGCGCGCTTTTGTGACGCCGACCCGGAGCGAGTAGTGAAAGCCGCGCAACAGGCCGGTGTGCATGAGTTGATCCTGCGTCTGCCCCAGGGCTACGACACCGTGCTGGGCGACAACGGTGGCGGCCTGTCCGGTGGCCAGAAGCAGCGCGTGGCGCTGGCGCGTGCGCTGTATGGCGCGCCGCGTTTGATCGTGCTGGATGAGCCCAACTCCAACCTCGACACCGTGGGCGAGGCCGCCTTGGCCAGCGCCATTGTGCAGATGAAAGCCCAGGGCAGCAGCGTGGTGCTGGTCACCCACCGTTCTTCGGCGTTGGCCCAGGCCGACAAGTTGCTGGTGCTCAGTGAAGGCCAATTGCAGGCCTTCGGCCCCAGCCAGGAAGTGCTGCGCGCGTTGTCGGGCCAGCAGCAGGAAGCGCCGCGGGAAAAGGCCGGTGTGAGCCTTAGCCGTCAGTACCAGACCGGAAGGAATCCAGGCGCATGAGCAGCCTTACAGTTGAGCCCCGTTTTAAAGAGCGCGACGCCGGTTTTTTCGTGAAAATGGGCTGGTGGCTGACGGTTGTCGGCGCCGGTGGGTTTTTCCTCTGGGCCAGCCTCGCGCCCTTGGACCAGGGCATCCCGGTGCAAGGCACGGTGGTGGTCTCGGGCAAGCGCAAGGCCGTGCAAACCTTCAGCCCCGGCGTGGTCAGCCGCATTCTGGTGAAGGAGGGCGAGCGGGTCAAACAGGGCCAGCCGCTGTTTCGCCTCGACCAGACCCAGAACCAGGCCGACGTGCAGTCGCTGCAAGCCCAGTACCGCATGGCCTGGGCCAGCGTCGCGCGCTGGCAGAGCGAGCGTGACAACCAGGCCGCGATTACCTTTCCTGCTCAGCTGAGCGCCAACCCCGACCCGGCCCTGGCCCTGGTGTTGGAAGGCCAGCGCCAGCTGTTCAGCAGCCGCCGCGAAGCCTTTGCCCGTGAGCAGGCCGGGATCCGCGCCAATATCGATGGCGCCACCTCGCAACTGAGTGGCATGCGCCGTGCGCGCACCGACCTGTCCGCCCAGGCGCAATCGCTGCGTGATCAATTGGCCAACCTGCAACCCCTGGCCGACAACGGTTATATCCCGCGCAACCGCTTGCTGGACTACCAGCGCCAACTGTCCCAGGTGCAGCAGGACCTGGCCCAGAACAGCGGCGAAAGTGGCCGAGTGGAGCAGGGCATTCTCGAGTCGCGCCTCAAGTTGCAGCAGCACAGCGAGGAATATCAGAAAGAGGTGCGCAGCCAGTTGGCCGACGCGCAACTGCGCAGCCTGACCCTGGAGCAGCAACTGACCTCGGCGGGTTTTGATTTGCAGCACAGCGAAATCAATGCACCGGCCGATGGCATTGCGGTCAACCTCAGCGTGCACACCGAGGGCGCCGTGGTGCGCGCCGGTGAAACCCTGCTGGAGATCGTGCCCCAGGGCACGCGCCTGGAAGTGGAAGGGCGCTTGCCGGTGAATCTGGTCGATAAAGTGGGCACCCACCTGCCGGTCGATATCCTCTTCACTGCGTTCAACCAAAGCCGTACTCCGCGCGTGCCGGGCGTAGTCAGCCTGATCTCGGCCGACCAGATGCTCGATGAAAAGACCGGCCAGCCTTACTACGTGCTGCGCACCACGGTCAGCGAGGCGGCATTGGAAAAACTCCACGGCCTGGTGATCAAGCCGGGCATGCCCGCCGAGATGTTTGTGCGCACCGGCGAACGCTCGCTGCTCAATTACCTGTTCAAGCCGCTGCTCGATCGCGCCGGTTCTGCGTTGACTGAGGAATGAGCATGCGCGTTGTGTTCATCACCTTACTGTTGAGCTGCACCAGTGCCCACGCCGCCATGGGCCCGTTTGATGTGTACGAGCAGGCATTGCGTAACGATCCGGTGTTCCTCGGCGCCATCAAGGAGCGCGACGCCGGCCTGGAAAACCGCACCATCGGCCGTGCCGGGCTGTTGCCGCGCCTGTCGTACAACTACAACAAGGGCCGCAACAATTCCGAAGCGCACCTGCCGGACGGGCGCGGCGGCAGTTACCGCGACGACCGCAACTACAACAGCTACGGCTCGACCTTCAGCCTGCAACAACCCTTGTTCGACTACGAAGCCTACGCCAACTACCGCAAGGGCGTGGCCCAGGCGCTGTTTGCCGATGAGAGCTTTCGCGACAAGAGCCAGGCGTTGCTGGTGCGGGTGCTGAGCTATTACACCCAGGCGCTGTTTGCCCAGGACCAGATCGACATCGCGCGCGCCAAGAAAAAGGCCTACGAGCAGCAGTTCCAGCAGAACCAGCACCTGTTCCAGCAGGGCGAAGGCACGCGC
Source organism: Pseudomonas sp. 2822-15 (assembly GCF_002742515.1). Taxonomy (NCBI): domain Bacteria; kingdom Pseudomonadati; phylum Pseudomonadota; class Gammaproteobacteria; order Pseudomonadales; family Pseudomonadaceae; genus Pseudomonas; species Pseudomonas sp. 2822-15. The sequence goes on along the minus strand of NZ_LJRY01000209.1, from coordinate 237,803 downwards.
ACCGATATTCTCGAAGCCGAGTCGCGCTATGAGCTGGCCACCGCCGAAGAGATCCAGGCGCTGGACGAGCAGGACGCGTCGTTGCGCGAGCTGGGGGCGTTGATCGGCGTGCAAAGCGTCGACATCCACGACCTGGCGCCGCTGAACCAGAGCTTTGCCGCCTTCACCCTGACCCCGGCCAACTACGACACATGGCATGAACTGGCGCTGAGCAATAACCCCACGCTGGCGTCGCAACGCCAGGCCGTGGAAGTTGCGCGTTATGAAGTGGAGCGCAACCGCGCCGGGCATTTGCCCAAGATCACCGCGTATGCCAGCGCGCGCAAACAGGAGTCCGACAGCGGCAACACCTACAACCAGCGCTACGACACCAACACCATCGGCGTTGAAGTCAGCCTGCCGTTGTATGCCGGTGGCGGTATCTCTGCCTCCACCCGTCAGGCCAGCCGTGGCATGGAGCAGGCCGAGTACGAGCTGGAAGGCAAAACCCGTGAAACCCTGATCGAACTGCGCCGCCAGTTCAGTGCGTGCCTGTCGGGCGTGAGCAAACTGCGTGCGTACCAAAAGGCGCTGACCTCGGCCGAGGCGCTGGTGGTGTCGACCAAGCAAAGCATCCTCGGCGGCGAGCGGGTCAACCTCGACGCGCTGAACGCCGAGCAGCAGCTGTACAGCACCCGTCGCGACCTGGCCCAGGCGCGTTACGACTACCTGATGGCCTGGACCAAATTGCACTACTACGCGGGCAACTTGCGTGACACCGACCTGGCGAAAGTCGATGAGGCCTTCGGCCCGGTGAAATGAGCATCCATAAGAAGAATAAGGAGGGGTCAGATGATCACCCATTCACCACGTTTCAAACCGTTTACCGCAGGCTCGTTACTCCTGTTGTCCGTTGCGGCGCAGGCGGCCTACACCGAAACCGGCCAAGCGGGTAACCCGGCCAGTTGGCGCTCCGCCGAATTCCAGAGCGACTGGGGCCTGGGGCGCATGAAGGCCGATGAAGCCTACGCAGCCGGCATCACCGGCAACGGGGTCAAAGTCGGCGCGCTGGACTCGGGTTTTGACCCCAACCACCCCGAAGCCTCAAAAGACCGCTACCACGCGGTCAGCGCCAGCGGCACGTATGTGGATGGCAGCGCGTTCAGCACCACCGGCGCACTCAACCCCAACAACGATTCCCACGGCACCCATGTCACCGGCACCATGGGCGCGGCCCGTGATGGCGTGGGCATGCACGGCGTGGCGTACAACGCGCAAATCTACGTGGGCAATACCAACGCCAACGACAGCTTCCTGTTTGGCCCGACCCCGGACCCCAAGTATTTTAAGGCGGTGTACACCGCGCTGGTGGATTCCGGCGTGCGCGCCATCAACAACAGCTGGGGCAGCCAGCCCAAGGATGTCAGCTACCAGACCCTCGGCGACCTGCATGCGGCCTATGCCCAGCATTACAACCGAGGCACCTGGCTGGATGCCGCTGCGGATGTGGCCAAGGCTGGCGTGATCAATGTGTTCAGCGCCGGCAATAGCGGGTATGCAAATGCCAGCGTGCGCTCGGCCTTGCCGTATTTCCAGCCGGAACTGGAAGGCCACTGGCTGGCGGTATCCGGCCTGGATAAGGCCAATAACCAGAAATACAACAAATGCGGGATTGCCAAGTACTGGTGCATTTCCACGCCTGGCGCGCTGATCAACAGCACCATTCCCGACGGCGGTTACGGGGTCAAATCCGGCACCTCGATGTCGGCACCCCATGCCACCGGCGCGCTGGCGCTGGTGATGGAGCGCTACCCGTACATGACCAATGAGCAGGCGTTGCAGGTGCTGTTGACCACCGCCACGCAGCTCGACGGTGCTGTCACTCAGGCACCGAATACCATCGTCGGCTGGGGCGTGCCGGACCTCGGCCGGGCCATGCACGGGCCGGGGCAATTGCTCGGCGCAATGAACGTCAACTTGGCGGCCGGGCAGGGTGATGTATGGAGCAATGGCATCTCCGACCAAGCGTTGGTCCAGCGCCAGGCCGAAGACCGCGCCGAGCACAGCGCTTGGCAGCAAACCCTGATCGACAAGGGCTGGCAGAACGGCGTGGGCGCGAATGCCAGCCAACAGGACCAGACCGATTACGCCGTTGGCACTGCCCGTGACCAGGCCGCGGCCAACCGCGTATACGAGGGCAGCCTGATCAAATCCGGCGCCGGCAGCCTGGTGCTCAGCGGCGACAGCACGTATCGCGGTGCAACCAGCGTCAATGGCGGCCTGCTGGCGGTCAATGGTTCGCTGACCTCAGCGGTGACGGTCAACAACAGTGGCACCCTCGGCGGTTCCGGGCGCATCGGCGCCTTGAACGTCAACAGCGGCGGCACCGTGGCACCGGGCAATTCCGTGGGCACCTTGCAGGTGGCCGGTGATGTGAACCTGGGCGCAGGCTCCACCTATGCGGTGGAACTGACGCCCACCAGCAGCGACCGCATCGTCGCAGGCGGCAAAGCCGTGCTGGGCGGCGGCACCGTGACCCTGGCACTGGAAAACAGCCCGACACTGCTTAGCCAGAGCCAGGTGCAAAGCCTGATAGGCCGCCAGTACAGCATCCTGCAGGCGGCGGGCGGCATTCAGGGCCAGTTTGGCCAGGTGTTGCCGAATTACCTGTTCCTCGGCGGCAGCCTCGATTACGCCGCCAACGGCGTGCAGTTGGACGTGGGGCGCAACAACGCTGCGTTCGCCAGCGTTGCCGCCACGCGCAACCAGCGCAATGTCGCGACGGCGGCCGAGCAACTGGGCGCCGGCAACCCGGTGTATGAAAGCCTGTTGCAGTCGGACTCGGTGGCCACGGCCCGCCAGGGTTTGCAGCAACTGTCGGGTGAGATCTACCCGGCGATTGGCGCGATGCTGATCAACGACAGCCTGCAACTGCGCGATGCCGTGGGCGAACGCCTGCGCCATGTGCCGGTGAGCGGCGAAAGCAACCTGTGGCTCAAGGCGCTTGGCGCCTGGGGCAAGACCGACAGCCGCAGCGAAACGGCAGGCTCGACCACCTCGATTGGCGGTTTGCTCGCCGGTGTGGACGGCGCTCTGGACGAGCAGACCCGCGTGGGTGTGGTGGCCGGCTACAGCGACAGCTCGTTGAATATGGGCAGCGGCACGCATTCGTCGGCGTCCATCGACAGTTACCACTTCGGCGCGTATGCCGGGCGTGAACTGGGTGACTGGCGCGTCAGCGTGGGCGGCGCCTACAGCTGGCACCGTGGCGACGTAAGGCGTGACCTGCAATACGGCGCAGTCAGCGGCAAGCAAAAGACCAAGCTGGATGCCCGCACGGCGCAGTTGTTCACTGAAGCTGCCTACCGCATTCACCTGCAACCGCTGGCGCTGGAGCCGTTCGCCAACCTGGCCTATGTGCACTTGGACAGTGATTCCTTTCATGAAAAAGGCGCTGCGGCGGCGCTGGAGCGTGGCAGTGATCGGCGCGATGCGGTGCTCAGCACCCTCGGCGTGCGGGCCTTGAAAACCGTGCCACTGAACGACCATCAACAGCTGGAGCTGTCCGGTTCGCTGGGCTGGCAGCACAGCCTGACGGCGGTGGAATCCGAAGAACACTTGGCGTTTGTCGCCGGCGGGCCGTCCTTTGCCGTGCGCAGTTCGCCCTTGCTGCGCGATGCCGCGCTGGTCGGTGTGCAGGCCAGCCTGGCGTTGAGCAAGGCCACGCGGGTCAACCTGGATTACCACGGCCAGTTGGGCGGGAGCGCGAAAACCCAAGGCGTGGGCCTGAGCCTTAACTGGCAGTTCTAAAAACACCGCAGCGATGATCGTTCCCACGCTCCGCGTGGGAATGCCTCTTGTGACGCTCTGCGTCACGCTTTGGACGCAGAGCGTCCTGGGCTGCATTCCCACGCGGAGCGTGGGAACGATCGGGTTGGATTTCCAAAAAAGTGCAATAAGAAAACTAAGGAAGGTCACCGTGAACAAACGCAAACCAGGGTTAATGATCGCCACTCACACAGGCCCGAGCTACCCGCTCAAGGCTTTGAGCTGCGTGCCATACGGCGCGTTGCTGTGCTGCCTGGCAAGTCTGGGGACCGCCCAGGCCGCACCCTATGTGGAAACCGGCAAACTGGGCGATGCCGCCAGTTGGCGCAGCAACGAGTTCAAGGCCGACTGGGGCCTGGGCGCCATCCATTCAGACACCGCGTATGCCGCCGGCTACACCGGCAAAGGCGTCAAACTGGGCATCTTTGACCAGCCGGTGTATGCGCAGCACCCGGAATTCGCCAGCCCCAACAAGGTGGTGACGATTGTCACCGAAGGCATCCGCCAATACACCGACCCGTATATCCCGGTGAAGGCCGGCGATGCGTTCCGCTATGACGGCACGCCGTCCAAGGACTCCAACGGCAAGCTGGGTAACCACGGCACCCACGTCGGCGGGATTGCCGCCGGTAACCGTGACGGCGGGCCGATGCACGGCGTGGCGTTCAATGCGCAAATCCTCAGCGCCGAAAACGGCGACCCAGGCCCGGAAGACGGGATCATCCTCGGTAACGACGGTGCGGTGTACAAGGCCGGTTGGGATGGGCTGGTGGCCAGCGGCGCACGCATCATCAACAACAGCTGGGGCATCGGCATTGGCGATCAATACGCCAAGGGCGGCCGCGATCCGGCGTTCCCCAACTTCACGGTCAATGAAGCCCAGGCGCAGTTCAACAATATCCGGCCGATCCTCGGCACTATCGCCGGCGGCGCCTACCAAGGTGCAATCGATGCCGCCCGCAGCGGCGTGCTGACCATCTTTGCTGCCGGTAACGACTACAACCGCAACAACCCGGATGCGATGTCGGGCCTGGCGTACTTTGTGCCGGAGATCGCGCCGAACTGGCTGTCGGTAGCGGCCTTGCAGCAAAACCCGGACACCGCGAGTGCCAACCCGTACGTGATCAGCACCTTCTCGTCGCGCTGCGGTTATGCGGCAAGCTTTTGTGTGTCGGCGCCCGGCACCAAGATCTTCAGTTCGATCATCAACGGCACCGACCTGAGCAACCTGACCAGCGACTGGGCCAACAAAAACGGCACCTCCATGGCGGCGCCCCATGTGGCCGGCGCAGCGGCGGTGCTGATGGAGCGCTTCCCCTACATGAGCGGCGAGCAGGTCGCCACGGTGCTTAAAACCACCGCCACCGACCTTGGCGCACCGGGCATCGACGCGTTGTATGGCTGGGGCATGATCAACCTGGGCAAAGCCGTCAACGGGCCAGCAATGTTCGTCACCGCCGAGGATATTCCTGCTGAGTTCCGTATCGACGGCGCCTACGGCAGCAGCCAGTTTGTCGCCGACTTGCCAGGCATCGGCGCCGTGGTGGACGCCGGCAAACCGACCCAGCGTCTGTGCACCGACGTGCATTGCGGCCTGGATGTATGGAGCAATGCCATTTCCGGCCATGGCGGCCTGACCAAGCAAGGCATCGGTACGCTGGTGCTGAGCGGCACCAACACCTACAGCGGGCCGACCCTGGTCAACCAGGGCTTGCTGGCGATTAATGGTTCGGTCACGTCCGACGTTACCGTCAGCCAGACCGGTGTGCTCGCAGGCTCCGGCCGTATCGGCTCGTTGACCGCCAAAAGCGGCGGCACCGTGGCGCCGGGTAACTCCATCGGCACCTTGAATGTGGCGGGCAACGTGACCTTTGACGCGGGTTCGACCTACGCGGTGGAGCTGTCGCCCACCAGCAGCGACCGCATCGTGGCCGGCGGCACCGCCACGCTCAATGGCGGCACCGTGACCCTGGCCCTGGAAAACAGCCCGACACTGCTGACTAATGCCCAGGCACAAAGCCTGATCGGCCGCCAGTACAACATCCTGCAAGCCGCAGGCGGTATTACCGGCAGCTTCGGCGCGGTGCTGCCCAACTACCTGTTTATCGGCGGCACCCTCAACTATGCCGCCAACGGCGTGCAGCTGGACGTGGCGCGCACCAACAGCTTCGCCAGTGTGGCGGTCACGCCGAACCAGCGTGCGGTCGCGGCGGCGGCGGACCAGTTGGGCGCGGGCAATGCGGTGTATGAAAGCCTGTTGCTGGCGCCGAATGCGGCCTCGGCCCAAGGCGCGTTCCAGCAGCTCTCCGGCGAAATCTACCCGGCGCTGCAAAGTGCGTTGATCAACGACAGCCGCTACGTGCGCGAAGCCGTGGGTGAACGCCTGCGCCATGGCGAGATGGGCGCCGGCAGCGACACCCTCGACAGCCGTGGCAACGTGTGGGTCAAGGCCTTGGGCGCGTGGGGCAAAACCGACAGCCGCAGCGACACCGCGGGCTACACCACCTCGCTTGGCGGCATGCTCGCCGGCGTGGATGGCGCGCTGGATGAGTCGACGCGTATCGGCTTGGTTGCCGGCTACAGCGACACCTCGTTGAACATGGGCAACGACACCCACTCCCGTGCCTCGGTCGACAGCTACCACTTCGGTGCCTATGCCGGGCATGAGATCGGTGCCTTGCGCCTGAGCGGTGGGGCGACCTACAGCTGGCATCGCGGCGATGTAAAGCGTGACCTGCAATACGGCGATGTGGCCGGCAAGCAGAAGGTCAAAGTCGATGCGAGCAGCACCCAGGTGTTTGGTGAGGCAGCTTACCGCGTCAACCTGCAACCGCTGGCCCTGGAGCCGTTCGCCAACCTGGCCTATGTGCATCTGAACACTGATGGGTTCACCGAAAAAGGTGACGCCGCCGCGCTCAAAGGCCACGACGATACGCGCGATGTGGTGTTGAGCACCCTGGGCGTGCGCGCCTTGAAGACCTTCAACGTGAACGATCACCAGCAACTGGACGTGTCCGGCACCCTGGGCTGGCAGCACAACCTGAGCAGCACCGATTCCGAGCGGCACCTGGCGTTTGCCTCGGGCGGCCCGGCGTTCGCAGTGGAAAGTGCGCCGATGGTGCGTGATGCCGCGTTGGTCGGTGCGCGGGTCAGCCTGGCGTTGAGCAAGGATGCGCGGGTGAATTTTGATTACAACGGCCTGCTGGCCAGCAAGGACAAGGTCCACGGGGTGGGGTTGAGCCTCGATTGGGCGTTCTAAAAGGCTTCACCCCGTGTATGGGGTTGGGTTTGTGTGGGCGCCGGGCTTGCCCGCGATGCAGGCAACTCGGTGTGTCAGTGACACTGAGGTGAGGCTATCGCAGGCAAGCCAGCTCCCACATAAAGCCAGCGTCCAACGCTAAAACGTGTTTTTCGCTTTCTCTACAAATCCAACAACAGAGAGGCACTACCATGGGTATCTTTGACTATAAAAACCTCGGCACCGAGGGCTCCAAAACGCTGTTCGCCGATGCCATGGCGATCACGCTGTATTCCTACCACAACCTGGATAACGGCTTTGCCGTGGGTTACCAGCACAATGGCCTGGGGCTTGGCTTGCCGGCCACGTTGGTGGGTGCGCTGCTCGGCAGCACGGATTCACAAGGTGTGATTCCCGGCATTCCCTGGAACCCCGACTCGGAAAAGGCCGCGCTTGAAGCAGTGCAAAAAGCCGGCTGGACGCCCATCAGCGCCAGCGCCCTGGGCTATGGCGGCAAGGTCGATGCGCGCGGCACTTTCTTTGGCGAAAAGGCCGGCTACACCACGGCCCAGGTCGAGGTGCTGGGCAAGTACGATGACGCCGGCAAACTGCTCGAAATCGGCATCGGCTTTCGTGGCACCTCAGGGCCACGGGAAAGCCTGATCACCGACTCCATCGGCGACGTGATCAGCGACCTGCTGGCGGCCTTTGGCCCCAAGGATTATGCCAAGAACTACGCGGGCGAAGCCTTTGGCGGCTTGCTCAAAAATGTCGCCGACTATGCCGGTGCCCATGGCCTGAGCGGCAAGGACGTGGTGGTCAGCGGCCACAGCCTGGGCGGGCTGGCCGTCAACAGCATGGCGGATTTAAGCAACAACAAATGGTCGGGGTTCTACAAGGACGCCAACTACGTGGCCTATGCCTCACCGACCCAGAGCGCCGGCGATAAAGTGCTGAACATCGGCTACGAAAACGACCCGGTGTTCCGCGCGCTTGACGGCTCATCCTTCAACTTGTCGTCCCTGGGCGTGCACGACAAACCCCACGAGTCGACCACCGACAATATCGTCAGCTTCAACGACCACTACGCGTCGACGTTGTGGAATATCCTGCCGTTTTCCATCGTCAACCTGCCGACCTGGGTCTCGCATTTGCCCACCGGTTATGGCGACGGCATGACGCGCATCCTCGAGTCCGGCTTCTACGACCAGATGACCCGCGACTCCACGGTGATCGTCGCCAACCTGTCCGACCCGGCGCGGGCCACCACCTGGGTGCAGGACCTCAATCGCAATGCCGAACCGCACAAGGGCAATACCTTCATCATCGGCAGCCACGGCAATGACCTGATCCAGGGCGGCAAAGGCGCAGACTTTATTGAAGGCGGCAAAGGCAATGACACGATCCGCGACAACAGTGGGCATAACACCTTCCTGTTCGGCGGCCATTTTGGCAATGATCGGGTGATCGGCTACCAAACCACGGACAAGCTGGTGTTCCAGAATGTGGAAGGCAGCACCGACCTGCGCGACCATGCCAAAGTGGTCGGTGCCGACACGGTGCTGACCTTTGGCGCCGACTCGGTGACCCTGGTCGGCGTCGGGCATGGCGGCCTGTGGACGGACGGCGTCAGCATCGGCTGATCAATGCCAGTGTTGCCCCCGCCAGCCACCGCCCCAATACGGCCGGTGGGGGTAGCCGTAGCCATAGCTGTAAACATGATGGGGATAGTAGTAAGGCCGTGGGGCGTAACCCCAGTGCCCGTAATAAACCGGCGGCGGCGGAGGAGCGACGACGATGACCCGCGGCGGCTGACGGATGATGAGGGTGTCGGCAAACGTCGGTGCACTGGCTAGGGCCGCCAGGCTCAGGGGGATGAGTAACAGCGCGCGTATCGTACGGGACATGAGTGCCATGGCCGTCTTTCTCCGTTCTACCGCCTTCGAAGATGAAGGCGGCTTATCGGTTAAACGCCGGGTTGGCGAAAATCCTTCGGTAAATAAATCTTCATCGATCAGCGGCGCAGCGCTGCGACGGGTTCGGCAGGCCTCACGCGTACTGATCGTTCCCACGCTCTGCCTGGGAATGCCTCTTGTGACGCTCTGCGTCACGCCTTGGGACGCGGAGCGTTTTGGGCTGCATTCCCACGCGGAGCGTGGGAACGATCAAGCAGGCAAGAAAAAGCCCCGCATGGCGGGGCTTTTCATGTTCAGGCGTTTGCTTTCACTTTTCGCTGCGTACCGTGGCTACGTCATCAGCCTTGATGCGGATGTGCTTGCCGGCGATGTCGGTGAATTCATAGAACCCATCGGCTGTCTTGGTCTTGGGGGTGTCCTTGGTCAAATACTGCGTGCCATTTTGCAATGTCACTACGGTTTGCGTGGAGCAACCGGCCATCAGCAGAAAAGTGAGTGCAACCAGCGGCAGACCCAAATTCTTCATGTTCATTACCCTTACCTTTAACCCTGAAAAGTCCTGCTGAAAAGTCCCGGGCCTAAGGCCTCGAGCCACAAATGTTACGCCATCAACTGTCCTATCTGATCACTTTTATACAAAAAGTTGCGTGGGCCATTTATCTATTACTGATTGCAACAGCCCGCCACTGGCGGCACTCTGTATGCATAACCAGTATTTGATCAGTGCGCGACATGGCCAACCCCCTCGACGATCCCCTGTATTACCTGCATAACTTCCGCCAAGTACTGCTGTGGCTGGGGCAGCGTTATGCCGATTTGCTCGACCCGGACGAAATGCAGTTTATTCAGCAATTCGACAGGTTGCCGCAGCCGTCCCAGGCGTTATTGGTGCGCATGGTGATGCGCAAAGGTGTGCATTTTCGCGGGAGCAAGCTCAATTACCTGGAAATCGGCTGCACCCACACGGCCGCGCTTGCGCTGGTGCAGCAGGGCTGGGTCGAAAACCTGAGCCCGGTGAGTGTTGATGAGCTGTTCGCGCTGCTGCAAAAAAGCGAAATCCTCGCCGCCTTCGCGCCCTGGATTGACCAGCCCAAAGGCAAGAAGGCCGACTGGCTGCAAGGGCTGGCGGCGCAGTTCCCCGAGTCACGCAGCTTTGCCCAGTGGTGCCCCGAACTGAGCGACACGCTCTACAGCCTTACCGTGATGGACCTGTGCGACCGCCTGCGGCTGATGTTCTTCGGCAATCTGCACCAGGACTGGTCGGAGTTCGTGCTGGCGGACCTGGGCATCTACACCTACGAAAAAGTCGAGTTCTGCGCCGAGTCCCGTGGCTTGCGTAGCCGTGACGATGTGCACGGTTTTCTGTTCCTGCACCAATGCCAGCAAGCCTTCGAAGCCGGGCAGGCGTTGGACGAGGTACTGGCGCAGATCGTGCGGCTGGCCACCGACAACCCGTGGCTGGAAAAGCGCCGGGCTAAATTGCTGTTCCAGATCGGCCAATATTGCGAGCGCAGTGCCGAGCTGGAATTGGCCGCGCAGATCTACCGTGATTGCGCCTATCCCGGCGCGCGCTCGCGCTTGATTCGCGTGCTCGAACGCCAGGAGGATTACGCGCAAGCCATGGCCCTGGCGTGTGCGGCGCAGCAAGCACCGCAAAGCGCTGCCGAACAACAACACCTGCTGCGCGTGCTGCCACGCCTGCGGCGCAAGCTCGGCGAGCCGGCGCTGCCCAAGGTCAAGCCGCGTGAGGTCACGCGCCTGGACCTGGCGCTGGTGCAGGCGCCGCTGATGTCGGTGGAATCCTGCGTGCAGGCGCATTTGAGTGAGCCCGATGCGCCGGTGCATTACGTCGAAAACGGGTTGATCAATTCGCTGTTCGGGCTGTTGTGCTGGGAGGCGATTTTCGCGCCGCTGCCGGGGTCGTTTTTTCACCCGTTCCAGCGTGGGCCGGTGGACCTGCACAGCGAGGACTTTCACCAACGTCGCGCAGCGTTGTTCGCCGCCTGCTTCGAACAGCTCACGGATGAGCGTTACAAAACCACCATCCGCCAGCGCTACGTCGACAAATGGGGCATCCAGTCGCCATTCGTGTTTTGGAACCTGCTCAGCGAAGAGCTGCTGGAACAGGCCCTGACCTGCCTGCCGGCTGAACACCTGCGTTACTGGTTTGAACGCCTGCTGCTGGATATCCGCGCCAACCGCGCCGGCATGCCGGACCTGATCCAGTTCTGGCCGGCGCAAAAGAGCTACCGCATGATCGAAGTCAAAGGCCCCGGCGACCGCCTGCAGGACAACCAGCTGCGCTGGCTGGAGTTCTGCGGCGAGTACCAGATGCCGGTCACCGTCTGTTATGTGCGCTGGGCGCAAACCGCTTGAGCTACAACATTGCGGTGCGCGCGCTGTGCGAGTTCACGGCCAAGGTCGGCGACCTGGACCTGCGCTTTACGCCGTCGCCCAGCGCCCAGGAAGGCATCATCGGCCATCGCACCGTAGCCTCGCGCCGCAGCGCCCATTACCAGAATGAAGTGGCCCTGGAAGGCGAGTATCAGCAGCTCAAGGTGCGGGGCAGGGCAGACGGCTACGACCCGGACAGCAATCGCCTGGAAGAAGTCAAAACCTATCGCGGCGACCTCGAGGCCCAACCCGCCAACCATCGGCAATTGCATTGGGCGCAGGTCAAGGTGTACGGCTGGCTGATGTGCCACAAACTCGGCCTGCAGGAAATCGACCTAGCGTTGGTGTACTTCGATATTGTTGGCGAAGGTGAAACCTTACTGAACCAGCGCTTTCAAGCGGCCGACCTTGAGCAGTTCTTTAACCAGCAATGTGCGCTGTTCCTCGGCTGGGCGCGCCAGGAAATGCAGCACCGCGAGGCGCGCAACCAAGCCGCGCGGGCGCTGGCGTTTCCCCATGCCGAATTTCGCACCGGCCAGCGTGCATTGGCCGAGTCGGTCTACAAGGCCGTCAGCACCGGCCGTTGTCTGATGGCCCAGGCGCCTACCGGGATTGGCAAGACCGTCGGCACGATCTTTCCGCTGCTCAAGGCGTTGGCGCCGCAGCAGTTGGACAAGGTGTTTTTCCTCACCGCCAAGACCCCCGGCCGCAAGCTGGCCCTCGACGCCGCGCACGTGCTCTACACCAGCAGCCCCGACTTGCCGTTGCGCGTGCTTGAACTGGTGGCGCGTGACAAGGCCTGCGAGCACCTGGACAAAGCCTGCCACGGGGATTCCTGCCCGTTGGCCAAGGGCTTTTATGATCGCTTGCCGGCGGCACGCGTGGCGGCGTCCAAGGTGCGCCTGCTGGACCAGCGCAACCTGCGCGAGGTGGCCTTGGCCCATGAGGTGTGCCCGTATTACCTGAGCCAGGAAATGGCGCGCTGGGCCGACCTGGTGGTCGCCGACTACAACTACTATTTCGACTTCGGCGCCATGCTGTTCGGCCTGGCCCAGTTAAACCAATGGCGCGCCGCCGTGCTGGTGGACGAGGCCCACAACCTGGTGGAGCGCGCCCGCTCGATGTACAGCGCCAGCCTCGACCAGTACAGCCTCAAGACCCTGCGCGACAGCGCCCCGCAGCCGCTGAAAAAACCATTGCAGCGCCTGAACCGTGAATGGAACGCCCTGCACAAGGACCAGCTCGCGCCGTACCAGGCTTACGCCGACAAACCCGACAAAATGCTCCAGGCCTTGAGCCTGTGCAGCAGCGCCATGGGCGATTATTTCCACGACCACCCCGAAGCCCTCAGCGGCGACCTGCAAGCCTTCTATTTCGAGGCGCTGCAGTTTGCCAAGGTGGCGGAGCTGTTCAATGAACACTTCATCTTTGATATCAGCAAGCGCCAGTTCGGCAAGCACAGCGCCTCGACGCTGTGCCTGCGTAACGTGGTGCCCGCCGAATTCATCCGCCCCAGGTTGACCGCCGCCCGCAGCAGTGTGCTGTTCTCCGCGACCTTAAGCCCACGCCACTATTACGCCGACTTGCTCGGCTTGCCTGGGGATACCGCGTGGATCGATGTGGAGTCGCCGTTCCAGGCCGAGCAACTGCAGGTGCGCATTATCGATGCCATCTCCACGCGGTTTGTGCATCGCCAAGCCTCCCTGGCGCCGATTGTCGAGTTGATTGCCGAGCAGTTTGCCAGGCAGCCGGGCAACTACCTGGCGTTTTTCTCAAGTTTTGATTACCTGCAACAGGTGGCGCAGTTGATGGCCGAGCGGCATCCGCAGATTGCGCTGTGGTTGCAGTCACGCGGCATGGCCGAGGCCGAGCGCCAGGGGTTTCTGGACCAGTTCACCCAGCACAGCCAAGGCATCGGCTTTGCCGTGCTGGGCGGCGCGTTTGGCGAAGGCATCGATTTGCCCGGCACGCGCTTGATCGGCGCATTTATCGCCACACTGGGCTTGCCGCAACTCAACCCGGTCAACGAGCAGATGAAAGCGCGCATGGGCGCGATTTTCGGCGCGGGTTACGACTACACCTATTTGTACCCCGGCATTCAAAAGGTCGTGCAGGCGGCAGGCAGGGTGATCCGCAGCCAGCAGGACCGAGGTGTGGTGATGTTGATAGATGACCGCTTTGGTGAAGCCCGTGTGCGGCAGTTGTTGCCGCGCTGGTGGGCGGTGGAAGGGATGTAACGGCCGGAACATTAGTTCAGGCCGAACTCGGTGAAAAATCAGGGAGCTGGCTTGCCTGCGATGCACACACCTCGGTGTGTCAGGTACACCGAGTTGATGCTATCGCAGGCAAGCCAGCTCCCACAGGAAAGTCAGTCAACGCACTGATGCGCGGGTTTCCAGGGAGAACCTGAAGGTTGCGCCGTGCCCAGGGCGTTCCACCAACTGGATGCTGCGCCCATGCAATTGCAGGATGCGGTGCACGATGCGCAGGCCCAGGCCGCCATCGCGGCGTGCGCCGCCGATGGTGAACGCTCGCAGGAACAAGCCTTCGCGCAGCTCGGCGTCAATGCCCGGGCCGCTGTCGCTGACGGTGACCGCTACGGCACCGGCCTCGGCGGCCAGGATCACCTCGACTTCGCCATTCACCGGCGTATGGCGCAGCGCATTGTCCAGCAGGTTGGTGAGTACCCGCTCGATCAAACCCAGGTCGGCCAACACTGTCGGCACTTTGGGCGGTAGCGTGGCGGTGAGGGTAATGGCGCGGGCTTCCGCGGTGAGTTCGAACTTCTGGAAGATGTCCTGCACCAGATCCGGCAGCGAAAAGCCCTCAATCACGGGTTGCACAAAACCATGCTCCAGGCGCACCAGCTCCAGCAGTGACTGGGCCAGCCCGCCGACTTTGCGGCTCTGGTCCAGGGCGATGCCGAGGTAGCGCCGACGGTCTTCGGGGCTCAGGCTCGCGTCCTTGAGGGACAGGGTTTCCAGGTAGCCATGCAAGGACGCCAGTGGTGTGCGCAGGTCGTGGGAAATATTGGCGACCATCTCGCGGCGTTCCTGGTCTTGATGGGTAATGGCGCGCCATTGCTCGCCCAGGCGGTTTTGCATCTGCACGAAGGCGTGATCGAGCACCGCGATTTCATCGCCGCTGTCGAGTTCGGGAACCGTCGTTTCGGCGACTTTCGGCGCGCCGTTGATGTCGAACCGGCCGACCTTGTCGGTCAGTTGGCGCAGGGGCCGGGTGATCCAGGCAAAGGCAAGCAGGCCAGCCATCAGGCAGAGCAGGGCGATCAGGCCGATGGACCACAGGGCGATCTTCAAGGCCATGCCGGTGGCGTCCTTGGCGTCGTACACATCATGGGCTTCGCCCAGCAGCACCACGTACAGAAAACCGGTTTGCTGGCCGCTGGCCTTGAGCGGCGCAGCGCTGAACACTTTGCGCCCGTCGACGCTGCGCGGGTCATCGCCAAGGATCGGCAGCATGGCGCCGCTGAGAAAGCGCCGAACCGGCGCGAGGTCCACATGGTCACGCAGCAAATGCCCGCTGGGGGCGGCGTTACCGACCACACGGCCGTCGATATCAAGCAGGTACACCTCGACACTTGGGTTTACCAGCATCAATTGGCTGAACAAGTTGCGCACGGCATCCGGCTTGAGGCCGTCGGCGTCCATCAGTTGGGTGTCGCGGGCAATGTGCGCCGCCAGGTCGCGGGACAGACCTTGCACCACTTCCAGTTCATGCATGTGATTGGAGCGCACTTGCAGCCAGGCCGAGGTGCCGCTGCAGATCACCAGCAACACGGCGAACACCACCGATAGGCGTTGGGTCAGGGTCAGCTTCATGGCGCGCTCTCGGCGAATTTGTAGCCACGGCCCCACACCGTGAGGATGCGCGCCGGGTTGGCCGGGTCGACCTCGACCTTGGCGCGCAGCCGGTTGATATGGGTGTTCACGGTGTGCTCGTAGCCTTCGTGGCTGTAGCCCCACACCGCGTTGAGCAGGTCCATGCGCGAGAAGACTGTGCCGGGCTGGCGGGCAAAGAAGTACAGCAGGTCGAATTCCCGCGGCGTGAGGTCCAGGCGCTGGCCTTGCAGGGTGGCGTCACGGGTCAGCGGGTTGATGAACAACGCGCCCAGCTCAAGGCTGCCGGCGTCCATCTTCAGGTTACGCGCCATGGCGTCGACCCGGCGCAACAGGGCCTTGACCCGTGCCACCAGCTCCGGCATCGAGAACGGCTTGGCCAAGTAGTCGTCGGCGCCCAGCTCCAGGCCGAGGATGCGGTGCAGCTCGCTGGAGCGTGCGCTGGTGATGATGATCGGTGTGTAGCGCGCCATGGCGCGGGCACGGCGGCAGATCTCCAGGCCATCGACGCCGGGCAGCATCAGGTCGAGGATCAGCGCATCCCAGCCACCTTGCTCGAGCAGGCCCAGGCCTTCGGTGCCGTCGGCGCTGTGCACCACCTCGAACTGCTCGTCGCGCAGGTGCAGGCAGATCAAGTCGGCAATATGGGCATCGTCCTCGACCACCAGGACACGTTTGGGCTGATCCATAACAGAAAACCTTTGCTTGTAGTCCGCGCATTGTGCGGGTTTTGACACAGTGTAGTTATCACGAATTGTTTAACTCTGCGTGAGGATTTCGCGACCGTCCAAGGCTCAGGATGGCGACATTGCTCATTGAGGAGAACGCCATGTACTCACGTCGACAAATGCTGCTGGCCGGTGGTGGCCTGGGCGTCGCCGTCCTGGCCGGAGGCCTGCTGAAACAGCTGAACATGGTCACCGAGGTCGAAGCGGCCGAGACCTTTGAGGTCAACCACACCGAAGCCCAGTGGCGCAGCGTGCTGACGGCCGAGCAATTCGACGTGCTGCGTGAGGAGGGCACCGAACGCCCTTACAGCAGCGCACTCAATGATGAACACCGTGCCGGCACCTTTGCCTGTGCCGGTTGCGCATTGCCGCTGTTCTCCTCGACCACCAAGTTTGACAGCCACACCGGCTGGCCAAGCTTCTGGCAGCCGCTGGACAACGCGGTCGCCAGCCATGTCGACACTGCCTATGGCGTGGTGCGCAAGGAAATCCACTGCCGCCGTTGCGGTGGCCATCAAGGCCACGTATTTGACGACGGCCCGGCGCCTACCGGGCTGCGCTATTGCATGAATGGCGTCGCCATGACGTTTACGGCGGCTTAAGCCGATGTCTATTTTTAATTCGTATAAGGGTCGATCCCATGTGGCTGCTGGTTCTCGCGTATCTGGGCGGCGTGCTGACAATTGTCAGCCCGTGCATCCTGCCTGTTCTGCCTTTTGTCTTCGCTCGCACCGGGCAGCCGTTTATGCGCAGTGGCTTGCCGCTGTTAGCGGGGATGGCGGTGACATTCGCCCTGGTGGCCTCACTGGCTGCGGTGGGCGGCGGTTGGGTGGTGCAAGTCAATCAATACGGGCGTTGGCTCGCGTTGCTGTGCGTTGCCCTGTTCGGGCTCACGCTGTTGCTGCCGCACCTGTCGGAGCGCCTGACGCGGCCCTTGGTGGCCGCCGGCAGTCGCTTGTCGGAAGCCGCCGGGGCCGGTGCCAAACCGCGTCCGGGCGCGTCGTTCCTGATCGGCGTGGCCACCGGTTTGCTCTGGGCGCCCTGCGCCGGGCCAATCCTCGGGCTGGTGCTGACCGGCGCCGCGCTGCAAGGGGCCAGCATCGGCACTACCTTGCTCTTGCTGGCCTATGCCGCCGGGGCTGCCACCTCCCTGGCCTTGGCCTTGCTGGTCGGCGGTAAAGTCTTTGGCTTGATGAAAAAGTCCTTGGGTGCCGGCGAATGGCTGCGCCGTGGCCTGGGTGCGCTGATGCTGGCCGGTGTGGCGGCTATCGCCTTGGGCCTGGACACGGGTGTGCTGTCGCGCTTGTCGACCGCCTCAACCGGCGGCCTGGAACAAAGCCTGGTGGACCAACTGAGCGCCAAGCCTGCACAGAAGAGCGGGGCGATGATGGCCGGTGGCGCCATGATGGCGGCGGCCAACCACAGCGACACACTGCCGATCGAAGGCACGCTGCCGCCGCTGGAGGGCGCGGTGCAATGGCTTAACAGCCCGCCGCTGACGGCCGAGGCCCTTAAGGGCAAAGTGGTGCTGGTGGATTTCTGGACCTACTCCTGCATCAACTGCCTGCGCACCTTGCCGTACGTCAAAGCCTGGGCCGAGAAATACAAAGACCAGGGTTTGGTGGTGATCGGCGTACACGCCCCGGAGTTTGCCTTTGAACGCGATGTGAATAACGTCACCAAGGCCATGAAAGACCTGGGCATCACCTACCCGGTGGCGATCGACAACAACTACAAGATCTGGCGCGCCTTCAACAACCAATACTGGCCGGCGCACTACTTCGCCGATGCCAAGGGCCAGATTCGTTATCACCACTTCGGTGAAGGCGACTACGCCGAGTCGGAGCGGGTGATTCAGCAACTGCTGCGTGAGGCCGGTGCAAGCCACGTCGCCGGAGGCTTGATCGAGGCTGATGCCAAGGGTGTGCAGCAGGCGCCGGACATGAACGAGGTGCAATCGCCGGAAACCTACCTGGGCTTTCAGCGTGCGGAAAATTTCGTCACCGCCGGCACCTTAGGCACCGACAAAGTCGTGAATTACCCGGCGGCCGGCCACCTGGCCCTGAACAACTGGACCCTGGAAGGCCCATGGAATGTCGGCGGCCAGCAAGCCACCCTCGACCAGGCCGGTGGGCGTGTGGTTTACCGCTTTCATGCCCGTGACCTGCACCTGGTGCTGGGGCCTGGCGCCGATGGCAAGCCGGTGCGCTTTAAGGTGACGATTGATGGCCAGGCGCCCGGCGATGCTCATGGCACCGATGTGGCGCCGGATGGCAGTGGCACGGTGACCGAGCAGCGTCTGTACCAGTTGGTGCGTCAGCCAGCCGGCGTTAAAGACCGCACGTTCAGCATCGAATTTCTCGACCCGCATGTGTCGGCGTATGCCTTCACCTTCGGCTAAGCCTGACATGAAGTGATAACCCAATCAGTGTGGGAGCGGGCTTGCTCGCGAAAGCGTTCGATCTGCCAAAGCTTTTGTGACTGTTGGACCGCATTCGCGAGCAAGCCCGCTCCCACATTTTGGCCCTGTTTATTCAGTTGCATTGGAGTGAATGTGATGAAGCTGCTCAAATTTTTACCCGCGCTGGCCTTCGCCGCTTTCGTCGGCCAAAGCTCGGCGTTCTCCTTCGGTGGTGCCGATGACGCGGTGATGATCGCACCACCGGCCATGGACTTGCCCGCCGAGTCCGGCAACCTGCAAACCGCGGTGTTCGCCGGTGGTTGCTTCTGGGGTGTGCAAGGCGTGTTTCAGCATGTGCAAGGCGTGAAAAACGCCGTGTCCGGCTATGACGGCGGCGCGGCAAACACGGCCCAGTACGAGTCGGTCAGCGACGGCGATACCGGCCACGCCGAGTCGGTGTCGGTGACTTACGACCCGAGCAAAGTCAGCTATGGCAAGCTGTTGCAGATCTACTTCTCGGTGGCCCATAACCCCACCGAATTGAACCGCCAGGGCCCGGACAGCGGCACCCAGTACCGTTCGGAAATCTTCGCGCAAAATGCCGAGCAGCAAAAAGTCGCCCAGGCCTATATCGCCCAGTTGGACGCCGCCAAAGCTTTCGACAAGCCGATCGTGACCAAGGTGGAGATGGGCAAGACGTTTTACCCGGCGGAGTCCTATCACCAGGACTTTCTGACCGAGAACCCGTCTTACCCTTACATCGTGATCAATGATTTGCCCAAGGTGGCGCAACTCAAGAAACTGTTCCCCGACCAGTACCGCGCCGAGCCGGTATTAGTCAAAAACCAATAACCACCCGGACTGATCGTTCCCACGCTCTGCGTGGGAATGCAGCCCAGGACGCTCCGCGTCCCAAGACGTGACGCAAAGCGTCGCAAGAGGCATTCCCACGCGGAGCGGGAACGATCGTCATCAGGATTTGGCCTTGGCCAGGTACGGCGCCAGCCGGCGGCCCATTTCCTCACCCAGTGCCTGCAACCCGCTCAAGGGGCGCACCATCACTTCAAACTCGACGATCTGCCCCTGTTCGTTGAAGCGAATCATATCGATGCCCTTGAGCTGTTTTTCGCCCACGCGTGCGCTGAACTCCAGCACCACGTTAAGCCCGTCGGCACTCGCCAGTTCACGGTGATAGGCGAAATCCTCGAACACCTTGATCACCGTGTTGAGAATCATCGACACCACCGGCGCGCCGGGGTAGGGCGTGTGGGCCATGGGCGAGCGGAATACCGCGTCAGGCGCGAGCAGTTCGGGCAGGGCGGTGAGGTCGCGAGTGGCCAGCATGGTGTGCCAGCGTTGCAGGGTGTGGGCGGCGGCGGGATCCAGGTGGAGTTCGGACATGGGCTGTACCTGTTCTTATGTTGGGAAGGTCGTTCACCTGCCCAACATAAGAGCGGCACTCAAGCAGGGTCAATCACCCGAATTGACAGATAAGTAACCCGAATGCACTCACACCACTTCCAGGTAGGAGCTGTGAATCGCCCGCGCCAGTTCGCGCACGGTGTCGATAAAGTCCGTGAGCCGACTGTGCAAGCCGTCCTCCAGGATCTCATCGATGCCGGTATAGCGCAGGCGCGCTTCGAACTCGGCCGCCAGGCGCTGGGCTGTGCGCCCGTAACTGCCGGGCAAATCGGCGAGGATATGGCTCAACTCCTCGATGCACGCATGCAGTGAGCGCGGTACATCACTGCGCAACAGCAGCAGCTCCGAAACCGAGCGCGCATTCAGCGCATTCGGGTACAGCTCGGTATAGGCTTCGAACGATGAAAGCGCACGGAGCAGGGCGCTCCACTGGTAATAGCCGCGTGCCGAAAGGTCGCTGACTTCCTCCGATTCCTCACCAAACATCTCGTAGCGCGCATCCAGCAGGCGCAAGGTGTTGTCCGCACGCTCGACAAAGGTGCCCAGGCGAATAAACCGGTAGGCGTCATTGCGCATGATGGTGCCGGAGGTGGCCCCGCGAAACAGGTGCGAGCGCTGTTTGACCCAGTCACAGAAGTGGCTGATGCCATGGCGCGCCAGGCCGCCGGCGGCGATGCTGCGCATTTCCAGCCAGGTGGCGTTGAGGTTTTCCCACATGTCGGCGGTGATGCGCCCGCGCACGGCGTGGGCATTGCCACGGGCGGCGCGCAGGCAGTTGTAGATGCTGGCCGGGTTTTCTTCGTCGAGGGCGAAGAAGTGCAGCATGCGTTCGGCGTCCAGTTGTTTATGGCGTTCGAGGTAGCTGTCCAGCGTGCCGCTGCTGAGCAGCGACATGGCCAGTTCATCCAGCCCGTCACTGCGCCCGGCCTGGGGCATCAACGACAGCGAATAACTGACTTCCAACATGCGCGCCAGGTTCTCGGCACGTTCCAGGTAACGGGACATCCAGTACAGATCTGCGGCGGTTCTACTCAACATACTCAGCCCTCCACCACCCAGGTGTCCTTGGTTCCGCCGCCTTGCGACGAGTTGACGATCAACGAGCCTTCCTTCAACGCCACACGGGTCAACCCGCCAGGCACCAAGCGGGTTTCCTTGCCCGAGAGCACGAACGGGCGCAGGTCGATGTGCCGGGGCGCGATGCCGTTTTCGACGAAGGTGGGGCAGGTGGACAGGCTCAGGGTCGGCTGGGCGATGTAGGCGTGTGGGCGTGCCTTGATGCGTTGGCGGAAGTCCTCGATCTCGGCGGCGCTCGACGCCGGGCCGACCAGCATGCCGTAGCCGCCGGAGCCCTGGGTTTCCTTGACCACCAGTTCGGGCAGATGGGCCAGCACGTGGGACAGTTCATCCGGCTTGCGGCACTGGAAGGTTGGCACGTTTTGCAAAACCGGTTCTTCGTCCAGGTAGAAACGGATCATTTCCGGCACATAGGGGTAGATCGACTTGTCGTCGGCCACGCCGGTGCCGATCGCGTTGGCCAGCACCACATTGCCGGCGCAGTAAGCGGCGACCAGGCCGGGCACGCCGAGCATGGAATCCGGGTTGAAGGCCTTGGGGTCGAGGAAGGCGTCGTCGATACGCCGGTAGATCACGTCCACCGGTTTGGGCCCGTCGGTGGTGCGCATGAACACTTTCAGGTCGTGCACGAACAGGTCGGCGCCTTCGACCAGCTCCACGCCCATTTCCCGCGCCAGGAACGCATGTTCGAAAAACGCGCTGTTAAAGCGCCCCGGCGTCAGTACGACCACGTTGGGGTTATCGAGCCGGCTGGCGCTTTTAAGGGTTTTGAGCAGCAGGTTGGGGTAGTGGTCCACCGGCGCGATGCGCTGCTTGGCGAACACTTCCGGGAACAGGCGCATCATCATCTTGCGGTCTTCGAGCATATAGCTCACGCCGCTGGGGGTGCGCAGGTTGTCTTCGAGCACGTAGTAGGTGCCGTCGCCGTCGCGTACCAGGTCCACGCCGGAAATATGCGAGTAGATATCGCGGTGCAGGTCCAGCCCGACCATGGCCTTCTGATAACCCTCGTTGCCCAGCACCTGGTCTGCCGGGATGATCCCGGCCTTGATGATGCGCTGGTCGTGATAGATATCGGCGAGGAACATGTTCAGCGCATTCACGCGCTGGATGCAGCCGCGTTCGATCACGGCCCATTCACTGGCGGGGATACTGCGCGGGATGATGTCGAAGGGGATCAGGCGCTCGGTGTCTTGTTCGTCGCCGTAGAGGGTGAAGGTGATCCCGGCGCGGTGGAACAGCAAATCGGCCTCGCGACGCCGTTGGGCCAACAGTTCCGGCGGCGTATTGGCCAGCCAGCGGGAGAAATCCTGATAGTGCGCACGGCAGGCGCCGTTTGCGTCATTCATTTCATCAAAGAAAGATCGAGCCATTCCAGTACCTTGTCAGTGCCCAGGGTTGCCTTGGGTGGCACTGCCGCTTAAAAAAACGCATATTTTTATGAGCCTGTGGCTGACGGTGCCAACGGGCCTGGTCCTTACTTTCTTATGGGGTCGGCTCTGGGTCGGGGGGTAACGAATGCTCCTGTATCCGGGCAGATGAATGCATTAAGCAATGCCTGTGCCGGAACGGTGTCAAGGGAGTGATTACCTTGTGGCGAGCAAGCTCACTCGCTACAAAAGCGCTCGCCGCACCAGCCCGCTCACTACAAGGGTGCAGTGCATGCGCTCAATTGGTGCAAGAACAAACTTGAACTTCACCCAGGCCCGATTCTTCTAACAAGTTTCGTCACCTTGTGGAGCACGTCGTGCCCAGAATCATCTCTGCCAATACCCCGGCCGCTGCCGTGGACGATCACAGCGAACACAATGCCAAGATCTTCGGTTCGCCCAAGGACCGCCTCGACTTCTACCGCCGTGAAATCCAGTACGAAACCAGCATCCTGGCCAACCGCACCGACGCCTACCTCACGGCCCAGTCGTTCCTGGTGATCGCGTTTGTCTCCGGCATGGGCAACCTGAACCCGGAGTGGGGCAAGTTTTTTACTTTGATCGTGCCGGCGTTTCTGGCTGCCCTCGGCATTCTCAGCTCACTGAACGCCTGGCCGGGTATTCGTGCCGCCTACGAAATCATCGACCACTGGCACTACAAGCAGAGCGAGTTGCTGCGCAGCGAGCCGGTGATGGGCCTGGCCTATGACGATTCACCGCTGTTCTGCGAGACCGAGTCATCCCATAAGGGCTATCGCAAGTCGCTGCTGTTCTCCATGCGCGCGCCGTGGCTGTTCATGGTGTTCTGGGTACTGCTGGGCGCCTATGCGTTTTATATCCAGGTGGATAACCCGGTGTCTTAAGCAATTTGAACTTCGTGGCGCTGGCTGGAACCTTAACTTTACGCACTGTGCGTTTTACACAGAGGTGATTTATGAACACCAGCAACGACCCCCAAACCAGCAACCGTAACGACCCGGCCATCGATGGCGGCGAGCCGGCGCCCGGCACCGCTGCCCATGCGCCTAAAGACCCGAAGCCTGCCGGCGACCCCAAAGCGCGGGAAAACGACTACAGTCCAGACTTCAAGCCCGAGCGTGCGCCCAAGCCTGAAACCGATGCCGATATCGACACCCAAGGCGGTTAGAGGAGACAGTCATGTCCC
This sequence comes from Pseudomonas sp. 2822-15, assembly GCF_002742515.1. NCBI lineage: Bacteria > Pseudomonadati > Pseudomonadota > Gammaproteobacteria > Pseudomonadales > Pseudomonadaceae > Pseudomonas > Pseudomonas sp. 2822-15. The sequence continues at coordinate 214,368 of NZ_LJRY01000209.1, read as the reverse complement.
AGGAACTCGATGATGAAGAAGAACTCAATGACCCGGGCAACGAAGACCCGGGCTCATTGATGGATGATGCAGAAGTACCGCTCAACGATCTGGATGATGCCGCGGATGTAGGCAACACCGAACATCAGGACTGAGGGTTCGCCTTGGCGCGTCGTTCATACCAGGCCAGCATCGGTTGGGTGCTCAGGCCATGAACGACGATGCTCAAGGCGATCACTGAAATCGTCAGGTTTACCGCCAACGCGCTGCTGGTGCCGACCAGCCCGTGGTTCAGCGCGTAGAACAGGTAGTAAATGCTGCCGATACCGCGAATGCCGAACCAGCCCATCAAGCCGCGCTGCCGCGTGCTGATCAGGCGGCCCCAGGGTATGACCAGCACGCTGAATGGCCGGATCACGCAAAACAGCAGCGCAGCCACCGGCAGCGCCCGCCAATCCCAGTGGCTGGCCAGCACAATGCCCAGCACGGTCACCAGGAATACTTCCATCGAGCGTTCCACCAAACTGCCGAACGAGAGCATGTCGCCCATCATCACGCCGGCAGCAATTTGCGTATCTTGCAGTTCGCTGACATCGCCTTGCAGGGCCCGCTCAGGTTCCACTTCCAGATGGCCCACCACCGGCAACGCCAAATGCTCCGAGGGCGTCTGCGAGTGCCCCGTGGAGCGGAACTCCGCCTGGCGCAAACCCAGCCCGGCGGCGAACACCGACAAAAAGCCGTAACCGCCCACGGCCTCGGCGGCCACATAGGCCAGGGCAATCAGCGCCAGGGTCAGGTAGTCGTTGGGGGACAAGGTGCTGTCGGCATGGGTGATACGCAACCACAGGGTCACACGGCCGATACCACGCCCCATCCAATAACCGATCAACAATCCGGCGGGGACCGCCCACACCAGGTTTTTCAGGACCCAGCCACCGAACCAGTCGCCATCAAACCCGCCGTGTTGCATAAACAGCAGGGCAAAGATCACAAACGGAAAGGCAGTCCCGTCATTCAAACCGGCCTCACCGGACAAGCCGAACCGCAGCGCGTCATAGTCCTGGGCATTATTGACCTGGACCAGCCCGGCCAGTACCGGGTCGGTCGGTGCCAGAATCGCGCCGACCAGCAGCGACACGCCCCAGGACCACGCGAACACATAATGCAGCGCCAGGCTTACACCAAGGATGGTCAGCAGCATCACCGGCCCGGCCATGCCAAACGCTACGCGCCAGGTACGATGCTTGAGCGGCAGGCGCAGTTTCAAGCCGCTGACAAATAGAGAGAACAGCACCGCGACTTCGGTCAGGTGCTCCATCCAGCGCGCCGAGCCTTTGATATCCAAGCCCAGGAGGTCGACGCCCAGCGGGCCAATGGCGACGCCCAGCAGCAGGCACACCGCCGAGGTGGTCACCGGCATCCAGCGCAGGTAGGAGGAGGTGAGGGCGAGGGTGAGCAGTACGGCGCCGAGTACGGCCATCCATAAAATAAACGTCATCGAGCATGTACCGGGCCGTGGTCTATCTCGGTTGGAGGACCACGGCTCGGTGCAGGTTCAATCAGATTCGATCAGGTATTGATCCAGGAATGGTCGGCCCCCACTCTCACATTGAATTTGTAGCGAAGCGGGAAGTAATGCTCCTTGGTCTGCTTGATCTGTACGGGCGCTATGATTGGCACCACCATGCCCTGATGCGCATAGGCCTCACTCATCCTTTGTTGAATGTTGACGACCGGACCCTGCGACACGAGTTTGCCATCGACCAACGTTGCTTCTTTAGTGAGGCCATCCAAACCCAAGTCGTACATGTCGGGCCTTTTCGTTTTAAGCGTGTCGTTAAACATATTCGGCCCTACGGTATCGAATATTTTTGCCTCGTATTCCTTGAACTCCGGGGTGAATTGGACGCTGCCATCGGCGCCGCGGGTGACCGTCGGTCGATTGTTCGTAAAGTAGGATTTGTTAGCCGCAAACCGTTTATTCATCTCCCTGATCATCTCGTCAAGCACCGGGTTGCCGGGGCGCGTAGCAAAGTTACTGGTGTTATAGAACGTTTTATAATCGGCCACTTGATGTGTCACGGGCAAACCGAGCAGCACATCGTCGGCACCTGCGGCTATATCGACGGCATCGACGTTGCTTTGGATGAGATCATCGGTGTCCAGATAAAAACCACCGTGCTTATTCATGATCGGGTAGCGGGCTACATCCGAAGCGGCGGCCAGATTCTTCCCTTGGCCTTGTCGGAAGTAGCTGTACATTTCACCGTTCTTCAACTGTTTGAATGCGGTATCTTCATTAAGGTTGAGCACCGTCACGCCAGGCACTTTCTCCTTCAATTTGCTTTCGATTTGTTTAAAAACAGCAGGGCTGTCGGCGTCCACGTGCAGGACTGATTTATACCCGGGAGCTCGGGAGGCGTTTTTGGCCATGTTTTCCACCAAGTGGGCGGGGATTTCCTGGCCCGCCCAAAAGTAGTTCAGTGTTTTGGGCACGGGGGCCAGTTGTGTGGGAATTCTGGGGATCGACGAAATATCAACAAAGTTATAGTGGTGGTCGGTGGCTTTCTTAGCCTTTCTGGATTCTTCAAGTGTTCCCCGTTGCCATTGGCCTTTGGCGCTTCGCCAGTAATAGTGCTTACCTTGTTCGTGGGTACTTCTCCATGCACCGGCTGTGCTGTCGAAGAGAACTTCCTGATCGACGTTTTTGTAATTGAGCCTGAAAGGATTGCCTGAAGTTTCCACGCGTTTAATATCGTCCATCGGCACGACGAAGACTCCATCCCCCAACCTGAAAGGCGTCGGTGCTCCACTGGCGCCTCCCAGCAGGCGTTCGGAGCGGGAGATAGGGGCCCACCCTGAAGGGCCAAGATCCTTGACAGGTATGGCGGGGCTCGTGCCGTCCGGATGGCGGATGACGCGCTGGCCGTCTTTGACCTGGGACTCAAAGAGCCTGCCATCAACCTTCACATATTCCCGTTTACTGCGCCCGACAAACACGTTGTTCTGCAAGCCCGTGGTCGATAACTCGTCCGCCGCGATGTAGCGGGCTTCGTAGCCGTGCAGGTCGTCCAGCGAGCGTACATCTCCACTGGCAGCCACGCGGTTGGGTTGAAAGTCTTTCAAGGGGGGGCCAATCGCGCGCTGCTTCACCGCATCGTATTCATGCCAATTGCCCTGAAACATCACGGCTTGGCGCTCGACTGTTGCTTGCCCCACCCTGGTCGTCCCGGTGGCTGCCAGGCCGTGCTGCTGGCTTGCGGTCCGGATGGCGTCGTCGCTGGCGATTGCGCGCAAACTGTTCGCGTCGCCGGGCGTGGGCACGGCCGGGACAAAGTTCTCCAGCGGTGTGCCATAGGCCTGTTGCGTGCGCGGATCCACGGCGTACCACTTCCGGGTCGCCTCATCGAATTTAGCCAGGGCCTTACTGGGGTGAGCACTGTTGGTAGCCCTGAATGTTCCTTCAGCGATATCGGCCTTTTTTGCCAATTTCAACAGGTCGACATTGCGGTAAGAACCGCGCAGGTAATTGACGCCTTTGTGGGCGTTGCCCGCTACAAACTTCACCCCCCTTGCAGCCCCCCGCGCGAGGTCATCAACACCCCCCAACGGATTGAGCGAGCTTGCTGCCGCCCGCCCAACAATCTTAAACACCTTGGCAGCTTTCGACAGCGCGGAAGCACCGGCGAACGAAGCTCTCGCGGCCCTGGCGGCGGAGCCGACGCCGACCACGAAACCAAAGATATCGAACGCCAGGTCGACAACGCCGTCAGCAGTCCTGCCTTCGTTGAAGTTCTTAATGGCGGACCTGAACGGGATCAGGCCCAGTATGACCTCGCGAATAGTTTCGACAGTGCGGTGTTCGGTCTGAAAGGTCGTGGTTCCCCTGGAGTAGGCGCCCAACGCAGGCAACTCCATGTCCTCGACCATTGCATCGACCAGGTACTGGGTTCTGGCGCTGGCAAAGTTCTTCGGTACGCCTGTAGCGCCTTCGCGTTCTTGCGTTATCCCTGCGGGGTACTCACCCTCGGGTTTTATTCGGTCGTATCGTTTGCCTCGGGCAGAATACCAACCCTCGGAGGGTTGGCTTTCTTTATAAACCTTGCCCGGCCGCCGGGTGACAGTGCCCTTCAGTCGGTCGATGGCGTAGGTCATGACATTGATTTGGCCGTTGACAGTGCGTCGGGTCTCGACCAACAGCACCCCTTCTTCAGTACGCAGGGGATGACTGGGGCTATCGTAGTCAATTTCTCTGCGCACGGCGATTTCACCGAACTCCAGATTCTGCCGGTCTTCCAGAGGCAGTTTGGAAATCAGAAACTTGAGTTGCGCCGACGTGATCTTCTTCACGGAATCAGCGTACTCGCGAAAGTCCGCGTTGAATTGCTTGACGGGATCCGGCAGGGGTTTGAGTTTTGCCAGTGCATCGTTGATATCAATTTTGTCTGATGATGAGACCCACGCCCCGCGCTCACCTCTGTCGGAGTCCGGTGGTGGGGACCTGAGCGCTCTGCCATCGATGTACAGGTCCAACAGTGAGTAGGGGCCGGGGAATTGGTAGGTGTAGGGTTTGGACTCAATGCACTTTTGCTCAAACAGCGCGGGGTCCATGTCGGGGAAGGTTTTTTTCAGATGTTCGAGCGCAATGGCTTTGGTGGTCGGCGCCTCGGGGGTTGGCAGTGCGGCCGCTTCGCTCATTTCGCCGACATGCAGGTCGTAGGCCTTGCGCACCTCATCCAAGTCGGTATCACTCGTTGGATAACCCAAACCATTGGCAACAGCCCATGCTTTGATCCCTTCGTTCTGGGCAGCATATTCAATCTGCCTTTCCTCGTGCGAGATTGGTGCAGTGTCGGCCGCCAGCATGATTTGCGCATAGTCCATTTTGGCTGTCGCGCCCGGCGCTTTTGCTTCCACGCGGGCAACCGCCGTGGTGAAGCTGACCCAGCTGTGTGAGCCCACCGTCACCTCTTTGGGGATACCCTCGACCAGAAACTGCGGCGCGCGACTGGCAAGCATGGCGTAGGCCTGTACTGATGCTGTTTGCGCGGAGTCGGCGCGGCCGCCGGCGAGCATATGCGACTCCAGCTCCTTGACCACCGTCGATGGCGATTTGTGGCTGTTGTTCGCCGACACCAGTGGGTAGCCATCAATACTTGTTGCACCGCCGCCATTGGGGTATTTCCCCACGCCCAAGGCTGCCAGCAGCCAGTCGTTGGCACTGCCTTTAACGGAGCGCGCTTCGAATGTGGCTTGAATGGCCTCGCCCAGTGCCGCTCCCCGGGGTGAACTGATCAAACTGTCGATCAGTTGTCTGGGATTGCGCTGCTCCTGCGCGGAGACCGCTCGGCCGTTGAGCAGATAGTCCAGGACATTCTTGAAGGGTTTTAAACTGAGGTCGCCGAATTTCCCCTCGCTGATATAACTTCTCAGTCGTGTCTGGTCGTCCTGCGCGAGCGGTTCGGGCCACGCCAGCGCGCCGCCCAGGTTGCCATGGGGGGCGGCCTTGAAATTCGGCGTGAGGAGGGCACTGGCCAGGTTCTCCAGTTGCTCGGAGTTGGTGGGGATATCCCAGCCATGATCCTGTAGAAACTGCTGCAGGCTGACTTCGTTTGAGGCGCCAATGCCGGGTGCCCGATAGGTGCTGACTGCCGACAGAGGCAGCGCCTGTTTCAACTCGGTCTGGAGTGCCTCGATCTCTTTACTGCCATCTTCCAGAGCCATCGCCAGGCGTTGCAGTGCAGCGCCTGCCCGGTGCCAGTTGTGAATGTCACCCAGCGCCGCTTTCTGATGCTGAAGTGTTTCTTCGCTGCGCGCCTGGATCTTGTCCGCGAAGCGGGTTGGGTCGAGGGGATTGAAGTTATACGTCCGGTGGCTGATTTCGTCCGCTCGCTTGAGCATGCCGGACTGCGTCAGGTTCTGTGGCTCCTGATAAAACCGACCGACCAGCCTCCAGGGCACGGGTGCGTCCGGGCTATTGACGGGAGGTGCAAAAGGAATTTCGCCCTCTATGACGCTTGCGGCCTCAAGGATAGGCCCGCTCAGAGCAGCCCACTGGCTGTCGTCCTGACCCAGCGTGTGCAACGTGCGTAGCGGGTCAAGAGAACGCTCAAGGTAAAAGGATATCTGACCTGATTTGGCATCGATTTTTATCGAGGCGGGGTCAATTCCGGAGGCCTTGATCCACTGCTGAACATCGGGCGATTGGAAGGCATCATGCAAGTGCCGCCACCATTGGCCAAAGGTGGAGTGGGGAGGAATGTGATCGAAGTCGTTAACCTGAGTACGACGGCCAGCCAGGTTCAGGGCGATCGCGTATTGCATTGCCAGTTCGCTGTCTCCATTGGCACGTGGGGTGGCCTGCTCTTCCTGCGCGGCAGATGTGTCACGCTTTTGCCTTGAGAGCGGGGGGAGCAGAGGCAACGTTGAAGCAGGCGCAGGGCGTGCGATGACCTGACTGGAAATACTGTTCATAGGGGGGCTGACCTTGTGCGCGTGGGAATAGAGCCTCGACGTGGAACTAACGAGGTATTTCCCTTACGTAACAGCCGCTTCAGTTTGATTCCCTGCTCGCGCCGATTCAGTCGTTACCCTATATTTCGCCCCCCCTGGGCCAGCCGGCCTGGCCCAGGTTCAATGTGTTTCCATTAACTGCGAACCGATGGTTTTCATGCGGATCATGTCCATCAACTGGCGCAGCCCCGGTTTAAAGAGGTGTTTGGCTGGCACCTGACGGCCGATGATCTGACACATATCGACCGTATTCTTGTCGGCGCAATAAAAGATCCAATCGGGCTGGAGTTTTTCGCCCCCGCCAAACGTTAGCCTTAACGACAGGGATGTCGGCACAAAAACACCCTCCCTGCTCGTCGAGGTTTTTGCATGAAGCGCGGTACCGTATTCAAGATCGCTGGTGGTTTGCTCGCTGTGCTGGCATTGCTGGGAGCCTGGCAATGGCGGGGCAACCCCGACGCGTTGTGGCGTATCGTCAGCCGGCAATGTGTACCCGACCAGCAACAGCATCAAAACCCCGGCCCGTGCCTGGCGGTGGATCTGGACCGAGGCTACAGCCTGCTCAAAGACCGCAACGGCCCGTTCCAGGACCTGTTGATTCCCGTGGATAAAATCACCGGCATTGAAGACCCGGCCTTGGGTCGTCACCTGCTGCCGCATTACTTTACCCAGGCCTGGCGGCACCGTGCGGTGCTGTCGGCGGGCCTGGTAACAGCAATCCCGGACGCTTTCGTCTCGGTGGCGATCAACTCCCGCTACGGGCGCTCGCAGAACCAGTTCCACCTGCACATCGCCTGCCTGCGCCCGTATACCTTCGCTTTCCTCAACCAACAGGGCGACAGCCTCGATGAACAGTGGCGCGTATTGCCCACGCGCCTGATGGGGCACACCTACAGTGCCCGCACGTTGTCGGCGGCGGACGCGGATGCGCGCGACCCCCTGGAGGTGTTGCGTGACTACGTCGATGCCCAGGGCGGCAGCATGAGCCAGTACAGCCTGCTGATGGCGCCCCGCGACGATGGCAGCTTTGTGTTGCTCAGCACTCACGTCACCTTGACTGAACTGAACCTGGGTTCAGCCGAGGAGTTGCAAGACCCTCGCTGTGACCTGATGACCCAACGGTAAGCCTCTATCAATCTGAGCCTTACCCCCATCAATGTCGAATTCCGCAAGGCTGTAAGGGCTAGAGCGACAGCGGAGTCACACTCCCACAAAAAAGCAGCTTTTCAGCTTATGCAGAATTCAGGCTCCCATCCCCAGGAAATGTTATTCACGACCTGTTCACTCGATAAACGACACCCCCTCAAACATACCCATTGAACGACTGTTCAGTTTGCACTATGTTGACCCCATCCACCCGTTAGCACACCAACGGGTTCGCGCTTTTTCTTCTTGAACGAGAGGCTCTGGCATGCGGTTTTCCCCCTTCGTCGAACGAATTGCAGGGCAGGGCGTCGCCGCCTGGGACATCCACCACGCAGCGTTCCAGGCCGCAAGCCAGGGCGAAGACATCATCATCCTCAGCGTTGGCGACCCCGATTTCGCCACGCCGTCGTTCATCACCGACGCCGCTGTCAGCGCATTGCACAGCGGCGATACCCACTACACCGAAATCCCGGGCCGCAGCGCCCTGCGCGAGGCCGTCGCAGCGCGCTACAGCAAGACCCTGGCGCGCTCACTGAGCGCCGAAAACGTGATCATCGTGCCCGGCGCACAAAACGCGTTGTTCATCAGTTCCCTGTGCCTGCTGCAAGCCGGTGATGAAGTGCTGGTGCTCGACCCGATGTACGTCACCTACGAAGCCACACTCAACGCCAGCGGCGCCACACTGGTGCGCGTACCGTGCTCGCCGGAGTCCGGGTTTCGCCTGGATGCACGCATGCTCGCCGCCGCCATTACCCCGCGCAGCCGCGCCATCTTTTTCTCCAACCCCAACAACCCCACCGGCGTGGTGCTCAACCCGCAGGAACTGCAAGCGATAGCCGACCTGGCCATTGCCCATGACCTGTGGGTCGTGGTGGATGAGGTCTACGAAAGCCTGGTGTTCGACGGCCAATACCACAGCCTCGCCGCGTTACCCGGCATGGCCGAGCGCTGCATCGTGATCGGCAGCCTGTCCAAATCCCACGCCATGACCGGCTGGCGAACCGGCTGGCTGATCGCCTCGCCGGACATGATCAGCCACGCCGAAACCCTGGTGCTGAGCATGCTCTACGGCTTGCCGGGGTTTGTGATGGAAGCCGCCACGGCGGCGGTGCTGGCCCATGATGAAGTGACGGTGGGCATGCGCGATATCTACCGGCGCCGCCGTGACCTGGTCGTGGCCGGCCTGAGTGCGTGCCCCGGCATCAAGGTGCAGGCGCCCCAAGCCGGGATGTTTGTGCTGGTGGACGTGCGCGACACGGGCCTGGGCTCCTTGGATTTTGCCTGGCGTCTGTTCCGCGAGGCCGGTGTATCGGTGCTGGATGCCGCGGCGTTTGGCGAGCCGGCGCAAGGGTTTGTGCGCCTGTCGTTCACCTTGGGCGAAGCCCGCCTGGCTGAGGCCTGCCAGCGTATCGCCGGGTTTGTCGCCAAGCTTGCCGGTGAGCCGCGTGTGGCGCCGACGCCAAAAATCGAAGTGCTGGCGCCGGTCGAAGCGCGCAAGATGATTGAGGTGATCGACCTGCATAAGCGCTTCGGCAATATCGAAGTGCTCAAGGGCATCTCGCTTACGGCCAACGAAGGTGAGGTGATTTCGTTGATCGGTGCCAGCGGCTCGGGCAAAAGCACCTTGCTGCGCTGCATCAATATGCTTGAAGTGCCCGACCAGGGCAGCATTCATGTCGACGGTGAAAGCATCAAGCTCAATTACGGCATGCCCGGTGCGCCACTGGTGGCCGATGCCAAGCAACTGGTGCGCATCCGTTCGACCCTGGGCATGGTGTTCCAGAACTTCAACCTGTGGCCGCACCGCACCGTCCTCGAAAACCTTATCGAAGCGCCCACCCAGGTGCTGCGCGAAAGCCGTGCCGAAGCCATCGAACGCGCCGAAGCCTTGCTCGACCGCGTTGGCCTGGCCGCCAAACGCAACGAATTCCCGGCGTTCCTGTCCGGCGGCCAACAGCAGCGTGTGGCGATTGCCCGTGCGTTGGCCATGCGCCCCAAAGTCATGCTGTTCGACGAACCCACCTCAGCCCTGGACCCCGAACTGGTGGGCGAAGTGCTGCGGGTGATCCGCTCCCTGGCCGAAGAAGGCCGCACCATGATCCTGGTCACCCATGAAATGGCCTTCGCCCGGGATGTGTCGTCCAAAGTGGCGTTTCTGCACCAAGGCTTGATCGAAGAAACCGGCACGCCGGACGCGGTGTTCCTCGACCCACGCAGTGAGCGTTGCCGACAGTTCGTCAACGCGCATCAAACTCGCTAACTCCAGAAAAAGACGGGGCAAATCATGAAATGCAAACGCATGGCAACGTGGTTGGGCAGTGCAGTGTTGATGTTGACCGCAGGTTTTACCCTGGCGGCAGAAAAACCCATCGTGTTTGCGGTGGCGGCCGAACCCTATCCACCGTTCACCGTAAAAGGTGGGAACGGCCAGTGGTCGGGCTTTGAAGTGGACCTGATCCACAAGCTGTGTGAAGGCATGAAAGCCGAGTGTCAGATCAAGGAAGTGGCGTGGGACGGCATCATCCCGTCGTTACTGGCGAAGAAAATCGACGTGATTTTCTCTTCGATGTCGGTCACCGATGAGCGTGAAAAACAGATCGCCTTCAGCCGCGCCTATTACGATTCACTGCTGGGCGTGGCAGGCCCCAAAGGCGCCACGGTGGACATCACCCCCGAAGGCCTCAAGGGCAAGCTGATCGGCGTGCAGATCTCCACAGTCAGCGCCAACTACCTGAAGAAGTACTACGAAAATATCGCTGACCTTAAGTACTACGACACCCAGGAATCGGCGAATGCCGATCTGATCGCCGGACGTATCGACTACATGATGGCCGACGACACCGCCATCGCCATGATGGTCAAGACCCCGGAAGCCAGCGGCCTGGCGCATATCGCCAGCGTGCCCTACGACCCGATCATCGGGCGCGGCGTCGGCGCCGGTTTGCGCAAGGAAGACACCGCGCTCAAGGCCCGCCTGGACAAGGCCATCGGTGAGCTGCTGGTGAGCAAAGACTATGACGACTTGTCCCAGCACTACTTCGGCCTGTCGGTCAGCCCGTGCAAGCGCGGCGACACGCCGGCGTTTGTGAGCAAGACCTGTGACAGCCCCTACCAGCCAATCGCCCAGAAGACCGAATAATGCTCGATCTCCTCAGCTTTGGTGACCAAGGATGGGGCAACGCACTGCTCAAAGGGTTATGGATGACCCTGCAAATCTCCGTCGGCGCATTTGCCGTGGGCTTGCTGATCGGCCTGGTGGTGGCCTGCGCCAAGCTCAGTGCGCCGCGCCCGATTGCGCTGTTGATGCGCGGTTACACCACGGTGTTTCGCGCGGTGCCGGAACTGCTGCTGATCCTGCTGCTGTATTACGCAGGCTCCATGGGCCTAAACGCCTTGATGCTGTGGTTGGGGTTTGCCCAGGTCAACATCAGCGGGCCGTTGGTGGCGATCCTGGTATTGGGGCTGGTGCAGGGCGCCTATGCGTCGGAGATTTTCCGCGCGGCGATCCTGGCGATTCCCCACGGCCAGATAGAAGCGGCGCGAGCCTTTGGCTTGAACGGCGTTGGCCTGTTTCGCCGGGTGACCTTGCCGATCATGGCGCCGTACGCGCTGGCGGGCATGTCCAACCTGTGGATCAACCTGATCAAGGACAGTGCCTTGATCAGCGTGGTCGGCACCAACGAGCTGCTGTACACCGCCAAGCAGGCGGCGGGTTCCACACGTCATTATTTGCTGTTCTACCTCACGGCCGCCGCCTTGTATTACCTGGTGACGCTGGCTTCCAACTACCTGTCCGGGCGCCTGGAGCGACGTATCCGTCGCTGGATGCCGGTTGTCGAGTGAGGCGCGCATGCCTGAGTGGATAAGTTACTACGCGGGGCTGATCGCCAAGGGCTTGCAGACCACCTTGTCGTTGCTGTTGATCAGCGCGGTGCTGGGTTTTGCCCCGGCGGTGCTGGTGGCGCTGGCGCGGTTGTCACGCCGTAAGTGGCTGGCGCGCAGTGCGCTGGCCTACACCAGTGTGCTGCGCGGTACGCCGCTGCTGATCCAGATCTACATTTTCTACTACGGCCTGGGCAGCCTGTTCGCCCAGTTCCCGATGATTCGGGGCAGCTTTGTGTGGCCGTTCCTGCGTGACGGCTACTGGTACATTGTGTTTGCCCTGGTGCTGTCGGTGGGCGCCTATGTCGGTGAAGTGATTCGCGGAGGCCTGCTGGCGGTGCCCAAGGGCGAAATGGAAGCCGCTGCGGCGTTCGGCATGACCCCGCGTCAAGCGCTGCTGCGGGTGCGCTTGCCACGGGCGATGCGCCTGCTGTTGCCGACCCTGGCCGGTGAGACGGTGATGCTGCTCAAATCCACCGCGCTGGCGTCGACCATCGCCGTGGTCGACCTGCTGGGCGCGGCTAACGTGGTGCGTGCACAGACCTTGCAGATCTATCAACCCTTGCTGCTGGTGGCCAGTGTTTACCTGTGCCTGACCTTCCTGATCGAGGGTATTTACGCCATCGCCGAACGGCGCGGCACGCCGTTGCGCAGGTCGGCGGGATGAAACAGGACCGCGCGCTGCAGGGAATTGCCCTGTGCTCACTGGCCTACGCGTTCCTGGCGTTGCAGGACGCGGCGATCAAATGGCTGGTGGCCGATTACTCGGTGTTCAGCATTCTGTTCTGGCGCAGCCTGGTGGTGGTCGGCGCCTGCGTGATCGCCGGCCGCATGGGCCTGTTGCGCAGGGCATGGACCTCGGTGAGCCGCAAGCGGCTGATCATTCGCGGGCTGCTCTCGCTGCTGGCGTGGTTGCTGTATTACACCGCCGCCAAGGACTTGACCCTGGCGGAAATGACCACCTTGTATTTCTCCGCACCGATCATGGTCACGCTGCTGGCTGCGCTGATCCTCAAGGAGCGTGCCAGTCGTGGGCAATGGGTGGCGCTGATCATCGGCTTTGTCGGCGTGGTAATCGCTTGTCGCCCGAACAACATGGTCGATCCGCTGCCCATCATGCTGACGCTGGCCGCCGCCTTGTGCTGGGCGTTCACCTATATCCAGCTGCGCCAGGTCGACCCGGCTACCTCGGTGCTGGAGCAGATGCTGATCACCAACGTGGTATTCGTGATGTGCATGGCGGTGACCTTGCCCTGGACCCACACCCCGGCGCCGACCCCGGCCTGGCTGGGGATGCTGGCCGCAGGTCTGGTCGGCGGCATCGGCCAGTTTTTGTTGTTTGCAAGTTTCCGTCGGGCCACGGCGACCTTGCTGGCGCCGTTCGAATACACCGGGTTGATTTGGGCCTTTTTGCTCTCGAGCCTGATCTGGGGCACGTCGATGGATGTGTCGCTGATCATCGGCGCGGTGTTGATCGCGGTCAGCGGCACCCTGGCCATGCTCAGCGCCCGCCACCCGGAATCACAGGACGTGGTCGGCGCCGAATGCGCCGTGACGCAACCCCTGTACCCAGCAGCGACAAATATGCAGCCCGTTGGCGGGGCTGAAAGTGCCGGGGTTCAGACACCCCTCGAGCCAAAGCCCGTCGAGCATCGCCGATAGGCCGATGGCGGCCAGGTGGCTGTCGTCGATCTTGAGGTTTTCGCTGCGGGCCAGGTCGTCCAGCAGTTGCTGGATCAGCGCCAGGTAGGCGCGGTAGCTGTTTTCGTGGGACTGGTTTACGTGGGGCGAGTGGCGGATCAGGCTCCAGAACACCACCCACACACCGAGCAGGTCGGGGTCCATCACCCGTGGCGAAAACGACGCGCGCAGAAACGCGTCCAGACGCGCGGCGGCGCCTTCGGCCAGCTCGACTTGCGCCCATAACGCGCTGGTCAGCTCATTGGCGAGCTTGTGGTAGGTCTCGGCGATCAACGCGTCGATGCTGCCGAAATGGTGGTTGAGCAAGCCCACCGACACCCCGGCTTGGGCGGCGATGCGCCGCACCGAAATCCCGGCGTGGCCGTCGCGGGCCAGGCAGGTGAGAGTCGCGGCGACCAATAGGTCACGGCGTTCATCGGGGTCGGCGCGGCGCAGTTTGGGAGGCTCGACAGTCACGGGAATGCCTTTGATGTAAGACCGGAGTGCTCAGGTTAATTGAACGTGTGTTCAATCTCTAGCGATTAAATGATCAGAGGAGGGCAAGGCATGGCAAAAGACCTTTCGTGGCAGGTGCCAGGCGATGCCGGCAACACGCTGCACATCGGCGCCTGGCGCTTTGAAGGCGACGGCAGTGGCCCCAAGGTGCACCTGCAGGCTAGCGTACACGCCGATGAAATCGCCGGAATGCTGGTGCTGCATCAACTGCTGCCGCGCTTGCAGGCGTGCCAGGCCCAGGGCCGTCTGCGCGGCAGCGTGACCGTATTGCCCCAGGCCAACCCGTTTGGCATTGGCCAGTTTCGCCAGGGCAAATTGCTCGGGCGTTTCCATGAAGCCACCGGGCAAAACTTTAACCGCGCCTTCGATCATTCCCTGTCCATGGAACGCCCGGCGAGCAACCTGGCGCAATGGCAAAAAAGTTTGGTGCAGTTGGCGGCCGATGCCGACCTGGTGCTGGACCTGCACACCGACGATGAGGCCCTGCCGTACCTCTACATTCATCGCAGTTTCTGGCCCGACCACGGTCTGGCACTGGCGGCCGCATTACAGGCCGAGGTGGTGATTGTGTGGGATGAAGGCGGTGACGGCTCCTTTGAAGAAACCATCATCAACCATGGCGCGCCGCGCTTGGCCGCGACTGTCGAATTGCGCGGGCAAGCCGATGTCAGCGACGCGCTCGCGCAACAAGATGCCGACGGGCTGTGGGCGTGGCTGTGCATCAATGGCGTAATTGATGAAGTCGCCACGATCAGCGAATGGCAGGGCGAGGTGGTGGACATGGGCTGCATGGAAACCGTCCTGGCGCCCTGCGCCGGCGTGCTGGTGTTTGAAAAAAAACTGGGTGACCCGGTTGAGGAGGGCGAGCGTTTCGCGCGCATCATCGGCCGCCCTGGCGACCCGTCTTCGGAAGTGATTTTACGCGCGGCACAAACCGGGCGGATGTTGACAGGCCACCGCGAACGCCTGGTGGCCCAGGGTTCGGTGGTGGCCAAATTTACCGGCACACGCTTGTCGAACAGCTACAGCGGCGGGGTGCTGGACCCTTAGATTCCCAGATACACACACACCTTGTGGGAGCGGGCTTGCTCGCCAAAGCGGTGTATCAGTGAAGGATGTATTGGCTGACACTCCGCTTTCGTGAGCAAGCCCGCTCCCATATTTTCAATTGTGGTGTGGCTCACGAACCCAGGAACCTGAACAGCTCAGGCACGCCGTCGAGCCTGGCCACAACGGCATCACCAGCCTCGTTCCAGGCTGCGTTTTTCCAGAAGCAAACGCTCAAGCTCTTGCATCGGCAACGGCCGGCTGAACAAGTAGCCCTGGATCTGATCGCAGCCGGCCGCCTTCAGAAACGCCAACTGCGCCTGGGATTCGACGCCTTCGGCCACCACGCGCAATTCCAGGCTGTGGGCCAGTTCAATGATGGTGCGGGTAATGGCTGCGTCCTGCGGGTTGCTGGTGACTTCGCGGATAAACGCAATGTCGATTTTCAGCGTGTCGATCGGGAAGCGCCGCAGGTAGGCCAGGCTGGAATAGCCGGTGCCGAAATCGTCGATGGAGATTTTCACGCCCATCGCGCGCAGGCGTTGCAGGCTGGCGATGGTGTGCTGGGTGTTTTCCATCAGTGAGCTTTCGGTCAGTTCCACCTCCAGCCAATGGGCTTCAACGCCGGTATTTTTCAGGCTGCTGGCGATATCGGCAATCAGGTCGCCTTCAATCAATTGATGCCCGGAGACGTTCACCGAGACCTCCACCGCACCAATATCGCTGCGTTGCCACGCGGCGATCTGGCGGCACACGTTGTCGATGACCCAGCGGCCGACGGGCACGATCAGGCCCAGGGTTTCCAGCAACGGCACAAACACCGCCGGCGACACCGCGCCATGGCCGGGGCGGTCCCAACGCAGCAGGGCTTCAAGGGCACACACGGCACCACTGGCCAGCTCGACCTTGGGTTGGTAATGCAGGGTGAAATCGCTGCGCTCCACCGCCAGACACAGGTCGTTTTCCAGCGCCTCACGGGCCAGGTCATGCACGGTTTCGCGGGGTTGATTCTGCAGTTGCTGTTCGAGCATCAGGCTATGGGTTTTCAATTGATCGCCATGGGCCTTGAGCCGCAGCAGGTTGCGCACCCGCAGCCATAACTCGATATGCTCCACCGGCTTGCTTAGGAATTCTTCGGCGCCGGTTTCCAAGCCGCTGATCCGCGCCTCGGACTCGCTGAGCGCCGTGAGCATGATGATCGGGATATTCGCGGTGGCGGCATTGCCCTTGAGTTGGCTGGCGACTTCATAGCCATCCATGCCCGGCATCATGATGTCCAGCAGGATCAGGTCGGGCGGTTGCTGCGCCACCAATTGCAAGGCTTCTTCGCCGCTGCTGGCGGTCAGGGTCTGGTAGCCCTCATGTTGCAGCAGGGTTTCCAGCAGCTTGCGAACCTGGGGTTCGTCATCAACGATCAACAGCGTTGCGGGTGAGCTGGCCATGGAGAGGACTCATGCAGAGGGTGTGGTGTGTGGGGGCAGCAGGGTGGCGATCACGCGGTACAGCTCTTTGTAGCTCAGGGGCTTGCTGACATACGCGTCGCAGCCGGCCTGGCGGGTTTTTTCGCAGTCTTCCTTCATGGCCATGGCGGTCAGGGCGATCACCGGGATGTGCGCGGTGTGGGGGTCTTGTTTGAGCACGCGCGTTGCCGCCAGGCCGTCCATGCCGGGCAATTGGATATCCATCAGGATCAGCGCCGGTTGCTGTTCGCGGGCCAGGGTCAGGCCGGTTTCGGCGTCGGCGGCCCACAGCACGTTGTACCCGGCATTGACCAGTAACAGCCGCGCCAGGCGCATGTTCGCCTCGTTGTCTTCGACGATCAGGATGTCGGTCATTCGCTGGCCTCCCTGGCGCGATGCAATGGCAACCACACCACAAAGCGTGCGCCCAGGTCGGGTTGGCTGGCCACCGCCACGCTGCCGCCCTGCAATTCGGTCAACTGCTTGACCATGGCCAGGCCCAGGCCAGTGCCTTCGAATTTGCGCGCCAGGCTGCTGTCGATCTGGCTGAAGGCCTTGAACAGTTTGCCCATGTTGTCCACGGCAATGCCGATACCGGTATCGCTGACGCTCAATTCAAGGAACTGCTGCTGCACACTGGGTGACAGGGCGAAGCTGTGCACGGGCCAGTCGCCGGCAATCCGCCCGACTTGATCGCGGCTGACTTCACGCACGGTCAGGGTCACGCAGCTGCCGTGCGCGCTGAACTTCACCGCATTGGCCAGCAGGTTGTAGATGATCTGCTTGGTCTTGCGCACGTCCAGCGCCAGGGTGCCGAAGTCACCCGGGCTGTCCAGTTTCAGTTGGATGCGTTGCAGGGCGGCTTTTTCGCGCACGATCAACAAACTGTTGGCCAGCAAGCCTGCGAGTTCAACCGGTTCCAGTTCCAGGTCCATCATCCCGGCCTCGACTTTGGACAGGTCGAGAATGTCGTTGATCAGCGACAGCAAGTGCTGGCCACTGGTGAAAATATCGCCGATGTATTCGCGCTGGACATCACTCATGTCGCCCACCAGGCCGTCCTTGAGCGCCTCGGAAAAGCCGATTACCGCGTTCAGCGGGGTGCGCAATTCATGGGACATGGTCGCGAGGAACTCGGACTTCATATGGTTGGCGTGTTCCAGCTCCAGGTTTTTTTCTTCCAGCGCGCGTTCAAAGCCCTGGCGCTCGAGTTCTTCCTGCTTGCGCGCAGTGTTGTCGGTGCCGATCAACAGGTAGCCGATGATCGTATCGTGGCGATTGCGCAAGGCAGTGACCGAGACCATGGCCGACAGGCGACTGCCGTCCTTGCGGATATAGGTCAGCTCGTAGATGTCTTCGATGCCCCGCGAGGCCTTGAATACCAGGGCTTCGAAGCCTGGGGTGATGGGCGTGTCGAGTTCCTGGCTGAGGGCGGCGGCGCGGGTGATCAACTCGGCGGGGTCGGAGATGTCGGCGGGAGTAATGCGGTTGACCACGTCACCGGCGGCATAGCCGAGCATGCGTTCAGCGCCGACGTTGAAGATCTGGATCACGCCTTTTTCGTCAGTGGCGATGCTGGAGAAATACGCGCTGTTAAAGATGGCGTCTTGCAGCGCGCCGGTCTTGAGCAGGGTTTTCTGGCGTTTGAATTCGACGATCTTTTCTGCGCGCGATTGCGGCGGGTCGGGTAAGGCTGAGTCCATCGCTTGGCTTCCGTGACATTCAGGTCCGACACCGGTGCGGCGGTGTCGCAGAGCATGCTCACAGAAGATCGCGTTGAAGCGATGAGGAGGAGATGAGGTCTTTGGACAATAGCAGAGATTATGGCGATTCAAAGGCTGAAAGCGTCCCTCCGGAAACTTTCTGCCTTCAAACGGATAGATCAACGCGCCGTGGCCAACGTCTGCACCCTTGGGATCCCCGATGTGAACAACAACGCTTGCATTGGCGGTCAGAGCGGGCAGGGCGGAAGGCTTATTCCGGGGGGCTTTAAAATTCATTGCATCTGGACGCGCCTGGCATGCATTTCAGCGTTTTGCGCATGATGAAACGTTTAATCAAACCAAAAAATGCTCACGCAAGCGCTTGCGCGCGCAAATGCATCTGGCATAGAGTCGGCAACACTCGATTACAAAAATAATAAATCCAGGAGCTCATCCATGAGCCTTGAACCCTTGCTTGAGATGCAGGGCATCAGCAAAACCTTCAACGGTTTGCGCGTGCTCAAGAATGTCGGCCTGAAGGTTTACCCCGGTGAAATCCATGCCTTGATGGGTGAGAACGGCGCCGGCAAGTCGACCTTGATGAAAATCCTCTCCGGCGCTTACCAGGCCGACCCCGGCGGCGAAATCCGCATCGACGGCCAGCCCGTCGCCACCTTTGACCCCGCCACTGCCAAGACCCTCGGCATCGCCGTGATCTACCAGGAACTGAGTCTGTGCCCGAACCTCAGCGTGGCCGAAAACATCTACCTGGGCCGTGAACTGCGGCGTGGTTGGACCATCGACCGCAAGGGCATGCAAGAAGGCTGCATCGAAGTGCTGCAACGCCGGGGCGCCGAGTTCAAACCCGCCACGCCCGTCAGCAGCCTGTCGATTGCCGAGCGCCAATTGGTCGAAATCGCCCGCGCCCTGCATGCCCATGCACGCATCCTGGTGATGGACGAGCCGACCACGCCGCTGTCATCGCGTGAAACCGACCGCCTGTTTGCCTTGATCAAACAACTGCGCAGCCAGGGCCTGGCGATCATCTATATCAGCCACCGCATGGCCGAGATCTACGAGTTGTCGGACCGGGTCTCGGTGCTGCGCGACGGCCAGTACATCGGCGAACTGACCCGCGATGCGTTGTCGGCCGAGGTGCTGGTAAAAATGATGGTCGGCCGTGACCTGTCAGGTTTCTACAAGAAGGAACATGCCGCCTACAACCCCGGCAACGTGGTGATGCGCGTGCGCGATATGGCTGACGGCAAACGCGTGCGCAATTGCAGCTTCGACCTGCACGCCGGTGAGGTATTGGGCATTGCCGGGCTGGTCGGGGCAGGGCGCACCGAACTGGCACGCCTGATTTTCGGCGCCGACCCGCGCACTTCCGGCACCCTGGAAGTGGTCGGCAAGAGCGTCACTCAACTGCGAAACCCGGCGGATGCGATTCGCGCAGGGGTCGTGTACCTCACCGAAGACCGCAAGGCTCAAGGCCTGTTCCTGGACATGAGCGTGGCCGACAACATCAACGTGTGCGCCTGTGTGCCGGATGCGCATGCCGGTGGCGTGCTCGACCGTGGGCACGCGGCGCAACGTGCCCATGATGCGATCAGGTCGCTGTCGATTCGCGTGGCGTCGGGCAAGGTCAATGTTGGCGCGCTGTCCGGTGGCAATCAGCAAAAGGTGCTGTTGGCGCGGCTGCTGGAGGTCAAGCCGCACGTGCTGATCCTCGACGAACCCACCCGTGGCGTGGACATCGGCTCCAAGTCCGAGATCTACCGCATCATCAATCAATTGGCGCTGGCCGGTGTGGGCATTGTGGTGATCTCCAGCGAGCTGCCGGAAATCATCGGCACCTGCGACCGTGTGCTGATCATGCGCGAAGGCCAGTTAGTGGCCGAAGTCGGCGGGGCTTCGGGCCACGTCATTTCCCAGGAACGAATTATCGACCTCGCCACTGGTGGCGATCAGGTGGCTGCCCATGGCTGATTCAATGATTGCAACAACCGGCAAGGCCGAACGCGTGCGTGAGCTGATGCGCACCGTCGGCATGCTGCCCGTGCTGGTCTTGCTGCTGGTGGGCTTTGCCCTGGCCAGCGAAAACTTCCTGACGGTGCAGAACCTGTCGATCATCACCCAGCAAGCCTCGGTGAATGTGGTGCTGGCGGCGGGCATGACCTTTGTGATCCTGACGGCGGGTATTGACCTGTCGGTGGGCGCGATTCTGGCGGCGTCTGCGGTGGTGGCCTTGCAGGCATCGATGTCGCCGCAGTTCGGCATGTTCGGGATTGCGGCGGGCATTGGTTTCGGTCTGTTGCTGGGCCTGGTCAACGGCGGGCTGATCGCCTTCATGCGGCTGCCGCCGTTTATCGTCACCCTGGGGGCGCTGACTGCCATGCGTGGTTTGGCGCGTTTGCTGGCCGATGACAAAACCGTGTTCAACCCCGACCTGCCGTTTGCGTTTATCGGCAATGACTCCGTGCTCGGCGTGCCGTGGCTGGTGATCATCGCCGTGGCCGTGGTGCTGCTGTCGTGGTTCATATTGCGCCGCACCGTGATGGGCGTGCAGATCTATTCGGTGGGCGGCAACCCGGAAGCGGCGCGGCTGTCGGGCATCAAGGTGTGGAAAGTGCTGCTGTTTGTGTATGCCATGTCCGGCG
The DNA here is from genome assembly GCF_002742515.1 of Pseudomonas sp. 2822-15. Taxonomy (NCBI): domain Bacteria; kingdom Pseudomonadati; phylum Pseudomonadota; class Gammaproteobacteria; order Pseudomonadales; family Pseudomonadaceae; genus Pseudomonas; species Pseudomonas sp. 2822-15. The sequence continues at coordinate 193,782 of NZ_LJRY01000209.1, read as the reverse complement.
CACTGGCCGGGCTTGGCGCGGTGATGAGCGCCTCGCGCCTGTTCGCCGCCAACGGCCTGCAACTGGGGCAATCCTATGAGCTGGATGCGATTGCGGCGGTGATCCTGGGTGGCACCAGTTTTACCGGCGGCGTGGGCACCATCGGCGGCACGCTGATCGGCGCACTGATTATCGCGGTGCTCACCAACGGCCTGGTGCTGCTGGGGGTATCGGATATCTGGCAGTACATCATCAAGGGCATCGTGATCATCGGCGCAGTGGCGCTGGATCGCTATCGCCAGTCCGGCGCACGTACCTGATTCACCTCAACAACAATCACAAGAGAGACCGGTATGAACTTCAAACGTATCTTTCCCGTTATGGCCTTGGCTGCCCTGATGTCCCATGGCGTCGAAGCCCGCGAACTCAAAGCCCTGGGCATCAGCATGGGCTCGCTGGGCAACCCGTATTTCGTGACCCTGGCCGACGGCGCCGCCGCACGGGCCAAAGAGCTGAACCCCGCTGTGAAAGTTACATCGGTGTCGGCCGACTATGACTTGAGCAAGCAGTTTTCCCAGATCGACAACTTCATCTCATCCAAGGTTGACCTGATCCTGCTCAATGCCGTCGACCCATCGGCCATGGCCTCGGCGATCAAGAAAGCCAGGGATGCCGGCATTGTTGTGGTGGCGGTGGATGTGGACGCCAAAGGCGTGAATGCCACGGTGCAAACCGACAACGTCGAAGCAGGCAAGCTGGCCTGCCAGTACCTGGTGGACAAGCTGGCGGGCAAGGGCAATGTGATTATCCAGAACGGCCCGCAAGTGACCGCCGTGACCGACCGCGTCAAAGGTTGCAAGGCGGCATTGGCCGGTGCGCCGGATATCAAGGTGCTGTCCGATGACCAGGACGGCAAAGGCTCACGGGAAGGGGGCTTGAATGTGATGCAGGGTTACCTCACGCGCTTCCCGAAAATCGACGGCCTGTTCGCGATCAATGACCCGCAAGCCATCGGCAGCGACCTGGCGGCCAAACAGCTCAAGCGCAGCGGCATTATCATCACCTCGGTGGACGGTGCGCCGGATATCGAAAACGCGCTGAAGACCGACACCCAGATCCAGGCCTCTGCCAGCCAGGACCCCTGGGCAATGGCCCAGACTGCCGTCAACGTCGGCAATGACATTCTCAATGACAAAGCCCCGGCCGAAGCGGTTACCCTGCTCACGCCAAAACTGATCACCCGCGACAACGTTGCGACGTACAGCGGCTGGTCGAGCAAACATTGAGTTAAAGGGGAAAACGTCGTGGTCACCATGGATGACGTGGCAAGCCGGGCCGGGGTGTCCACCTCGACCGTGTCCCACGTGTTGAACGGCACCCGCAAGGTCAGCCCGGTCACGGTGCAGGCGGTGCAGCGCGCGATTCAGGCGTTGGGTTATATCCCCAACACCCTGGCGCGCTCGCTGGCGCGTTCGAGCACCAATACCATTGGCGTGGCGATCTCGGCGTTGTCCAACCATTACTTCAGTGAAACCGTGCAAGCGATTGAAACCGAGTGCGTCCGCCACGGCTACATGATGCTGTTTGCCGACCCGCACGACGACCCGGAGCAGGAGTTGCGGGTGGTCACGGCGCTGCATCACCGGCGGGTCGACGGGATTCTATTGGCGCCGTCGACCGGCTCCAGCGCGTTGGAATATCTGCAGGCCAACGAGATGCCGACGGTGCTGGTGGACCGCATGATGAGCGCGCAGTTTGATCAGGTCGGGGTGGAGAACACCGAATCCACCCAGGCGCTGGTCGCGCACTTGATTGAGCATGGGCACCGGCGCATCGGCTTTATTGCCGGGCGCGAAGGGCTGAGCACTACCGATGAACGCGTGGCCGGTTATCGTGCGGCGTTGCAGGCCGCGGGGTTGCTGTTCGACCCACAGTTATTGGTCAACGGCGGTTCCAACAGCGAGCCTGCGCGGCAAGCCACCGTGCAGTTGTTGGCGTTACCGGTGCCACCCACGGCAATCATGGCCGGCAATAACCTGATGACGCTGGGTGCCATGCACGCCCTGCGTGATGCGCGCATTGAGGTGCCAGGCCAGATGGCCCTGGTGGGGTTTGACGATTTTGACTGGGCGGATTTCTTCGTGCCACGCCTCACCCTGATTGCCCAGCCGGTCAAGGAACTGGGCGCCCGCGCGGTGCATATGCTGCTGCAACGCATGGCCACGCCCGGCGCCCCCACCCAAAGCGTGCGCCTGGCGCCGAGCCTGCGACGGCGTGACTCCTGTGGCTGTATTGAAGTGGAATAACTGACGTATGCGCAACCCTGTTTCCCTCGGCATAGACCTCGGCACTTCAGAGCTCAAGGCGATCCTGATGGACGTCGACGGCAGCGTACTGGCCCACGCCGGTGTGCGCCTGAATGTTTCACGGCGCCACAGCGGCTGGTCCGAGCAGGCCCCCGAAGCCTGGTGGCAGGCCTGTTTGCAGGCGCTGGCGCAGTTACGTGAGCACGCGGCGTTTGCGCGTGTGGCGTGCATCGGCCTGTCCGGGCAGATGCATGGCGCGGTGTTGCTGGGCAAAGATAATCGTGTGCTGTACCCGGCCATTCTTTGGGATGACGCGCGCGCAGTGGCCCAGGCCGAGCAACTGGGCAGCGGCTTTGCCGACACCACCGGCAGCCTGCCCATGGCCGGGCTCACGGCGCCCAAACTGCTGTGGTTGCAGCAGCACGAACCCGAAATATTCAAGGCGATTGAGTGTGTGCTGTCGCCCAAGGATTACCTGCGGTTATGCCTGACGGGCGAGCGCATCAGCGATATGTCGGATGCCGCCGGCACCCTGTGGCTGGACGTCGCGCAGCGTGAATGGTTTGCGCCGATGCTGCACGCCACCGGCCTGACGTTGGCCCACATGCCCAGGCTGGTGGAAGGTGGCGCGGCGGGTGGTGTACTGAATGTCAGCGGGTTGGGCCTGTTGCCCGAGGTGGTGATTGCCGGTGGTGGCGGCGATAACCCGGTGGCGGCGGTGGGTATCGGTGCGGTCAATGCCGGTGACGGCTTTATCACCCTGGGCACCAGCGCGGCCATCGTCGCCATCACCGACCACGCCGCCGGCACCCCCGCCAGTGCCGTGCACAGTTTCTGCCACGCCTTGCCCAACCGCTGGTACACCATGGGCGCCATGCTCGCCGGGGCCAGTTGTCTGCGCTGGGTGACGCGCTTGACCGGCCAGCCGGATGAACAAGCATTGCTGGATCAGGTGCAGGCGCAGTTGCCCATCGAGCAGCCGGTGCCGCTGTCGACGCCGTTGTTTCTGCCGTACCTGGCCGGTGAACGCACGCCGCACAACGACCCGTTATTGCGCGGTGGGTTTATGAACCTGGGGCATGACTGCACCCCTGCGATGCTCGGTTATGCCGTGATGGAGGGCGTGGGTTTCGGCCTGCTCGATGCGCTGCGTGCGGTGCAATCGACCGGTGCCGACGTGACCGCCTGCGCCTTGGTCGGCGGCGGGGCCCGCAGTGAGTATTGGGCGCAGTTGCTGGCCAACATTCTGCAGCGGGAGATCTTCACGCTGCACGGCAGTGAACTGAGCGCGTGCGTGGGGGCGGCGAAGTTGGGGTTTATGGCGATCGGCATCGACCTGTTGGCGGCGGGGATGAAGGTGAAGATGCGCTACAGGCCGGATGCTCGGCAACAAACGACGCTGAAGGCCCGGTATTGCAAATTCCAAGGCTTGCTGACTGCTGCAAAAGCGCTGCACGACTAACACTGCGAACACAGCTCTTTGTTGCCAGCAGGCTTGTTGTAGTGAGCAGGCTTGTTGTGGCGAGCAGGCTTGCCCTGCGTTGGGGCGCGAAGCGGCCCCTATACCTGAAGACGCAATACACCTGGAAATACGCGGTGGCTGGCTTGGGGCTGCTGCGCAGCCCAGCGCAGGGCAAGCCTGCTCGCCACAGGGAGCCTGTTTGCTGGAACAGGTCGGTGCATCCTGTAAGCTTTTTATAACCAGGCCGCATCCCATAGCGGGTAATCACCAATGTGCTCGACCAGCCCGGTTCGCAGAGGGTTGGCGATGATATAGCGGGCCATTTTCAGAACATCTTCATCGGCTCGGACGGCGCGGTCATGGTAACCACGCTGCCAGAACCGTTCTCGGCTGCTTCGGGCTCGATTGATACTGAGCGTGCTGCGTGACTTGGTCTGGCGCATCACATCGCGCAGTGTTGAGTTGTTCAGGTCGAACAACCAATGAAAATGATCCGGCATCACCACCCACGCCAGTGAGTTGACCAGGCCCGCTTCATGAGTTCGTTTAAATTCTGCGACCAACAAACGGCCCAGCTGAAAATCCCGAAACAAGGGCAGACGCTGATGCACCACGGCAGTGACCAAATATGCTCGACCATTTTCTGAATAGCGGCCACGACGTAACAGATGGGAATTGGGTTGAGGACACACTCCGTTGTTCCTTGCATGAATAAGAGACTTTGACGCTAGCAGCGCAATCGCCCCAGCCCGGCACATTTGCGTGTCCCGATATGTCTACGCCCATCTCCCTGTGTTGAATCGTCCTCCGGTGGTGAGCGGGCTTGTTGTGGCGAGCAGGCTTGCCCTGCGTTGGGGCGCGAAGCGGCCCCTATACCTGACGACGCAATACACCTGGAAATACGCGGTGGCTGTTTTGGGGCTGCTGCGCAGCCCAGCGCAGGGCAAGCCTGCTCGCCACAACAAGCCTGTTTGCCACAGGGAGTCTGTTTGCAACACTCAGCGGGTGTTGTCGGCCAGTTCGCGCAGCACCGTCAGCAACGATGTTTGCCCTTTAAGCACCTGCTCCTGCTCAAAACAGATCCAACCTTCATTGAACCCATCGACCATGCGCATACGTGGCAAGGGGTTCTGGGCGCCCTGGGCACGCAACAAGGCTTCCCACGTCTCACGCGCCACCGCTTCAGCGTGCACGTCGCGGTCGAGTACCTGCGACAAGCCCTGGGCGATGTCGTTGGGGCTGACCCACTGGCCCTCCAGTTCAACCACCCGATGGCCGGCCCACGCCTGTTGCAGCAGCTGCGCGGCGAGGGTGCCGATATCTGCGGTGGCGATCATCGGCACGGCTTTGTCCAAAGGTTGCAGGAAGCTGTGGATCACACCGGTTTCCCGCGCGGCAATCAGGTCGTACAGCGCGTTTTCCATAAACCAGGCGGGCCGCAGAAAGGTCACCGGCATGTCCAGCGAGCTCAGGGCTTGTTCCATCAGGGTGCGTTGGGTCAGCAGGTTGACCTCGGCGGCCTGGGCGCCGATGGTCGACAGGCACAGCACCTTTTTCGGCGTGGCCGCCTGCAGCGCCTGGCTGACGGCGGCAATCACCGCACGGGCTTCGGGAAAACCCGGCTGCGGATCAAACCCGGGAGGCGGCAGGATAAACACGCCGGTTGCGCCCTTGAACGCCTCGGTTAATGCCGGTGCGTCATCCATTTGCGCAAACACCACGTCGCAACCTTGATCGGCCCAGTAGGCCGCCTTGCCGGCATCGCGCATCACCGCGCGCACCGGTTGGCCTGCCTTGATGAGGTTGCGCGCCAGGGCGCCGCCGACTTTGCCTGTAATGCCTGTTATCACGTACATGAGCTTTATACCTGTGGGTTCCAATCAGTGGAGCCCAGCATAAAGATCGGCCAGTGATGACAGAATAGCGATTGCGTCACTGCGTTAGTGACGCGAAATCACTAATCACCCAAGGGCGGCAAACGGCGTTTTACCGGGGTTTTCTTGACGATGGCCGTATTGGTTTCGGCATAAGCGTTGAGACGGTCGAGCAGGCTGTCGAGCTGGTCCATGGTGCGCACATGCAGGCGTGCGATAAAGCAGTCATCGCCGGTGACTTTGTCGCACTCGGTGAACTCGGGGATCGCTTGGATCTGGCGCTCCACCTCCTGCAATTTGCCCGGCAAGGGGCGGATGCGCACGATGGCTTGCAGCAGGTAGCCAAAATGCCTGGGGTCGATATCCACCGTGTAGTGGGTCAACACGCCGCGCTCTTCAAGGCGCCGCAAGCGTTCGCCGACGCTGGGCGATGACAACCCGGTAATGCCCGCCAAGGCCTTGAGCGACAGGCGCGAGTCATCCATCAAGGCGCTGATCAGTTGCTGGTCGATGGTGTCAATCATGCTGTCTGCCTAATAACAAAAGGTGAATAGAGTTTTTTGCCTTTTTATGTCGCTGGAGCCCTTAAGCAGCAGATTGCCATAATTGTGGCTCACTTGAGGAGCTTTCATCGTGGACACATCTATCCGTCGCGGGTCGTGGGAAATGGTCGCCGCCATGCTGATCTCGGGCAGCATTGGCTGGTTTGTATGGGTCTCGGGTGTATCGGTGATCGAGGTGGTGTTCTGGCGCTGCGTGATCGGCGCAGTGGCCTTGTTGCTGGTCTGCGCATTGCTGGGTTATCTGCGCCTGGAACTGCTCACCAGGGCCAAGTTCGGCCTGGCGATGCTCAGTGGCGTGGCCATCGTCGGCAATTGGCTGCTGTTGTTCGAATCCTATTCCCACGCGTCCATTGCCATCAGCACGGCGGTGTACAACGTGCAGCCGTTTATGTTGGTGATGCTGGCTGCAGTATTTCTAGGTGAGAAAATCACCGTGCAGAAACTGGCGTGGTTGAGCATCGCGTTTCTCGGCATGTTGGCGATTGTCACCGCCCATGGCGAGCAGCAAAGCGGTGGCGCCGATTACCTGGCGGGGATTGCCCTGGCCCTGGGCGCGGCGTTTTTGTATGCGGTTGCCGCGCTGATCATCAAGCGCCTCAAGGAAGTGCCGCCGCATCTGATGGCGTTGATCCAGGTGACAACCGGCGCATTACTGCTGGCGCCGTTGGTGCCCTGGAACAGCCTGCCGACAGCGCCAACTGCCTGGGCCGCGCTGGTCACGCTGGGGGTGGTGCACACCGGTTTGATGTACGTGTTGTTGTACGGTGCGATCCAGAAACTGCCCACTGCCATCACCGGGGCACTGTCGTTTATCTATCCAATCGCGGCGATTGTCGTCGACTGGATTGCGTTCGGCCATCGCCTGGGCTGGCTGCAATGGCTGGGCGTGGCCGCAATCCTGCTGGCGGCAGCGGGGTTGCAGCGGGGCTGGTGGTGGCCCCGCGTCCCAAGGGCTAGTGCGTACCCTGAAAGATGATGTTTTCCGGGTTGAAATGCTCCACCTTACTGCCCGGCTGCGGCAACCCAAGGATATGCCCCTTGATCTTGCCCACCACGTGCATCTCGCATGGCTTGCAGTCGAACTTGAGGGTCAGCACTTCGTCGCCGTGAATCAACTGCATCGGCGCCACCTTGGTTTTCACGCCGGTCACACCCTTGGCCTGTTTAGGGCACAGGTTGAACGAGAAACGCAGGCAGTGTTTGGTGATCATCACCGGCACTTCGCCGGTTTCTTCGTGGGCTTCGAAGGCGGCGTCGATCAGCTTGACGCCGTGACGGTGGTAGAAGTCGCGGGCCTTCTGGTTGTAGACGTTGGCCAGGAACGACAGGTGCGCTTCCGGGTACACCGGCGGCGGCGAGGTTTCCGCTTTACGCCCGCCACGCGGGTGCGCGGCAACGCGTGCGGCAGTCAATGCCTCGATCACCTCACGGCGCAAGGCCTTGAGTTGCGAGTTGGGGACGAAGAACGCCTGCGGTGCATCCAGCTCGATGTGCGTGGCGTGGTACTCGGTGGTGCCGAGTTGGCCAAGCAGATCGCGCAGGGTGTCGAGCGCCTGTTCCGGCTTGTTGGCCACGCCAAACGGGCCGGGCAGGGTGACGCTGGCGTTGATGCCTTCTTCGCTGGTGGCGGTGACTTCAAGCTGGTCTTCACGCAGGCGTGCCACCCAGGCCAGGCCGATGCGGCGCTCGGCGGAGGTTTTGAGCAGCGCTTGTTGCCAGTTATGGTCGAGGTTGCGGTTCAGCGGATGGTTCGGGCGCAGCTGATGCAGGCCGGCCGGCATTTCATTTGGCTCAACGCGGTAGCGATAGCGCTTCTGGCCATCTTCCTCAAACTCGCCCTTGGCTTCGGCGATGTTGGCACGGAAACCCACAACCTCGCGCTTGACCAGCACATTGAGGCCATCGCCATTGGACAGCGGCTCATGGGTGACCACCTGCAGGTCACGCTTGCCGGCTTTTTCCACTACTCCCACCGGCAGGCCGGTAAAGGTCGGGGTATCGAAAGCGCCGATGTCGACCTTGCGGTCGGTGACGAAATAGTCGGTGCTGCCCCGGTGGAAGGTTTTCTCCGGGTCGGGCAGGAAGAAATGCGCAGTACGGCCGCTGGAGGCGCGGGCCAGGTCCGGGCGATCTTCAAGCACGTCGTCAAGGCGCTGGCGGTAATAGGCGGTGATGTTTTTCACATAGCCCATGTCCTTGTAGCGCCCTTCGATCTTGAACGAACGCACGCCGGCTTCGACCAGGGCGCGGATGTTGGCGCTCTGGTTGTTGTCTTTCATCGACAGCAGGTGCTTTTCAAAGGCCACGACGCGGCCCTGGTCATCTTTCAATGTGTAGGGCAGGCGGCAGGCCTGGGAGCAGTCGCCACGGTTGGCGCTGCGGCCATTTTGCGCATGGGAGATGTTGCACTGCCCGGAGAACGCCACACACAGCGCACCGTGGATGAAGAACTCGACGGCCGCGTCGGTCTCGTCGGCGATGGCGCGGATCTCTTGCAGGTTCAGCTCACGGGCCAATACCAACTGCGAAAAACCGGCCTGGTCGAGAAATTTGGCGCGGGCCAGGGTGCGAATATCGGTCTGGGTGCTGGCGTGCAGCTCGATGGGCGGAATATCCAGCTCCATCACGCCCAGGTCTTGCACGATCAAGGCATCGACACCGGCGTCGTACAACTGATGGATCAGCTTGCGCGCAGGCTCCAGCTCGTTGTCATGCAGGATGGTGTTGATGGTGGTGAACACACGGGCGTGGTAACGGCGGGCGAATTCGACCAGTTGAGCGATATCGCTCACCTCGTTGCACGCATTATGGCGTGCGCCGAAGCTTGGGCCGCCGATGTAGATGGCGTCGGCGCCATGCAAGATAGCCTCGCGTGCAATGGCGACATCACGGGCCGGGCTGAGCAATTCCAGGTGGTGCTTGGGCAAGGACATAGTTTTTTTAGTCAGGCTTGTCACGGTTGAGGCGCGCATTGTAGCTGTGAAATGCCTGACCGGCATCTACCGCAGGGCTGCCATGTGGTAGCCGGCTTGCTTGCGATGTGGGCAACTCGGTCCATCAGGCACACCGAGGTGATGCCATCGCAGGCAAGCCAGCTCCCACAGTGGATGGGTGTTGTGGCTTGGAACTCAGGCTTTGGCTGCCATCGCGGTGACTTCCACGCGCATGCCTTCTACCGCCAACGCAGCAACGCCAACGGCTGCACGCACAGGCCAGGGCTTGGCGAAAAAGCGCTTGTAGACGTCGTTGAATGCCGCACGATCAGCCATGTCGGTGAGGTAGATGGTCAGGTGCATCACCCGGTCCATGGAGCTGCCGGCTTTCTCCAGCGCGACCTTCAGCGCTTGCAGGGTGCATTCGCTTTGCAGGGTGATATCGCCCAGTTCCAGGCTGCCGTCGGCGTGGGTCGGAATTTGGGTGGAGACCAGGATGCCATTGAAACCGATGACGTCGCTGGAGATGGAATTGGCATCCGGGTCGGGGGTGAAGGACAGGTCGTGGTTGGCCATGGGCGCCTCATAAAAAATTGGAACGAATGTTGGTGCGCAGTTTAAACACAGGGGGCGGCAAGGTCACGGCGTCCGTTACGGTGGTCGCTCACAACGTTGATAGGTAAGCTGGTGGGCTAAACAACGCTAAGTAAAGGGTAAGCACACCTGATGGCAAAAGAACTGATGACGGAGGCAGTGTGTTGGGACATGGACGCGAAGGTGTCAGCCCGCTTTGCCCATAGCGACAGAGCACTTTTTTATTTTTGCGAATGTTGCCTCGAAGAAGTTGTGGCTTCAATTTCGCAAAGGGATAACTTTTTTTTCAAAGCCCTGAATTCACATAAGCCAGGCTGCGCGCACGAAAAGGAAAAAACTCAAGCGTCCGACGTTCCTGTGCAACTCACTCCAAGACCTGCCCATATAGCGCCGCCGTTGATTCCCAGTCATCTGGGCAAACTGGCCAAACGACGTAAAAGCGCCAAACCTTCGCAGGCGCAAATGCAAGCGTTGGTAGCGCAAGTGAGTGAGGCGCCTGCCATGCACCCGGGCACCCTGGCCGAGGTGGTTGACGCATGGTCCGCGATGTCAGTGAGTCAACGTCACCAAGCGCCGTTATCGATCGCTGGGCGGCAACTGGCTTACTTCGACGCTTTCGCTCAGATGAACGCCTCCCAAAAGAACATTGCGTTACTGGAATGTGATCAAAAGGTCATTTATGCCCAAGCGACTGCCACTGTCCTGGACAAGGCCATCCTGGTCGTGACGTGGCTTAAGTTCGAGACAGCCAATAAGCCCGTGCCCATCCGGGTGAAAATCAAACCCACTGACCCTGTGGCCGAAGGATGGACCAGTGGCCAGCACGTGAGATTATTCCTCCACGGTCCTGTTCCTGCGCTTAATGCTCAGCAGACTTACTTTGAAATGCAGCCGTCGACCGATTACAGCGGGTTCATTGTCAGGCCCTGAGACGTTCTAAAACGCGCGGCATAGCGCCTGAATGCGCGGGCCACGAAACCATAGGCCCGCGCAACCAAGCCACTTACAACAGGGTAAACGGGTAGTCGACGATCACCCGCAGTTCATTCAACTTGCCATCGCGTTGGTCAGCGTTGGATGAAACCATGGCGTCACGCACGCGAAACGACAGGTTTTTCGCCGGGCCGCTTTGCAGCACGTATTTGGCTTCGACATCGGTCTCGTGGTGGTCGCCGTCGGCGCCGTAGTCGCCGGCATAGGCGCTGTTGGTCGGGGTGTGAGTACCGTTGATATCCGAGCCGTTGACGTAACGGGTCATGAAGCTCAAACCCGGTACGCCGTAGCTGGCCATGTTCAGGTCATAACGCACGCCCCACGACTGTTCGCCCGGCCCGTTGAAGTCGCCCCATTGGATCGAGTTGGCCAGGAACACCGAGTCGCCGCCTTCGCCCGCGCCGTTGTTGCCGGTGCCGATGTAGTCGAACGGCGTGTCGCCGTGGACTTTCTGGAACGACAGCGTCAGGGTATGCGCCGCCAGGAACGAGTAGGCCGCCGCCACCGAGTAGGTGGTGTTGTTGATGGCCCCGGCCTTGGCGCTGCCGGTGTCGAGGGTGCGGTACAGGTTGCCGTCCAGCGCCAGTGACTGGTCATGCCCCAGCGCGATCACGTAGTTGAGGTTGGTGTAGTACTGGCGCCAGATGTCCTCCAGCTCGCCGGCATACAGGGTCGCGCTCAACGACGGGGTGAAAGTGTATTTGCCGCCGACAAAACTTGCGCTGTTGGCCGCCACGTTGGCGTAGGTCGCGTAGATATCGTGGTCATGGTTGCTGGTCATGCCACTGTTGGTGCTGGTGAAGTGCCCGGCTTCCAGGTCCAGGCCGGCGATTTCGCTGCTGGTCAGGTCAAAGCCGGTGGCGGTCTGCGGCAAAATACGCGTACCGCCGGTGGCGAATACCGGCGCGGTGGGTTGCATGTCACCGAATTTGAGCTGGGTCTTGGAGACCTTGATCTTTACCGCAGCGCCCACCGAACCGTAGCCATTTTCCGGGTCGCCATTGCGGTTGGTCGGCAATTCACCGGTGCCGGCATCGGCATGGGTGGCGTCGAGTTTCATCGCGCCGTAGGCGTAGGCATCCACACCAAAGCCGATGGTGCCCTGGGTAAAGCCCGAGGCGTAGTTGAGCATCGCGCCTTGAGTCCAGTCGCGGTTGTCGGCCTTGCCACTTTGGCGGTCGCGGTCGAAGTAATAGTTGCGCAACAACCCGGTAATGCTACTGCCGTCGATAAAACCTTTGGAATCGGCTTGGTCGCTGACCGACTCGGCGAGGGCCGCTTGGCTGATACTGGCGCACACCGCCAGCGTTAACAGGCTCCACTGTTTGATCATGTTGTTACTTCCCCGGAATAATTAACGCGTTCACAGAAACACCGCATGCTTGGAGTGCGCTTAAGGTTGTATGGCAGATGTTTCAGGTAAGCGTAATGCTGTTTTTATTGTGCTCGACGTGGTTGTCGAAGCTGATTTTTATCACATTTTTCGAGGGTTGCAGCGGTGGCGGGGATTAAACTGGATTAATTAAACTTCACCTCGTTTAATTTTTTAAAGGTGTAGCGTTGATGGGGTCTTAGCCGCTCTGCTTCGACAAAAACCTTTGGTTTGCCGCCGCAGGCTCTGCGGCGGATTTTTTTATTAAGTTAAACGCACTTATATAAAAATTCATCATCGCCATCGCTTTATCAATCATGGCTATATAAGTGTGCTGAATTTAATTCGGGTGTGTAACAACACTGTTGCATGTGCCTGGCTGCGGTCAGAGGTGGGAGCAAGCCCCTCCCGCCTAAAACCGATCTGCATCAATTACTCTTTTACATCCATAAACTCTTCAGCCCAGGCCACATAGCTTTCCGGCAATGTGTAGGTATGGGTCAGCTCCGTAGCGCTGAGGTTGGAGGTGCTGCCGGTCAGCTTGCGCTGGGCACGCAGGCTGTCGTAAGTGGCTTTGATCGACGCAAAGTAGGCGCCGTGGCCGGCCACCACAATGCGCACGCCCAGGGCCGCCAGGCGCTCGCTGTCATTGAGCTGCGGGTTGCCGTAGGTCACCAGCATCAACGGCACCGTCAGGTTGGCGGCGATCTGCTCAAGGTGGTCGAAGTCTTTGACTCCAACCATGCAGATGCCGTCCGCGCCGGCTTTCTCGTAGGCCTTGGTGCGTGCGATGACATCTTCGGTGGGCAGCACGCCGGCATTGGTGCGCGCAATGATCGACAGTTCAGGGTCGACACGCGCTTCCAGCGCCGCCTTGACTTTGCCGATGCCTTCCTCGACGGAAATCAAGTCGGTGGACTTGCGCCCGAACTGCGCCGGCAACAGCGTGTCTTCAATGGTCAGCGCGGCCACACCGGCACGCTCAAGTTCTTCGACCGTGCGCATCACGTTCAGCGCATTGCCGTAACCGTGGTCGGCGTCGGCAATAAACGGCAGTTGGGCGACGCGGCCGATGCGGGTGGCCTGTTCAACGAACTCACTCAGTGTGATCAACGCAAAATCGGGGGCCGCCAGTACCTGCAACGAGGCGACCGAACCACCGAGGATGCCGACTTCAAAACCCAGGTCGGCGGCGATGCGCGCGGACATGGGGTCGAAGACGGAGGCGGTTTCAACGCAGATGTGTTTTGCAAGCAGTTCACGGAAGTTGCGGCGCAACGCTGAGTGAGAAATCTTTGGCATGTTCTTTCCTGGCTTTGGTCATCGTCATGTGACGATCAATGTCTATTCGTGGTGGCGCCAAGATTACCACGCAGAGGAACCGGGGATTATGACGTTTGAGCATGAGATAACGCCGAACATATGGATCATCGGTTCACGCTCAGGCGCTGGACAGACCGATTGCACCGTCGCAGGGCGGAGCCGCCCCATCCTGCACAACTGCTGTGCCGACACAGTGCTTAATCCCTGCAGACGCACTGCCTATAGTGGATTCAAACCCGCCCAAGCCTGAGGTGATTGATGAACCGCGAATTCAAACCCGACCTGACCGATGCAGTGCCAAACGAGCAAGTGGACGCCGAGTACTTCGAATACAGCAAGGCGGCCAACCCGATCAGTGCCAACCTGATTACCCGCATTCCCTACCACAGCTTCCCGGCCTCGCTGTACGACAGCGGCGCCTCGCGGGTGGTCGCGCTGGACCTCAGGGACGCGTTGGGCTGTGAAGGCCCGGCGACCGGGCCGGGGTTGTGTGCCAACTTTATTCGCTTGAACGCCGGTGATGCCCTGGACCTGCACCCCAATGCGACCTCACAGGTGTTTTATGTCATCGCAGGCGAGGGCCGGGTGGTGCAGGGCGAGCATGATATCCCATGGTCCAGCGGTTGCTTTATCGCGCTGCCTGGCCTGCAGCCCGCGCGTTTCAGTGCGTCACAGGATGCACGCCTGTACTACGTGCATGACGAACCGCTGTTGCGCTACCTGGGCGTGACGCGCAGCGCTGATCGCTTCGTGCCGACGCTGTATCCCGCCGCGCTGGCCAACCAGAAGCTGCGGGAAGCGGCGGATGATCCCCGCGCCCAGGACCGCAGCCGCATCAGCATTTTGCTCGGCAACCGCAATTTCCCCCAGACCCGAACGGTCACGCATGTGCTTTGGGCCATGTACGGCATTCTGCCGGCGGGCTCGATCCAGAAGCCGCACCGGCACCAGTCGATTGCGCTGGATTTCATCATCGACTGCCCCAAGGGCTGTTATTCACTGGTGGGCACGGAGCTGGACGCCGACGGTCAGATCCGCAACCCGGTGCGGGTGGACTGGTCGCCGGGCCTGGCGTTCGTAACGCCACCGGGCTATTGGCATGCGCATTTCAACGAATCGGACACCGAGGCATTCCTGATCCCGATCCAGGACGCCGGGCTGCAAACCTACCTGCGGGCCCTGGATATCCGCTTCAGCTGACAGTACTCGGTCAAAATGTGGGAGCTGGCTGGCCTGCGATTGCATCAACTCGGTCTGCCTGATGTACCGAGCTGCTTGCATCGCAGGCCAGCCAGCTCCCACAGGTTTTGTCTTATTTCCAATACGGCGTTTCGCCCAGCTGTTCGACGACAAAGTCAATAAAACAGCGGACCTTGGACGACACGATGCGCTTGGGCGGGTAGACAAACCACACCGCGAACGCCTGTTCAGCCCCCAGGATGTTCCAGTGCGGCAACCAGGCCTGTAGCTCGCCCGCCTCAAGGCTTTTGCTCACCAGCCAATCCGGCAGCAAGGCAAAGCCCAGGCCTTGGCGCGCAGCGAGCAGTTGCGCGTCCAGGTCGTTGATACGGATACAGTCGCCGTATACCAGCGGCAGGACTTCACCACCGGCCTCGAAGGCAACATCATGGAGGCTCAAGATGGCGGGCAGGCTGGCCAGGTCTGCCGGTGTCGCTGGGGCCGCGTACTGCTCACAAAACGCTGGGCTGGCCACCAACAGGTACTTCCCCCCGCAGATCTTGCGCGCCTTGAGCGTGGAGTCGGGCAGGGCGCCAATCCGAATGGCCAGGTCTACGCCTGAATGAATCAGGTTGACCTGGGCGTTATCCAGTACCAACTCCAGCTTGATTTGCGGGTAGCGCGCCAGGAAAACGTTCAACACCGGCAGGATGTGGTGACGGGCAAACGCTGGCGGTAAATTAAGCTTGAGCACCCCACGGGGTTGCTGGTTGAGCGCCGAGGTCGCCGCCTTGGCTTGCTCAAGCTCATCCAGTACACGGCGGGCGTGCAGCAGAAACGTCTGGCCGCCTTCGGTCAGATGCAGCGTGCGTGTCGAGCGGTTGAAAAGGGCGATGCCCAAATCCTGCTCAAGATCCTTCACGTAGCGCGAGACCGTGGATGCCTTGATGCCCAGTCGCTCAGCCGCCCGGGAGAAGTTATTGCCTTCGGCGGCCTCGACAAAGGCGGTCAGCGCAGCGAAATAATCCAAGTGCCGCCTCGGTGATCAGCGTGGGTGAGCGCTCAGGTTACCGGCTGTGGTCAGGCACCGCCACGGGCACGGGGCCCGATTGTTGAGCCTCCTTGTGATTTTGTTCATGGGCAAAAATAAAGATTGAGTATTCACATCAAATGTTATTTTAATAACACCCATAAGAGCGTCACGACCGTCCTGGACGTGCTCGCAAAAAATGGGATGCACCCTGTAAATGACAATTGAACAGCGTTTGATGGAACAGGCCAAGCGGGCGGCCGAGCGTACGTATTCGCCTTATTCCAAATTTCCGGTCGGCGCGGCGTTGCTGACCGCCGACGGTGAGGTCATACAGGGCTGCAACGTGGAGAACATCTCCTACGGGCTGACCAATTGTGCCGAACGCAGCGCTTTGTTCAGTGCCATCAGCCAGGGCCATGCGCCGGGCAGTTTCAGGGCCATCGCGGTTTACGCACCCAACGTTTCACTGATAAGCCCTTGCGGTGCCTGCCGCCAGGTGATGCTGGAGTTGATGGCCAAGGATGCAGTGGTGATTTGCCAGGGCAGTGACCCGGCCGCCACGCGTACCTGGACCCTGGCGCAATTGCTGCCGGGCGCCTTCGACGCTTTCTAATCCTGGGCAGGCCAACCGGCCTGCGTCCGCTTGGTCCCTTGTTGAGACGCCTGCATGATCAGTCTTGTCGGAATAGCGACCCTTATTGTCATTGCCATTGCTTTATCCCACCAGCGACGCTCGATCAATTGGCGCACGGTTTCGGTGGCCTTTGTGATTCAGGTGTTGATCGGCGCTTTTGCGCTGTACGTGCCCTGGGGCCAGACCGTGCTCGCCGCGTTGTCGGGCGCGGTGGCGTCCCTGCAGCTCTACGCCAACAAAGGCATCGAGTTTCTGTTCGGCGGTTTGAGTTCACCGCATATGTTTGAAGTGTTCGGCAATGGCGGGTTTGTATTTGCTATCCGGGTATTGCCGATGATTGTGTTCTTCGGCAGCTTTATCTCAGTGCTGTATTACATCGGCGTGATGGGCTGGATTATCCGGCTGGTGGGCGGCGGCCTTCGTCTGTTGCTGGGCACCAGTCGGGTCGAGTCGATGGTGGTCACGTCGGCGATTTTCATTGGCCAGTCGGAGGTGCCGCTGGTGGTTCGGCCGTTCATTGCCAAGCTGACGCGCTCTGAGTTGTTCGCGGTGATGGTCGGTGGTTTTGCCGCAGTAGCAGGTTCGGTGCTGCTCGGTTACGCCGGGCTGGGGGTGGAACTCAAATACCTGATCGCGGCGTGTTTCATGTCGGCGCCGGGGGCGTTGTTGATGGCCAAGCTTATGGAGCCGGAAACCGAAGCGGCCCGCACCGACGAGGTGATTGAAGAACTGGGGCAGGCCGAGAATCGGCCGACCAATATCATCGACGCGGCTGCCGAGGGCGCACAGGTCGGCTTGCGCCTGGCCTTGGCGGTGGGCGCGATGCTGCTTTCGTTTATCGCGTTGATCGCCTTGTTCAACGGGCTGCTCGGCTGGGCGGGCAACTGGTTCGGCTACCCGCAACTGACCTTGCAACTGGTGCTCGGGCACGTGTTGGCGCCCATCGCGTTTCTGCTCGGGGTGCCGTGGCATGAGGCGGTGCTGGCCGGCGGTTTTATCGGGGAAAAACTGGTGCTCAACGAGTTCGTCGCCTATGCCGACCTGGCCAATTACCTGACCGCAGACAAGGCCGCCGCAGCCGGGGTGCCGCTGTTGTCGGCACACACCCAGGTGATCGTCACCTTCGCCCTGTGCGGCTTTGCCAACCTGTCCTCGATTGCGATCCAACTGGGCGGCCTCACGGGCATCGCCCCGCAACGGCGTCAAGAACTGGCGCGGCTGGGCCTGCGGGCCATGATCGGCGGCACGCTTTCCAACCTGATGAGCGCGGCGATCGTCGGCTTTTTCATTTCGCTGTAAGGAGCACAGTATGTGGTTGCCACAAGAAGTGATTCGCCGTAAGCGCGACGGGCATGCCCTGGCCGCTATCGACATTCAACGGTTCGTCGCCGGCATTGCCGACGGTAGCCTCAGCGATGGGCAAGTGGCGGCGTTCGCCATGGCGGTGTTCATCAAGGGCATGGACGTGAGCGAACGCATTGCCTTGACCGAGGCAATGCGCGACTCCGGCCAGACACTGAAGTGGGAACTGCCGGGGCCTGTAGTCGACAAGCATTCCACCGGCGGCGTCGGCGACATGATCAGCTTGTTGCTCGCGCCCTTGCTGGCGGCCTGCGGGTGTTACGTGCCGATGATCTCCGGGCGTGGTCTTGGGCATACCGGCGGCACCCTGGACAAGCTCGAAAGCATCCCCGGCTACGACTGCCACCCCAGCACCGAACGCCTGCGTGCGGTGGTGGCCGAAGTCGGCTGCGCGATCATCGGCCAGACCGCCAACCTCGCGCCGGCGGACAAGCGCTTGTACGTGATCCGTGATGTGACCGGCTCGGTGGAGTCGATCGACCTGATCACCGCGTCGATCCTCGGCAAGAAACTCGCCGCCGGCCTCGATGTGTTGATCATGGATGTGAAGACCGGCAACGGCGCCTTTATGGCTGAGCCTGAGCAGGCGCAAGCACTCGCCGCCAGCATCGTCGCAGTGGCCAACGGTGCAGGAGTCAATACCCGTGCCCTGATCACCGACATGGACCAGCCGCTGGCCCGCAGTGCCGGCAATGCCCTGGAAGTGGCTGAAGCGGTCGCTTTGCTCAAGGGCGAGGTGCGCAGCGAGCGCCTGTGGGCGGTGACGTTGGCGCTGGCCACTCAGGCACTGACGATGGCCGGCCTGGCGAGGGACGAGGCTCAGGCCCGTGATCAATTGCTGCAAGCCTGGCAGAGCGGGGCGGCCTTGCAGCGCTTTGAACAGATGGTGGTTGCGCTGGGCGGTCCGCAGGGTTTTACCGACAAACCCGATGAACATTTACCCAAGGCTGCCGTGTCGGTGCCGGTGTGGGCCGAGGAGGAGGGCTGTGTCACCGAGATCGACACCCGCGCCGTGGGGTTGGCGGTGGTGACCTTGGGCGGTGGACGCAGCCATCCGGACGACGTGCTGGACCTGTCCGTGGGCTTCAGCGAGTTGGCCTTTGTAGGCGAACAAGTGAATGCAAAACGGCCCCTGGGCTGGGTACACGCGCGCACCCAAGAGCAGGCCGGGCAGGGCGCATCCGCCTTGCGCGCGGCGTATCGGCTGGGCGGTGAACGCCTGGCCGCGCGCGAATTGATCCAGGCAATCCTATGAGCAAGGCCATCGTATTAGTGCTGGACTCATTGGGCATAGGCGCGAGTGCCGACGCCGCGCTGTTTGGCGATACCGGCGCCGACACCTTGCGCCATATCGCCGAAGCCTGTGCCCGTGGTGAGGCCGATGGGCCATTGCGCCGGGGGCCTTTGACCCTGCCGAATCTGGGCCAGTTGGGATTGGGCGCCGCAGCGGCGGCCAGTGGCAATGGCCCGCTGCCAGGCAATTGGGGCGACGCGGCACCGATCGGCGCCTTTGGCCATGCGCGCGAGCAATCATCCGGCAAGGACACGCCGTCCGGGCATTGGGAGATGATGGGCGTACCGGTGCTGTTTGACTGGGGTTATTTCGAGCGACCGACCGAGTCCTTTCCACCGCAACTGCTCGCCGACCTGATTGAGCAGGCAGGGTTGCCGGGCATCCTGGGCAATTGCCATGCCTCGGGCACCACGGTGCTGGACGATTTGGGTGAATTGCACATCCGCAGCCGGCAGCCGATTTGCTACACCTCGGCCGACAGCGTGATGCAAATCGCCGCCCATGAAAGCCATTTCGGCCTTGAAGCGCTGTACCGGGTGTGTGAAATCGCCCGTACCTTATGTGATAAATACACGGTCGGCAGGGTCATTGCCCGACCCTTCACCGGCGAACACGCAGGTCAGTTCCGCCGCACCGCCAATCGCCGCGACTACACCGTGCCGCCGCCGTCAGCGACGTTGCTGGACAGCCTCTGCAACGCCGGCGGCAGCGTGCATGCGGTGGGCAAAATCGGCGATATTTTCGCCCATCGTGGTATCAGCCGCTTGTACAAGGCCGATGGCAACGATGCACTGTTCGATGCCACGCTCAAAGCCTACCGGGAAGCACCCGACAACAGCCTGGTGTTTGCCAATTTCGTCGACTTCGACATGCTCTACGGGCATCGCCGAGACTTGGCCGGCTATGCTGCCGCGCTGGAAGCGTTCGACCGCAGGCTGCCGGAGTTACTGGCGTTGATGGACCCGCAAACGTTGCTGATCATCAGCGCCGACCACGGCTGCGACCCCTCGCGCCCGGGCAGCGACCATACCCGCGAGCATGTGCCCGTACTGGCTTATGGTGCAGGCGTGGCGAAGGGCTGGTTGGGCGAGCGAGCCAGCTTTGCCGATATCGGCCAGACGCTGGCGGTGCACCTGGGGTTGGAGCCGTTGGCATGGGGCACGTCTTTTTTGCTGCGTGAGCCATAGCATCGCCAAGCGTCATTAACCCTAAACTACGTTAAGGTGTTGATCACTTATCCATCATTACGTGAAGCATGAATCGTCCATTATTTGTCTCCCTGGATGGCCCAAAAGGCACGGGTAAAACCACGCTGTTGGAAGCCGTTACCCAAGCACTGCGGGCCGACAACAAAAAGGTGATCCGTCTTTGCGAGAGAAAAAGCGATCCCTACAGGGCTGAGACCATGGCCCTGCTCAACACACACGCCAGAAACCCCACCGATGATTCGGAGTGGAAAGTGTGTGAGCGCTTTGCGGAGAGCCGGCTGTGGATTTCCCGGCACGTGCTGACTAAACAACCAGCCGACAGCATTATCCTGATAGACCGTTGGTACCCTTCAGATGCCGCGTTTCGCCGCACAGTCCCGTTCGCAGACATATTGCAGTTAAACCTGGGCCGACACGTGCGAGTGCCGGACCTGCATGTGGGCGTCATCACCGACCCCGAGGTTTCATGGTCGAGGGCCGCGCAGCGACGGCGCGGATTGGGCAGTACGTTGATCCATACGCTGCAGGAGCATGTCGAATGTACCCAGGCGTTTGTGCGAGCGGCGGGCGAACAGGGGTGGGTTTTGTGTCGTAATGAGGGGGCGATTGAACAGGCGACGGGGCAGGTGGTTGCCGAGATCTACGACGTGCTTAAGGCAGTCGAAGCAGGTTAGAGAAATTGCCCCTGCCATACCGGCCCTGGGATGGCAGAGGTACAAAGCCGATACTCGAAAGATTGCAAATGAGAATGAGTGGCAAATGAGATCCGTTGGTATATCATGCCTTCCGAATTCCAGGCAGGTTTACCTTCCCGTCCGCTCATCCATTAGGTCCAAAATCCATGCGTCATACCCTGATTTCTCTCTGCGTACTTCAGGCGGTTGCCCCTGTTGCCTGGGCGCAGGTGGCCGGCAGCGAAAATGCCAGCCTTGAGTTGCAAGCCTTCAATGTCACGGGAGACGTAGACGCCGAGACGGCTCAGGGGCCTGTCAAAGGGTATCGCGCCACACGCTCTGCCAGTGCCACGCGCACTGACACCTCAATTCATGAGACGCCACAGTCCATCACCGTAGTGCCCAAGGACGTGGTCGAGGACATTGGTGCGACTCGCCTTCAGGAGGCCCTGGACTACGCCGGCGGCGTCGGCCGAGCGAACAATTTCGGTGGCCAAGGGCTTACCAGCTTCACGGTGCGTGGGTTTACAACCGCTGAGTTCTACCGTAACGGTTTTCCGATTAACCGGGGCTACCCCAGCATGCCGGACGCCAACAGCATTGAGCGCCTTGAAGTACTTCGCGGGCCAGCGACGATGCTCTATGGGCGCGGCGATCCCGGCGGTACCTTCAACGTGGTCTCCAAACAGCCTTTGCCCGAACGTACGGTCACATTGGGCAGCCAGGTGGATGATCAGGGCATGAAGCGCGGCACCCTCGATGCCTCCGGCCCGCTGGATGAGCAAGGCCGCCTGGCCTATCGCCTCAACGTGGTGGGAGAGGGCGGCGACACCTTCCGCGACCATGTCTCAACCGAACGCTATGGGGTCACACCGGTACTGAGCTGGCAGGTCAATGACGACACCAAGGTGATTTTCGAAGGCGACTTCATGCGTAACAATCATCCGCTTGACCGAGGCCTGACCCGCTTCGCCAACCAGGGTGGCACGCCGTCCCGTGAGACCTTCTGGGGTGAAAAGTACGCCGGTAACCTGCACAACGATAACAACATGGCTCAGTTGCGCTTCGAGCATCTACTCAACGACAACTGGACGCTGGGCGGTGGTATGCAGTGGTTGGACGGTACGATGAAGGGCAATGGTGTTGAGGCAAACAATGCCACCAGCCTCAACGCCGATGGCCGAACACTCCAGCGCAACTTCAACTACCGCAAGCTGGACTGGACCGACCAGGACTATCAACTGAACCTGACCGGGCGCTTTTCCACGGGCGGCCTTGATCACACGTTGCTGACCGGCATCGAGTATGAGGACTACGACTACAAGTCGATCATCCAGCGCTCCAGCGGCGCGGCGGGAGCTTTCCCAATCGATATCTTCAACCCGGTCTATGGCCAGCCACGTCCGGCGCTGACGCGTACGCCGACCCACGACAAAGAAAACCTCAAGACTTACGCCGCCTTCGTCCAGGATCAAGTGGCGCTGACCGAGCGTTTAAAGGTGCTCGCCGGTGCGCGCTTTGAGCGCTTCGAGCACCAGTACGAATCCTACGTGCCCGGCGTCAGGAGCTGGAACGCCGCCGACAACGCCGTCACGCCGCGCATCGGGGTAATGTATGACCTCACTGACACGGTTGCGATCTACGCGGATGCCGCGCGCTCGTTCAAGCCCAACACGGGTGCCAGTCGTCAAGGTGGCGGATTCGAGCCGGAGAAGGGCAAGTCCTACGAAGCGGGGGTTAAGTGGGAAGCGCTGGACCGTCAATTGAGCGTCGATGCGGCGATCTATCAGATCGAGAAGAAAAATGTCCAGGGTGTCGACCCGGTTGACTCGGCCTTCAATGTCGCGACAGGGCAAGTCCGCAGCCGCGGCTTCGATCTGAACGTGGCCGGCAATCTGACGCCCGAGTGGCGCATGATCGGCGGCTATGGCTATGTGGATGCCGCAGTGACCCGGGACACTACCGTGCGCTCCGGAACACGGCTGGCGAATATTCCGCGCAGTAGCTTCAGCCTGCTCAACGTATACGAGTTTCAGGACGGCGCGCTTAAAGGGTTTGGCCTCGGCGCAGGTGGAAAATACGTAGCCGAACGTGCCGGGCAGACCGCCAATAACACGTTCTCGATGGGGGCTTACACCGTTGTCGACTTGCTCAGTTATTACAAGGTCAACGAAAAGGTCAGGCTCAACCTCGACGTGAAGAACCTGTTCAACCGTGAGTACGACGAAGGCTCGTTCCTGAACTTCTACGCTTACCCTGGGGAGTCGCGTACGGTGCAAGTGGGTATCTCTTATACTTTGTAACCCGCTGATCAATGAGCTGGACGACCAGTACGGCGTTAAAAAAAGCAGAGCGCCAGAGGTACCCGCCGGTTTACCGGCAGGACCTCTGGCATACTGTTATGCAACGTTTTATGCGAGCCGCAGTGGATTAAGATCCGTCGTAATGCCTGTCAACTCAGCGTAAGGTCAGCGACGCTGAACCTGTATGAAGGAACACCTGCAACGTCAATCTCGCATGAAAGTAACGCCCCTTCTTGTCGCACATCATCAACATCCGATGCTAAAGATGTCACAAAAAGAGTTGGGACATCATCTCCCCCCAAACAAGGCATCGTTGTAGCTAAAACGGGCATTTGCAAGCTGCGTAACAGTTTTCCTTCGGGAGAAACCTGATTTATTTTTCCTCTGAAAATACCGGCACTCCAGTAATTTCCATGTACATCCATAGTTGCGCCATCGGGCCAACCAAACTCTTCATGATCGAACGTGAAAAAATCTCGCTCGTTCGAAATCGTACCAGTCGCAACATCAAAGTCAAACGCCTTGACTGTTGAACTTAACCCATCCGAGTGATACATGATTTTTCCATCAGGACTCCATGCGAGCCCGTTGGAGATAAAAATCCCATCCTTAACCAGGGTTACTTCTCCGGATGCGGTAACACGGTATAACGCGCCGGAAATATTCATGCTGTTCTCGTCCATACTGCCGACCCAGAAGCAGCCATCCGGCCCAACTTTTCCGTCATTTAGCTGATTACCGGGACGGTCTACTTCCGGGTTCACGATGAACTCAAGTTCGCCCGTTGCAGGATCAAACAGATGTATGCCTGTTTTAAGCGCCGCGACTAGACGCTCGTCCTCAGATAAACCGATACTTCCAACAAGGGCGGGCATCTGATAACGATTGAGTACACCACTTTTTGGGTCGTACGAATGAATGGCATGGTTGTTGATATCAACAAACCAAAGCAATGACCGCCTATCATCCCATAGTGGGCTTTCCGCAATCTCAAAAGGCAAATTGGTACACACAGTCATCTGAGGGGACATATGATTCATTTTATTTTCCTTCACAGGTAAGTGAGAAACAACTCAGCTCGAATAGCTTAAAGGTTGCTTCCTCCGTTCTCGAAAAGCCGCCCAAACAAAAGGAATAGCTAGAACGATACCGATCCCCAGCAAGATCGCGAACTGGCGGCCACCAAATGAATGATAAAGTTGTCCAGCTATTGCTGTGCCGATGCCCGCGCCTACGAAGGTCAGTACAACCGTTCGAGCCACCAAGGTCCCATCGGAGTCTATTTCTGAAAGCAACCCGGTGAGAAAAGGAATAACTACAAAGAAGGAACAATTCAAAGCAACTTGATTTAGAAATAGGTATAGCAGCGTGTTCGACTCGAAAAAACCTATCAGTGACACAATCATCACTAACTGCGCCAGGATTATAAGCACTAAACGATGACCCTGGCTTCTACTCATGGCCGGAAATATCGCGCCGAGAAAACCGATAAGCGACGAAAGCGAAAGAAAAATACCGATGGTGGAGGTCGTCAGTCCGGCACGCTCACTCACCAGACCGGCAACTGCCCATTGAGAAGCCTGAACGCCATAAATCAGTATCGTTACAGCCCATATCGCAAAAATCAGCGCTCTTGACGGCTTACCCTTTGGTAACGTTGATCGCAGTCTATCGCCCCTTTCAGCAAAACATCCTATAGGCAGTACGTACTTTGATGTCACAATAACCAGGCAGAATACCGTAAAGAAAATGCCTCGATTAATCCACGCATCCGGTAGAAGCGAGACAAAGATCAGAATACTGCCATTCAATCCGCCTGCGATCAGATTGATTTGCCCCCAAACGCGTTCCGCGCAAACGCGTTGTGAGAGAGCCGATGCAATCACTACGAAGATCATCCCCTCGAACAGGCCCGCCATGCTCCGTGCAGCCCCCATTACTTCAATGGTTGGAGCAAAATAACTTAAGGCCTGTGCGAAGCCCGTGCCGAGTACACCGATAACCACAAATAACGGTGCGGCCTTGGCTATCAAGCGAGGAAATACAGCGCAGCTAATCGCGATGCCTATAATTTCCAGACCTGCAATCTGTGTTGCAACACTTTCATCTAAACCGAAACGGGACATCACCGCCGCAACCAGAAACGGTATAAGAACCAGGCCATTTGTCGCAATTGCGTAGCCTAAGGCCAGGCGAATTATTGATTGGATCGTCAATGCTTCCCTTACAATCAATTGCGCTTTCACCGCAAGGTCTCCGCGGAAGTCGTGTTCTCTGTTGGATTTGCACTGTAGTAGTTGGCATAACGAGAACGGCACTGTTCGAGCATATCGCTTTCGGGCAGTTTCTCAACAAACCGGGAGGGGAGCATTCGCGACAAGTTCATAGAAGGCTCACCCGCAATGATCCAGTGCGCCAGCAATTCACCTAGCGCCGGAGACACCGAGAAACCCCCAACATTGCAACCGCCGATAGCATACAAGCCTGCTACGCCGGGTACCGGGCCCAGAATATGATCGCCATCGGTTGTCATAGTAGGCAGCCCACCACGGTGTTCTTTTATAGCTGCATCACGAAAAATCGGGAATTGTGCTTCAACAGATTTCGCCAGGCGCTTCAATACATCAATATCCAACTCCAGATCTTCAATGCGGAAATCCTTGCCCATTGAGTTTGCACCGTAAAAAACCGGATCGGATTCATAACCGCCAAACATTAACCCGCCCCTGTCGGGACGGATGTATATATTGGCATCGAGAATTCGGACGGTGGGCTGCGCTGACGTGACTTCAGCGAGTGGCTGGGTAACCATCAACTGATGTCGAACTGGAAATGCCGGCAAAGCGACACCTGCGAAGGATGCTACAAGCCTTAGCCAGCCACCGGCTGCATCTACCACGACAGGGGCTTTGAGATCACCTCGGGAAGTAGCCACCCCAGTTACCTGCCCGCGCTCCACGATGATCTGCTCTATCTCGGTATGAGGTAATAAAGTAGCGCCTAACTTCTGTGCGGCGCGCGCATAGCCAAGCGGGAGTTGTCCTGGGTCTAAATAGACATCACTGCGCACGTAACCTGCCGCAAGAATATCCTTTGGATTCAAGAAAGGCATTAATTGAGCGGCTTCCTCGGCGGAAACAAGGTCAACGTCCAACCCCATATATTTGCCGAGCTCAACACCTCCGTGAATCAAGGCGGCATGTTCCGCAGTGCGAGCCAGCGTAAGGCTGCCTGATTGAAAATACTCCAGTGGCTCGCCAGTTTCTTCGGTAAATTCGATGATCTTTTTAACTGAGTGCGACGCGATATGCGTCATCATTTCTGAACGACGAACCTGACCTGTCAAGCCTGCAGCCCGAGGAGAAGTTTGGGAAGCGATCGCTGCCTGATCGACCAGAGCTACGTTACGACCCGCAGCAGAAAGATGGAACGCCACGCTAGCACCAAAAGCACCAGAGCCAATAACTACAACATCAAAGTTGCCGATTGTCATTCAACTATCTCCGTAATTATTATATAGGTAATTGAGACTGATGAAGCCTTAAACATTTATCTTGAGACGCCGTGGATGTTACGCCAGTATCCATGTTTAACTTTCTGCATTTTTAATAAAATATAATATCCTCGTCCCGAGGACGATAGAGCGCTTTCGGCCAGAGAGGGGTCTGCCAAGGCCATAAAAAAGGAAGACGATGTCGCCATTGGACCAGCGGTGGCGTCCTGTCTCGGCTGAATAGTGACTTATTATCCGCAGGGGCCATGATGCCCAGGTCACTACGATGATGGCCGCTATGGATCAGTTAACCTTTTGCGCACGTGGCATTTAACCCTTGTCGCCGCGAACGAACGACCTGCCAAACCACTTCTGCCAAATACCCTTGCGAAGTTGCAATCGGTTTAAGACTGCCCCGAACTTAGTGAGCCGCATGCGCCGGGAGCTTACTGGCCTGACCGAACCCCTAAAATGGCCTTATTCCCCCTTGGTGGCTAAGCAGTCGCCCTCATAATCTCTTGAATACGGCGGACGGCCCTGCCATGCCGCTTCATGAACACCAACCCGGTGACCACCTCCCTTTGACGAGGTTAGTAGGCGCAGTCGTTGCGGCTCCTATTCGAACAGTCACGTCACCTACACCTGGAGAAAACCATCGCTCAAGACGTCATAACGATCGGATTACGCTGACTGAAGAGGTCATTCGTTGGCAAAGCATCAGGAATCATCTTTTAGCCATTCCCCCTATTTTGATTGCCTTGCGTTGTGGCAATTGCAGGAGTAATACCCATGAAGAAAAAAAATAACCAGGTTATGTTGTTAACGGGTGCCGCCAGCGGTATTGGTGCAGCTACTGCGAAGCTCGCTATCTCTCAGGGTTATCGTGTCATGCTGGCAGACATTAATAGTAAAGGGGCACGCGAACTGGCGGCATCCTTGGGCGTTAATGCGGGCGCTGTGGGTTTGGATATCTGCTCGGAAAAACAATGGACGAATGCCATTGAGGCGACGATCAGTAAATTCGGCCAGCTTGATATACTCGTCAATAATGCGGCAATCGTTTATACCGGTTACGCACGTGACGTGCCCCTGGCACAACATCAGCGCACACTTGATACCAACTTCATGGGGCCACTTACCGGCACCTTGGCAGTCCTCAAACAGTTTAATGAGCAAGGTCATGGCCACATCGTTACGGTGTGTAGCATGACCGCGTTCATGCCTTTTCCCGGTATCGCCAGCTATGGTGCTTCAAAACAGGCGCTTCGAGCATTTCACCATGCACTCGCTCTGGAGGAACGCCATGGCCCAATCGACTTCACCATTTTGCACCCAACGTCAACGGAAACACCGATGCTTGAACAGGAAGCTAATGACGACGCTTCGTCTTTCGCCTTTGCCAGCGAGCCCGTCACTGCAGAATTCGTCGCACAGACACTGCTCACTGCCATTAAGAAAAAATCAATAGAAGTATTTATGCCGCCCGAGCAAGCGCGTGCAGTACGCATGCTAGGCACCGACCCGAAGAAGATGCGCGCCTTGTTCGATACCATGGAGGAGATCGGCAGGCAAAGCCAACGTGCACGCCGTGCAGAGGCGGGTGCGTAGGTTACGGTAAACGCGATGCCACTATAGGTCTTACTGCGAAGAGGGGCCCAACCACATGGGCTCCTCTTGCAATAAGACGAGGTCAATCAAGTGGTCATGGGCTACTTCATTACCCCGCGGTGCCGGGAGACCTACCGCTTATTGGGACTTCCGAGGCCCATGTCCGGTCCAGCGCTTGAACGCTCTGCGAAAGTTGTGTGCGTCGCTGAAGCCCACTTCATACGCCACTTCGTCGATGGTCAACCGTGGGTTGGTGAGCAGGGCGACTGCGTGCACCATTCGAAGTTGATCCAGAACATTCTGGTATGACCTCCCTTGGTCTGCCAGACGCCTTCGCAAAGTCCGATCACTCATGCACAGTTGCGTAGCGACCGCCGATAGGGACGGGGTCTGGCGCAGATCTCGGCGTACGATGCGTTCTATGGATTCGATGAACTCATCCTCCATCGACTGTTTGGCAACATTCATCTGAAGAAAATCCAACACCTGCCGGTGGCTAAGCGGGTCGTAGGTCGCTATGCGTTTTTCTGCCCAATGGGCGTCGCAGGCAAAAATATTCTCCGACTGGTCATAACGTATAGGGCATTTGAATACCTGGTCGTAATGGGCTGAGTACGACGGCTTTGAATAACTCAGCTCAACAAAGCTGGGAGTGAAGGTATCGCCTGCCAGTGTTCGTACCAGGTTTAGAAAGACACCGAAGCTTTCTTCCACCAAAAACGGTTGGAGATCCGGCTCGTGAAACAGGCTTCTGGCACGAATCGTCAGGTATTTACCACTATCGACCCGTTCCAGTTGCAACAACACGCCCGCATGGCGCTGCATTTTGATGCCCAGATCGATCGCATTACCCAAGGTTGGACTGGTGAGCATTGCGTAACCCACCAACCCAATCGAACCAATGGTTTCCTGGGTGCCTATATCAAGCCCCAATCCACGTTCGCGATCCTTGGTGCATGCAAGTGCCCGGCGGATCAGGGACGCTGCCTGACGAAAGGACACCAGGCAGTCCGGGCTTGAAAGGTCTTCTATCTCAAAGCCCAGGCCCATGCATAAACGTACCGGGTCAATACCAAAGTCTTTGCTCATGCCGGTAATGCATCGCAAAAGATAAGTATGAAAATTGGCTGTGGTGTAACGCGCAGAACCGTCCATCTGAGCCCCTTTTTTGTTTGATTCTAAAGCCCTGTTCATGGTCGCGTGCAAGTATTTATCAACGCAACGGTGGCGTCCGTTCGAAGCGATGGGTTTGCAGCTGTTCAGCGTGACGGTTGGACAAGTATGGCCGCCATTGCCCCCATTATGGTCTCGGCTACCCTGAACAATGGCGGACGCCTGCCTTAATTTGGAGTGGAAAAGAGGCGTTTTCGAAGTAATCCTTTAGTGCGTCGCAGGGCAGGGTGTTCGCGGCCAAACTGGGGGCCTATCGGGAGAGTCTGCACGCGCTGCGGGAAACCTCCTATGACGTCCCCGGTGAATCTGATGCGGCTTATTGAGCTGGAGCCCTGAATATACGGATAACCATCAATCAGCACCATGAGCGCGTACTGGTGGGGGATCGAAGGCGCTGTTGATAGTGACCAAGAGTAAAAAAGACCGCTCTACGGGTCGGAACAGGCCAGACCAATCGGCATCTGGATGGCCGGGACTGACCCCAAACTGGCCTTTAGGCCTATGCACTTGTGGGTGGGTCCGGTTCTACACTCGAGTCCAACGACAAGCCCGCATAACCAGACACCAGGCAGGTGATGTAATGCTTTATGCATTGATTACGGGAGCCTCAGGCGGCACCGGAACTGAGTTGCCAAGCGAGTTTTTCATCAACAACGCAGGGGGCGGTAGTGTCGGCCTGATTTACCAAATACGTATTCCCAGTTCCTCGGCAGGATAGGTGGTGCCTGCTTCCAAGGGCTTGAGTTATCAGCGTGTCTGAAGCGTTGCCCCATGACTTGAGGCATACGGGCGTGACCTGTACGCATTAGATGTAAGCAGGTGTCTTTGGATCTGAATAAGTTCGTCCGCAGGCTCACATCAGGGTGAGCCTGAGAGTACGCGCACTCATCCAAAGAGATAGGGCGTGAAAAATAATAATAACTGCCTCGGAGCAAAGTGAGCATGAGCAAAGACGTTGAGGAATTTACGAAAGTGCGCGTTCGCGCCGGAATCAGTCGGGTATTGGCTGGCTTATTGCCCTCGGTCCTAGTTATTCCGTCTGTGGGAGCCGTTGAGTTCAGTTTTATGGACAGCCAAGTCAAGGGCTCCCTCGACTCGACCGTGTCCTATGGGGCGGCGTGGCGAGTGCAGAGTCAGGACAAGAATAATGATGCGTTTAACGGTAATGACGGCGATCGCAACTTTAGCCCAGGCCTAATTTCGCAAGTTTATAAGCTGACGTCGGAACTAAGTGCCACGTATCAGAATTACGGTGTCTTTGTTCGTGGCTCGGCTTTTTATGACAGCCAGATCATGAATAATCACACCGATTACTATGATCATTCAGACATTGTTGAGCCAAGCCAGAACTACCCCAAAGACAACCGTTTCACCTATGAAGCGCGACGGGATGCCGGACGAGGCGGGCAACTCCTCGATGCCTACATCTATGGCAAGTGGGATCCCTTTGATCATCCCCTGTCAGTACGAGTGGGCAAGCAGGTATTCAACTGGGGCGAAAGTGTATTTTATCGAGGCGGCGTAAATACCACCAACCCTTTGGATGTAACTAAATTCCGTTTGCCCGGCTCGCAACTCAAGGAAGTCCTGGTACCGGTCGGGGCCCTAAGTTTCAACCTGGGCCTGACCGACAATTTATCCATGGAGGCCTTTTACCAGGTCGACTGGAAGGAAAGTTCTCTGGATCCGGTGGGCACCTATTATTCGACGACGGATCTGTTTGGTAAAGGCGGAAAGCAAGCCTACGTACAGGTACCCGAGCTGTCGCCTGCGTTCGCCGCATATCAAGGCATCGCTGCGGCGGTTCCGGGTATCGGCTTGGGTGCCGGACCCCATGGAATTAACAGTTTCATGGACGCCAACACTGGTATCTTCAAGGTGGCCAACGTTGGCAAGGATATCAAAGCCAGGGACAGTGGACAGTTTGGGATAAATCTTCACTACATAGCGCCAGCGCTTAATTACACGGATTTCGGTTTTTACTTTGTTAATTACCATACCAAGGAACCGTTGGAATCCCTCAGTCTCGCAAACTATAAAGGTATCGACCTCGCCAGCTTGTCTGGCGTGGCAGGCAGCAATGCGGGGGCGATAGCGACTCTGGATATGGTGGGTAACGCCGTGGTACAGCGCGCGTATGTGGAAGACGTCCACATGTACGGCTTCAGCTTCAATACCACCTTGGGTAATGCTTCATTGTTTGGCGAACTGGCGTATCGACCTAACATGCCCATCAGTATCAGCGCAACCAATGATTTACTGGGTGACATCCTTGGCCAGGGCATCGCAGGCACTACTAATATTTATGACTCCTCGGTGGCGGGTGGCCAGGCCTGCGTTCAGGTGTCAGGCAAGTCGCTGTGCCGTGACGGTACGTTGAATAACTATAAGAGGGTAGAGTCCTACAATGCGTCTGTAGGGACGATCTACAACTTTGGCCCCGCACTGAGCTTTGATTCGGTAATCGGCATTGCCGAGTTGGCAGGCGAACACTTGGGTGGAAACTTGACCTATACCGCCTTTACACCGACACCGGAAGTTCGAAAGTTTGCCGGTTCACCAGACTTATCTGATTCACCGATTTCCCGTAACTCCTACGGTTATACACTGGTGATCACGGGCACCTGGAATGATGTGTATGCCGGTGTCAATCTCTCGCCCTCTATTAACTATTCCGATGACGTTAAAGGCAATTCCGATCTGACCGGTAACTTCATGGAGGGCCGAAAAGCTTACACCTTTGGTGTCAAGGCAGATTATCGCGGCGGCCTGGAAACTGAGCTGCAATACACCACCTTCAGTGGAGCCGGTAAGGGCAACACTGTACGCGACCGTGACAATGTGAGTTTCGACGTCAAGTACTCCTTCTGATACACCATTTTTTAGATACTGCTTGCGGAGATTAACGATGTTTAAAGTAGCCTCATTGTTGAGCATGGCCATGATGCTCGGGACTGTTGCCGTCACCGCTCAGGCGGCAGTTCCTGCGCAGGAAGCGCAGCAACTACGTACGGTTTTAACGCCATTAGGTGGAGAAAAGGCCGGGAACGCCGATGGCAGTATCCCCGCGTGGACGGGTGCCGGCGTAACCCCACCGACCCCTTACAAATCTGGCGACCATTACGTCGATCCGTTTCCACAGGACAAGCCGTTGTTCACCATAACTTCCGCTAACCTGGCGCAATACAAGGACAAGCTGACGCCCGGCCAGATAGCGATGTTCAAGACGTATCCCGACAGTTATCAAATGCCGGTTTACCAGACTCGACGTACCGCTAGCGCCCCACAGTGGGTTTATGACAATACCCTGAAGAATGCGACCACCGCGCAATTGCAAGAAGGCGGCAATGGTTTCACCGATGCGTTCGGCGGTATCCCCTTTCCTATACCAAAGAGCGGCGTCGAAGCCGTCTGGAACCACCTCGCCCGTTACCGCGGAACCCATTTGGTCCAGCCACTTAATGAGGCTTCCGTAGAGGCTAACGGTAACTTCACTATGTACAAATTCCAGCAGGAAATTCTGTTCAATTATTATGATCAGACGTCCAACTATGCGGACTTGAAAAACGTCATGTTTCACTATTTCAGCACCGCCATCAGCCCTCCGCGAAGTGCTGGCGAGGTAGATCTGGTCTATGAAACCATGGACCAGGTCATGGAGCCACGGCTGGCTTGGGCTTATGAACCAGGCACCCGTCGAGTCAGGCGCGCGCCTACGCTGGCTTACGATACGCCCGGCGATAACGACGGTATTATGACCCTCGACAGCAAGGACATGTTTAATGGATCACCCGACCGTTTTGACTGGAAATTGATCGGGAAAAAGGAAATCTATGTTCCCTATAACAATTACAGAATGATTGCCGCCGGCGTTACCTACAAAGATCTGTTCAAACCCGGTCACCTTAACCCGGCTTACACCCGTAACGAGTTGCATCGTGTATGGGTAGTGGAAGGGACGCTTAAGAAAACGGCGCGGCATTTATATTCCAAGCGCACCTTGTACTTTGACGAGGACAGCTGGCAGATCGTCCTGGCTGATCAATACGATGGGCGAGGGGAGTTGTGGCGCGTGTCGATTGCTTATCTGATTAACTTCTACAACCTGCCCACTATCTGGTCGGCCGTGGACGTGTTTCACGATCTGCAGTCTCGTCGCTACGTGGCACAGAAGATGGACAGTGAAGAGCCGCGCAGCATTGACTTCGACCAGCCCAACCCCTCAAGCGATTACTTCAACCCTGCAGAATTAAGGCGGCGTGGTACGCGCTGACTGAGCGGTTGTTAGCAACGACAGTTCGCAGGCTTAACGCCCCGTTCTTGGCCCAATACCTGGGTTTGTGGGCGGCCGTGCCTGCGGGCTGATCGCATTGGGTTTAACTGGCCTTCGTCAGTGGAACAGGGATGGATATTCAATGACATTCAGAACACTTCCGTTTAGCCGCCGTGCTCATTCTTAAGTTGGACTGAAATTGAGGTTTCACGAGCGCCATAACGACCGTTGGGCACTGCTGGATTAAAGGTTCTCATCGCCTCTCGGCATACAAAACCAGGCGATATGAACCTGGCTTTCAAGAATGGATGACTCAATGAATGAATGTTTAAACAAGCGAGCTCGGCTCAGAATGAGTGGGGTATTCGGCTTATCACCAGCGTTAAACGTTCCGCCTTGCCTAATTGCTGTCTTGCTGCTCATGGTCTTCACGCTATTGGCTTTCAATGTGCCTGTTGCCGCCGCCAGCGACAGCATTGAAAAAACTCAGGGCTCGTCTGATTCCATTGAGTCCGCCAATGCATGGCGCAATTTATTGCTCGACGTGGTGCATGCTGGCGACCGACTGGTGGCCGTCGGTGATCGCGGGCATATCGTTTTTTCTGACGACCAGGGCGGCCATTGGATTCAGGCATCGGTCCCGACTCGGCAAATGCTCACGGCGGTTTACTTCATTGATGCCAGACGCGGCTGGGCGGTAGGCCATGATGCACAGATCCTCGTGAGCGTTGACGGTGGAAGCACTTGGGCCCGTCAGTTCGAAGACCTCAAACGTCAGGCGCCCTTGCTTGACGTCTGGTTCAAGGACGCGAACTACGGCTTTGCCGTGGGTGCTTACGGGATGGCGATGGCAACCAGCGATGGCGGCCAGCACTGGAAGGACATCAGTGATCGATTCGACAACCCCGATCAGCTCCATTTCAACGCGATCACAGCAGTCAGGGACGCCGGGCTATTCGTGGTCGGAGAACAGGGCAGCATGTTTCGCTCCTACGACTCGGGGCAAACCTGGCAGCGTGTCTACGGGCCTTACTCCGGCTCGCTGTTCGGCGTAATCGGCACGGGCCAGCCGGCAACCCTGTTGACGTACGGTCTGCGCGGCAATCTTTACCGTTCCATTGACTTCGGCAGCAGTTGGGCACCGATAGCGCTTGAGGCCAACCATGGCCGCTTGGAGTTCGGCCTGTCCGGCGCGACTTTGCTGGTAGACGGTTCGCTGGTGATTGTCGGCAACGGTGGCAGCGTGATTCGCAGCACGGATGGAGGGCGGACCTTCAGCGTGTTTAACCGGCCCGACCGGATATCGTTGTCCGCGGTGACATCCGCCGGAAGCGGTCATCTGGCGCTAGTCGGTCAGGGCGGTATCCACATCACCACGCTGAACGGCGCTGAGCTGGGTCAATAACAGGAAACGCAGAAATGTCCATGAGCAGTCAAGACGGGGCGACGTTTCTCGAACGCCTGATTTTCAACAACCGTCCGGTAGTCATCTTTATTTGCCTGTTGGTGAGTGCGCTTTTGTTCTGGCAGGCCACACTGATTCGGCCGTCCACCAGTTTTGAAAAAATGATCCCGCTCAAGCACCCCTTCATTGAGAGGATGATGGAGCATCGCGACGACCTGGCGAACCTGGGCAACACGGTACGTATTTCGGTGGAAGCCAAGGATGGCGATATTTTCACGAAGGCGTACATGGAGACCCTGCGCCAGATCAACGATGAGGTGTTTTACATCGCTGGCGTCGACCGCTCGGGGCTCAAGTCGCTGTGGAGCCCCAGCGTGCGCTGGACTGAAGTCACCGAAGAGGGCTTCGCTGGCGGTGAGGTGATTCCGCAGAGCTACGATGGCTCGCCGCAAAGCCTCGATCAGTTGCGCAATAACGTGCTCAAGTCCGGGCAGGTAGGGTGGCTGGTGGCCAACGACTTTAAGTCGAGCATCATTGAAGTCCCGTTGTTGGAGTCTTATCCAGACCCCAACGACCATGGCAAGTTGCTGGCCCTGGATTACCAGACGTTTTCCCATGACCTTGAAGAGAAGATTCGCAGCAAGTTCGAAGTGCAGAACCCCGACGTGCGCATCCATATCGTCGGCTTTGCCAAGAAAGTCGGTGACTTGATCGACGGTTTGACCCTGGTGCTGCTGTTCTTTGGTATCGCATTCATCATTACTCTGGTGTTGTTGTACTGGTTCACGCGCTGCGTATACAGCACTGTCGCGGTACTGATAACCACCCTCGTGGCGGTGGTCTGGCAACTGGGGCTGATGCACGCTGCCGGTTTCGGCCTGGATCCTTACTCAATGCTGGTGCCATTCCTGATCTTTGCCATCGGCATTTCCCACGGCGTGCAGAAGATCAACGGTATCGCCTTGCAATCGAGTGACGCCGATAACGCCCTGACGGCCGCACGCCGAACTTTCCGCCAATTATTTCTGCCGGGGCTGATCGCGATCTTTGCCGACGCAGTGGGGTTTATTACCTTGCTGATTATCGATATAGGCGTGATTCGGGAGTTGGCAATTGGTGCGTCTATCGGTGTCGCGGTGATTGTCTTCACTAACCTGATTCTGCTGCCGGTCGCCATTTCCTATGTTGGCATCAGCAAACAAGCTATCGAACGCAGCAAGAAGGACGCGATCCGCGAGCATGCCTTCTGGCGTCTGTTGTCCCGGTTCGCCAGCCCCGAAGTGGCGAAAGTGTCAGTTATCCTTGCGTTGATCGCGCTCGGCGTCGGCCTTTGGTACGGTCACGACCTGAAGATCGGCGACCTGGACCAAGGTGCCCCGGAGTTGCGCCCGGATTCGCGCTACAACAAGGATAACAACTTCATTATCGACAATTACTCCACCAGTTCCGATGTGCTGGTGGTGATGGTCAAGATGGCGCCCGAAGCGTGTTCACGTTACGCGGCGATGGCGCCCATCGATGAACTGATGTGGAAAATGCAAAATACTGAGGGCGTGCAATCGGCGATCTCCCTGGTGACGGTGGCCAAGCAAATGATCAAGGGCATGAACGAGGGCAGCCTGAAATGGGAAACTCTTTCGCGCAACCCTGATGTACTGAACAGCTCCATTGCCCATGCCGACGGCCTGTATAACGCCGATTGCTCCCTTGCCCCGGTGCTCGTGTTCCTCAACGACCATAAAGCGCAGACGCTTGAACGCGTGGTACAGGCCGTCAAGGACTTTGCCAGGGCGAATAACAAGGACGGCTTGGAGTTCATTCTCGCCGCCGGAAACGCGGGTATAGAAGCGGCTACCAACGAGGTGATCAAGGCGTCGGAACTGAGCATTCTTGTGCTGGTGTATGTCTGCGTGGCAACTATGTGCATGATTACATTCCGCTCTTGGGCGGCAACGCTGTGTATCGTACTGCCGTTGGTACTGACCTCGGTACTGGGGAACGCGCTGATGGCGCTCATGGGAATTGGCGTCAAGGTCGCGACGTTGCCGGTTATAGCGCTGGGTGTAGGGATTGGCGTGGACTATGGCATTTACACGTACAGTCGATTGGAAAGTTTTCTACGCGCCGGGTTGCCGTTGCAGGAGGCTTATTACCAGACGCTGAAATCCACCGGTAAAGCAGTGCTATTTACCGGGCTCTGCCTCGCTATCGGTGTCTGCACCTGGATTTTCTCAGCCATCAAATTCCAGGCCGACATGGGGCTGATGCTGACCTTCATGCTGCTCTGGAACATGGTCGGTGCGCTGTGGTTGTTGCCCGCATTAGCACGATTTCTGATTAAACCCGAAACGTTGGCGGGCAAGAAGAAGCGTTCGCTGTTCAGCCACTGAGTCATCGGGGGGCGTATCGCTGATGAGCTGGGTGAGCAGTTGCTGAGCTATACGGTCCATCCCGGACGGCTGCACGGGGATCGGTGTTCAAGGCGCGGAAATGACGGCCCAGGATTCTGCTGCGCGGCTATTTCAATTGATAGCAGCGCGCCCTGATCCTTCAATGTCTTACAGCTTGGAGCATGAGCAAGCGCAAACCCTACCTTGGTAACAGGCCAGTAATTCATGTTTGAGCGTCCGGGGTACACCCCATGCGTAGTTAAACGGCCACCCACTCATGCAGTCAGAAGTCGCGAGATGATCACCCTCTTTTCTAGTGCGCGCTTGGGTGTAACTAGCACGGGGACGAAGTCCGGCAGAGTTACGGGTGATTAATCCTAGTAAATCGGTGACCACTTGCGGATCACGTTGGCGTTGATTGCGTGATGGATGGCTACGCTGGCGCTGCAACGGCGAACTCACGTGCACGTGTAATTCTGAGTCAATGCTGACCTGAAATGACTCCCGACTGTCCCTTTGAGCAACGAGGAGGTTCTGGGTCTGGCTTTATGCTTGCCGTGCGGAACTGACAATAAGAACCACACGGTAAGGAGATTCAAATGCACATCCCTTCGCTCAAGGCGCAAGTGAGTGAGCAGGAGTGGCAGCTGCGATGTGATCTGGCGGCATGCTATCGACTGGTTGCGTTATATGGCTGGACGGACATGGTCTTTACGCACATCAGTGCCCGTGTTCCAGGCCCGGAGCACCATTTTCTGATCAACCCGTATGGGCTTCTGTTCGAGGAAATCACAGCGTCTTCACTGGTGCTGGTGGATCAGGAGGGTAATCAGGTTCGCGAATCCGGGTTCAATGTGAACCGAGCGGGTTTTGTCATCCACAGTGCGGTCCACGCCGCGCGCAACGATGTGCAGTGCGTGCTGCATACGCACACGCGCACGGGCGTTGCCGTGAGCGCACAACGTGCCGGCGTGTTGCCGGTGTCGCAGCAGGCGTCATTCGTCCTCAGCGGGCTTGGCTATCACGATTACGAAGGGGTCGCCCTGCGTGATGAAGAGAAGCCGCGGTTGCAGGACGACCTGGGCCCGAATACGTTCCTGATGCTGCGCAACCATGGGCTGCTCACAGTGGGCCGAACCATCGCCGATGCGTTCCTGGCGATGTACATGTTTGAGAGTGCCTGCCAGATCCAGATCAGTGCGCAGGCCGGTGGCGACTTGCTGAGCATTGATCCGCAGATCCTCAAAGGCGTGGCTGACGCAGCGCGGGTGCAGACCGAAGGTTTGGGGGGCGGCTTTGTCTGGCCTGCATTGCTGCGCAAGCTTGATCGCCTGGATACCCGCTACAGGGACTGATTGACGCCCTTGCACGATGTGCCGTTCGACCTCCCGGCGCAGGTCCGGGAAATCATGTTTATCTATCCCAAGTGCTTTGAGCACTGCATTGGAGTTTCAATATGGAATACCTCACCGAAGTGACCGAGAAATTCAAGTTGTCTATCGCCAGCGGCCCTGTTCCCGCTACTAGCCTGAAAGTGCACCTCAAGGACATAGGGTTCCTTTGCGTGTCGGGCAGCACGGTGTCGAACGACGATATCGAAGCCGATACCACCATCGCCATTTCACGCAAGGATTTCGAAAGCCTGGTGGCGGGCAAGTTGAATGCACCGGTGGCGTTCATGCAGGGCAAGATCAAGATCAAGGGCGATCCGGGTGCCGCCTTGCAATGGCTGCCGGTATTTCAACGCGGTTGAAGACAAGCCATGGCGATCGGAGTCGCCATAGTCCCAGGTCCTCAATAGCACCGACAGTTCGGTGATATTGAGGACCTTTTTGCTTTATGAGGGGTTTCGGCTCGCCATGCCTGCTGGGCTTTCTGCTCCAGCATAGGGGTTTGCGTGGAAGGCGGGGCGAAGGATGGTGAAGTCACTGGCCCGTGACGCTGCTCCAGGGCGAGCGCCTGCAACGCCTGCCTGGACGCACCATAACTGGCGATCCCGGGGAAGGGTATGCGTCATGCTGCATACCGTCCCCGGTAGATGCCTGCGGAATTGAACAGAAATTCAAGCTCACGCATCTGCGGATTTTTCAGGGGTGAAGCGTTATTTCCCCAGCATCAGACGCGTGATCAAACGCGTCAGCTTCCCGTAGGGGGCTGCGATCCGATGTGACATGTTGAAACGGCTCAGTTTGAATACGCCGCGGGCATGGGACATTTGCACAAAACCATCAAAACCGTGATAAGCCCCGGTGCCGCTTTCGCCGACCCCGCCGAATGGCAAATCTTCCTGTGTGGCATGCAGCATCGTGCCGTTGATCGTGACCCCGCCGGAGCGGGTCCGGTCCAGCACATGTTCAATGCTCGTTTTGTCATGGGCAAAGCAGTAGAGCGCCAGGGGCTTAGGTCTATCGTTGATCAGTTTTATGGCGTCATCCAGCGTGGCATAACCGATAACCGGCAGGATGGGCCCGAAAATCTCCTCACGCATGACCGTACTGGTCAAAGACACATTGGTCAGGATCGTGGGTGGGATTTTGCGCGCCTGCTTTGCGTTGTCATCGTTCGGCTGCCAGACCTTGGCGCCTGTAAACACGGCCTGCTCGATCATGTCATCGAGCCGTTCGAAGTGACGTTGGGAGATGATTGATGTGTAGTCCGGGTTAGCGCTGATGCTTGGGTAAAGCGCGTTTGCCGCTTCCTGCAAAGCGGCGGCGAAGGTATCGACCAAATCGTCGGGCACCAGAACGTAGTCCGGCGCCACGCAGGTCTGGCCAGCGTTGAAGAGTTTGCCGATGGCAATGATTCTTGCCGCTTTTTCGAGAGA
Organism: Pseudomonas sp. 2822-15; assembly: GCF_002742515.1. NCBI lineage: Bacteria > Pseudomonadati > Pseudomonadota > Gammaproteobacteria > Pseudomonadales > Pseudomonadaceae > Pseudomonas > Pseudomonas sp. 2822-15. The sequence continues at coordinate 153,530 of NZ_LJRY01000209.1, read as the reverse complement.
GTAATCGCGGCAGTACACGACTGGCGATTTACCGCCCAGCTCAAGCGTGACCGGTGTCAGGTTGACAGCGGCGGCCGCCATCACTTGGCGGCCGATGTGTGTCGAACCGGTGAACAGCAAATGATCGAAGGGCAGGGTGCTCAGATGGGCTGCCACTTTCGGGCCACCGGTGACAACGGCAACCTGATCTTCCGGGAAGATCGCGCTGATCAGTTCCTTCAATAGCTCAGCGGTATGTGGCGTCAGCTCCGCCGGTTTGATGATTGCGCGGTTACCAGCTGCCAACGCTTCGATCAACGGGACCAGTGTCAGCGTTAACGGGTAGTTCCAGGGCGCCATGATGCCGATCACGCCCAATGGTTGATAGACCACTTTTGCGCTCGCGGGTTTGAACGCCATCCCTACCTTGCGTTTCTGGGGGCGCATCCAGCCTTTGAGATGCGCACGCACATACTTGATGCTGTTCAGAATCGGCATCAGTTCGCCTAGCTCGGTTTCGCTGAAAGAGCGGTTGCCGAAGTCCAGGGAGATTGTTTCCAGAAACCGCTGTCGGTTGTTTTTGACCATCAGCTCTAATTTTTTCAGCGCTTCGATGCGTTGCGGGTAGGACGGTGCGCCATTGACACGCACAGCGCGCTGCTGGGAATCGAATATGGACTGCACCGCGTTGGCTGGATCCAGTAGCGAGGGATTTGAAAGGGTTATCTGGTTCATTGTTATTTTCCGGTAGCGATTCGCAATGGGGCGGGGTGGGCAACTGGCTGCATGTCAAAAGAAGCTTTTTCTTTCGCCTCGGTAGGTCAATACCTTATCGATGACCTTGCCATCCTGGATAAGCAACAGCTCATTGAACCGCTCGCACAACTCACCGGCCTTGGCGTGCCGAAACAAGATCGGCTCGCCAATCGAGGGCGCGGTCGCGAGAGAATGGCGCAACGGTGTCTGCACTTCACCGACGGACTCGTTGGGGATCAGGCTGCAACCCGCAGGCAGCCACGGCAGCGGCAAACGATCCAGACCCATGGGGCCGGAGGCGATGTAGCCCCCACCCGAACATGTCACTACACCTGGCTTGGGCACTCGCGTAATGGGTAATGCAAAGCCTGCCGCAGGGAGCGCTTTGAACGCTTTGTAGTGATCGAACAACGTAGGTGCATATAGCCCGGAGCCTGCAGCCAACTCGGTGACCGATGCGTCTTCACGCGTACTTTCAAAACTGCCGGTGCCACCACCGTTGACGAAACGCAGGGCATGCCCATCCTTTTTCAGAGCTGCAACCACGTCCCTGCGTCGTGCATTGACCTCGCGGATCGACTTGCGCTTGAGGTAACGGATCACCGCATTTTTTAACGCCTGTCCTGGTATATCGTCCATCAGGCCTGCGATTTGTCCTTCGTATCCCATCAGCCCCTCCAGCACTACTCCTTGGCGTTTGGCGATGAAGCGCGCAAGGGCCAGCCCGGTCGGCACGTCATGCACCGGTGAGCGGTGTACGCCGAAGTAGACACCCGGAAAACGCGAGGACATATCCAGATCCATGGCTAGCGAAATCACCACGCCTTCTTCCCTTGCGATCTGGCTGATCTTGATTACCTGTTCCGTGCAATCGACCATCAGCGTAATCGATCGGCCCTTTTTTATCTGAGCTGCAGCCGCCCTGATATCGGCCGGCTCAACGCTGGGGTAGGCCACAACAATATCGTCGAAGCCTTCGCTGGCCAGCCACGCGGCTTCACCCACCGAATAACACAGCAAGCCTTGCATGAACGGTCCGGCCTCAAGGATCCGGCGAATGATTTGTACTGAACGCACTGACTTGGTGACCAACCGCACAGGCAGGCCGCCTGCACGCAACCGCAGTCGTTCAAGGTTGACGGAGAATTGGTCGAGATCGATGAACGCGGCGGGCAGTGGCTGATCGGCCAGGGCATCGCGGTAATAGAGATAGTCGCGAGACGGTACTTCAAGGCGTGTTGTTGTTTTTGTTTCTACACGGCTCATGGGGTGCTCTCTGGATGAAACATAGGGTTTTGGCGAGAAAATACGGCGCCGTATGGGGCAAGAATATAGGGGGCGGGTGACGACCACCTAGGCTATAGATGGCCGCCAATGGGTCGGAACAGGCCAGCCCACTCGGGCATGCATGGCCGCTACAGACCCGAAACTGGCCTTGGGGCCTGTGCGGGTATTTCCGGGCGGGCCCCTACACTCATCCCTGGCACGCAGTGCTCAATAATGGATAACAAGAACTGAGGTGGAAGGCATGCGTTACGCACTGATTACGGGAGCATCGTCTGGGATTGGCGCCGAGCTCGCCCGGTTATTCGCGCGGGACGGCATCGGCGTAGTGCTGTGTTCCAGTCCGCGTAGTCGTGACAAACTGCAGGCGTTGGCCACGGAGTTGAAACGACTGCAGTCGATCGACGCTTACGCTCTGTGTGAGGATCTGTCGTTGCCGGGAGCGGCAGAGCGCTTGATTCTCCAGGTTAATGAGTTGGCACTGCCGATCGAATACCTGGTTAACAACGCGGGTGCCGGCATTGTTGGCCAGTCTTTTCAAGACCACGACGCCACTCAGATGACCGGCATGTTGCAACTGAACGTCGTGACCCTGTCGCAACTGACCTTGCACTATGTGCAACCGATGATCGAGCGTGGTCGCGGCCGCATACTCAATCTCAGTTCTTCGGCCGGGTATGTGGTTCCCCATGGTCTGGAGGCGGCTTACGCTGCCTCGAAGGCCTACGTTATCAGTGTTTCCGAAGCCTTGGCCCATGACCTGCGAGGCACGGGCGTAAGCTGTACCCATATTGCCCCTGGGCCAACACGTACCAACTTCTTCCATGCCGCAGGGTTGATCGATGAGCGCCGTATGGCCAAGCTTGGCTACAGCCAACCGCACGACATCGCGCTGATTGGTTATCGAGCCATGCACGCGGGTCGAACGGCGGTCATACCGGGCATCAGCAATAAATTTGTCACTTGGATGGCCCGCATTTCACCGTCCAGAACCCTGACCGGGATCATTTCTGCGTACGTGGTTTCGCGCACTTTAGATTGAGCCTGACTGCGCGCCATGACTAGTCCAAGGCGTGTTCAACCAGAACGGGCAAATGCGCCGCAAAGCGCTTCTGCGCTGTTGCTTGTGGAGGAGGGCGCGCCCTAACCCGTGTGCCTTGCAGGTTCTGCGGCACTGGCAGCGCGAGCGTCATTGAAGGCGGCCAGCGTGGTCTGGATCTGCACAAACTCCCGATTAAAACCGGAAAAGAAATCAACGAGCGGCTCGGTTGATTAGGTTAAGTACTCGAACAACCAGCTCGGCTCTAGCACGGACATATAATTTAACATAATATACATTATGCGTAACACGATGTTACGTAATCAGGAGCAGTACGCGTCAGATTTGGAATCAGCTACTCCAGGTTTTTCACCTTCTCACTCATCGCTGCCACTGGACTGCTTAAGCGCCTCAACCTCATCTTTTTAAAGCACCACATGGCAACGCCTTTACGCATGATCTTTACTCGTCCCAACGCCACCTGTGTTCAAGGAAGATCTGCATGAAGCTCTATGCCGCCGTATTGCTCGCCGCTGCGTTGCTTGGCGGTTGCGATGTGAGCCTCAACAAACCATCGCCCAAGGTCGTGGCCTCCGATCCCGGAACCCCGCAGCAGCAACACCAGGTATTCGACAGCGCCGCTGCGTTTCTCATGCTGCTTGATGCCGGCGAACCTGCTAAGACCTGGGCAGCCGCGAGCCCGGTTATGCAAGCGAAAACCTCTGAGCTTGCGTGGGTGGCCGGGCTCAAAACGTTGCGTCTCGGACTGGGTTCGTTACAGGCGCGAAAACCCGAGAGCATTGGCTTTATTGTTGATCTGCCCGATGCGCCTGCAGGACGCTATGCAGTGATCGAGTTTGCCTCGACATTTGCCACCACCAACGTCAAAGAGAAAGTCATTTTTCGAGACGACGACACGCGCTGGGGGGTCGTGGGCTACTTTGTGCATAAGAGCGTCACCTTTGGCGGTGATGACAAGAACGCGCCCTAGCCTTATAGCTGAGGTTTTTTAGGAGGTTGTTCCTACACGGGTGAACTAGCCTTCTCCTTTTTTTATATCCGTTAGACATAACTCAACTAAATATACATTTAGTTGAGTTATATAAACAGTCTTCAGTAACTACCCACCGCCGCCATATCCCCACCCACAATCGCAACCCCCGAGCTGCTGCCCAAGCGCGTAGCCCCGGCCTCAATCATCTTCACCGCCGTCGCATAATCACGTACGCCGCCGGACGCCTTGACCCCAACGCCAGCGCCTACTGTCTTGCGCATCAAGGCCACGTCTTCAAGCGTGGCACCACTGCGGCTGAACCCCGTGGACGTCTTGACGAAGGCCACCCCCAAATCCCGGCAGATTTCGCAGGCCTGGACCTTCTGTTCGTCGCTGAGCAGGCAGGTTTCCAGGATCACCTTCAACGGCACGGCGCCGCAGGCTTTGTGCACCAAGGCGATGTCTTCGCGCACGGCCTCAAGCAGGCCGTCCTTCAGCCAGCCGATATTGAGCACCATGTCGATCTCCCCTGCCCCGGCGGCTATCGCCCGTTCGGCTTCAAAGGCCTTGGTGTCGCTCAGGCCGGCGCCCAGCGGGAAGCCCACCACCGCACAGATCACCACGCGATCGTCGCTCAGGCAGGACGCGGCGTAAGGCACCTGCCCCGAGTTCAGGCATACGGAATAAAAGCCGTGCGCCTGCGCTTCCTCGCACAGGGTGCGAATCTGTTCACGGGTCGCATCGGGGGCCAGCAAGGTGTGATCGATGTACTTGGCCAATGCTGCGGGTTGAAGCGTATTCATATAACGTGCCCTTGCCTGTATGTTGCCAATGGTGGTGTGCCGCGTGTTGCGGCGCTCACATTAAGCGTTACAATATTCACAATTAATGTTACTTAGTTAACACAAACAATCAAGCCCTGGAATGCCCGTGGACAGTAAAAAAGCCGAGCGACTCAAGCTTATCCAGCAAGCCCTGCAGGACCAGAGCGCCATTCACCTGCGGGAAATGGCGGCGCTGCTGGATGTTTCCGAGATGACCCTGCGTCGCGACCTCAGCCACTTCAGCGAGCATTTTCGCCTGCTCGGTGGCTACATCACACGGGTCGGCAGTGAGGCCGGTGATTACCGGGTCGCCGACCAGGGCACGCGTCACGTCGAAGAAAAGCGCCGCATCGGCAAACTCGCTGCGCGGTTGATACAGCCCGGTGACACGGTATTTTTCGACTGCGGCACCACCTCGCCGTTTGTGATTGATTTCATTCCCGACGAGCTGGAATTCACGGCGGTGTGCAGTTCGTTGAACGTGCTGCTCAAGCTGCAGAACAAGCCCAACTGCCATATCGTGTTGTGCGGTGGCACCTTTCACCGCAAGAACCAGGTGTTTGAAAGCAGCGCCGAAAGCAGCATTCTCGACAGCGTGCGTCTCACGTGGGCCTTTGTGACGGCAGCGGGCGTCAGCCAGGAATTTGGCGTGACCTGCTTCAATTTCAATGAAGTCGAGGTCAAGCAAAAAGTCCTGCGCCAAGCCCAGCAGCGTGTATTGCTGGCGGACTTCAGCAAGTTCGACACGGTGCGCACGGCGCACTTTGCCAGCCTTGCAGACTTCCACTACGTGGTCAGCGACAAGAAAATCCCCCCAGCCTACAAAGACGCCCTCCAGGCCAGCGGCGCGCAATTGCTGGTTTAACCCAACAACATCTGGCGCTCCCGCGCATTCAAATAGCCGGTGGTCACGCTGAACGAAGCGCTGGCCCCGGGCGCCAGTACCCGCAAGTGGCCTTTGGCTTTTTCGGCGGCATAACCTTCGGGTTCACAGGTTGACGGCAGTACGAACGCCGCCACTTGCTGGTCCGGCGAGTGCAGGATCCAGCGTGCGGCGTGCTCGAACTCCTTGGGGCGATAACGGGTGTAAAACGCCGCACCATTGGGGTGGTCCAGCAGAAAATGCGCATGGCCAGTGGCATCTGCGCCCACATCGTCGAAGAAAAACACGATTTCAGGGTCGTATAACGCCGGTGTATCGAGACACGCCAACTGCGCCGGATGCTCGGCCAGTTGCGCCATATACGCGCTCCAGTCCGGCGTTGGCTTGACGTGGTCCGGCACGCTGGTGCGCAGGCGCAAGCGCTGCATCCCCAGTGGCTCGACAAACTGCGCGCCGGCCACATAGGCGTAATTCATGTGGGCCATATACATCAGTTCCATGGGCTTGCCGGCCAGATTGGTGACGTCCAGGTCGATATCGAACAGGGCCGAATCGGCGCGTAGTGTCACGCTTGGGGTTGCCCTGTAGCGATCGCCAAAGCCCTTGGCATATTGGTAGGTGCCACCCAGGCGCACGACGCCCTCGCCGGTTTCCAGCCAGGCCGTGTCCATGGGCGCGCAGGGCATTTCGCCGTGCAAGGCATGGGTGTCATCCGGCGCCGGGCAGCCGTTGCGCAGCAAGCCACTGTGAAACATGAAGCAGCCGTAAGTGTCGATTATCGTCGGGCTGGGCCTTGGCTGCTCGAAGAGGTTAGTCATGGTCAGGTCGCAACCGTCGAACACCGCTGACCAGATCACCTGTCCCTGATAAGGCAACACCACCAGGCGTCCACGGCTGTTCTCCAGGCTCACGGCCAACACGCCGGACGGGTAAACCCAGGCACTGACCTTGAAGTCGTCGGATTGCAGCAGGACCTTTTCCTGCTCGCTGAACAGCACCGGATACAGCGGGATACGCGCGTTCATGAGGCCACCGCCGCGGCACCCGACGGCACGCTGTCCGACTGGCGCATACACTTGAGCGCATACATCACGATCACGATAAAGCACAGCAACGGCACGCTGTAGGCCAACTGCATGTTGCCACCGCTGGCGTCAGACAACAGGCCCTGGAAGATCGGAATCACCCCGCCGCCGACAATGCTCATCACCAGCAGTGAACCGCCGACACCCGTGTCTTCACCCAGGCCATCGATGGTCAGGCCGTAGATGGTCGGCCAGCACGGGCCGAGAAAAATGCTCACGCCAACCGCCGCATACACCGCGGAAATGTTCGGCACCAGGATGGTGTAGGCCAGCAGCACAATGCACAGCACGCCATATATCGCCAATACCCGGGCCGGGTGCAGGCGGCGCATCAGCAGGTTGGCGATCATCTTGCCGACAAAGTAGGCGGCAAACGTGGTCAGCAAAAACCACGACGCGCTGCGCTCATTCATGCCGCCCATTTGCATGGCCAGGCGAATGGTGAAACTCCACACACCAACCTGCGCGCCCACGTATAGAAACTGCGCGAGTACACCAAAGGTAAAGCGCGGGTTGCGCCACAGTCGGCCCAGGCTTTGGCGCAGGCTGCCGGATTTATTGTCGACGGGCTTATTGCCCTTGCAGGCCGGGAAGCGGGTGATGGCGATCAGGATAAACATCAGCACCAGTACGGCGATCATCCACTTGTAGGGCAACAGCGTGGACTGGATCATCTGCAACTGCTGCACCGCCGCCTCGGAGGCGCTCATTTGCGTCAGTTGCTCGGTGGTGGCATCGGTGTCCTTGAACATCACAAAGCTGCCCACGTACACCCCGGCCATGGCGCCGAACGGGTGAAAAGTTTGCGAGATGTTCAAGCGCCGCGTCCCGGTTTCCCGTGGGCCCATCAGGGTTGAATAGGTGTTGCACGCGGTTTCCAGGAACGACAGGCCCGCCGCGATCACAAACAGCGCCAGCAGGAACATGCCGTATTTGGCGGTGGAAGCGGCTGGGAAGAACAGCAGGCAGCCCAGCATGTACAGCAACAGGCCGATCAGAATCGTGCTTTTGTAGCTCAAGCGGCGCACCACCATCGCGGCCGGAATCGCCACGAAAAAGTACCCCAGGTAAAACGCCGACTGCACAAAGGCGGTCTGGAAATCGCTGAGCAGAAAGGCTTTCTTGAAGTGCGCGATCAACACGTCGTTCATGCTCGCCGCTGCGGCCCACAGCGCAAAGATGCTGCACAGCAGGATAAAGGCGAACCAGGGCGTGCGGTTCAGATAGAAGCCATCGGGTGTCTGTTGCAGCGCAGGTTTGTTCATTATTGTTCTCCGGGCTGGGTTGAATGTATTACCGCTGTTGCTGGAAACGGGCGAACGCTTCGGCGTCGGGATAGGAGGTCTGCGTACCCAGCGCTGTGACCGAACAGGCCGAATATGCCACTGCCTGCTCCATGGCCTGGCGAATAGCGCCGTCGCGGCTCCAGTGCTGGATGAAACAACCGATAAAGGCGTCACCGGCGCCGGTGGTGTCACGGGCAACTACCCGCTGGCCAGGCACCTGGAACTCGCCCTCCGCGCCCACGTAAAGCGCGCCGTGCTCGCCGAGGGTGACGATCACGTGGCGAATACCGCGGGCGACCAGTGACTGTGCGGCGCTGCGGGCCGAGTCCGGCGAGTCCACGACTTTGCCTGCGATCAACGCCAGCTCCGATTCGTTGGGAATCAGGAAATCCAACTGCGCCAGGTGCTCGGCGCTCAAGTCGGCCAGGGCCGGTGCCGGATTAAGCAGCACTGCAATGCCATGGCGGCGGGCGAATTCGATGGCGTAGTAGACCGTGTCCAGGTTGATCTCCAGTTGCAGCACGATCAGCGTGCATTCACGCAGGTCGGCAGCCGCTGCCTCGATATCCGCCGGCAACAAATGCGCGTTCGCGCCCTTGACGATCAAAATGCTGTTATGGGAATCGGCCCGCACGAAAATCGGCGCCACGCCGCTGGAGACGCCCGGCACCCGCTGCACATAACGGGTGTCGATGCCAAAACGCTGGAAGTTGGCCAGGGTGTTGTCGGCGAACATGTCGTCACCGACCTTACTCAGCATCAGCACATCCGCGCCAAGCTTGGCCGCCGCCACCGCCTGGTTGGCGCCTTTGCCGCCACACCCCAAGGCAAAGCCCGGCGCTTCCAGGGTTTCGCCCTGATCCGGCATGCGGTCGATGTAAGTAATCAAATCCACCATGTTGCTGCCGATGACTGCGATCTTGCCCATTGCTATCTCACCTTGTTGCGGCACGACCAGGCAGGTCGTAGCGCTCTTGTTTTGTTATTTAAATAACATTAAGTGTGATTATTCAATCTTTATTTTATGAAGATCCTTCAAGCCGCAGGAAAATGTAGCGTCTGTGTAAGCATCACCTTGTGTGCCCAGGTACAGCTCACTAAGCTGGCCGATCTTTTGCTTTGACCCGGAACCCCCATGTCTCGAAGTATTGCCCACCTGGCCTTGTTGCTCGGGTTGATCACCGCCATTGGCCCTTTCGCCATCGACAGCTATCTGCCTGCGCTGCCCACCCTGGGTGCCAGCCTGCAGGCGTCGCCGGCGGCCGTGCAGATGAGCCTCACGGTGTTCTTCATGATCATTGGCGTGTGCCAGTTGTTCTACGGGCCTATCAGTGATGTGTACGGGCGCAAGCCGCCGATTTACGCGGGCCTGGCGATTTTCGCGGTGGCCAGCGTCGGCTGTGCGCTGGCGCCGACGATTGAAGTGCTGATTGGGTTTCGTGCCCTGCAAGCCTTCGGCGCCTGCGCCGGTATGGTGATCCCGCGGGCGGTGGTGCGTGACCTGTACACCGGCCACGAAGCGGCGCGCCTGATGGCCCTGCTGATGCTGGTGATGAGTGTTTCGCCGATCCTCGCGCCCCTGGCCGGCAGCGTGGTGATTTCACTCTGGAGCTGGCGTGAAGTGTTTGCGGTGCTCGCGGTGGTTTCGCTGTTGTGCCTGGTGATGACCTTTGTGCAACTGCCCGAAACCCATCCTGCCGAACGCCGCCTGGGCAAGACCCTGGGCAGTGCGATCGGCAGCTACGGCGCCTTGCTGCGCGACCCGGTATTTACCGGCCTGTCGGTGGTGTGCGGGTTTGGCCTGGCGACGTTCTTTGTGTTTATCGGCAGCGCGCCATTCGTGTACATCGAGTATTTCGGCCTCACGCCCACGCAATTCAGCCTGTGTTTTGCAGTCAATGCCGCGTCGTTCTTCGCCATGAGCCAGCTGACCGCACGCCTGAGTGCGCGTTTTGGCCTGGCACCGCTGATTCGCGGGTCGGTGATCGGCGTGGCGGTGGTCATGAGTGCGCTGGCCGTCACCACCTTGTGGAGCGACAACCTCGCCTTGATGATGGTGCTGCTGTTTATCGGTTTCGGTTTCCTCGGACTGCTGCTGCCGGCCGCCGGGGTGTTGTCCATGGAGGATCACGGCGCAGTCGCAGGTTCTGCGTCGGCGCTGCTCGGTGCTATCCAGATGATCACGGCGGCCGTGTCGATGACGCTGGTTGGCGTGTTTGCCGACCATACGCCTGCGCCCATGCTGGTCGGCATTGCGCTGTGCGCGGTGGCGGCGATGCTGGTGACCTTGTGGACCCTGCGCCGTTTGCCGGCTGATCTGGCGCGTGCTTGACGCGTGGCTGACGCCATTCGTCGGGGCCGTCGCCGATCCGTTACAACTATCCCGGGCGGCAAAACAACTAACTCCATAGGCCCCTCAAGACCTATGGAGACTGAAATGACCGACTACCCTCGCCCACCCTTCGCGCCTCAAGCCCAGTCCGTGCCAGGCACCCAGAAGAAAATGGACCCGTACCCCGACTGCGGCGAGAAGAGCTACAAAGGCTCCGGCCGGTTGGCCAACAAAATCGCGCTGATTACCGGCGCCGACAGCGGCATTGGCCGCGCGGTGGCCATCGCCTTTGCCCGAGAAGGCGCCGATGTGGCCATCGCGTATCTGGATGAGCATGAAGACGCCCGGGAAACCGCGCGCTGGGTCGAAGAAGCCGGGCGCCAATGCCTGTTGTTGCCGGGCGATATCGCGCAAAAAGCCAACTGCCAGGCGCTGGTGGACAAGACCGTCGAGCAGTTTGGCCGCATCGATGTGCTGGTCAATAACGCCGCATTTCAAATGACCCACGAAACCTTCGAAGAAATCGAGGATGAAGAATGGGTCAAGACCTTCGATATCAACATCACCGCGATGTTTCGCATCTGCAAGGCAGCCCTGCCCCATATGAAAGCCGGCAGCTCGATCATCAACACCAGTTCGGTCAATTCCGATATGCCCAAGCCAACCCTGCTGGCCTACGCCGCCACCAAAGGCGCGATCGCCAACTTCACCGGTGGCCTGGCGCAGTTGCTGGGTGACAAGGGTATTCGCGTCAACAGTGTGGCACCCGGGCCGATCTGGACGCCGCTGATTGTAGCGACCATGCCCGACAAGGATGTGCAGAGCTTTGGCAGCGAAACACCGCTCGGCCGGCCAGGCCAGCCTGTGGAGGTGGCACCGATCTATGTGCTGCTGGCCTCGGACGAAGCCAGCTATATCTCCGGTTCACGCTACGCCGTTACCGGCGGCAAACCGATTCTCTAACTCGTTGCGACTATGTGGCAACGGCGCTCTTGTGGCGAGCAGGCTTGCCACAGGGGGGCTCCAAAATCTTTGCTGTGTTCAGAACTACAAATCAAACCGGTCCACCGCCCGGCGCCGCTCGTTGTCATCGCGCACGTCATAACTGGCGGTGGTCTGGATATTGGTGTGATGCGCCAGTTTCTGCGCAATCGATAGATCGTGTTCTTCAATCACCCGCGTGATAAACGAGCGCCGAAAGTCATGGGGCATGATCTTCACGCCCACCTGCTCACCGCGTTGACGGGCGATGTAGTAAATCGCGTGCTTGGTGATGCGTTCACGGGTGATATGGCTGCCACGGCGGATACGGTTGAACAGGAAGCTATCGTCCTGCTCGCCTTCCTTGAGTTGCTCGCGACGAAACGCCAGCCAGGCCTGCAGCTTGTCAAACGCCCAGGCCGGGGCGTACTTGATCAGTTCTTTGTTGCCTTTACCAATCACCCGCAGGCTGCGTTCATCGAAGTTGATCTGCGCCAGGTCCAGGTTCACCGACTCGGACTTGCGCATGCCTGAACCATACAAAATGCCGATCACGGCGGCATCCCGCAGGCCTTGTGGGCGTGGGTCGGCGGCACAGACTTCCATCATTTCGCGGATCAGGCTGCGGCGCAGGTTACGCCCCTGGCTGAGGCGCGTGCCCGGAGTGGCCTTGACCGAGCGCATTTTCAACAGATGATCCTGGCTGATCAGGCTCATCCGCCAGGCCTCGTTCATCACCCCGCGTACCGCATTCACATACAGCGACGACGTGTTCGGCGCACAACCGTCCTCGCGCAAGGCGCCGACCAGGGCAATCACCTGTTCGGGTTGCAGCAGGTGCCAGTCGATCTCTTCCAGGTTGATGTCTTCATAGCCCAGGCGGTCGGCGGCATCTTGCAGCACGTAGCGCATGGTCAGTTGGCTGGAGGGCGCCAAGCGGGTGAGGTAAAGGGTCAGTGGGTTGCGGATAGACTCAGTCAAGGTAGATCAGCCTTTGGATTAAATACCTCGCTCAAGCCTTTGTTTAATCGAGGTATTTAGTGAATTGGCGAAGGCCGAGTCTAACCCGGGACCGGGCCTGGCACCAAATCGCGACACACATCACGGGGCTGATTCGTCGTCCTCGGTCGGGGTTTCGCCCTGAGGCTGCGCCTGGGATTGGCTCCAGTCGGCGTCCTGTTTCTGCATCAGTGCAAACCAATGCTGACGCATGAACGCCAGGTAGCTGTCCGGCGCCTTGGCAAAGTCACTTTCATCGCCGTAACAGCCCGGCAGCGGCAACTCGGTGCCCTGCTCCTTGTACTGGCTGACCAATGCCTGCTGCGCGGCAACGCTGCAGTCGGTAGGCAGCGGCATACCCCGCAAGGCACCGGCATCCTCGTCCCACCAGCTTGCGCCGACGCGATCGACACCGCGCAGGCGGTACTTCTGCGACTTGCCCACATGCATGATCAGCTTGAACTCGCGCGGGCTGACATCACTGGTGCAGGTGCGCGAATAGCCCACCGTGGCCTGGGTAATGCCATCACCGGCAAGGTCAGTGACCTTGGTTGCCGTCATATCAAAACGCAGCCCTGCGTCGAATTCGCAATGCTGCACATCGTCATAAAGCATCCAGACCCGCTTGGGGCGGTCGCCGCCGAGCAGATACTGGGCCGCGTAGACAAACGCCGATTGGGTGCCGTCATCATCGCGTTCGCTGACCTGCTCGGCGAGTACCAGCAAGTTCTTGCCCTGGTGGTCATCCCAGGTATAGGCCGCGACCTGTTTGCCACGCACTTCCACGCCGTCCGGCAACTGCTCGACGCTGGTCAGCGCCACGCCATCGTCGGCTCGAACGGTGGTGACACAGGCCACCGCCATCAACACGCCCATCAATGCAGGCCGCAACTGGCCGCGCAAAATCCGCACACTATTCATCCGACTACCCTGGCAAGAGATGGCTTACTTTACCGGCACTTGAGGGCCAATGCAGAGAAGTTTGTTGAATTACCCTGTGCGTGAGCGCAACGGTGCAGAATCCATCGCGGTTTTGCCCGCAGAACCAATCCCCAGGCGCCTCAGCGGTTTAGCTGAACCCTACCTGTCTACCTGTCAAATAAACGAGTTTTTCATCCGCCTTTCATATTCGTTCAACAATTTTCCGCTTAATCTTGGCCCCAGGACTTGAGAACGAACCGCGTCTTCCCCGACTAACCTGTTGATTACGCTTTACCTTTAGTAGTTTTCGTCTTTAATCTGCTAACCCATGGAAGAAACCGTTGCCCGTCCTCAGGAAAGTCGAATGAATGCCGCATACCCACGCTACGTTGTTTAATCTTTCGGCGTTGTTTATCGATGGATTACTGCTGTTTTCACGCTCCAATTGTTCTAGCCCCGAGGTCATGAATCTTTGAAACCCTACCCTATTCATTGCGTGTCGATCGTTATCCCGGTCTACAACGAACAAGAGAGCCTGCCTGAATTGCTGCGTCGCACCACCGCAGCTTGCAAGCAACTGGCTTACGAATACGAAATCATCCTGGTGGATGACGGTAGTCGCGACAATTCCGCCCAATTGCTGGAAGACGCTGCCGCAGAAGACGGCAGCAACGTAGTGGCGGTGATCCTCAACCGCAACTATGGCCAGCACGCGGCGATCATGGCCGGCTTCGAGCAGTGCCGTGGCGAGGTGATCATCACCCTCGACGCCGACCTGCAGAACCCACCCGAAGAAATCCCGCGCCTGGTCGAGCAAGCCGCCCTGGGCTACGACGTCGTCGCCACCGTGCGTAACAACCGCCAGGATTCGGCCTTCCGCCGCTGGCCTTCGCGCCTGATCAACCTGGCCGTGCAACGCTCCACCGGCGTGGCCATGACCGACTACGGCTGCATGCTGCGCGCTTACCGTCGCACCATCGTCGACGCGATGCTGGCCTGCCGCGAGCGCAGCACCTTCATCCCGATCCTGGCCAACGGCTTTGCGCGCCACACCACCGAGATCCTGGTGCACCACGCCGAGCGTGAGCATGGCGAGTCCAAGTACAGCGCCATGCGCCTGATCAGCCTGATGTTCGACCTGCTCACCTGCATGACCACCACCCCGCTGCGCCTGCTGAGCATCGTTGGCTTCAGCCTCGCGGCACTGGGCATGCTGTTTGCCTTTGCGCTGGTGTTCCTGCGTTTGGTGTTCGGCGCCGAATGGGCCGGTTCAGGCATGTTCGTGCTGTTCGCGGTGCTGTTTGTGTTCACCGGCGGCCAATTCATCGGCATGGGCCTCTTGGGCGAATACCTGGGGCGCATGTACAGTGACGTGCGTGCCCGTCCACGGTTCTTTATTGAAAAGGTGCTGCGTAACCAACCCGCAGAACCGGCTCCGGTCGTCGTCGTCGACGGCCTGGCAACTTCCCACTCTCCTACTTCTCCTTCCGATCAGGTTTCGTCATGAATTCAAAAGCTGTTGTCTTCGCTTATCACGATATTGGCTGTGCAGGTATTGAAGCCCTGCTGACCGCCGGCTACGACATTGCTGCCGTGTTCACCCATGCCGACGACCCCAAGGAAAACAACTTCTACGGCTCCGTCGCCCAACTCTGCGCCCGTAACGGCATCCCGGTGCACGCACCGGAAGACGCCAACCACCCGCTGTGGATCGAGCGTATTGCCAAGCTGAACCCGGATTTCATCTTCTCGTTCTACTATCGCAACCTGCTGAGCGAAGCCCTGCTGGCCACCGCAAAAAAAGGCGCGTTCAACCTGCACGGTTCCTTGCTGCCTAAGTACCGTGGCCGCGCTCCGGCCAACTGGGTGCTGGTCAACGGTGAAACCGAAACCGGCGTGACCCTGCACCGCATGGTCAAGCGTGCCGACGCCGGCGCGATCCTGGCCCAGCAAAAAGTCATCATCGACCGCACCGACACCGGCCTGACCCTGCACGCCAAACTGCGTGACGCGGCCACCAACCTGCTGCGCGATGCACTGCCACAGCTGGCCCAAGGCAAATTGGCCGAAACCGCCCAAAACGAAAGCCAGGCCACCTACTTCGGCCGCCGCACCGCGGCTGATGGCAAGCTGGACTGGAAAAAGCCGGCTGAAGAACTGTTCAACCTGGTTCGCGCGGTGACCCAACCGTACCCGGGCGCATTCTGCGCCGTCGGCGAGCACAAACTCATCGTTTGGCAAGCTGACGTGGTCAAGGGCAACGAAGGCCTGGCGCCGGGCCGGGTGATCAGCGTCAACCCGCTGCGCATCGCTTGCGGTGAAGATTCCCTGGTGGTCAAGTTCGGCCAGCGCAACGAAAACGGCCTGTACCTGGCCGGTCCTTCCCTGGCTGACGAACTGGGCCTGGTCGACGGTTCCGTACTGCGCGGCGCCGAGTCCGGCCGCAAGCCACGTCGCACCCGTGTACTGATCCTGGGTGTTAACGGCTTTATCGGTAACCACCTGTCCGAGCGCCTGCTGCGTGACGACCGTTACGAAATCTACGGCCTGGACATCGGCTCCGACGCCATCGAGCGCCTGCGCAGTCACCCGAACTTCCATTACGTGGAAGGCGACATCAGCATCCACTCCGAGTGGATCGAGTACCACATCAAGAAATGCGACGTGGTCCTGCCGTTGGTGGCCATCGCCACGCCGATCGAATACACCCGTAACCCGCTGCGCGTGTTCGAACTCGACTTCGAAGAAAACCTGAAACTGGTTCGCTACTGCGTCAAGTACAACAAGCGCGTGATTTTCCCGTCGACCTCCGAAGTCTATGGCATGTGCCAGGACCAGTATTTCGACGAAGACACCTCCAACCTGGTGGTCGGCCCGGTCAACAAGCAGCGCTGGATCTACTCGGTCTCCAAGCAACTGCTGGACCGCGTGATCTGGGCTTACGGCGACAAGGGCCTGAACTTCACCCTGTTCCGTCCGTTCAACTGGATGGGCCCACGCCTCGACCGTCTGGACTCGGCACGTATCGGCAGCTCCCGTGCCATCACCCAGTTGATCCTCAACCTGGTGGAAGGTACGCCAATCCGCCTGTTCGACGGTGGTGAGCAGAAGCGTTGCTTCACCGACATCGCCGACGGCATCGAAGCCCTGGCCCGCATCATTGATAACGACAACGATGTCTGCAACGGCCAGATCATCAACATCGGCAACCCGGAAAACGAAGCCAGCATCCGCCAGTTGGGCGAAGAACTGCTGCGTCAGTTCGAAGCTCACCCGCTGCGCAGCAACTTCCCTCCGTTCGCCGGTTTCCGCGACGTAGAGAGCAAGGCGTTCTACGGCACCGGTTACCAGGACGTGGCACACCGCAAGCCAAGCATCGAAAACGCCAAGCGCCTGCTGAACTGGGAGCCGACCGTTGAGATGAGCGAAACCATCGGCAACACGTTGGACTTCTTCTTGAAAGAAGCCATGCTCGAAATCGCGGACAAGAAGTAATGCAGGCAGGCTTGCGAATCGACGTCGACACCTACCGTGGCACCCGTGAAGGTGTGCCGCGGTTGCTTGAATCCCTGGATGAAGCCGGGGTTAAAGCGACGTTCTTCTTCAGTGTCGGGCCGGACAATATGGGGCGCCACTTGTGGCGCCTGATCCGCCCGCAGTTTCTGTGGAAGATGCTGCGTTCCAATGCCGTCGGTTTGTATGGCCTGGATATTCTCCTGGCCGGCACCGCCTGGCCAGGCAAGCCGATCGGCCGTGACCTGGGGCACTTGATGCGCCAGGCCAAGGCTGCCGGCCATGAAGTCGGCCTGCACGCATGGGACCATCACGGTTGGCAAGCCAATACCGGGCGCTGGAGTGACGCACAGCTGGTCGAGCAGATCCGTCGAGGCGTGGACACCCTGAGCGACATCCTGGGTGAGCGCATCGACTGTTCAGCCGCCGCCGGCTGGCGTGCCGATGAGCGCGTGGTGCAAGCCAAACAAGGTTTCAACTTTCGCTATAACAGCGATTGCCGGGGCACCAGCCTGTTTCGTCCGACCCTGGACGATGGCAGCGCGGGCACCCCACAAATTCCGGTAGACCTGCCGACCTTCGACGAAGTCGTCGGGCCGGTAGTGGCTGCCAAAGATTTCAACGGCTTCATTCTTGACCGGTTCGCCGAGTCGAAGCTCAACGTTTATACGATCCACGCAGAAGTAGAAGGGATTCTGATGGCTGAAGATTTTCGCCAACTGCTCGCCCAGGCCGGGCAGCGCGGCATCGACTTCAAACCCTTGGGCGACTTGTTGCCCGCGGATGTCTCCACCCTGCCCCAGCAACAGCTGGTGCGCGGCGCGCTCAGCGGCCGTGAGGGTTGGCTCGGAGTGCAAAAGGCATGATCCGGCGCTGGGCATTGCCCCTGCTCCTGTTGGCGTTTGGCGTGTTTTACCTGTTGCCCCTGGCCAGCCATGGCCTGTGGATCCCGGATGAAACCCGCTATGCGCAGATCAGCCAGGAAATGCTGCTGACCGGCAAGTGGGCCTCGCCACACTTCATGGGCATCCGCTACTTCGAGAAACCCGCTGCGGGCTACTGGATGATCGCGCTGGGCCAGGCGATTTTCGGGCAGAACCTGTTCGGCGTGCGCTTTGCGTCGGCCTTGAGCACCGGGCTGAGCATCCTGCTGGTCTATCTGGTCTCGCGCCGGTTGTGGAACGACCCGCAAAAAAGCCTGGTCAGCAGCGTGCTGTACATGAGCTTTGTCAGCGTGGCCTTGCTCGGCGGTTACGCCAACCTGGACCCGCAATTCACTTTCTGGGTAAACCTGACGGGCGTGGCCCTGTGGTTTTGTTTCGACAGCACCACGCGCAACGGCCGCTTGGGGGCCTGGGCCTTGCTGGGTTTTGCCTGCGGCATGGGCTTTATGACCAAAGGCTTCCTGGCCTGGCTGCTGCCGGTGCTGATCGCCCTGCCCTACGCGATCTGGCAGAAACGCTTTCGTGAGTTGCTGGGCTATGGCGTGGTGGCCGTGGTCGTCGCCATTGTCGTCAGTCTGCCCTGGGCACTCGCCGTGCACCTGCAAGAGCCGGACTACTGGAACTTCTTCTTCTGGCACGAGCATATCCAGCGCTTTGCCGGCGATGACGCCCAGCATGCCGAGCCGTTCTGGTTCTACCTGCCGCTGATGGTCGCGTTCTCGTTGCCATGGATCGCCCTGCTGCCGTCCACGGTCAAACAGGCCTGGCTGGAAAAGCGCCTGCCCAAGACTGCGTTCCTGCTGCTGTGGCTGTTGATGCCCCTGGCGTTCTTCAGCCTGGCCAAAGGCAAGCTGCCGTCCTACATCATGCCGTGCCTGCTGCCATTGGCCTTGCTGATGGGCTCCACTCTCAGCGACAAGCTGACCAAGGGCCATGGCCGCGCTTTGCGCATCAACGGCTGGTTGAACCTGGCTATTGGGATCGTGGCGCTGCTGGCCATCAGTTGGTTCCAATTGAAGAAGCCGGTGTATGAGCCGGGCCAGGAAACTTTCAGCCTGGTGCTGGTGTTCACCTTCCTGTTCGGCTGGATCCTGGTCAACCTGCTGCAAGCGGCGCGCCCATTGAAACTGTGGGCTGCGCCGGTCATCGGCAGCTGGTTGCTGGTGGCCCTGGTGCCGGCCGCCCTGCCCCATTCGGTGGTTTATAACAAAACCCCGGACCAATTCATCATCGACCACTTGCCCGAACTGCAACCGACTACCGCCCTGCTCAGCAATGACCTTGGCGCTGCATCGGCGTTGTCATGGCGCCTGGGTCGCCCGGATGTTGCGCTGTACAACACGATCGGCGAGGTGAAATACGGCATTGCCTATCCGGACACCGCCTATCGCAAGGTCGGCACCGCCGACGTCCAGCAATGGATGAGCGAAGCGCGTAAAAAAGGCTCGGTTGGCGTGGTCATGCGGGTCAAGGGCGACGATGAAGTAGCCGAAGTGAACCTGCTGCCCCAAGACGGCAAGCGCTACGAGCAAGGCAATATCGTCATCCTGATTTTCCCACAGGCTGCGCAATGATCACTTTGCTTCTCCTGTTGGGCGCCTGTCTGCTCACCTGCATGGGCCAGGTTTCGCAAAAGTTTGCGGTGGAAAGCTGGCGTGACCAGCCAGACGGTTGGGCGCCCAAATTGCGCTCGCCGTGGCTGTGGTCGGCGCTGGTGTGCCTGGGCCTTGGCCTGCTGGTATGGCTGCTGGTGTTGCAGCGCCTGGAAGTGGGCATCGCCTACCCCATGCTCAGCCTCAATTTTGTGCTGGTCACGCTGATGGCGCGGTTTGTCTTCCATGAACACATCGATGGCCGTCACTGGCTGGGTGTCGCCCTGGTGATCGGTGGCGTAGTGCTGCTGGGGCGTCACGTATGAGCCGCGCGCAAGGGTTTGCCCTGGCTTTGGGCAGTGTCGGCCTGGTCAGCGCGGCCCAGTTGGGCATGCGCTGGAGCATGACGCGCCTGCCATTGCCGACCGAATGGTTGAATGCGTTCAACAGCAACGCCATTGATCTGGGCGCCCTGGGCGTGGTGATCCTGGCGATTATCGCCTATGCGCTGTCGATGCTGTGCTGGCTTGGCGCGCTCAAACACCTGCCCCTGGGCCGCGCCTATTCGCTGCTAAGCATCAGCTACGCGCTGGTGTACCTGCTGGCCGCCAGCCTGCCGGTGTTCAACGAACATTTTTCGCTTTCAAAAACCCTGGGAGTGGCCTTGGTCATTCTCGGTGTTCTGGTTATTAACTCTCGTCGTGCTAGCGTTGCAAGCCCCAGGAATGCCCCATGAAAATCAGTGTATTTGGTAGCGGTTACGTCGGTCTGGTACAGGCCACCGTATTGGCCGAAGTCGGTCACGATGTGATCTGCATGGACGTGGACAAAAGCAAAGTCGAGTCGCTGCAAAAAGGCCACGTAACCATCTTCGAGCCGGGCCTGGCGGCCATGGTCAAGGAAAACCTGGAAAGCGGGCGCCTGCACTTTACCTTTGACGAAAAACTCGCTGTAGAACACGGTGAAGTCCTGTTTATTGCCGTGGGCACGCCATCGGACGAAGACGGTTCGGCCGACCTCAAATACGTGCTGTCTGTGGGCGATGCCGTGTCCCGCCATCGCGTGGAGCCGGTGATCCTGGTGGAAAAATCCACCGTGCCGGTCGGCACTGGCGACACACTGCGCGCCCATATCGAAAAAAACCTGCACATTGCCGGTCGCCACCTGGCGTTCGATATCGTCTCCAACCCGGAATTTCTCAAGGAAGGTTCGGCCGTTGCCGACTGCCGTCGCCCGGACCGCATCATCATCGGCTGCGAGCGCGAAGAGGTGCGTGAAGTCATGCGCGACCTCTACGCGCCGTTCAACCGTAACCATGACCGCATCATCTTCATGGACCTGCGCAGCGCCGAACTGACCAAGTACGCCGCCAACTGCATGCTGGCCACCAAGATCAGCTTCATCAACCAGATCGCCGAGCTGGCCGAACACCTGGGCGCCGACATCGAAGCCGTGCGTTTGGGCATCGGCGCCGATTCACGCATCGGCTACCACTTCATCTACCCAGGCTGCGGCTACGGCGGTTCGTGTTTCCCTAAAGACATGCGCGCCCTGATCCACAGCGCCAGGGAAGCCAACTGCTCCAGCGACCTGCTCGAAGCCGTTGAAGCGATCAACCAGCGCCAGAAGAGCAAGCTGTTCGAACGCATCAACGCTTACTTCAAGGGCGAGCTGCAAGGCAAAACCTTCGCCTTGTGGGGCCTGGCTTTCAAGCCCAACACCGATGACATGCGCGATGCCCCAAGCCGCGTACTGATGGAAGCCCTCTGGGCGGCCGGCGCCAATGTCCGTGCGTTCGACCCCGAAGCCATGCAGGAAACCCAGCGCATCTACGGTGACGAGTCGCGCCTGACCCTGCTGGGCACGCCGGAGTCGGCCTTGAGCGGCGCCGATGCGTTGATCGTCTGCACCGAATGGCAGCAATTCAAGGCGCCGGACTTCGAACTGATCCACGCCCGCCTGAAAAACCCGGTGATCTTCGACGGTCGCAACCTGTACGACGGCGAGCGCCTGGCGCGCAAAGGCTTCAAGTATTTCCCGATGGGCCGTGGCGACTCCTGCGAGCTGCCGATTCCCCAGCAAAACTGGGTCGCGCCAGCCAAGGAAGCCTAAAGACGTGAACAAAGCTCAACCGCCGCTGCTTACAGCAACGCTGCGCAACCAGTCGCTGGGGCTTGGGCTCCTGGCGCTGGTGCTGTTTATTGTCGGCAACTGGCACCAGGCAATCATCGGCTTTGACTCGCGCTTTGTGGTGTTTGCCCAGGAAATGCTGCGCCATGGGCCAAGTTTTTTCCCCACCACCTATGGCCAGCCTTACGCTGACTACCTGGCGACCTCGACCCTGCTGACCTGGCTGTTGTCCTTGCCGTTCGGCGAGGTCAGCAGCCTGACGGCGTGGTTGCCCACGTCCATCGCCTCGGCGCTGATCGTGGTGCTGGTGTATCGCCTCACGGCGCCCTACTCCACGCGTTGGGGCCTGCTCAGCATCGCGATGTTGCTGCTCAGCAGCACCTTTATCAGTGAAACCCGCGCGGTATCGCTGGACCAGATGCTCGCGGCCATCGCCTTGACGGTGTTCTACCTGGGCTATGCCCATGACCACTTCGGGGCGGCCAAACGCTTGCATTGGCTGTTCTTGCTGCTGATCCTGGGCTTTGCGGTGCGTGGGCCAATCGGTCTGGTGATCCCCACCGGGGTGCTGTGCAGCTACTACCTGATCAACCGCCAATGGCGCCAACTGTTCACCTTCGGCTTTATCGCCCTGGCCGTGCTGGCGGCGTGTGTCGGCCTGTTGCTGCTGTTGGCCAAGCTCAGTGGTGGCGAGGACTTCATGCAGGACGTGATCCGCATGCAGTTCCTGGGCCGCATGGACGGCACCGAAGGTTCCAGCGGCGTTTTGTATTACTTCACCAGTTCCATGGGCAACTACGCGCTGGCCTATCCACTGGCGTTGCTGGTGCTGCTGGCAGTCGCCATCGGCGGTCGCCGGGCACCCGACCCGGCACTGAAACTGGTGCTGTATTGCGCCGCGGCGGGTTTGCTGGTGATGCTCGGCCTGTCGGTCCCTCAGGCCAAGAAGGCACGTTACATCCTGCCGATGCTGCCCATGGCGGCGATTATTGCGGCCTATCCGTTCCAGGTCAGCCAAGGGCGGTTGTTCGCCTGGCTGCGCGGCTTGATGCTGGGCATCTGGACGCTGCTGCCAGCGCTGCTGGTGATCGGGCTGGTGGTGGCGCGCAAGCGTTACCCGGCGCAATTGGACAACCTCGGGTTGATCTTCGGAGCACTGGGTGTGCTTCAAGTCGTGGCCTTGCTGTCACTGCTCAAGGTGCGTCTACGTCCGCTGGGGCCTGCACTCGCGGCGGTGCTGGCGCTGTGGTCGACCTACATTGTGGTAGTCGAACCGCTGGAACGCACACTCTACGACACCCGTACCTTCAGCCTCGGTGTCAAAGAACAGATCATGCAGCAACCGGCGCCGGTGGTTCTGCACGGATTAGGCAAAGATGCAAAAGCCATCAAGTTCATGGTCAACTTCAACTGCGATAAGGTGCCGCTGTTTACCCAGTCGGCCGCCGACCTGGCGCCGCTGCAAGGCCCGGCGTGGCTGGTGATGAGTGCTCAGGACTTCGAAAAACTGCAGGATCCGCGCTTGCGTTCGATCACGCCGACGCTCACCGGGGAATTCGACAAAGACCCGTATGTGTTGCTCCACCTGGAGAAAGTCAGCGCGCCGTAATTACGCTGACAGCGGTCTGACGGAAACGGCGCCCACTCCTTCGAGAGTGGGCGTTTTTCGTTATAACCGCCCGGAAAGCGCCTACACAGCTATGCGTAAACGCTGGCGCACTTTGCCTTCCGATGCCCGGAACCCAAATGTAGACTCCTTTTTCATGTGCGTTAACTATCTACTACCGGGCGCAGTCAGCCTTCCACGCACACCGACCTGCTTGATCAAAAGGGCAATGCCGTGCCAGAAGACCTGTTGCTTATCCCTGCGCCGAGGCTGGATCGATTGATGGCGTTGCGCGACGCCTTGGTGGCATTGAAGGGGCCGCTGGCCGACGACCCTGCACTGCAGGAGAACCTGCAAAGACAGCTGTTCAATGAAGAGACGGACAGTCGTGTACTCGGGTGCATCTGCACGCCACTGCCGCAACCGACGCATCGCATCATCTATAACGAGGGCAACTAACTGCATAATTTTTGCATTTAACCTTCATTAATATGCATTGGCGCCAGGGCAGCAAGCTCGGCACACTGCTCAGGTTCCTCCCCCAACTGTTGGAACGTTCAAAGGGCTTATCCGGGCAACCAGGCGAGCCTTTTTTTTCGCCTGCTGCTTTATGGATCGTGTCGATGCTCGCTCGCTGGTTACCCGCTGCAATCAATACCCGCCCCGCCGAATGGAGCCGCGCCGCGATTGGCATGGCCTTGGGCACGCTATTAAGCGTCTGGGTGTGTGCCCAGGTATTCGGTATGGAAGTCGCCTTGCACCTGCTCGGGCCGCTCGGTGCATCGGCGGTGTTGCTGTTTGCCGTGTCGTCCGGTGCGCTGGCTCAGCCGTGGTCGATTATCGGCAGCTACTTGTGCGCCGCCGTTGTGGCCTTGCTGGTGGCACGGGTACTTGGCCGCACATTGGGCAGCGCTTGCCTGGCGGCGGGCATGACTGTGGTCTTGATTTGCTGGCTGCGCTGCCTGCACCCGCCCGCCGGAGGCCTGGCGATGACGCTGGTACTCGCAGATCCGGCCTCCATTGCTCTGGGTTGGCAGGAAGTAGGCCCAGTGATGCTCGGTGCGGGCGCGCTGCTGGCCTGTGCACTGGCCTATAACAACCTGACACGTACGCGTTACCCCAAAGGTGCAGTCGAGCCGCCTGCCATCGTCTTGGGCAACGCCGCGCCGCTGACCGACGCGGCCATCACGGCAGCCGATCTTAAGCTGGCCCTGGCTGACATGGAGCAGTTCTTTGATGTGGAGCCCACCGAGCTGGAACAACTGATCCACGCGGCGCAAGGCCATGCCCGGCGCCGTAGCATCGTCGAAGTGCTCGGCAGCCGCAGCGCTGCATAAATGCAAAAACGACCTGCATGATTCCGGGTTGTACTGGGCAAATTTGCACTGGTACGATCGCGAGATGGTTCGTACGCGAACATCTTGATAAAGAACAATAAAAGCAGGGAGTTAGTGATGACTGCTCAGGTTTCATCCGAAGCAAGCCAGGCCGTAATTCTTCAAGACGAGGTACTGGCTGAAGTCCGCAACCATATCGGCCACCTCACCCTTAACCGCCCCGCCGGTTTGAATGCCATCACCCTGGACATGGTCCGCAGTCTGACCACGCAGTTGCAGACCTGGGCGGATGACCCGCAGGTGTATGCCGTGGTGCTGCGCGGTGCCGGTGAAAAGGCGTTCTGCGCCGGTGGCGATATTCGCTCCCTTTACGACAGCTTCAAGCAGGGCGACAGCCTGCATCAGGACTTCTTCGTCGAGGAATACGCCCTCGACCTGGCGATTCACCATTACCGCAAACCCGTGCTGGCGCTGATGGACGGGTTTGTTCTCGGCGGCGGCATGGGCCTGGTGCAAGGCGCCGACTTGCGTGTGGTGACCGAGCGCAGCCGCCTGGCGATGCCGGAAGTGGCCATCGGTTATTTCCCGGACGTGGGCGGCAGCTATTTCCTATCGCGCATCCCTGGCGAGCTGGGGGTTTACCTTGGCGTCACCGGCGTGCAGATTCGCGCCGCCGATGCGCTGTATTGCGGGCTGGCCGACTGGTGTATCGACAGCGCCAAACTCGCCGAACTCGACCAGAAACTCGACCGCCTGCAATGGCAGGATTCGCCGCTCAAGGACCTGCAAGGCGTACTGGCCAAGCTTGCGGTTCAACAATTGCCCGACGCCCCACTGGCCGCGCTGCGCCCGGCGATCGACCACTTCTTCGCGTTGCCGGATGTGCCGAGCATGGTCGAGCAACTGCAGCAAGTCACCGTTGCCGACAGCCACGAATGGGCGCTCACCACTGCCAGCCTGATGCAGACCCGCTCGCCGCTGGCGATGGCCGTGACCCTGCAGATGCTGCGCCGTGGCCGACGCTTGTCGCTGGAGCAGTGCTTCGCGTTGGAGTTGCACCTGGATCGCCAGTGGTTTGAACGCGGCGACCTGATCGAGGGGGTTCGCGCGCTGATCATCGACAAGGACAAAACCCCGCACTGGAACCCCGCGACGGTCCATGAACTGGACGCCAGCCATGTCGAGAGCTTCTTCAGAAACTTCACGCAGAGCGAGAAATAAGCCATGCAAGATATTGAATACACTGAAGAACAAGTGATGATTCGCGACATGGCCCGCGACTTTGCCCGTGGCGAAATCGCCCCGCATGCGCAAGCCTGGGAAAAAGCCGGCTGGATCGATGACGCCCTGGTCGCGAAGATGGGCGAACTCGGGCTGCTGGGCATGGTGGTGCCTGAAGAATGGGGCGGCACCTATGTCGACTACGTGGCGTATGCCCTGGCCGTCGAGGAGATTTCCGCCGGTGATGGGGCTACCGGCGCACTCATGAGTATCCATAATTCAGTCGGTTGCGGGCCAATCCTCAACTACGGCACCGATGCGCAAAAACACACCTGGCTGGCCGAACTGGCCAGCGGTCAGGCCATTGGCTGTTTCTGCCTCACCGAGCCCCAGGCCGGTTCCGAAGCCCATAACCTGCGCACCCGCGCCGAATTGCGCGATGGCCAGTGGGTAATCACTGGCGCCAAGCAGTTTGTCAGCAACGGCAAACGCGCCAAGTTGGCCATTGTGTTTGCGGTGACGGACCCGGAGCTGGGCAAGAAAGGTATCTCGGCCTTCCTGGTGCCCACCGACACGCCGGGCTTTGTGGTCGACCGTACCGAACACAAGATGGGCATTCGCGCTTCGGACACCTGCGCCGTCACGCTCAACCAATGCACAGTAGCCGAAGCCAACCTGTTGGGTGAACGCGGTAAAGGGCTGGCCATCGCCCTGTCCAACCTCGAAGGCGGGCGTATCGGCATCGCCGCGCAAGCCTTGGGCATCGCCCGTGCGGCGTTTGAGGCGGCGCTGGCGTATGCCCGTGATCGGGTGCAATTCAACAAGGCGATTATCGAGCACCAAAGCATTGCCAACCTGCTGGCCGACATGCAGACCCAACTCAATGCCGCCCGCCTGCTGATCCTGCACGCCGCACGTCTGCGCAGCGCCGGCAAGCCGTGCCTGTCGGAAGCCTCCCAGGCCAAGCTGTTCGCCTCGGAGATGGCCGAAAAGGTCTGCTCTTCGGCGATGCAGATTCATGGCGGGTATGGGTACCTTGAGGATTACCCGGTGGAGCGTTACTACCGGGATGCGCGGATTACGCAGATTTACGAAGGCACCAGCGAGATTCAGCGGATGGTGATTGCCAGGGAGCTGAAGAACTACCAGCTCTGACTGCCAGTTGCTCGTTCCCACGCTCTGCGTGGGAATGCATCCGGTGACGCTCCGCGTCACGCCTCAATAGCTGACGCAGAGCGTCAAGGGCGGCATTCCCACGCAGAGCGTGGGAACGAGCATCTTCAGGGTTTTCGGGTTACTGGTCCTTGAACTCAGGCGCACGCTTGGCCACAAACGCCGCCATGCCTTCCTTCTGGTCCTGGGTGGCAAACGCGGCATGGAACACCCGCCGCTCAAAGCGCACGCCTTCAGACAAGCTCACCTCAAACGCACGGTTCACGCTTTCCTTGACCATCATGCTGATCGGCACGGACTTGCCGGCAATCAAGGTCGCGGTTTTCAGCGCCTCTTCAAGCAGGTCATCGGCCGGCACGATACGCGCCACAATCCCGCAACGCTCAGCTTCGACGGCGTCGATAAAGCGCCCGGTCAGGCACATTTCCATGGCCTTGGCCTTGCCCACGGCGCGGGTCAGGCGCTGGGTGCCGCCCATGCCCGGGAGTACGCCGAGGTTGATTTCCGGCTGGCCGAATTTGGCGCCGTCACCGGCCAGGATAAAGTCGCACATCAAGGCCAGTTCACAACCGCCACCCAGGGCGAAGCCGTTGACGGCAGCAATGATCGGCTTGCGGCGGTTGGCCACGCGGTCGCTGTCGCTGAACAGGTCGTCGAGGTAGATCTGCGGGTAGGTCAGCTCGGCCATCTCTTTGATGTCGGCGCCGGCGGCGAAGGCTTTTTTCGAGCCGGTCAGCACGATGCAGCCGATCTGCGGGTCGGCTTCCAGGCCGTCCAGCGCCTGGTTCAACTCGCTGACCAGCTGCGCGTTCAAGGCGTTCAGGGCTTGCGGGCGATTAAGGGTAATCAGCCCGACGCGGCCCTGGACTTCAAGCAAAAGGGTTTCGTAACTCATTATCGGCTCCTTAAAGGTTGCGTGAGATGACCATGCGTTGAATATCGCTGGTGCCTTCGTAAATCTGGCAGACCCGCACATCGCGGTAGATCCGCTCTAGTGGGAAGTCGCTCAGGTAACCGTAACCGCCCAGGGTTTGCAAGGCGGCCGAGCAGACTTTCTCGGCCATTTCCGAAGCAAACAGCTTGGCCATCGACGCTTCGACCAAGGCCGGCTTGCCGCTGTCACGCAGGGCCGCTGCGTAATGCACCATTTGCCGGGCCACCGCGATTTGGGTCGCCATGTCGGCCAACCGGAAGGCCACGGCCTGGTGTTCGATCAACGCCTTGCCAAAACTTTCGCGCTCGCGGGCATAGTCACGGGCGGCTTCGAAGGCGGCGCGGGCCATGCCCACCGATTGCGAGGCGATACCGACGCGGCCGCCTTCGAGGTTGGCCAGGGCGATCCTGTAGCCTTCGCCCTCCTCACCCAAACGGTTGGCGACCGGCACTTTTACGTCTTCGAAGAGGATCTGGCAGGTGTCGGACGCATGTTGGCCGAGTTTGTCTTCCACTCGCGCTACCGTGTAGCCCGGCGAGTCGGTGGGCACGATGAACGCGCTGATCCCGCGCTTGCCTGCGGCCGGGTCGGTGACAGCAAACACAATCACGATCCCGGCGTTCTGCCCGGAGGTGATGAACTGTTTGCAGCCATTGAGCACGTAATGGTCGCCCTCAAGGCGGGCGCGGGTTTTCAGGCTGCTGGCATCAGAGCCGGCCTGGGGCTCGGTCAACGCGAAGGCACCGAGCATGGCGCCGCTGGCCAGCGGCGTGAGGAACTGGTGTTTCTGCTGTTCGTTGCCGAATTTAAGGATCGGCACGCAACCCACCGAGTTGTGCACGCTCATGATGGTCGAGCACGCGCCATCGCCGGCAGCGATTTCTTCCAGGGCCATGGCGTAGGCCAGGTAGCCGGTGTCGCAACCGCCCCACTGTTCCGGCACCAGCATGCCGAAAAAGCCCAGCTCGGCCATTTCGCCGATGGCCTCCTTGGGGAAACGGTGCTCACGGTCCCACTCGGCGGCGAACGGTTTCAGGCGTTCCTGGGCAAATTGCCGGGCCGCTTCGCTGATTTGCAGTTGTTCGTCATTGGGCAGCATGTTGAGTCCTTAATACAGGCATTCGACGGCCATGGCCGTGGCTTCACCGCCGCCGATGCAGATGGCGGCAACCCCACGCTTGAGGCCTTTCTGGCGCAGGGCCGAAAGCAACGTCACCAGGATACGCGCACCGGAAGCACCAATCGGATGGCCCAGGGCACAGGCGCCGCCGTGAATATTGACCTTGCTGTGGGGGATTTCCAGCTTGCTCATGGTCACCAGGCTGACCACCGCGAAGGCTTCGTTGATTTCAAACAGGTCAACGTCGCCCAGGTTCCAGCCGGTCTTGCTCATCAGCTTGCGAATCGCGCCCACGGGCGCCACCGGGAACAACCCGGGCTCATCGGCAAACGCCGCGTGCCCGTGGATCACCGCCAAGGGTTTGAGGCCACGCTGTTGCGCCTCGGACTGACGCATCAGCACCAACGCCGCCGCCCCATCGGAAATCGAGCTGGAGTTGGCCGCCGTCACCGTGCCGCCCTCGCGGAACGCCGGTTTCAGGCTGGCGATCTTGTCGAGCTTGGCCTTGGGCGGCTGTTCGTCATGCAGGATGGTCTTTTGCTCTTTGCCGACGGTGACCTGCACCGGAACGATTTCGGCGGCAAAGCTGCCGTGGGTGATGGCCTCTTGCGCGCGGGTCAGCGAGGCAATGGCGAAGGCGTCCTGGGCTTCACGGGTGAAACCGTTGTGCTCGGCGCAGTCTTCGGCAAAGGTGCCCATCAGGCGGCCCTTGTCGTAGGCGTCTTCGAGGCCGTCGAGGAACATATGGTCAAGCACCTTGCCGTGGCCCATGCGGTAGCCGCTGCGCGCGCGGTCGAGCAGGTACGGCGCGTTGGACATGCTTTCCATGCCGCCGGCGACCACCACGTCGACACTGCCGGCCAGCAGCGAATCGTGGGCGAGGATGGTCGCTTCCATGCCCGAGCCGCACATCTTGTTCAAGGTGGTGCAGCGCGTGGCCTTGTCCAGCCCGGCGCCCAAAGCGGCCTGACGCGCAGGCGCCTGGCCAAGGCCTGCGGGCAGCACGCAGCCGAACAGCACTTCGTCCACGGCATCCGGGGCAATCCCGGCCCGTTCGACGGCGGCGCGGATCGCGGCAGCGCCCAGTTGCGGCGCGGTCAGGCCTTTGAGGTCGCCCTGGAAACCGCCCATGGGCGTGCGCGCGGCGCTGACAATGACAATCGGATCGTTCATGCGGTGTTCTCCTTACTTGGCGGCCATGCGCAAGGCGCCGTCGAGACGGATCACCTCGCCGTTGAGCATGCTGTTTTCGATGATGTGGCGTACCAGCGCGGCGTACTCGCACGGTTTGCCCAAACGCGGCGGAAATGGCACGCCCGCGGCCAGTGAATCGCGCACTTCGGCGGTCATGCCGGCCATCATCGGGGTTTCGAAAATGCCCGGAGCAATGGTCATCACGCGAATGCCAAAACGCGCCATTTCGCGGGCGGCGGGCAAGGTCAGGCTGGCGATGGCGCCTTTGGAGGCGGCATACGCCGCCTGGCCGATCTGCCCGTCAAACGCGGCCACCGAGGCGGTGTTGATGATCACGCCACGCTCACCGTCGGCATTCGCCTCGGTTTCAGCGATGGCCGCCGCCGCCAGGCGCAGCAGGTTGAAGCTGCCGATCAGGTTGACGTTGATCACCTGGGCAAAGCTGGCCAACGCGTGTGGGCCGTTCTTGCCGAGGATCTTCTCGCCACGTACCACCCCGGCGCAGTTCACCAGCCCGTGCAGGCCGCCAAAGGCTGCAACGGCGGCGTGAACAGCCGCTTCGGCGGCGGCTTCCTGGCTGATATCGGCCACAACGCTGCGGGCGTTGTCGCCCAGTTGCCTGGCTTTGGCCGCCACGGCGTCGGCGTTCAGGTCGACCAGCATCACTTTGGCACCGGCGGCAATCAGCATTTCAGCGGTGGCCGCGCCGAGGCCCGAAGCACCGCCGCTGACCAGGAATACCTTGTTTTCAATCTGCATCATTGTTTCCTTAAAAGTGGATCAGGCGATGGCCTTTGCCTTCGCAATTTCCTGATTACGCAAAATAAAGCGTTGCAGCTTGCCGCTCGGGGTCTTGGGCAAGTCGCTGACAAATTCGATTTCCCGTGGGTAGGCGTGGGCCGCCAGGCGCTTGCGCACGTGCAAACGCAGCTCTTCGGCCAGCTCCGGCGTGGCGCGGTACTGTTCGTTGAGCACCACAAAGGCTTTGACCAGCTCGGTGCGCTCCGGGCAGGGTTTGCCGACGACGGCGGCTTCGACCACGGCCGGGTGTTCGACCAGTGCGCTTTCGACGTCGAATGGCCCTACGCGGTAGCCGGACGTGGTGATCACATCATCACTGCGCCCGACAAAGCTGATGCTGCCGTCCGGGTTCAGCTCCACGGTGTCGCCACTGAGGTAATACTTGCCGACAAATGCCTTGGTCTTTACCCCGTCGTAGCCGGCGAACCAGCACATCGGCGACTGTTCACGGTCAATGGCGAGGATGCCCGGCTGGCCCGCCGGCAGTTCCTGGTACTCATCATCGAGCACCACAATGCGGTGGCCCGGTGAGGCAAAGCCCGCCGAGCCGACGTGCACGGGATGCTCCAGGCCATGGTGGTTGCACAGCACCATGCCCAGCTCGGTCTGGCCGTAATGGTCATGGATGACCACGCCCAGGTTGTCGGCAAACCAGCGGATCACTTCCGGGTTCAGCGGTTCGCCGGCACTGCTGACGATACGCAGCTTGCCCTTGATCGAGCGCGCGAACTGTTCGCCGCCGGCGATCAGCAGGCGGTATGCGGTGGGTGAACCGGTGAGGTTGGTAATCCCGTATTTATTGATCACCCGGCAGGTGCTTTCCAGGGTGAACGGCCCATCGTAGAACGTAATCGGGTGGCCCATGGACAACGGCCCGGTCACGCCAAAATAGATACCGTAAGCCCAGCCCGGGTCGGCGACATTCCAAAAGGCGTCCTCGGGGCGCAAGTCCACCGCGTCGCGGGTGTAGCTCTGGAACGCGACGATGGCCTTGAGCGGCACCGACAGCGCTTTTGACGGGCCGGTGGTGCCCGAGGTGAACATCAGCAGGAACGGGTCTTCTGCGCCCAGTAGCACCGGCTCGCATGTATTCGAATAATTCGGCAGTTCGGCCCAGAAGCTGTAGTCGCCGCGCACGATGCCTTCGCCCTTGTCCCCGGCCACCGTGACGATGGTCGGGCAGCCCTCGACTTCTGCCAGCTTGGCGCGGTTGACCGCATCGGTGACCACCACTGCGGCGCCGGAGCTGTTCAGCCGATGCTCGATGGCCTTGGGCCCGAAGGCGGTAAACAGTGGCTGATACACCGCGCCGATACGCCACGTGGCGAACACCACCACCAATAACTCTGCTGTGCGTGGCAGCAGCCCCGCCACCTTGTCGCCGCGTTGCACGCCTTGGGCCAGAAGGAAATTGGCAAAGCGCGCCGCCTGGTCCTGCAATTGGGTGAAGGTCACGCTGGCACTGCGCCCGTCCTTGCCTTCCCAAAACAACGCAATGCGACCCGGCAGCGCGTGGCGGTCGCAACACTCCACGCAGGCATTCAAGGCTTGCAGGTTGCCGGACAGGGCGGCGTCGACGGTGTGCTGGTAATCGAATGCGGTGGTGGCAGCCAAATACTCACGCATGGTTCCAAATCCTTGTGTGTTTTTATTTTCAGGACATTTTCACGACGAGAATCGTGGAAATAATCGCCCTGGCGCGCGGTGGCGGCAATGGTCAAAGCCTTCAACTTGGCTGACTGGTTTGGCTAATCATTGATCCGGCCTATCAGCCGGTCAGCCGCAGTGATTGGACGCGCGGGGCGCAACCTCCTAATCTCCAGGCCTATGCCGCCGAAGAAGCCGTGTCCCGATGATCGTCCGTCCCAAACCCAACCTCATGGGTATCCTGTTTTCCCTTAAAGGTTCGATTGCCAAGCGCATCGCCTTGCGCAGCCTGATGGTCACGTTGCTGGCGTCGGTGATCGTGCTGGTGGAGACTCTGCACCCGGCCTACTTCTCCAAGGTCAATGCCACGCCGTTTACCTTGCTGGGGTTGTCGCTGTCGATCTTCATGAGCTTTCGCAATAACGCCTGCTACGACCGTTGGTGGGAGGGCCGCAAGCAGCTGGGGCAGATGGTCATTGAGGTGCGCTCGCTGATTCGCGAAACCCAGGTGCTGGGCGACTCACCTGAACGCGCCAGCCTGCTGCGTGGGCTGTGTGGGTTTGCCCACGGCCTGGTCGCGCACCTGCGCCGTGAAGATCAAGCCCGCGTCATCACGCCCTGGATGGCTGTCGACCCGGCGCATCCCAATCTCCCCGACCACGTGCTGCAACAATTGGGCGCGCGCTTTTCGCGGCTGGCCGAACAGGGCGTGATCAGTGAATGGCGCTACACCCAGCTGGAAACCCGGCTGGTCAGCCTCAGCCTGGTGCAGGCCGCCTGCGAGCGGATCAAAACCACACCGCTGCCCTTCCCGTACACCTTGCTGTTGCACCGCACCATTTACCTGTTCTGCATTTTGCTGCCGTTCGCCATGGCCGAGCCGTTGGGCTGGTTGACGCCGGTGTTCACCGCCATCGTCAGCTACACGTTTTTTGGTTTGGATGAAATCGGTGATGATCTGGAAGACCCGTTCGGTTTCGATGAAAACGATCTGCCCTGCAATGCGATAGTGCGCACCCTGGAGCGCGAGATTATCAAAGCCCTGGGCGAGATCGACCTGCCCCCTGCCCTGGAACCGGTGGATTACGTGCTCGGCTGATACGGGTTTGACACTCGTCGTGGTCTGGCCGAAGCTTGAGGCTTTGCGATAGCTGCCCCCAGCTTTTGGACGCCTGCATGTCAAAGTCACGCCGTTATTCCATCCTCGGCCTGTGCGCCCTGTTGTTGCTTGTGTTGGTCACCTGGTTTTTCTCCCGTTCCACTCCGGTGGCCGTGCCGCCGGCGATTGCCCATGGTTACGCCAAGGCATTGAAGCAGGCGCGCAACGGCGAACCCGGCGCCGCCCGTGTGCTGTATCAACAGCTGGGTCGCCCGGACCTGTCGCCGGAACGTCGCGCCGCATTGCACGCCGAACTACCCAATTACCCAAGCCCCCAAGCGCTGAAGCTGGCAGATAAAGACCTGGCGGATGAGTCGCCATTGGTTCGCGAAGCGGCGATTCACAGCATTGTCGGCCTGGTGCCCAGCGGCCAGCGCACCTTGCTGCTTGGCCCGGCGCTGGATGACCCCGAGCAGGAAGTTCGCTTTGCTGCCGCCAATGCCTTGCTCGGCCTGTCGCCGGATACCCTGGGCCTGTATTTCGGGCCTTTGCAGCAAGTGCTCGATGAGTTTGTGAAAAAGCTCAAGGCTCAGCCCGAAACCGCCGAGGGCTGGATTCAGCTGGCGCGCCTGTACATCCACAGCGCCCTGCTGCCGGACGCACAACATGCACTGGAGCAGGCCATGCGCCTGCAGCCGGACAACCTGCAAGCCGTGGTGGCGCAGATCGAATTGCTCGATAAACAGGGCAAGACCGACGAGTCCCGCCAGTTGCTGGCGCGGCAGTTGGCAGCGCATCCGGAGTCGGCCTACCTGCAACACGCTCTGGGCATGTGGCTGTTGCACCATGGGGAGCGGCCGTACGCGCTGCTTGGCCTGTCCAAAGCCGTGGAGCTTGAGCCCGACAATCAGGATTACCGTTTCGACCTCGCCACCACCCTGCACGCCCAGGAAGAAGTGGACGCCGCCCAGCGTCAACTGGAAGAAATCGTTCAGCGCCACCCCGCCAATCGCAAGGCGCGTGTGTTGCTGGTCAACTATTGGAAAGAAACCGGGCAGTTGCAGAATGTGCAGGTATTGCTGGCGCAGCTGGAACAACAGAACCCGGATGATCCGGCGTTACAGCAAGGGCTTTAGCTCCCACACAAAAGCAGCGCTTTGGCGCAGGTCACAAATCCACCACGATTTATACGACAGGTTGAACCGCCACAAACCGCTACGGTCAAGTAAATATGGCGCGCCCGAGGTGACGCGCCCCCATTACATGTACGTGACCCGAGGGCACTTCTTGTCTACATCCAAAGAGCTGTTCAGTGAAAAGGCGGCCACCGGCATCGAAGGTCTTGATGACATTCTTTCCGGGGGGCTATCACGCAGCCACCTGTTCCTGCTGGAAGGCGAACCCGGCACCGGCAAAACCACCGTAGCGCTGCACTTCCTGCAAGCCGGCGCGAAAAACGGTGAGCGATCCTTGTACATCACCCTGTCCGAAACCGAGCGCGAGTTGCGCCAAGGTGCCAAGTCCCACGGCTGGGACCTGGACGACAACATTCATATCTTTGAGCTGACCCCACCGGAAAGCTTGCTCAACGCCGAGCACCAGCAAAGCCTGCTGTATTCCTCCGACCTGGAACTGGGTGAGGCCACCCGGCAGATTTTTGAAGTGGTGGAACGGGTCAAACCCACCCGCGTGGTGGTCGACAGCCTTTCGGAAATCCGCCTGCTGGCGCAAAGCTCGCTGCGCTATCGGCGCCAGATCCTGGCCATCAAGCACTACTTTGTGCGCTACGACGCCACGGTATTGTTGCTTGACGACCTGACCACCGAATCTTTGGATAAAACCGTACACAGCGTGGCCCACGGCGTAATTCGCCTGGAAGAGCTGACGCCCACTTACGGCGCTGAACGCCGCCGCATCCGCGTGGTGAAGTACCGTGGCCAGAAATACCGTGGCGGCTTTCACGACTTCACCATCATGCAAGACGGCATCCACGTGTTCCCACGCCTGGTGGCCGCCGAACATCGTGGTGGTTACGTGCGTCAGACCTTGAGCAGTGGCATCCGCGAAATGGACGCCTTGATGGGCGGCGGCGTAGAAACCGGCTCCAGCACGCTGATCCTCGGCCCTGCCGGTACCGGCAAATCCTTGATCTCGATGATCTTCGCCGCCGCTGCCGTGTCGCGCGGCGAAAAAGCCGCGCTGTTCATTTTCGATGAAGAGCTGGGCCTGTTGTTCGAGCGCATGAAAA
This sequence comes from Pseudomonas sp. 2822-15, assembly GCF_002742515.1. Lineage (NCBI taxonomy): Bacteria > Pseudomonadati > Pseudomonadota > Gammaproteobacteria > Pseudomonadales > Pseudomonadaceae > Pseudomonas > Pseudomonas sp. 2822-15. The sequence goes on along the minus strand of NZ_LJRY01000209.1, from coordinate 117,608 downwards.
ACATGGGCATTGACCTGGCCGCGCTGCAAGACACCGGCAACCTGCTGATCGAGCAGGTGGACGCGGCGGAGCTGTCGCCCGGCGAGTTCTCCCACCGAGTCAGGCGTTGCGTCGATGAACGTGGGATCAAAACCGTGGTTATCGACAGTATCAACGGCTACCAGGCGGCGATGCCTGAGGAAAACTCTCTGATCCTGCATATGCACGAGTTGCTGCTGTACCTGAACCGTCGCGGTGCGGCGACGTTCATGACGGTGGCTCAACATGGGTTGGTGGGCGACATGCAGGCTCCCGTCGACATTACTTACCTGGCTGATACCGTGATCCTGTTGCGTTACTTCGAAGCCCTCGGCAAGGTCCGCCGGGCTATTTCGATCATCAAGAAGCGCACCGGCACCCACGAGTCCACTATTCGCGAATACCGTATTGGCAGCACGGGTTTGACGGTGGGCGAGCCTCTGGACAACTTCCAGGGCGTACTGCGCGGTATCCCGACTTATATGGGCGCCGGTTCTCCCCTGCTCAAGGAAGAGGGCGTGTGACCGGTCTTTCTCCCGTCTCCGAGCGCGCAATTATCCTCGCGCCACTGGGCCGTGACGGCTCCCTGGCGCTGATGATGCTCAAGGAAGCCGGCTACAACGGCATGGTTGCCGCCAACCTGACCGTACTCTGCGAAGCACTTGAGCACGGCGTCGGTATGTTGGTGATTGCCGCCGAAGCCCTGCGCGGTGTCGATCTGGAGCCGCTGCTGACCTACCTGCATGAGCAGCCGGCCTGGTCCGACTTGCCCATCGTGCTGCTCACCCACCATGGCGGCAGTGAACAGAACGGCTCATCGCACCTGAGCGGTTTGCTGGGCAACGTGACCTTCCTGGAGCGCCCTTTCCATCCGGTGACCCTGATCAGCCTGGTGAGTGCTGCCCTGCGTGGTCGGCGCCGGCAATACGAAGCGCGTGACCGCCTGATCGACCTGAGCGAGAGCGAACTGCGCCTGCAACGCACCCTGGAAACCCTTGAGCAGCAGGTTGAAGAGCGCACGGCGCAACTGCGCAACAACGAAGAAGCGTTGCGCCAGTCACAGAAAATGGAGGCCGTCGGCCAGTTGACCGGTGGTATCGCCCATGACTTCAACAATATGCTCACCGGCATTATCGGCAGCCTGGAGCTGCTGCGCCGGCGGGTGGCCCGCGGCAAACTGGACGACCTCGACAGCTTGATCGACCTGGGCGTGACCTCGGCCAACCGCGCTGCCGGCCTGACCCACCGTTTGCTGGCGTTTTCACGCCGTCAGTCGCTGGACTCCAAGCCCGTGGAGATCAACCAGCTGGTCAGTTCCATGGGCGAATTGCTGCAACGCAGTATCAACGAAAGCATCGCTTTGGACATGCGTCTGAGCGATGAACTGTGGACCGCCGAGGCCGACCCCAATCAGCTGGAAAGCGCCCTGCTCAACCTGGTGATCAATGCGCGCGATGCCATGCCCAGCGGCGGTAGCCTGACTGTAGAGACCGCCAACCGCCACCTCGACAATGTGTTTACGGCCGCTTATGGCACCTTGCTGCCAGGCGATTACGTGGAACTGAGCGTCAGCGACACCGGCTGTGGTATTCCCGAAAGCCTGTTGGGCCGGGTCTTCGACCCGTTCTTTACGACCAAGCCGATCGGCCAGGGCACCGGCCTCGGCTTGTCGATGATCTACGGCTTTGCCCGGCAATCCCATGGCCATGTGACCATCCACAGTGAAGTCGGCAAGGGCACGACGGTCAGCCTGTTCCTGCCGCGCTTTGTCGGTGAGCGCATCGCGGACGCCGTCGTCAACCCGGCGCTGCTGCCCTTCGCCAATGCCGGCGAAACCGTACTGATCGTCGAAGACGATGCCGCCGTGCGTCTGTTGGTCAGCGCTGTGCTCAAGGAATTGGGCTATGCCTTTGTCGAGGCCGGCGATGCCAATACCGCCGTGCCGATCATCCAATCCGACCAGCGTATTGACCTGCTGATCAGTGATGTGGGCCTGCCCGGCATGAACGGGCGGCAACTGGCAGAAATCGGGCGGCAATTGCGCCCGGAACTCAAGGTCTTGTTTATCACTGGCTACGCCGAGCATGCGGCGGTGCGCGGGGGGTTCCTGGACCCGGGAATGCAGTTGATCACCAAGCCGTTTACCTTCGATTTGTTGACGGCGAAGGTGCGGGAGATGATCAAGCAATAGGGCTGCTGCCAGGCAGCCCTGGTGATTCAGGCCAGCAGGCGCTGGATATGCTCTTGCAAGGTATCCAGATCAAACGGCTTGGCCAGAATCGGCGCATTGCGCGTGATCGGGCTGTTGCAGTCGAGGATCTCCTGCGGGTAACCGCTGATAAAGATCACTTTCAATTCAGGTCGCAGCTTGATCGCAGGCTCAGCGATCTGCACGCCGGAAATCCCGCCCGGCAGGCGGTAATCCGTGACCATCAGGTCCAGGTGCGGCTTGGTGGCCAGAATCTCGAAGGCCTGCTCCCCATCGATCGCCTTCAGTACCCGGTAGCCAAGGCCTGCCAGGTATTCACCCAGCACAAACATAATGGATTCGTCGTCTTCGACGATCAGTACGACATCTTGTGCATCTTCACTCATGGGAAGCCTTTGTCCGGTCAGTTGCTGCAAGTACGACCATGGGGTCACGCAGAGGTTGCGTCGAGCTGACGATTGATTTCATTGCGGCTCTCCAAGTGGCAGGCACACCCGGAACAGCGCGCCCTCGCCTATCTGGCTCTCGACCTCGATGGTGCCGCCATGGGCCGTCACGATCTGCTCGGAAATAAACAGCCCCAGGCCCAGACCCGCCGCGACGTGGCTGGCCGAAACGCGTTCGAATTGCTGGAAAATACGCTTCTGGTTGTCTGCGCTGATGCCGATGCCACGGTCACGCACCTCGACGCGCGCCTCACCGTGTTCGGTGTACACACGCACATCCACCGGGCTTTTGGCACCGTAACGCAGGGCGTTGGTCAACAGGTTGGTGACCACTTGTTCAATACGGAACTCATCCCAATTGCCCTCCACCGGTTCATCGGCCACCAAGTGCATCGAAGAACCGGCGGATGCCACTTGCGGCTCGAAGTTTTTCACCAGGTTGCGCACCAGTTGCGCCAGGTCGAAGCGCGCCGGACGAATCGACAGTTTGCCGGTGCGGATGCGCGACACGTCGAGCATGTCTTCGATCAGGCGGATCAGGCTCTGGATCTGGCGCTCGTCGCGGTCGACCATGGCGTGCATCTTGTCCAGGGTGAACGCGGCGGCGTTATCCCGCGCCAGGTGCATCTTGCGCAACTGGGTCTCGAGGATCAGCCCGTTGAGCGGTGTGCGCACTTCGTGGGCAACGATCGACATGAAGTCGTCACGCATGCGCACGGCCTGCTCAAGCTCGGCCTGGGTGGCCTGCAGGCGCGTCAGCAGCAGCTCCTGCTCGCGGCGGCTGCGCTCCAGGGCTTCGACTTGCTGTTTCATCGCCTTGCTCTGGCGGTACAGGTCGACGAACACATTGACCTTGCTCTTCACCGCGTGGATATCCAGCGGCTTGTGCAAAAAATCCACTGCGCCGCTTTCATAGCCTTTGAACGCATAGTTGAGTTCGCGGCCGGCGGCGCTGACGAACACAATCGGGATGTTCTTGGTCTTTTCGGTGCCGCGCATCAGTTCGGCCAGCTCGAAACCGTTCATGCCGGGCATCTGCACATCGAGAATCGCCATGGCGAACTCATGCTCCAGCAACAGTGACAAGGCCTCGTCAGCGCTCAATGCCTTGAAGACCTGGCGATCTTCGCGCTTGATCAGCGCTTCAAGGGCCAGCAGGTTTTCCGGCAGATCGTCGACGATCAGCAGTTTGGCCTGGACAGTACTTAACATGGGGAAGATTCCAGGGAAGCCAGCAGTGAACCAATCTGGCTCAAGGTGAGAATATGATCAGGTGTGTGCAAGGCCAGCGCCGCCAGGGGCATCACGGCGATACGCGCTTCTGTGGGCTCTTGGACGATGGTGGTGCCACCCGAGTCTTTGACGTGGGCAAGGCCACGCGCGCCATCCTGGTTGGCGCCGGTCAGCAGAATCGCCAGCAGGCTGTTGCCGTAGGTGTCGGCAGCCGAGGCAAACAGGTAATCGATGGCCGGCCGCGAATGATGCACGCGGTCTTCCTGGCTCATCGACAGGCTGCGGTCGCTTTCTACCGACAGGTGATAGCCGGGGCCGGCGAAATACAGGGTGCCTGGCGCGATCGTTTCCTTGTCGCGTGCTTCTTGCACCGGAATGCTCAGGCGCCGCGCAAAGACTTCGGCCAACTGGCTGCGACGCTCGTCCGGCAGGTGCAGCACGGCAATGATCGGTAAGCCGAAGGTGTCAGGCAACGTACCGAAAATCGTCAGCAACGCCTCAACACCGCCGGCGGAAGCGCCGACGACGATGGCTTCAATCCCGCGTGGCGGGTTAGTTGCGGCGTCGCTCATGATTTTCGGTAGATCCGTTCCTGTTTGACCAAGGGTTCGAATTGCTTGCTGTAGGCGGAGAAATCCAGGGTTTCCTTACTGCCCAGCACCAGAAAGCCGCGATGGCACAGCGACTCATGAAACAACCCGAACGCTCGATCCTGCAACTTTTTATTGAAATAAATCAATACGTTGCGACATGAAATTAATTGAGTTTCTGAAAAGACGCTGTCGGTAGCCAGGCTGTGATCGGCAAAGGTCACGTTCTCGCGCAGCGTCTTGTCGAAGATCGCGTAATCGTAAGCCGCTGTGTAGTAGTCGGCAAATGAACGTTGGCCGCCCGCCTGCTGATAATTGGCGGTGTAGGCACGCACGTTCTCCAGGGAAAAAATCCCTTGCTTGGCTTTGTCCAGGGACGCCGGATTAATGTCGGTGGCATAAATGATGGTGCGGTCGAGCAAGCCCTCTTCGCGCAGCAGGATTGCCATGGAGTACACCTCCTCGCCCGTGCTGCACCCGGCGATCCAGATTTTGATCGAGGGGTAGGTCTTGAGCAGCGGCACCACTTCCCGGCGAATCGCCAAAAAGTGCGACGGGTCGCGAAACATCTCGCTTACCGGGATCGTCAGAAACTGCAGCAACTGCATAAAGGCCGTCGGATCATGCAACACCCGCTCCTGTAGCGCAGAAATGGTCGCGCAATCGAACTGGCGCAGTGCGTGGGCCACGCGGCGCTTGACGGACGCGCCGGAATAGTCGCGAAAGTCGTAGCTGTACTTGAGGTAAATCGCCTCAATCAGCAGGCGCAGCTCAATGTCGCTGCTTTTTTCCAAGAAAACGTGCTCCACTTAAATGCGTTCCATCTTCGGCAGCCATACGCGAATCAGCGAGAACAGCCGGTCCAGGTCGATCGGCTTGGCCAGGTAATCGTTGGAGCCTGCCGCCAGGCAGCGTTCCTGATCGTCCTTCATGGCCTTGGCCGTCACCGCAATAATCGGCAGTTTCTTCCAGCGCGGGTCCTGGCGGATCAAGGCAGTTGCCTCGTAACCGTCCATCTCCGGCATCATCACGTCCATCAGCACCAGGTCGATGTCCTCGACTTCATTGAGTTTGTCGATGGCTTCATGGCCATTACGCCCGATCACCACCACCGCGCCTTTGTGCTCCAGGGCACTGGTCAGGGCGAAGATGTTACGCACATCGTCGTCGACCAACAGGATCTTGCGCCCCTCGAAGACCTTGTCGCGGCTGCGGGCGGTCTTGAGCATCTTCTGGCGGTCATGGGACAGCTGGGATTCGACTTTGTGCAGAAACAGCGTCACTTCGTCCAGCAAGCGTTCAGGTGAGCGTGCGCCTTTGATGATGATCGAGCGCGAATACTTGCGCAGCTCGGCTTCTTCGTCACGGGTCAGGTTACGCCCGGTGTACACGATCACCGGCGGGAACGAGCAGATATCTTCGGTGGCCATGCGCTTGAGCAGCTCATTGCCGAGCATGTCCGGCAGCTTCAAGTCGATGATCATACAGTCGTAGATGTTGGTGCGCAGCAGGTCCAGGGCTGCTTGGGCGTAGCCTACGTCGGTGATTTCGATGTCATCGTCGCCGATCAGGCGGGCAATGCTGTCGCGCTGCAGGTCATCGTCCTCCACCAGCAGCACGCGCTTGACCTTCTGGGTCAGCTTGGCTTCCAGGCGCGCAAACACGTCCTTGAGCTCTTCGCGGGTGGTCGGCTTCACCGCATAACCGATGGCGCCCATGTGCATGGCGGCTTCGACGCGGTCTTCGACGGAGATCACGTGCACGGGAATGTGGCGAGTATTGGCGTGTTCCTTGAGGCGTTGCAACACGGTCAGGCCGGAATGGTCAGGCAGGCGCATGTCCAGCAGGATCGCATCCGGGATGTACTCCTCGGCCAGGCTGTAGCCTTCGTCTGCGCCGTGGGCGACCAGGCAGTGGTAGCCCAGTTCGTGGGCCAGGTCGAAAAGGATGCGGGCAAAGTTGGGTTCGTCTTCCACCACCAGGATGCAGCGCGTGGCGAACGGTGCCTTGTCGCGGTCGTCGGCAAAGCGCGGAATCTGTTTGGCATCGGCCACCGGCAGCGGTGAAATCGCCATGGGCTTGGGCGCCGGCGCCGCCACCGCCTGGCGTGGCGCCTCGATCGGCGCGGCACCCTCCTCGCGCTCTACATAATGTTCCGGCAGTACCAGGGTGAACACGCTGCCCTTGCCCGGCTCGCTGGTCACGCTGATATAACCGCCGAGCAAACTCGCCAGGTCACGGGAGATCGAAAGGCCCAGGCCAGTGCCGCCGTAACGGCGGTTGGTGGTGCCATCGGCCTGACGGAAGGCTTCGAAGATGCTTTCCTGCTGGTCCAGCGCGATGCCGATGCCCGAGTCGCGCACGGTAAAGGCAACGCCCTCCCCTGGCGCACGGGACACCGACAGGCTGACATCGCCCTGCTCGGTAAACTTGACCGCGTTGGACAGCAGATTTTTGAGGATCTGCTCCAGGCGCTGGCGGTCGGTGAACAGCATCGGCGGCGCGTCCGCTTGAATGTCCACCTGAAAACCCAGCTTGCGATCGGCGGCCAAGGGCTCGAACATCCCGCGCAGGCCATCGACCAGGCGGGCCACGCTGGAGTTTTCCGGACGCATTTCCAGCTTGCCGGCTTCGACCTTGGAAATATCCAGAATATCGTTGATCAGGTTCAACAGGTCGTTGCCCGCCGAATAGATCGACTCGGCAAACTTGACCTGCTCGGCGCTGAGGTTTTCCTGCGGGTTCTCGGCCAGCAATTTGGCCAGGATCAACGAGCTGTTGAGCGGCGTGCGCAGCTCATGGGACATGTTGGCAAGGAACTCGGACTTGTACTTGCTGGAGCGCTGCAGCTCGTCGGCACGGTCTTCGAGCTCCAGTTGGGCCTGGTTCAGCTCGACGTTCTTGCGGTCCATGGCATCGCGTTGATCGGACAGGATTTGCGTCTGTTCGGCGAGTTGCTCGTTGGTCTGCTCAAGCTCCGCCTGTTGGGTTTCCAGGTGGGCCTGGGACTCCTTGAGGATGCGCGACTGTTCTTCGAGTTCTTCGTTGGCGGTCTTGAGCTCTTCCTGCTGCACTTGCAGCTCTTCATTGAGCTGCTGGGTCTCGGCCAGCACTTCCTGCAGGCGCTGGCGATAGCGCGCGGCTTCGATGGAGGTGCCGATATTGCCGGCAATCAGTTCCAGCAACTCAACGTCACGTTCATCCAGTGGGCGCAGGAACCCCAGCTCGATCACGCCATTGACGCGGTCATCATCACTGGTGGGCACCACCAGTACACTGCGGGTCGAACCTTCGCCCAGGCCGGAGCTGACCTTGAAGTAATCCACCGGCACATCGTCCAGACGGATCAGGCGATCAAGCTGGGCCGCCTGGCCGACAATGCCCTCATCGCTGTAGATCGCCTGTTCTTTTTGCTCTTGCTCGCGGGAAAACCCGTAGGTGGCCACGCGCTTGAGGCCGCCGTGTTCTTCGCGCACGTAGAGTGCTGCAACCGCCGACCCCATGTATTGGGCAAAAAACTGCAGGATATTGCGCCCCAGCATGTTCAGGGTCAGTTGGCCGAGCACCTGTTCGGCCAGTTCGGTCTGGCCGTTACGCAGCCAGGCCTGTTGCTCCAGGCGCCGGGCAATCTTCTGTTGCGACGCGAGGTTTTCGCTGTAACTGTCTGAAAGTGCGACTAAATTTCTTCTTCCGATATAAGCCAGGAACCCGCTCAACCCGAGTACAAAAACCAGGTACAAGGTCACGCTGATAATCGTGGTGCGGGTCACATCGGCATTGCGGCTGACGCGAAATGCCTGCTCCATCGCGACTGCATCCACGTATTCATTGCGGATCGCGTCGGTCAGGCTCTTGCCGCGTCCGGCCTTCACCGCCCCGCGGTAATCGCCGCCGTTGCGCTGCAAGTCGATCATCGACTGGGCGTACTTGTTCCACTCGTATTGCATCGACTCCAGGCGCTTGAGGCGATCGACCTGCTGCGGGTTGTCCGCCACCAGCTCCTGCAGGTTGTGCAGGTCACCAATGATGCGCGGCTTGGCCACTTCGTAAGGGTCGAGGAAATGCTCGTCGCCGGTGATCAGGAAACCGCGCAGGCCGGTTTCCAGGTCCACTGTGAGCTTGGACGACTCATTGAGGTTATTGATAACCCGGTCGGTGTGCTCCACCCACTGGATCACCGACAGCAAATAAGTGATCAGGCAAACGAAAAACACCGCGCTGAGCACGCCGACGCCCAAAGGTAACGCGACGTTTCGGCTCAGCAGGGTACGGAAGCTCTTTTCATCGACGGACGACGCGGGAGTCATGGGCATGCCTTGGCCAAGTGCGGAAAAAGGGGGAGTTTGCCCGAATAGCAGTGGCCAAGGCTATGTTTGTGCGTTGTTTTGAAGCGTTTGCCTACAGGCCGCGACTGAGTTTCGCGCCAATTCGGGCCGGTTTCATTAGATCACTTACACACGTGCACACAGATGCGGCGGAACGTAGGTGAAGGGGGGCGGCACTCAGGATAGCGCCTCAGGAACACGGAAGATCTTTTGGAAGGCGTCTTTTTTGACCCACCAAGGTAACTCCAATGAGCATAACCGCCCCTACCCGCACAATTGCAGACAACCCCAGTCCTTTTGTCCTCGAAACTCCCGCACCTGCCCCAGCCCCCATTAACACCTTGTCGTCAAACCCCCACCCAACCACTCAAACACGGCCCGCATCAACCCAAGCTCACGCGCCTGCATCCCACCCGCCGTCAGGTGACCTTAAAACGGAACTTGGACGCAAACAGAATTTGCAGTCTTTAGGGCAAAAGCTGCGTGACATCGCCACACGTCTGGGCATCGACGCCACTGTGCCTGCAATCCTGACGGCATTGCGAACCACACCGATGGATATTCATCCCGATTCAGGCTACCCGTCAGAGGCTGGCAGTACGGTTACCCTGGAGACCTACATCCAGTCGATGGGTTTGTCTGCGCCAAGCACCCATACTGGCCTGGTCGGCCTTGCCCATGCGGTCCTTAACCGGGCTCAGGAACACCCTTTAGGCAACTTTGGCGGTGGCCTGTCGTGGCCGCAGCCCCTGAGTGGCACTGAGCAACGCGCGCTGCAGAACGCCGCTGTTCAGTACGCCAACCGCCATCCAAACCCACCTCATTTGGGCGCAAGCCAGGGTGTGCTGGAGTATTTGAACAGCAACCAGCCGCTCACGGGTCAGGCGTCAGACGATCCCGCCAAAGCCCTGGAAGCCATCGTCAGTTCGCCTCGCGCACAAGCGTTCGGGCTGGCATTGCAGACCCGATTGAACGGAATCGCCACACAGACCAGTGTGAATGACTACACATTGGCCGCGATCAATGCGCTGCTGGACCCGGAGTCCGTCACTGCACCGCATCGAAACAAGGTGGCCGGCTTCGATCTGGCGCAGCGAGCGCATTGGGGGCAACCACTCTCGGTTGTAAAAGAGGGGTTGACCCAACACTTGATTGAAAGCGGCAAAACCACCCCCGAGATGGCCAAAGCGGGTGCCTACTTGTTATTGGCAAGAAAGGCACCCGCGCTGCTGGTCAAGGACATCCCCGCCAATGTCACCTACGGCAGCGTGGCATGGGTCAACTTGTCGATCGCAGTGGCGGCTATTGAAGCCCAGACGCCGGGAAAAGTATCGAGCATGACGTTTGCCCAGGTCATGCTCGCAGCTGAAAACGCCACGTTGCAGGATCCTTCCGTCACCGCGCAGGCCCAGCAAGCGGCGTTGCTCGATTGGGGCGTTGTCAATAATGTGATCAGCCTTAAAACAGAGGGTGATTACAGCCATGACGACGTTGAGAAAGTCAGAACCGAGTTCAACCGACAATTAAGCCAGCGGGTAGCAGGTTCCAACGAGGTAGGCGCCGAATTTCCCAGTCGCGAACAAATGGCCCGAGCCTTGATAAAGGAGCGGTTTGGCGACACGGTGCCTCTTGAAGAAAAGCTCTTGAAGGTCAAGGACTCCAATCAAACGCTCTCGCAACCGCTTTACGATCCGAATCGAGCGCCAGCGGGTATGTTCTCGCTGTTGGATATCGTGATGAGCGGGCTGCACGCCTATAAATGGGAAACTGAAGACCCGCGCATTCTCCAAGCGACTAAAGGCAAATCCCTCACCTTCGACGTGAATAAGACATTCAACGCACAATTAACCCAGACGATCGACACACGCAAGCAAGGCGTGGATAAGTTGATCAAATCCCTGGTGGCCGACCTTCCGCTCGCTGACAGGCAGAATTTCGAATATGGAAAGCTCGAGTTTTATCAAGATAAAACCTACCAGATACCCATCACGCCAACTAAAAATAAACTGATACACACCAGTAAAACATTGTGGGTAAAAGTCACAGGCGGGACGGACGATAAAGTCTATGAGATCGACCTGAGTAAAGGCGCCATCACCGTGGTGCCCGCCAGCGTATTGACCGAACAGCGTGAGCGCCATGCCAACAACATCTTCAGGAAAGAGCCGTTCACGCCGACCAGGGATCCTAAGCCAGACTTCAGCCAGGACAAGTCCGCCGGCATTCCATTACCCGTTCCTTCGAGTTTCTCAAGCGTTCGGACGCAGGCCCTCGCCGATGCCTTTGTCGAACATCTCGATCTTGATAATCAGGATGTGATCAAGCGGGCCAGAGGTTTCACCAGCTTCGACCAACAGAGAGAAAACGATTGGAAAGTGACCGACTTTTTCCTGAATTTCATCCCGCTCAGGTCAGCGATCGTTAACGCCAGGAATGGTGACTACCTGGAAGCCGGGTTAGACCTGGCAATGGATGCTTTCGGTTTCGTGACGCTAGGCGCGTCGACGGCAGCGCGCGTGGCTACCACCAGCATCAAGACCGTGACGGCCGTTTCGAAGGGTTTGCGGGCAGCACGCATCATCGGTGCAGCGGCCATCAGTGCGTTCAACCCACTGAGCGGAATGGACGACTTGGTGAGAGGCATAGGCACAGGGGTCAAGTTTCTGGCCTCTAAAAGCGCTCGGGGCATCACTATGCTCAAGGGAGCTGCCGGCAGTTATGACCTGCTCAAGGCGGCCAGTAAACAGCATGGCGTTGTGGCAACAGGCACCTACAAGATCGCCGGGCAGACCATTGAAAGCGGTGCCGCCTTTCAAAACGGAAAATGGTATGCCTTTGATCCGATCAGGCAGCAGCCCTACGGTACAGGGCTACTAGACTTCAAACCTGCAACCGTCGCCGCCAACGGTGAAATAAACAACAACTTCATAGATTGGCTGGCCACTTATGTCGCTCCCGTACCAAAGGCAACCGGAGAACAGTTCAGGCAAGCCTTACAGGCAGCGCGACAAAGCGATCCAGCCGCTTACGCTCGAGGTCTTTCCGGGGTTATCGACGATATTCCGGGCTATCACTCGAGCATGAGGGTCTCGGAGATAAAAAGCCTGGCCGTCAGCAAGGCCGGGAATCCCGAAGCCATCGGCACATTGGCCAAAGAGATAGAAAGGCGCATGGCCATTCAAAGTCTTGAGAGCTTCAAGACTTTTGAAGCGGAAGTACTGGCCGAAGGTGGCAAGGCCACCATGATGCCGCAGAACTTTTACCTCAGCCAAACAGACCTGGCCTCCAATGGTGAGTGTGCAGCCCTGGTGAATATGATGGCGCTGGCCATTCTGAACAACCAGCGGGACACCTTCATCAATAACTTTTTCAAAGCCGCCAGGAATGCTAACGACACCAAGGTTCAGGCCTTTCGTAAAGAGCTGAACCAAATGCATCAGGTGCTCCGTGAGCAGTTTCACGGTACTCAACGCGTCAGCCAAGTGCCGTATACCGACATTGCTGAGCGGTTAAGCACCGCAACCCCTCCCATGTCCCTGAAGATCAGCACCCAGAATCATGGGCTTCTCGCGGGCGTCACTCTCGATAAAAACAACCAGAAGGAATGGTTTTTCTTTAATCCAAACTTCGGTATTGCAACCTTTCCTGATGAAGCGTCAATGCGAAAAGGGTTAGAAGTCTCCCTGAACAGCGGGAAGACGGCGGGCACGCTTGATCCGGTGGCCATTACCAAAGGCGTGCCGGAGTACAACATCAGCGAATTCAGCGAAGGAAACTTTATTATGACGGTGCCCTACAACAAACCGTATGCCCTGTTCAACACCACACTTTGACTTGAAGCCCGTGGCGTCAATGGCCCGCTTGTAGCCTGTCATTGACGCTTTGCGCGCTCGGCGCGCCGCCGTGCATGCCACGCGACATTTGCATCCATTCCCTTCACAATGCCCCGCCAATGGAACTTGCCGAGAGGGCCGTGACTCAGTAGAGAACGGCCTTTCACCGCCAGACACCTGCCTTTCCATTTTTCAGGAATTCCCCTTATGTGCGCTGCCCCCTCCACCATCCTTGTAGTCGAAGACGACGCCATCGTGCGCATGCTGATCGTCGATGTACTTGAAGAGTTGGAGTTCTCGGTGGTTGAAGCTGCCGACGCCGAAGAGGCCCTCAAGATTGTTAAAAACACCGACCAGCCCATCGACCTGATGATGACCGATGTGGGCCTGCCGGACATGGACGGCAAGCAACTGGCCACTAACGTGCGCGAGCTTCGCCCCGCCCTGCCGATTCTGTTCGCCAGCGGTTATGCCGATAACATCGATGTGCCCGCAGGCATGCAAGTGATCGCCAAGCCGTTCTCCATTGACCAACTGCGTGACAAGGTCAAATCGATGTTGCCCGCTGCTTGAGCCCGAAACCTGCGGCGTTTTCGTCCCGCGCTAAACCGTGAACATCCCCACACCCACAAACTGATGCGTTTGGTCAGCCGGCAAGTCTGAATGCCTGCTACCTTTCCATCGGCGTGGGCGCAGGCAAGGCCTGGAAAGCCGGCAGCACTATCGTCAATGCCTTTGTCGAGCCGCAATGGACGGTGGCACGCAAAGGCGATGGATTAGCTCGGTTCACGTTGTTTGCAGGGATTAACGTGACGTTCGGCCAATAAAACAGGAAACTCGGCGCTTTGATCCCACGCCCTCTATAAAGCACTCAGGAAGGACGCAACAACATGATTGGAAAACCGACGCGCCTGCTGTTGGCGAGCCTCTCGATACTCATGAGCACCGGCGCCTGGGCCGACTTCACGGCGACACCGACTGAAGCCCGGGCCATTGCCAAGGAAGCCTACCTGTACGGCTACCCGGTAGTGGAGATGTACAAGACGCTCTACACCCAGGCCGTCGACAAAGGCGGTGCCAACTACAAGGCGCCGTTCAACCATATCGGCAATACCGCCCAGGTGTTCACGCCCAGGGACACTGCCTTCGTCACCCCGAACGCGGACACGCCCTACTCTTTCGTATGGATGGACCTGCGCAAAGAGCCGCTGGTACTGACCCTGCCCAAAATCGACGACAACCGTTACTACTCGGTGCAGTTGATCGACCTCTACACGCAGAATATCGCCTACCTGGGCACTCGCAGCACCGGCAACAATGGTGGCCACTACATGATCGCCGGGCCCGACTGGAAAGGTCAGCAGCCTGTCGACGTCGACCGCGTGATCTACAGCGAAAGCAACATCGCCTATGCGCTGTACCGCACGCAGCTGTTTGATGAAAAGGACCTGAACAAGGTCAAGCAGATCCAGAATGGCTACAAAGTGCAGCCGCTGAGTGCCTACGTGAAGCAGCCTGCGCCGGCCAAAGTGGCGAAGATCGAATGGCCCAAACCCATGGCAACCATGACCGAAGGCCCGCAGCTGTTTCGCTACCTGAACTTCATGCTGGCCTTTGCCGCGCCCCAGGACAGTGAAAAAGACCTGATGGCGCGCTTTGCCAAGATTGGTATCGCCCCCGGCGCGCCCTTCAAGGTCAAGGACCTGACCACTGAACAGCGTAAAGCCCTGGAAGACGGGATCGCCGATGGCCGCGCCGAGTTTGCTGCGTTCAAGAAAGACAAGGTCGATACCCACCAAGTCACCAGCAGCGACCTGTTCGGCAGCCGTGACCGCCTGAAAAACAACTACCTGTACCGCTACGCCGGCGCCAACCTGGGGATTTTCGGCAACTCCACCGACGAAGCCATCTACATGACCTACTTCGTCGACAGCGAAGGCAAACCGGCCAACGGCGCACGTCACAGCTACACCGTACATTTTGCCAAGGACCAACTGCCACCGGCCGATGCGTTCTGGTCGCTGACCATGTACGACGCCAAGACCAAGCTGTTGGCGCCCAACCTCAAGAAGCGCTACCTGATCAACTCAGCGATGCTGCCCAACCTCAAGCGGGACGCCGACGGCGGCCTGACCCTGGCCCTGCAGCACCACGAGCCGCCAAAAGCCGAACAGAGCAACTGGTTGCCGGCCCCACCCGGTCCGTTTTACGCCGTACTGCGGATTTACCTGCCCAAGCCTGAGGTGGGCAATGGTCAATGGAAGCTGCCGCCACTGACACCGCTTAAGTGATGCTGCGGCACGCGCCTCAAAATATCAGGCCGACAAGGGAGCATCACGTGCACGACTAAAAGCTGTGGCGAGGGAGCTTGCGCCCTTGCCACAGCCAGTAGTCAGGGCTTTTTGAGCTTCACAAAGGACTGATGCAAGTCCGACGCCCAGCCGTCGATCACGCTTTTCACGTCATCGGCCTTCATCACCTGCGAGTCGTTGGACAACGGCTTGCCGGTGCCTTTGCGCACCACTTGGGCAATCACTTTGCCGCTGCCACCGTCGAGGAACTGCGCCTCGGTGCCCAGGGTGGTTTCCTGGTCACGAATGCCGGTGCCGGTGCTCACTGCAGCTGCCACCAGCGCCACGGGCACGTACTCGTAGGGCTTGAGGCTTTCAGTCTTGCTGCTGACGGCGGTAATGGCCGCGCGCACCACGATCACACCTGGGCCCGGCGCGCTGGCCAGCGCCAGCGACTTGGCCAGCTCACGCTTGAGCGCCTGGTTGTAATAGGTGTTGATGCCGTTGAGGGTGCTGTCGGGAATTTTCGCGGTGGCTTGGGGTTTGGGGTAGAACTGCGTCGGTTCAATGAACACTGCCGTGTAGTTACTCAGGTTCAGGTCGGGGTCAACCCAGCGCATCACCTCGGCCCCTGAAGGCGACTTCGCCTCTTTGAGGTGGCTGTAGTCCGAGAGAAAGCCTGAATACTCGTCCGGTTGCGTTACCTTGCCGGCACAGCCGACCATTGCGATTGCAACGCACAGCGTGCTGATCATTAGCCTTGATTTCATCATTGAACTCCCTGGCAGTCATCGTCGAGACACTGAGCTGTAGGTATAGCCAACTCTGGGAAAATCGCTGTTATTTCAAGCGAGCTGTTTGACAGCGTTGCAACCTGCGTCAAAGCCGCGATCGCGCGGGATCAGGCTCTGCAGCTGCGCAGCCAGGAAGTTGGCATCGAAGGCAAAGGTGTCCGGGTCTTTCAAACCGTTGGTTTTCTTCCACAGCCAATCGTTTTTGTCCGCCGGCAGCACCAGTGACACACTGCCGTGTCGCGCGGCTGTCAGGCCCATTACCGACACGGCTATCGAGCCGCCTGCCCCCATCACTTCCGGCACAAATTCCACGGCCTTGCCAGTGATATGCACGGTGAGCTTCTCGGTCTTGAAGGTCGAACTCTCGGCCGGCAGGCCAGGGCCGCTGGCGACATAAGCTTCACGTTGGACTTCAAGCAAACCGACGCTCTTGACCGGCTCCAGCCACTGCTCAATGTGCCCGAACAGCTCACCCAGCTTTTGTGCCCAGCGCGCCGATTGCAGATCAAATTGCTGTTTTTTATGCGCTTCGCTGTCGGCGTAATGACGAAGCATCTCGCCCAGTTGCTGTATATCGTCCATTGCCAATTTCCTTGGGTGAGCCAGGTTGCGAGGCATGATCATGGCAGATGCGGCGGCCGGCCGTATGATTACCGCCCGCGAAACTGCACCGGTGATTTGGCCGGCAACTGCGTATGACTAATGCGTGGCCGATGGGTAAGGTGAAGCAACATTCCTTGTCCGGAGTATCGCATGCGCACTATCGGCCTTATCGGCGGCATGAGCTGGGAGTCCAGCGCCGAGTATTACCGCATCATCAACCAGCGCGTGCGTGACCAACTCGGGCCGCTGCGCTCGGCGCAACTGTTGATGTACAGCGTTGACTTCGGCCCGGTGGAGCAGGCTCAGCATGCCGGGCGTTGGGACGACACCGCACTGATCCTTGAAGACGCCGCGCGCCGCCTGCAGGCCGGCGGCGCGGACTGTGTGGTGCTGTGTACCAACACCATGCATTTGGTGGCGCCGCGTATCGAAGCGGCGGTGTCGATTCCATTCCTGCATATTGCCGACGCCGCAGGTACGGCGGCGGTCGACGCCGGTACGTTGACCGTGGGTTTGCTCGGCACTGCGTTCACCATGGAACAGGACTTTCTCAAATCCCGCCTGGCCGCGCAGGGCTTGACCGTGCTGGTACCGGAAACACACGAGCGCCAGGCCGTACACCGCATCATCTATGAGGAATTATGTGTCGGGGTGATCAGCGAGGCTTCACGCCGGGTCTACCAACGTGTGATCGAATCACTGGCGGCGCGAGGTGCCCAGGCGATCATCCTGGGCTGTACGGAAATCGGCCTGCTGATCAAGCCGCAGCACAGCCACCTGCCGCTGCTGGACACCACCGAGCTGCATGCGCAGGCTGCGGTGGCGTTTGCACTGCAGGATTAAGCCGACTGGCGCAGGCGCGCCATGCTCACGGTGTCGACAAACCGGCCGTCACGCAGGGCGTAATCGCGCAGCAGGCCTTCAACCTCGAAGCCAAACTTTTTGTACAGGCCTTGCGCGGCTTGGTTGTCGGCATACACCCTGAGTTCCACACGGTGCAGGTTCATCCAGTTGTCGGCCACCTCCAGTGCGGCGCTCAAAAGCCGCGAACCCACGCCTTTGCCCTGCCAGGCCGTCGCCACGCCCATGCCGAATGAGCCGACGTGGCTGCGCCGCACGCGCAGGGTCTGTTCCAGGCCAAGCTGGCCAATCACCTCGCCGCCATGCACCGCCACCAGCTGTAGCCGCCGCTCATTATCGAGAGCCAGCTTGTTGCGCCAGGACTCCACCGACTGATAAGGCATTTGCAGCACCTGACGGCACACGGCCGGGTCGTTATAGAGCGCAGCGACGCCTTCCAGGTGGGCTTCGGTAAAGCGCTGGATCACGATATGGGGTTCAGGTGCGTGCATTGTGTTTCATCCTTTGAAAGACAAGTGGCCGGCCAGTGTAGGGGCCGAGGCGGCATGCTGGCTAGGGGCTGACGGTTGTGGAAGCCAGCTCCCACATGTCAACCACGCTGGCCGAGCGCCGTGCGCCATACCCGCGCAATGTCCACCGTGCGCTCACGCAGCAAACGCGGCGCCTCGCTGCACGCCTGCTCCAGGCTCATGGGGCCGCACGGCAAGGCGAACGCGGCGTCCACACCATGGGCGTACATGTGCTCATAGCCTTCGCCCAAGGTGCCGGCGATCACGATGACCGGCACGCCATGACGCTGAGCAATCCGTGCCACGCCAAAAGGTGTTTTGCCACGCAGGGTTTGGGCATCAAAGCGGCCCTCGCCAGTGATCACCAGGTCCGCGCCACACACGGCCGCGTCCAGGCCCACCAACTCGGCGACCACCTCCACGCCCGCACGGAACTGCGCCCCGAGAAAGGCCTTGGCGGCAAACCCCAGACCGCCGGCCGCACCGCTGCCCGGCTCATCGCGTACGTCTTTGGGCAGAACCTGGGCACAGTGATCGGCAAAGTGCCCGAGCGCCGCGTCAAGTTGTTCGACTTGCTGTGGGTCAGCGCCTTTTTGCGGGCCAAAAATGGCCGACGCGCCGTGCGGCCCGCACAGCGGGTTATTCACGTCGGCGGCGATTTCAAACCGCACCTGGGCCAAACGTGGGTCCAGGTGCTCCAGGCTGATACGCGTCAGCCCGGCCAAGGCCAGGCCGCCCGGTGCAAGGGCCTGATCCTGGGCGTTGAACAACTGCACGCCGAGCGCCTGCATCGCGCCTGCCCCACCGTCGTTGGTGGCGCTGCCGCCGATCGCCAGGATGATGCGTTGCGCACCGGCATCCAGGGCTGCGCGGATCAGCTCGCCGGTGCCGAATGTGCTGCTGATGCACGCATCACGCTGGCCAGGCGGTACGCGTTGCAAGCCGCTGGCTTCGGCCATTTCGATCATTGCGGTGTGGCTGGCTGCAAGCCAGCCCCAGCGTGCTTCGACTGCCTCCCCCAGGGGCCCGCGCACCGTTTCGCGACGCAGTTCGCCGTTGCAGGCGGCGAGTACCGCATCCACCGTGCCCTCACCGCCGTCGGCCATTGGGCACTGGATTAACTGTGCATCCGGCCATACCTGAACGAGCCCATCGGCAATCGCCTGGGCAACGCCTTCGGCACTCAGGCTGTCCTTGAATGAGTCGGGGGCGATGATGATTTTCATGGGCTTTCTCCGATTTTTATAACGCCCATGCTGCCAGTTGCCATCGGCAATGACGCCGGTCCGATGCACAAGTGCCGGTGAGGTTTGTTGTTCATTCCGACAAAGCCTGGGGCAATAGCTGTACGCCGAGGTACAGCGCGAGCATGCCGTCGAGGGTCAGCGGGTCGACGCCGCTGAGTTCGGCAATGCGTTCCATGCGGTAACGCAGGCTGTTGCGGTGAATGCCCAGGGCATCGGCACAAGCCTGGCTTTGGCCGTCGTGTTCACACCAACTGCGCAAAGTAGCCAATAACTGGCCGTTGGCGTCCTTGGCCAGGACTTTGCGCAAGGGGTTGAGCAATTCGTCCAGGGCGTCGTCGTTGCGGTGGCGCCAGAGCATCACCGGCAGGCGGTAGCGATTGAGGGTCAACAGCTGCGTTTGCGGCAGGATATCGCGACCATAGGCCAGCAAGTCTGTGACGCGGCGGTAACAGCGGCGCAACCCGGCCAAGCCATCGGCCTGCCCGCCAACCGCCACGCGCAAGACCTTCCAGCCCAGGCCCTGAAGTTTTTCCAGCAGTTTTGGGTTATCCACTGGTGTCGCCGCAGGCCTGCACCACAGCAAGGAAAACTGTGCAGAACTGACGCACCAACTGTCCGGGAATCGGCTGCTCAACCAGGCACTCAAGGCCTCCGCTGATTGGCCTGCACCCAGTTCGAACAGGTAGGGCGTGCGGGCCAGCTGGGGTTTGAGCCCCAACTGCCGGGCTTCATCGACCAGGCGCGGTGAGTCACCGCTGTCGGCCAGCAGCAAGGCCAGCAGATCATCACAGCGTTGGCGCCGCCACTGCTGCTCGGCTTGTTGATGGCGATGGCTGACCAGCATTTCGGCAGTCATGCGCACCAGTTGCGCGTAGGTGCGCAACACCTCAGGCTCGCCGGTGATGCCCAGCACGCCGATCAGGCGCTGGTCGTGCATCAACGGCAAATTGATGCCGGGCTGCACACCTTTCAGGTGTTTGGCGGTCTGGCCATCGATTTCCACGACCCTGCCGTTGGCCAACACCAATTGCGCGCCTTCATGCTGGGTGTTGATTCGCTCCGGTTCGCCACTGCCGAGAATCAGGCCCTGACTGTCCATGACATTGACGTTATAGGGCAGGATCGCCATGGTGCGATTGACGATATCCTGCGCCAGGTCATGATCCAGCTCGAACATGGGGCTAAGTTCCTTTAAAGGCGGGGTTGTACAGAAGCACAGCGCAAAGCCCGCTTGACTGTGCGCGGGCACAAAGACAGCACCCAGCAAGGTGGCCGAGACTCTTTGGGCGATCAACGTTACCCTCGCATCGCGAAAAATCATAATAAAGAGAGACTGCCATGTCACAGAGCGCCGCTGCCACACTGGCCACCGATGACGATAAAAACGCCATCTACAAGCGCATTACCCTGCGCCTGATCCCCTTCATTTTTATCTGCTACTTGTTCAACTACCTTGACCGGGTGAACGTTGGCTTTGCCAAGTTGCAGATGCTCGATGCGTTGAAATTCAGCGAAACGGTATACGGCCTCGGTGCCGGGATCTTCTTTATCGGCTACGTGCTGTGCGGCGTGCCGAGCAACCTGGCGCTGACCAAATTCGGCCCACGGCGCTGGATTGCGCTGATGATGATTGTCTGGGGCACACTTTCCACGTGCCTGCTGTTCGTCACCACCCCCAGCCACTTCTATGGCTTGCGCCTGCTGACCGGTGCCGCAGAAGCCGGGTTCTTCCCCGGCGTGGTGCTGTACCTCTCTCAGTGGTTCCCGACCTTTCGCCGTGGGCGGATCATGGCGTTGTTCATGTCGGCAATTCCGGTGTCCGGCCTGCTGGGCAGCCCGTTTTCCGGCTGGATCCTCAACCACTTCGCCGCGGGCCAGGGCGGCCTGGCGGGCTGGCAGTGGATGTTCCTGCTGCAAGGCATTCCCACCGTGATACTCGGCGCCCTCGCCTACTTCCTGCTCAGCGACAGCTTTGCCAACGCCAAGTGGCTCACGCCCCATGAGCGTGCGGTGCTGGAAGCCGATCAGGCGACGGATTTGGCCAACAAGCCGAAAACCACCACCGATTCGCTCGGCGAAGTGTTCAAGAACCCGGCGATCTGGGCGTTCGGGCTGATCTACTTCTGCATCCAGAGCGGCGTGTACGCCATCAACTTCTGGCTGCCGTCGATCATCAAGAACCTGGGCTTCAGCGATAACCTGGTGATTGGCTGGCTGAGTGCGATCCCTTACCTGCTGGCCGCCGTGTTCATGCTGCTGGTGGGCCGCTCCGCCGATTTGCGCAAGGAACGTCGCTGGCACTTGGTGGTACCGATGTTGATGGGCGCGATTGGCCTGGTGATTGCGGTGAACTTCGCCACCACCCCGGCCCTTGCGATTCTCGGCCTGACCATCGCCACCATGGGCGCCCTTACCGGCCTGCCGATGTTCTGGCCGGTGCCCACTGCCCTGCTCAGTGCGGGTGCGGCGGCTGGCGGTTTGGCGTTGATCAACTCCATGGGCCAGATGGCGGGGTTCCTGAGCCCGTATATCGTCGGCTTTGTGAAGGATGCCACCGGGTCGACGGACATGGCGTTGTACTTGCTGGCGGCGGTGATCGTGGCCGGCAGTGTGCTGGCGTTGCGCATGACGCGTACCTTGAAGGTATAGCGCGGCCTCTGTGGGAGCTGGCTGGCCTGCGATGCAGACACCTCGGTGTATCAGGTACACCGAGTTGATGCCATCGCAGGCAAGCCAGCTCCCACACAAGCAGGTCCCACATTTCTATTCTGTGTTTACAACAGGCCGCCGCCGTCGATATCCAACACGGCGCCGGTTATAAAGCCATTTTCCATGGCCAGCACATACCCTGACGCGACCTCCTCTGCTTGCCCCACTCGCCCCACCGGCAACGCCCCTCCGGCCTTAGCGAACATCGCCAAGCGTTGCTCTTCTGCCAACCCGGCATACGCTGGCGTGTCGATCACGCCGGGGCTGATCACGTTGACGCGCCGTGGTGCCAATTCTTTTGCCAACTGCTTGCCCAACGCTTCAGTCGCAGCATTGATACCCGTCTTGATGAACTGCCCTGCCATTAACTTACGGCCCAACTGGCCCGAGGTGAGGCTGATGCTGCCGTGCTCAGCCAAAAATGGCAGTGCCTGCTGGATCGCACGTAAGGCGCCCCAGAGTTTCACGTTGAAATTGTCCTGGGCCTCGTCCAGGTCCGTCTCGATCAACGGTTTGGCCCGCACCGACGGGCCGGAGGTAAACACCAGATGATCAAAGCGCCCGACCGTTTCGAACAACCGTTGCAACGAAGCGCTGTCGGTTACGTCGACGGGTTCGCTGCGTACGCCATTGTCGACACCGGAGGTCAAACGGCGCCCGGCCAGCACCACCTGCGCGCCACGGGCGGTGGCGGCCTCGGCCACGGCGGCGCCGATGCCGCTGCTGCCGCCGATCACGATGACGGTTTTACCGCTGAGGGAAGATGTCATGGGGTTGTTACCTGGCTAAGAAAGTGAGCGTTGATCTTCTCAGCTTGGCAATCGGCGAAAAATCCCGGTAAAACGACAAGATCTTTAAAGGATTTTTACAAATGAGCTCGACCCTGGACCTTGAAGTGTTCGCGCGTACCGCCGACACCGGCAGCCTGTCGGCGGCGGCGCGCAGCCTCAACCTCACCCCGGCGGCGGCAAGTATTGCGCTCAAGCGCCTGGAAACCCGGCTGGGCATCCGCTTGCTCGCCCGCTCGACGCGCAGCATGCGCCTGACCGAAGAAGGCCGACGCTACCTGGACAGCGTGCGGGTGGCCCTCGAAGCGCTGGCCGAAGGTGAACAGGCGATCAAGCAACAAGGCCAGAGCTTGAGTGGGTTATTGCAACTGGCGGCACCTTCGGACTTCGGCCGTAACGTACTGCTGGGTTGGCTGGATGAGTTCAAGCTCGAACACCCGACTATCCGCCTGCAGTTGCTGCTCAACGACAGCAACGCGGATTTGTTTCGTGACACCGTCGACATCGCCCTGCGCTTTGGTGTGCCAAGGGATTCCAGCCTGGTGGCGTTGCCTGTGGTGCCTGGCCACCATCGCATCCCCTGCGCCAGCCCCGACTACCTGGCGCGCCATGGCACACCGCGCACGCCGGCTGACCTGGCGCAGCACAGCACGTTGCGCTACATGCGCCGTGGGCAGGCGAATAGCACCTGGTACTTTCGCCAGGGTGCCTTGCTGCAGGAGGTGGAGGTGTCGGGCGACTACCTGAGCGATGACGGTGAAATCGTGCGGCGCTGGGCGCTGGCAGGCCACGGCATCGCTTATAAGGCCAACCTCGATATTGCCGGTGATATCAAGGCCGGGCGGCTGGTGCCGTTGCTGCCCGACTGGCAAGGCGAGCCCACACCGTTCAACCTGATGTGCCCACACCGCCTGCAAGTGTCGGAACGGGTGAAAGTGCTGCATGGCTTTTTACAGCAGCGTTGCCAGGCCTTGCTCAATCCATGAAGAAACACGCGCAGGGCTTGTTCCAGAGCTGCCGAGTCTGGTATTGCATGGGTAACGTTTACCTGCCATGAGGAGCTTTGCATGATTTACCGCACATTGGGCCAGTCCGGGTTGAAGGTCAGCGCACTGACCCTGGGCACCATGATGTTTGGCGAGCAGACCAACACACAAGACTCGCTGCGCATCATCGACAAGGCCTGGGACCAGGGCATCAATTTTATCGACACGGCCGACGTCTACACCGGCGGGCGCTCCGAGGAAATCGTCGGCGAAGCGATCACCCGCAATCGGGCGGATTGGGTGGTGGCGTCCAAAGTCGGTTTCGGCCCGGCAGACGGTTTGCCCAACCGCAGTGGCTTGGGCCGCAAGCGCATGTTCAATGCGTTGGAAGCGAGCCTGACACGCCTGGACACCGACTACCTGGATATCTACTACCTGCACCGTGAGGACCACGGCACACCGCTGGAGGTCACCGTGTCGGCGATTGGCGACCTGATCCGCCAAGGCAAAATCCGCCACTGGGGGCTGTCCAACTACCGGGGCTGGCGTATCGCCGAAGTGATTCGCCTGGCCGAACGCCTGGGTGTCGACAAACCTGTTATCAGCCAGCCGCTGTACAACATCGTCAACCGTCAGGCTGAAGTCGAGCAGATCACCGCAGCCGCTGCCTATGGCTTGGGCGTCGTGCCTTACAGCCCATTGGCGCGCGGGGTACTCAGTGGCAAATACGCGCCCGACGTGACACCCGAAGCCGGCAGCCGTGCGGCGCGCCAGGACAAACGCATCCTGGAAACCGAATGGCGGGTGGAGTCGCTGCGCATCGCCCAGCAGATTCAGCAGTACACCCAAGGGCGCGGCGTGGGGATTGTCGAGTTTGCGATTGCCTGGGTGCTGAATAACGCGGCGGTCAGTTCGGCCATTGTCGGGCCGCGTACCGAGGCGCAGTGGGACGCATACACCGGGGCGCTGGACGTGAAGATCACGGCAGAAGATGAAGCGTTTATTGACTCGCTGGTGACGCCGGGGCATTCGTCTACGCCGGGGTTTAATGATGTGAGCCATTTTGTCTCGGGCCGCATTGCGCGCTCGTAGCAGATAAAAACCGTTCGCCCTGCCCTTGTGGCGAGCAGGTAAACCTGCTCGCCACTGTTTCACGCAAAGCCCTGCCCGTGAGTAAATTTCTGCAAAACGCCCCTAAACAGTGCGACCAACCATCACCAAAAGCACCATAATCACCTGCTGAAACTCCCCTTCTTTGTGTATCAGACAGTTTTCGCGAGGACAGTGTGTCTAAAGGTGTTGTTTTATCGGTCTTGGCCTCGGTGTTGTTTGCCGTGATGTACTACTTCACCTCGCTGCTCACGCCCTTGAGCGGCCTGGAGATTTTTGGTTGGCGCATGCTGCTGACCGTGCCGTGCATGACTGTGTTCATGATTGTCAGCGGTGAATGGCGGCGTGTGTGGGAGTTGCTGCAAATGCTGGCGGCGAAGCCGCGATTGATCGGCGGCGTGGTGCTTTCGTCCGCGCTGCTGGGCGTGCAATTGTGGCTATTTATGTGGGCGCCGCTGAACGGGCGCAGCCTGGATGTGTCGGTGGGGTATTTCCTGTTGCCGCTGACCATGGTGTTGACCGGGCGCCTGGTGTACGGCGAACGCTTGTCGCGCTTGCAGCAGATCGCGGTATTTTTTGCCGCACTCGGGGTGCTTAATGAGCTGTACCAGGCCGGTGGTTTTTCCTGGGCCACCCTGGTGGTGATCATCGGTTACCCGGTGTATTTCGTGGTGCGTAAATACCTGCACACCGATCATCTGGGCGGCTTGTGGCTGGACATGGCGCTGATGCTGCCGGTGGCCTGGTGGTTTGTGCAGCATGGCGAACAAGGTTTTGCGGTGCTGGATGTGCATCCCAAGCTCTATGCCTTGATCCCGATACTGGGTTTGATCAGTGCTTCAGCGCTGGTGAGCTACATCATCGCCAGCCGTTTATTGGCCTTTAGCCTGTTCGGGTTGCTCAGCTATGTGGAGCCGGTTTTACTGCTCTTTGTGGCCTTGTTGTTGGGCGAAGGCATCAAGGGCGGGCAATGGCTGACGTATATCCCGATCTGGCTGGCCGTGATGGTGCTGGTGTATGAAGGCTTCAAACATTTGGTGCGTCAGCGCAAAGCTTAAAAGGTGCAGGCACTAAAAAGCCCGGCTGAAAACCTTCTCGGCCGGGCTTTTTTGTTGCTGACGCTTAGTCGGTGGTCAGTACACCGCGACGTACCTGGTCACGCTCGATCGACTCGAACAGCGCCTTGAAGTTGCCCTCGCCAAACCCATCGTCGCCTTTGCGCTGGATGAATTCGAAGAACACCGGGCCCATCAGGGTTTCCGAGAAGATCTGCAGCAGCAGGCGCTTGTCGCCCTCGATCGAGGAGCCGTCCAGCAAAATACCGCGCGCCTGCAGTTGATCCACCGGCTCGCCGTGGTTTGGCAGGCGGCCTTCGAGCATTTCGTAGTAGGTGTCCGGCGGCGCGGTCATGAAGCGCATGCCGATCTTCTTCAACGCATCCCAGGTCTTGACCAGGTCTTCGGTGAGGAACGCCACGTGCTGGATGCCCTCGCCGTTGAACTGCATCAGGAACTCTTCGATCTGGCCGGCGCCCTTGGACGATTCCTCGTTCAGCGGGATGCGGATCATGCCGTCCGGGGCACTCATGGCCTTGGACGTAAGGCCGGTGTATTCGCCCTTGATATCGAAGTAGCGTGCTTCACGGAAGTTGAACAGTTTCTCGTAGAAGTTGGCCCAGTAGGCCATGCGGCCGCGATACACGTTGTGGGTCAGGTGGTCGATGACCTTGAGGCCCGCCCCTACCGGGTTGCGGTCGACACCTTCGAGGTACACGAAGTCGATGTCATATATCGAGCTTCCTTCACCGAAGCGGTCGATCAGGTACAGCGGCGCACCGCCGATGCCCTTGATGGCCGGCAGGTTGAGTTCCATCGGGCCGGTTTCGATATGAATCGGCTGGGCGCCCAGTTCCAACGCGCGGTTGTAAGCCTGCTGCGAGTCTTTGACCCGGAACGCCATGCCGCACACCGAAGGGCCGTGTTCGGCGGCGAAGTACGAGGCCAGGCTGTCGGGCTGGTTGTTGAGGATCAGGTTGATCTCGCCCTGGCGGTACAGGTGCACATTCTTGGAGCGGTGGGTCGCGACTTTGGTAAAGCCCATGATCTCGAAGATCGGCTCCAGGGTGCCCGGAGTGGGCGATGCGAATTCAATAAATTCAAAGCCCATCAGGCCCATTGGGTTTTCGTATTGGTCGGCCATTTCGGCACCTCATCATTCTCGTAAGTAGCAAGTAGTCAATTACAGGCAAGGATGAGGTTGCAGGGTGGCGCGCACGAGAGACCCCGCACGCTGCGGGCGAGGAAGTCACCAAAGATCAGGGGGGAGCCGAGTAGCTTCATGATTACATCAGTCTCTGACGGCCGAGGCTTGCGTGAGCGCAAGTCCATATTCTTGTATGCGTAAATCGATTCTACACAGCGTAACAGTATTTGTCCGCACTCTCATCAAATCCCTATTGCGCTGGGCTGCGCAAGGGGTTTGTTGCACAGATAGATGCCCAACAGGATCACCGCGCCGCCGAGCGCCATGGGTAACGTTAGCTGTTCGCCAAGCAGCAGCGCGCCGCAGATCACCGCCGTCAGCGGGTTCAGCGCGATAAACACGCCTGCGCGGGTCGCGCCGATACGCCGGATGCCATCGTAATAGCCGATGTACGCCAGCGCCGAGCCGAGCACGCCCAAATACAACAGGCTCACAACCTGCGGCAGGTGCAGGCTGCCAAGCCCTGCAAGCGTGAAGCGCCCGGCGAGCGCGGTGACAACCGTCAGCATCAGGGTGCCCAGCAGCACTGACCAGGTGACCGTTTGCAACGGCCCCAGGTTTTGATTCAATGCGCGGGAAAACAACGAGTAAATCCCCCACCCCAGCACACAGCCGAACACCAGCAGGTCGCCCTGCCAGGTACTCGATGCACCTTGCAGCAACTGCGGGTTGCGACTGACGATCACCGTCGCAGCGCCGGTCAGGCACAACGTGATACCCAGCCCCCTGGCAGTGCCGAGGCGCTCTTTGAACAACCACCAGGAAGCCAGGCCGATCACCGCCGGATTCAACGCCACGATCAACGAAGCGCGCGAGGCGTTGATGTACTGCAGGCCGTAGAAAAAACACAGGTTGTAGAAAAAGATCCCGAAAAACCCCAGCACCGCCAGATGCAGCAGTTGCCGGGGACGTGGCCGCGCCAGCGGGATGCGTGCACACAGCATAAACAGCAGAAGCGCCAGGCTGGCCAGGATAAACCGCAGGCTGGCGGCCAGCAGCGGGTCGACTTGATTGGCCAGGTAACGTCCGGCGACAAAAGTGCCACCCCAAATCATGGTCACAGCGGCCAGCTTCAGGTAGGTGAGGCGATCAGACGGAGGTTGCATTAGCAGTTGCTCGACAGGCGACAGGATGGGCATATTCTTCGACTAATGATCAGTAATCGTAAAATGAGCCTTTACTCATGACCTTGACCCAACTGGAAATTTTTTCTCTGGTGGCCGAGCTGCGAGGTTTCACCAGTGCGGCGCACCGCCTGGGCATCAGCCAGTCGGCGGTGTCCCATGCCGTCAAGGCCCTGGAACAGGAGCTGGGCGTGGAATTGTTTCGGCGCCACCAGACGCTGGTGGAGCTGAGCGATATCGGCGCGCAATTACTCGGGCGCGCCCGTGCCATGCTGGGTCTGGCCGCGACCTTGCAGCAGGAAGCCGCCGATGCCCGTGGGATGAAGCGCGGTACCTTGCGCATCGGCTCCTTCGGCCCCACCGCGTCGGTGCGTTTGTTGCCGGCAATTCTCAGCCATTTCCGGCTGGCCTACCCCGGCATTGAAGTGCATGTGGACGAAGGGTCAGACCGGCAAGTTATCCAGTGGCTGGACGAGCGGCGCGTCGACGTGGGTTTTGTGGTGCTCGCCGACACGCCAACAGACAGTGAACGCTTCGACACCGTGGCGTTGTTGGAGGATCAGTTGGTCGCGTTGTTGCCGGCCACCCATGCGCTGGTTGCCAGCGCGTCGGTGCCTTTACAGGCACTGTGTGATGATCCGTTCATCCTCACCGAAGCCGGCTCATCGGAGCTGGTGATGCGCTTGTTCAGCGTCGCCGGTTTGCGGCCCAACGTGCGTTATCGTTGCGCGCAATTGCTCAGCACGCTGGCGGCCGTCAGCCGTGGCGACGGCGTGAGCATCGTGGCGCAGGCATCGCTGCCCGATCACGCCGATGGCCGTTATGTCGAGCGGCCGTTATCGCCGCCCGTGCCGCGCCGCATCGGCCTGGCGGTGCTGGATCGCCGCCAGGCCTCGCCTGCCACACTGGCTTTTCTCGCGCTTGCGCAGAAGTGGGTCACCGATAGACCAGGGTAAATGTCGCCAGGCCATTGGCCGTGCCGGGTTCAATCGTCGCGGCAGTCTGGATGTAGTGCGCCGTCAACGGCAGTTCGAAGGTGCCATTGGCGCCAGCGCGGCCCAGGGGTTGATCGGCAGTACGAGCGCCCGCAGCGGGGCCATAAGTGATCACGCGACCACCAAACAGCACCTGCAAGGCCACGCCCTTGGCGGTAGAACTGGCGGTCAGCGAAAGCCGATCACTGCGGTTGGCCGGTTGCGTCTGGTCGACCAATGTCACCCGCACGTGCTGCTGTGGACTGCCGACGGGGCATTGCAAAGTGATCGTCCCGCTGCCATTGCCGGCGACGCTGTGAATGCCCTTGAAGGCTCGGCTTTCCACGGCCCCCAAGGCAATCGCCACGGTGGAGGTCGACACACTGCAGGTGGGCCGGCTGGGTTCGCCGATTTCGATGCTGCCGAAGTTAAAGGCATGATACGTAGGGTTGGTGTACAGGTTTAGGCCCGAGAATGTTCGAGGTGTGACCGTGCCGCCCTGGATGGGGCCCGTGACCACAAAAAACACCCGCCCACGTACACCCCAAGTCGCCAGGCCGGGGTGGATGGGCCCGCGCAAAAGCGTGTTGCCAGTGGTCACGATTCGCATCGGGCCGCCGTCACGGTCCTGCGCCATAAACGCAAAACCGACGCCCTGCACGCCGGTCTGATACACCGGCATGGCGAGCGACGAGTGGCCGAAATATTGGCCGGTCCAACGAATGTCGCGGGATATATTGATGTACGACCAGTATTTGATGATGACGTCGGTCGTGTAAGTGCACCTGAGTCCATGCGCGGCTTCAATGGGATAGCCATCCGGGCTACCCAGTACCTGGCCGACCACCGGGTTGGCCGGGACGTTGATACGCGGCACCGAAAGTACCGTCGGCGAGCCGGGATCGCAGGCGACGCCGGCCTGGGCGCTTGCGGTGAGCATGATGACTGCGCAGGCCAGCACGGCAAGCATCACCCGCCGCGTGCGGCAAGGAAGCTTCATCAACTGTTTTCCTTGTGTGTAGAGGTGTCGAGGGTGCATCGGCTGACCAATTGGTCCGCACTTTGCTGGCGCCGGTCGGGGTCTCGGGGCGGCAACCGGTAATGGATAAAACAACGATCGCGCGCCGCTTGCGCCCACTGCACGGTCAACCTGCCGTGGTCGGCAACCCCGCGCACAAAGGCCTTGCCCGCCTGGCCGACAACCCCCACTTCGTTGCCCTGTTCATCCAATACCTGGGCGGCGAACGGCAACGGCTTGCCATTCGGATGGGTGGCCTTGATCACCACCGCCCGGCCGCTGACGGTCTCGAACTTGACCAGCGATATTGCGCCCAAGGTGGGTACCACGGAGCGGTTCGACTCCTTTAATTCCACGTCCATGGGCATGCCTTGCGGGTCGATGTCCACTGCGTTGGGCTGGTACGCCCGCAAAGCAGGCATGACCCCATAACCCTGCTTGTTGATAAGCACCCCGGAACCGCCGAGCTGCGCTCCCTGGGCACCCGGCGCATGCACCAGCGCCGACGCTTCACCGAGGTTTTGTGCCAGGGTGACGCCACCGCTGTGGGCGATCAGGCCGCCGTCGACGCTCACGGACACTTGCGCATTGCGCCGGCTCTGACCATACCCGCCGCGCAGGTTGGCGGCGTGACTGCGATAGCCTGCATAGGCGTTGAAACTTGAACCGCCGTGATCGCCGCTGCCACGACTGCCGACCAGGCCGTAATGGGTGTGCGCCTTCTCCCCCAGCAAGCCATTGATGCCGAGTTGTTGCTGACTGCCGCGTGAATCACCCGCATCCCGCGACAGTGAACTGCTCAGGGTCGGTGCGCGCGTGCCCTCGCCCAATGGCATGGAGAGGCTCAGTACCCAGTGATTCTCCACGCGTTCGGTGCGCGTCGAGCGGCCGAAGAAAATGTCCTCGGCGCGTTCATGGTCGCTCGCCCGATACAGTTCGCTGACCCTCGAACGCTGCGCCGAGAGGTTCCAGCTCAGTGACTTCCAGTTGGCCCCATAACTGGCGGTGAACGACGTCTGGCGCCCTTGCTGCCCGGCCCAGTAGTCAGTAGAGCTGCCATACACACTCAGGGTGCCCTCCCCCAACTGCTGGCTGATCGTCAGGTCCAGGCGGCTTTTTTGCCGCGCATAGCTGTCCAGGTTCCCGCCGTGACGGCCCAGATCGCGCACATTCAAGGCGTCCGGCAGGTTCAGGTAGCCGGCGGTCGAGAAGCGATAGGCGCCGAGCGCAAAATGCGTTCCCGAAAACGGCAGGTTCTTGTTATAGGCCAGGCCAAGGCTTTGTCCGCGCGCTACCGCCTGCCCCTGCACCTGTGTGCGCGAGTGGGTGGTGTCCAGGGCGAACGCGCCAACGGCTGTACTTAGCGCCAGGCCCGCCTTGCCTTGGCTATAACCCTGGGAAAGGGTGGTGCCCCCGTAAACGGTGAGGCTATCGATCAGCCCATGTTGCAGCGTGCCTTGAAACACCGAGGCGTTGGCATCGCTGACGCCATGCTGCTGCACCTGTCCCACCGTTGCGCTGTAGTGCGTGGCGCCGTAACGCAATAGCTGCGGGGCCACCGAATAAGGCACGACAAAGGTGCTGCGCCGCCCATCTACCTCGGTGACACTGACGTCGAGGTCGCCTCCGTAGCCCGTGGGGTAGAGATCATCGATCACAAAAGGCCCAGGCGCCACCGTGGTTTCGTAAAGGGTGTAGCCGTTCTGGCGCACCGTCACCGTGGCATTGCTGTCGGCAACGCCGCGCACCTGAGGCGCATAACCTTGTTGCGACGGCGCCAGCATCCGGTTATCAGTGGCCAGCGTAACGCCGCGCACGCGCACGCCGTCGAGAATCTGGCCGCTGCTGAAACTGTCGCCCACGGTCAGTTGCGACTGCCAGGCGGCAACGGCGCGTTGCAGGTAGGTGGCCGTGGCTTGATAAGGCAAGTGGCCGCTTCGTGAAGCCCAGGCTTGCCCGCCCTGGTGGCGCAGCCGCCAGTCACCCAGGTTGACCCCGCCGTCCAGGCCCAGGTAACCGCGATCTTCACCCGCACCCGAGGTCACCGCCGCGGCGCTGAAGGTGTAATTGAGCAGCGCGGCATCAATGCCTGCGTCCCATTGGGCGGGGTCAACGTAGTCGCGAGCAGAGCGATTGATGTAGACCTGCGGGATACTCACGTCCAGGGTCAGGGACTCGACATCGACATGGCGGCTGGCCATGGGAATCCATGCGGCGAAATCGCGACAAGCCTCCTCGACGGCTGCCTCGGTGCTGCGCAGTACCACCCCGAGTTCGGCCAATTGTTGCGCGCTCACACAGGGTTGCGCAGCGTTCTGTTTGTCCACGTTTACGAAGGTGATCGGGCGACGGCCCAGTGATTGCCCGTTGAGTATCACGTCAACGCGATAAACCCCAGGCGTCAACACATTGCCGGTATTGAAGCGCGAGAGATCCGCCGGGCTGGACACACCGCTGGTAAAAGCCTCCAGATCAAACAACAACGGGGCAGCCTCGGCCGATAGCACAAGCGTGCTCAGCAAGCCGAACAGCAACAGCAGTCTAGGATGAGAAAGCAGCCAGGCAGCGCCTTGGCAGAATGTGAGTGGCAACAAGGCTGGCATAGTCAGAACTTCAGAGGAGCACGCTGCGGCGCGGAAAACGTGCCGTAGTCATTGATGAATTTGAAATGCACTTGCGCATCGGCGGGGATGGTCTGCACGGCCTTGTGCACCCTCAGGGTCAGGTTGCCGCCAGGCGGCACCATGCCCTCTTGCGCCTGCAGCAGCGGCGCGTCTTTTTGCGGGCCCATGGCCAACGCCACCTCGTTGAATGTCACGTGATAGGCCGATGGGTTGTGTACCTCCAGCAGCGCCCCCTGGGCACTGCGGCGCAAGGTCCAGCGTAATTGCGTGGGCGCTTCGTTCGGGCTGCCGGGCAGATCGGCCGGGCGAAAAAACACTTTGGTACGGATACGAAAGGCGAACTGCAGGTGGTTGGCCGGGGCATCATCGGCCTCGGTGTTGACCTTGGGCGGGATCTCCAGTGCATTGAGCCAAAACAACGATTCCCGATCCGCCGGCAGTGGCTCTTGGGTGTAGACCAGGCGCACGGCCTGGCTTTTCTGCGGGTTCAGGCGAAACACCGGCGGCGAAAGGCTGAAAGGCACCTCGCTGTTAGAGGGATCTGACGCCGGGTCTCCCTGGTCCAGCCACACCTGTACCAGACGCGGAGCGCGTTCGTCGTCGTTGGTCAGGCGCAAGGTGATTTCGCGGCGCTGTTGCGGGTAAATGTGCCGCGTACCGTCGATCACTACGCCGGCATGGGCAATGGATGGCCATCCGCTGCACACCGAAATGGCGAGCAGCAAGGCAATTGCGAACAGGAGTCGAGCAAACATGGGGCGGTCCTCCAAGGCGCTATCCGGAGCCTGGCGAACCGCCAGGCTCCGGGCCCTGATCAGGGGAACGTGACGGAGTACAGCACCTGCGTGCTTACCGGGCCTGGGGTTGCGGCGCCGGTGGCGAAGTACTGGGCCGCAAACGGCAGCGACGCTTCACCTTTTTCGGGGACTTTTGCGCTGCTCGAATTGAGCGCCAAGCGCAGGTCCATTGGCTTTTGGGTTGTGCCGTCGACAATCTGCACCTCGACGAGGCTGGCAGGCGCGGGTTTGGCCGGCGCTTGATTCTTCAAGTTGCCGGTAGCCGGGTTGATCGCCGGGCTGCTGCTCTCAAACAGCACGGCCACCGTTGTGTCCTTGGGGCACGCCCCCACACGCACGACAAACGGGGTGGTGCCGGCTGTCTGGCCTTTTGCCGCCAGCGCGCTGGCCTGAACCTTGTTGAGTACAACGGCAAAGTTCGGGCTGGCACCAGGCGCCGAGCCTGCCCCGCCACTGATACTGCAGGTGGTGCCGGTGATTTCACCGGTCAAGCTGATGGTACCGTCTGCGGCAAAAGCAGGCAGCGTGGCGACGCCGGTAGCAGCCAGGAAGGCCGCGGCCAGTCGGAGGTTATTCATTGCAGGTAGTTCCTTATCAAGTCGCGTTAACGGGTTACGAAACGAATTTCAACAATTGAAAGACGAGGGTCGACCGTCCCGCCAGAAGTGGGCTGAAACGGCTGAGAGAGAGGCTGGAAGGGGCGGTGCTTCGAAGTCTCTTACTTTTTGCAACGATGTTTATCTTGCCAAGCAGAGACAATCGCAACAACTGACCGAACGGCTAGGTCAAGGCGTGCCAAACAAGTGAGCGACACTGCGCAATGCCAACTATCATCGGCACACACCCGTCTTTTTATTCCGTTATTGGCTGCCTCTATGCCCCTCACTGCCAAAGGCCCCCGAAGCCGAACCGCACGCGCGCTCATCAGCAGTGCCTGCGGCCTGATTCCCGTTTTATTGGGGGTTGTGATTCTTCATTGGCAAGCCGAGCGCACCCTTGAGCAAAGCACCGCCCAAACCGCGCTGGAGGCTGTGCGCCAGTTCGATTTAATGCTCGACAACACCGCCCTCGCCGCCCAGACATTACTGCCGCTGGCCGGCCAGCCGTGCGACAACGGCGCGCAACTGGCACTGCGCGAGCAGGTGACGCGGCGCCCTTTTGTGCGGGCAACCACCTTGTCCTGGCAAAAAAACATCTATTGCAGCTCGTTGTTCGGCGACAGCTACCAGTCACCGGTCAACCCGGACGACTACGTAGCGGGCACGCTGTGGTTGATGAACGGCAACCCGGTAACGCCCGATACTGCGTTATTGGTTTACCGCCGGGTCGATGGCGATAAAGCCGCGTTTGCCTCGGTTGACGGCTACCACCTGACCAACGCCTTGCGCCTGATCAGCCGCTACGCGCACCTGATCCTGCAAGTGGGGCCCAACTGGCTGGACGCTGACGGCAAGGTGCACACCACTGCGATGCCGCAGTTTGCGGTGGCCCATCAGCACCTGGCCTCTGAGCGTTACCCGTACAGTGTCGATGCCGGCATGCCCGTCGGTGAGGTGTGGCGGTACATGGAGGCGCGTTACCCGGCGCTGTTCAGTCTGTTGGTGTTCTTTGGGGTACTGGCGGGCGCGCTGGCCCACTGGCTGCAAAAGCGCTCGTCCGCGCCGACCCATGAGTTGCAGCGGGCACTGGGGGCCAATGAATTCATTCCGTATTTCCAGCCAGTGGTGCGTGGCGACACCCGCGAATGGGCCGGTTGTGAAGTGTTGATGCGCTGGCGGCACCCGAAGGAAGGCCTGGTTCGTCCTGACCTGTTTATCCCGCTGGCCGAACATTCGGGCCTGATCGTGCCGATGACCCGCTCGTTGCTACGCCAGACCGCCGCACAACTGGCCCCGCATGCCGGACGCTTCAGCCCAGGCTTCCACATCGGCGTGAACATCACCGCCAGTCACTGCCAGGACCTGGACCTGGTGCAGGACTGTCGGGAATTTCTCGCTGCGTTCGCCCCCGGCCAGGTGACGCTGGTACTGGAGTTGACCGAACGTGAGCTGATTCAGCCGACCGACACCACCGCCCGGCTGTTCGACGCCCTGCATCAACTGGGGGTGATGATCGCGATTGATGACTTCGGCACCGGCCATTCCAGCCTGGGTTACTTGCGCAACTTCAATGTCGACTACTTGAAAATCGATCAAAGCTTTGTCGCCATGATCGGCGCCGATGCACTCTCACGGCATATTCTGGACAGCATCATAGAACTCAGCGGCAAGCTGGACCTGGGTATTGTGGCCGAGGGCGTGGAAACAGCAGAGCAATGCGAATACCTCGCGGCCCAAGGTGTGGACTTCCTGCAGGGCTACCTGTTCGGTCAGCCGTTACCCTGTGAAGCGTTCATTAAGTCGCTGACCAGCCATTGAATAGCCATCTAGTGCGCCGGATGAAATAATCTTATTCAGGGAACGCCGTGATTTACTCGTGCGGCATTAACTACTACAATTTTTCCTGCCTGTGCTGAACTCGCAGAAAGGCCTCTTTCTTTGAGTTACCTTAAAGCTCTCGGCTTACACGCTTTATCTGCAGTTGATATCAGCCAACTACACTATTGGAGTACAGATTTTGTCCAGACTTGCCGAATTTCGCGCAGCAGAAAAAGCCCTTCAAGAGCAGCTGGCTCAGCTGGAATCCTTGAAGAACGACGCCGGCCTGAAAAAAGAAATCGAATTCGAAGAAAAGCTGCAAGGCTTGATGAAGCACTACGGCAAAGGCCTGCGCGACATCATCTCGATCCTTGATCCCAACCCTGGCAAAGCCAGCGCTGCCGCCGCCGCACCAAAACAGCGCCGCGCACGTGTAGTCAAGGTTTACCACAACCCGCACACCGGCGAACTGATCGAAACCAAAGGCGGCAACCACCGCGGCCTGAAAGCCTGGAAAGAACAGTATGGCGCTGCCACTGTAGATTCCTGGTTGCGCGGCTGATCGAAAGACGCGTACAAAAAACCCCGCGGATGCGGGGTTTTTTTTGCTTCGAAAACGAACTTGATTAACCGATCACTTTGTTCAGAAACGAGCGTAATAACCCGTTCAAAGTTTAAGGCTATCTCGCACCGAATTGACTTCGTCCTTACTGGCTTCATAGGCTTCGGCCTGGCCGGCAAAGGAAAAGACATAGGCTTTATCGGTATCAACTGCGCCGACCAATGTTTGTGACAATATGTGCCGGCCGTTCTCGGTAATCACGCAAGTAGTTTCCAGCGCGTCAAGACGGCTCAATGTGCTGGTGTGCATCTTTGTGCACACGCTTTGATAACCGCTGTCGGCAAAATCCTTCTGGATGGATTTGCGC
Organism: Pseudomonas sp. 2822-15; assembly: GCF_002742515.1. NCBI lineage: Bacteria > Pseudomonadati > Pseudomonadota > Gammaproteobacteria > Pseudomonadales > Pseudomonadaceae > Pseudomonas > Pseudomonas sp. 2822-15. Next base: position 80,911 of record NZ_LJRY01000209.1, on the reverse strand, counting down.
ATGTCCAGCAGTACGCCTTGAAGATTAACTTTATGGCCCGCCTCAATCGGTGTGCCGGTCAACTCCATGACCATCAGGGTGTTACCGTTTTCATCATTCTTGATGGCGCGCTGACGGGACACCGCCTGAGGTTTTACCGGCGCGTCGTCGTCGGGCACGACTTCCTCGACTTGCCAGCCACTGGGCCAATGAATTTCCGGATCGGCCGCCAACACAAAGGGGCTGCTCAACAACATACAGACAGCACTCAACAGCGGTTTACGAAATTCAATCATCAAGACAAACACCCAAGGTTCAAGCGTCGAAGTTTGAGCCTGGCACCCTTGACTCGCAAGGCCTGAGTGACTTTTTTCATTTGGCTCGCCCGGCCACGCTTGCGTATCATGACGGTGCGGCACGGATGCCGGCCGCAAGCCAAGGGACCACTCAAGTCACGAGTCGCGTTTGCCCCATTTTTTCTGGAGGGCCCATGAGCCTGCACGATCTGAACACTTTCCCGGGCGTCACTGCCCAACCTGACACCGCCACTTCGAACTTCGTGTTCAACCACACCATGCTGCGGGTCAAGGACATCACCAGGTCGCTGGACTTCTACACCCGCGTCCTGGGCTTTTCCCTGGTTGAAAAACGCGACTTCCCTGAAGCCGAATTCAGCCTGTATTTCCTCGCTCTGGTGGACAAGGCCCAGATCCCGGCCGACGCCGCTGCGCGCACGCAGTGGATGAAGTCGATCCCAGGCATCCTGGAACTGACCCACAACCACGGCACCGAACACGACGCCGACTTCGCTTACCACAACGGCAATACCGACCCGCGCGGCTTTGGCCATATCTGCATCTCGGTGCCGGATATCGTCGCGGCGTGCGAGCGTTTTGAAGCGCTGGGCTGCGATTTCCAGAAGCGCCTGAGTGATGGCCGCATGAAAAGCCTGGCGTTCATCAAAGACCCGGATGCTTACTGGGTTGAGATTATTCAGCCGGCACCGCTGTAAGCGTTCTGCGTGACGCGGAGCGTCACCGGATGCATTCCCACGTAGAACGTGGGAACGAGAAAACCCCATGATCACTCATGGGGTTTTTTATTTGCGGTATATGAATTTATGCCGGTGCCGACGTGCGGATCAGGTGATCAAAAGCACTCAGCGAAGCCTTCGCGCCCTCGCCCACCGCAATCACAATCTGCTTGTACGGCACGGTCGTCACGTCACCGGCAGCAAACACGCCTGGCAGTGAAGTTTCGCCACGCGCATCGACGATGATCTCGCCGCGCGGGGTCAATTCCACCGTGCCTTTGAGCCAGTCGGTGTTGGGCAGCAAGCCGATCTGGACAAAAATGCCTTCCAGTTCGATGGTCTTGAACTCGCCGCTGTCACGATCCTTGTACGCCAGGCCGGTGACTTTCTGGCCATCGCCTTTGACTTCACTGGTGAGCGCACTGGTGATCACGTCCACGTTCGGCAGGCTGTGGAGCTTGCGCTGCAACACCGCATCGGCGCGCAATTTGCTGTCGAACTCGAGCAAGGTCACGTGGCTGACGATACCGGCCAGGTCAATGGCCGCTTCAACGCCGGAGTTACCACCGCCGATCACTGCCACACGCTTGCCCTTGAACAACGGGCCGTCGCAATGCGGGCAGAAGCACACGCCGCGGGCCTTGTATTCCTGCTCGCCCGGCACACCCATTTCGCGCCAGCGGGCGCCGGTGGCCAGAATCACGGTTTTGGACTTGAGGGTCGCACCGCTTTCAAAGCGAATTTCGTGCAAGTCACCGGCGTTTTTGGCCGGCACCAGGCTGCTGGCACGTTGCAGGTTCATGATGTCCACGTCGTACTGACGCACATGGGCTTCCAACGCGCTGGCCAGTTTCGGCCCTTCGGTCTCCTGCACGGAGATGAAGTTTTCGATGGACATGGTGTCCAGCACCTGGCCGCCGAAGCGCTCAGCTGCCACGCCGGTGCGGATGCCTTTACGTGCAGCGTAGATCGCAGCAGCGGAACCGGCCGGGCCACCACCCACAACAAGTACATCAAAGGCGTCTTTGGCGCTGATTTTCTCGGCAGCCTTTTCGATACCGCTGGTGTCGAGCTTGGCGAGGATTTCTTCCAGGCCCATACGGCCCTGGCCGAAGTTCACGCCATTGAGGTACACGCTGGGCACCGCCATGACCTGGCGCTCATCGACTTCAGCCTGGAACAGCGCGCCGTCGATGGCGACGTGGCGGATGTTCGGGTTAAGCACGGCCATCAGGTTCAGCGCCTGAACCACGTCAGGGCAGTTCTGGCACGACAGCGAGAAGTAGGTCTCGAAGCTGAACTCGCCTTTCAAGGCACGAATCTGTTCAATCACTTCGACACTGGCCTTCGACGGGTGGCCACCGACTTGCAACAGGGCCAGCACCAGCGAAGTGAATTCATGGCCCATGGGGATGCCGGCAAAACGCAGGCTGATATCGGCACCCGGGCGGTTGATGGAGAACGACGGCTTGCGCGCATCATTGCCATCGGTGTTGAGGGTAATCAGCGTGGTGAGGCTGGTTACGTCCTGCAAAAGGGCAAGCATTTCCTGGGATTTCGCACCGTCGTCGAGGGAGGCGATGATCTCGATCGGCTGGGTGACCCGTTCCAGGTATGACTTCAACTGAGCTTTAAGATTGGCATCCAACATACGGGCGATTTCCTGTTAATTCGGTTTATTGCAGACAAAAAAACGCCCGAGCGAATCTCGCCCGGGCGTTTTGAGGGCGGTGCAGCTTACTTAAGGTGCGGCAATCCGCCCTTGATGTTTCACAGACTTAGATCTTGCCGACCAGGTCCAGGGACGGAGCCAGAGTAGCCTCGCCTTCTTTCCACTTGGCTGGGCAAACTTCGCCTGGGTGAGCAGCGACGTATTGAGCGGCTTTGATTTTGCGCAGCAGCTCGGAAGCGTCACGGCCAACACCGCCGTCGTTCAGTTCAACGATTTTGATCTGACCTTCCGGGTTGATCACGAAAGTACCGCGGTCTGCCAGGCCGGCTTCTTCGATCAGTACGTCGAAGTTGCGCGAGATGGTCAGGGTTGGGTCGCCGATCATGGTGTACTGGATTTTGCCGATGGCTGGCGAAGTGTTGTGCCAGGCAGCGTGGGCAAAGTGGGTGTCGGTGGAAACGCTGTAGATCTCGACGCCCAGTTTCTGGAATTCGGCGTAGTTGTCAGCCAGGTCTTCCAGTTCGGTTGGGCAAACGAAGGTGAAGTCGGCTGGGTAGAAGAAAACTACCGACCATTTGCCTTTCAGGTCAGCGTCAGTCACATCTACGAAGTTGCCGTTTTTGTAGGCGGTCGCTTTGAACGGTTTTACTTGGCTGTTGATGATAGGCATCGGTGACTCTCCGTCAGTGGTTGAAAAGTTGATGAGATGAATCCTACTCACTCTTTCCATCGATGGCTCATTGGCAAACCTGATGCTGACGATTGGTTTTCTCTATCAGGTCTGCGTATTAATAGAAGAAATCTCAAAGCAGCGGTTGGGTCGCCAAGGTCATGCCCAAAAAGGGTGTCGCTTCAACATAGCGCATGGCGGATTTCATGTCGCTCCAGCCGACGTAACTCATCAGCGACTTCAAATCCCAGCCGCTGCGGTGGGCCCAGGTGGCAAAGCCACGGCGCAGTGAGTGGCTGGTGTATTGATCGGCAGGGATGCCCGCGCGCTCCAGGGCCTGGCGCAGCAACGGGATCACGCTGTTGGGGTGAAGCCCCTCCCCGCCCAGGTTGCCCCAGCGGTCTACCCCACGGAACACCGGGCCGCGCACCAGGGCCGAAACGCTCAGCCATTCGCTGTAGGCCTGCACGGGGCACAGGCGCAGCAGTGCCGGGGTCTGGTAGGTCTTGCCGAGGTTGTCGCGGTCACTTTTGCTGCGCGGCAGGTACAGGCTGATGCCGGCGCCGGGCACCGCTTGCACGTGTTCGATGTTCAGGCGGCACAACTCGTCGCTGCGAAAGCCGCGCCAGAAGCCCAGCAGGATCAGCGCGGTGTCGCGCTTGGCGCGCAGCAATCGCGGCTGATCCTGCGCCTCAAGCGCTTGCCTGGCCTCAACCTCCAGTGCTGCCACTACCTGCTCAAGGTGCTTGAGCTGCAAAGGCTCGGCCTGTTTTTCCTGCGCCGGGTGCACCGCCCGAATGCCCTTGAGCACCTTGCGCACCACCGGAGCCTTAGTCGGGTCCGGGAAACCCTGGCTGGTGTGCCACTGCGCCAGCGCCGAGAGCCGCAACTTCAAGGTGTTGACCGCAAGCACCCCGGCATGGGCCACCAGGTAGCGCGCCACGCTGTCGCTGGTGGCCGGCAGGAACCCGCCCCAGCTCACTTCAAAATGCTCGATCGCCGCGCGATAGCTGCGCCGCGTGTTGTCGCGGGTGGCGGCGTTGAGGTAACGGTCCAGGTCGCTCATAAAAGGCCTATTCGTACTGCTGGCGGGTGTATTAACAGTTAAAACCGCTATAACACGGGATAATACGCCAATATCCCATCTGTTAATTCATTAATTTTAACGGTATTTTATCCGTGATATAGTATGTATTTACATACCACGTACCACAGTACTAAATCGACGGAGACCCCATGGCACGCGGCGGCATAAACAAAGCAGTGGTTCAAACGGCACGCCTGGCGATCCTGGCCCGTGGCGAAAACCCCAGCATCGATGCGGTACGCATCGAGATGGGCAATACCGGCTCAAAAACCACGATTCACCGGTACTTAAAGGAACTCGATGACAGCGAAACCCGGCTGACGATCACCCAGGCGCCCATCGACGACGAGCTGGGCGAGTTGGTAGCGCGGCTGGCCCAGCGCCTTAAAGACAAGGCCCAGGAGCCGATTGACTTGGCGCTGGCGCAATTCGAACGGCAAAAAGCCGCCCTGCTCGCTCAGGTGCAAGCGCTTGAAGAAGCCCACGGCCAGCTCAAGCAGCAATTTGATATCCAGGCCGCCGCACTCGCCGAAGAAAGCGCCGCCTTGCAGACCGCCAGCACCAGCCTGCAAACCGAACAAACCCGCAATGCGGGGCTCAGCCAGGCGTGCAGCGATTACGAGTTGCGCATCAATGACAAGGACGAGCAGATTCGCTCACTGGAAGACAAGCACCTGCACGCCCGCGACGCGCTTGAGCACTACCGCAATGCGGTCAAGGAGCAACGCGAGCAGGAACAACGGCGCCATGAAGGCCAGTTGCAGCAGGTGCAGGCCGAGCTGCGCCAGGCGCAACAAAGCGCCATGGTGCGTCAGGACGAGATCACCCAGCTGCATCGCGATAATGAGCGACTGTTGATCGAGCACCGCGTGACCAGCAAGGAATTGACCGCCTTGCAGGAGCAATCACGCAAGGACCAGGCGCAACAGCAAACACTCAGCGAACAGCTTGGCCGGATAGACAGCGAACGCACCCTGCTTCAGGAGCGTTTGCGGGTTGCGATAGAGGACAGTCAAGCGCGCCAGGCGGCGCTGAGCGAGCAACAGCAGCTCAGCAAAACCCTGGAGTTGGACCTGATCAAGGCGCAGGCCAGCATCGAGGCATTGCGCCTGGCGGCCGTCGTTGCAACGCCGCCAGAGGCAACTGCCGAGGCCTGATCAGCCCGCCACAGGCGTGCGCATGGTGACGAACTCTTCCGCCGCTGTGGGGTGCACGCCGATGGTTTCATCGAAATGCTGCTTGGTCGCACCCGCCTTGAGCGCGATCGCCAGGCCCTGGACGATCTCACCCGCATCCGGCCCGACCATGTGGCAACCCAGGACTTTGTCGGTGTCGGCGTCGACCACCAGCTTCATCAAGGTTTTTTCCTGGCAATCGGTCAACGTCAGCTTCATCGGCCGGAAGCGGCTTTCGAAGATCTGCACGTTATGGCCGTTTTGCTTCGCGTCTTCTTCGCTCAGGCCCACGGTGCCGATATTCGGCAGGCTGAACACCGCGGTCGGGATCATCGCGTAATCCACCGGACGGTATTGCTCAGGCTTGAACAGCCGACGCGCAACCGCCATGCCTTCGGCCAGCGCGACGGGCGTCAATTGCACCCGCCCGATCACATCACCAATCGCCAGGATCGAGGCTTCGGCGGTCTGGTACAGGTCGTCGACTTCGACAAAGCCACGCTTATCCAATTTGACCCCGGTGTTTTCCAGCCCCAGGTTGTCGAGCATCGGGCGGCGGCCGGTGGCGTAGAACACGCAGTCGGCTTCGAGCACGCGGCCGTCTTTGAGGGTGGCCTTGAGGCTGCCGTCGGCCTGCTTGTCGATGCGCTCGATATCGGCATTGAATTGCAGGTCGAGGCCGCGCTTGGTCAGCTCTTCCTTCAGGTGCGTGCGCACCGCGCCGTCAAACCCGCGCAGGAACAGGTCGCCGCGATACAGCAAGGTTGTCTGCGCGCCCAGGCCATGGAAGATGCCCGCAAACTCGACGGCGATGTAGCCACCGCCAACGACCAGCACGCGCTTGGGCAGCTCTTTGAGGAAGAACGCCTCGTTGGACCCGATGGCATGCTCACGCCCCGGAATTTCCGGGATCTGCGGCCAGCCGCCCGTTGCGATCAGGATGTGTTTGGCCGTAAAGCGCTCGCCATTGATCTCTACCTGGTGCGGATCAACCAAACGCGCGTGCCCTTCGTGCAGGGTCACGCCGCTGTTAACCAGCAGGTTGCGGTAGATGCCATTGAGGCGGTTGATTTCGCGGTCTTTGTTGGCGATCAGGGTCGCCCAGTCAAAGTTCGCTTCACCCAGTGACCAGCCGAAACCGCTGGCCTGCTCAAAGTCTTCGGCGAAATGCGCGCCGTACACCAGCAGTTTTTTCGGCACGCAGCCAACGTTCACGCAGGTACCGCCCAGGTAACGGCTTTCAGCTACCGCCACTTTGGCGCCAAAGCCTGCGGCAAAGCGCGCCGCGCGAACACCGCCGGAACCGGCGCCAATTACATACAGATCAAAATCGTAGGCCATTTCACTCTCCTCGGCAGCTCATCAGCATACCGACTTACATGGGGCTGAAAAACGAAAAAGCCACCCGAAGGTGGCTTTTGGGCGAGCTACTGTGAATCAGTAAGCCTTACCGGTCTTGTAGAAGTGCTCGTAGCAGAAGTTGGTGGCCTCAATGTAGCCTTCAGCGCCACCGCAGTCGAAGCGACGGCCTTTGAATTTGTAGGCAATCACGCAGCCATCTTTGGCTTGCTTCAACAGGGCGTCGGTGATTTGAATCTCGCCGCCTTTGCCTGGCTCGGTTTCTTCGATCAGCTTGAAGATATCCGGCGTCAGGATGTAACGACCGATGATCGCCAGGTTCGAAGGTGCGTCTTCCGGCGCCGGCTTTTCAACCATGTCGCGCACACGGATCAGGCCATCACCGATGTCGTCGCCGGCGATCACGCCGTACTTGTTGGTTTCCTGAGGGTCGACCTCTTGAACCGCAACGATGGTGCAACGGTATTTCTGGTACAGCTTGACCATTTGGGTCAGTACGCCGTCGCCTTCCAGGTTGACGCACAGGTCGTCCGCCAGGACCACGGCGAACGGTTCGTCACCGATCAGCGGGCGGCCGGTGAGGATGGCGTGGCCAAGGCCTTTCATCTGGGTTTGACGGGTGTAGGAGAACGAGCACTCGTCGAGCAGTTTACGGATGCCGACCAGGTACTTTTCCTTGTCGGTGCCCTTGATCTGGTTTTCCAGCTCGTAGCTGATGTCGAAGTGGTCTTCCAGCGCGCGCTTACCACGGCCGGTAACGATGGAGATTTCGTTCAGGCCGGCATCCAGTGCCTCTTCGACGCCGTACTGAATCAGTGGCTTGTTCACCACCGGCAGCATCTCTTTGGGCATGGCTTTGGTCGCTGGCAAGAAGCGAGTGCCGTAACCGGCTGCTGGGAACAAGCATTTCTTGATCATATAAGTCCTTACAAAGGGCTGTGCGTACGGAATTCGGCGCAGTCTAATCAGGCCGCAGTCACCTTACAATGGGTCCTGCTGGCGTTGCGATGTCAACATAGAGAAAAAATGTGCGCGTAAGTTCCGCTGATCCTACGAAGAGCATTTATTCGGGAGGCGATATAACCCGTCATCGCCCCTTCGCTTACGAGCGCCTCAATGGTTTTAGCACGCTTTTCGCTGCACGGCACTGGCCTGCAACAACTTGCGCGCCTCGGGGCCAATTGGCGCTATCATTGTTCGCCTGAACCACACCACGAGATTGATAGATGTCAGAACCCAAAGGCGTAAACGGCTACCTGATCACCAAGCGAGCGGACGGCTGGCACCTGATCAACTTCCACGGCGACAGCGTCGCCGGGGTATTCGCGAGCGAAAGCATGGCCGTTGCGGTGGCTGAAGTGTTTGTGGACGAAGCCGGCCACGCATCGAGCAAGCGCCCAAAAGATAAAAAGTAAGCGTCATTGCTTGCGCACAAAGCCCCGGTCGACGGGGCTTTTTTGTGTTTGTCTGTACCTTGATGGCCGTTCGCTATAATCTTGCTGAAAACGCCCCACGACAGTGTCTGCGCCCCACCTACACCCTCAACGACGACCCAACTCATGAACAAGATTCTGGCACTGACTGCGGCCCTGGCGCTGATGACCGGCTGCACCACCACGTCCGACACCTACCTGAAAAACGGCGAGCAAGGCCTGACTATCGACTGCTCGGGCGAGGCCAATTCGTGGGCCAGTTGCTACGAAAAAGCTGACGCTTCGTGTGCAGGCACCGGCTACCGCATCGTCGGCACCGAAGGCACGCCGGCACTCAAGGAAAGCGACAAGACCCTGGGTAAGGACGTGGGCAACTTCAAAAGCCGCAGCGTCGTGGTGGTGTGCAAGTAACCCTGCGCGCTACAGATGAACTTCGGCGAACTTGATCCCCAGGCCACGCAAGGTCTCGATCAGGTCGTCCAGGCGCGGGAATGACTCAACCTCGTCCTGATCGTCAACCAGGAAGTAACTGCGACCGCCGCTCTTCTTGAAAAATACGATCCACTCGCCCAGGTCGGCGGGGTTCTGGATGACATGGGTGGCCGTTATCTGGCCTTCGGCATGTCGGGCTTTAACGTGTTCTCGTTTCATGACGGGCTTTCCAGGAAGGACAAATGCCGCGCAAACCCAGGGTTTGAGCGGCATCTTTGCATTGAATGGCGCGTTGAGTGGCCGACAGTTTAACGGATGCCCTGCCCGATCAGCACGCCCTCTACCGTCTGACCGTAAAGATTGACCCCGTCATTGGCGTGAAACTTGACCCGGATGAACGACGCAGCCGTGTTGATTCGATGCATGCCGGCGTCCCAGTTGTGGGAATCCTTGCCCCACAGCGGCCGCATCACATAGCTGTCACCGACCTTTTGCCCCTGCCCTTCGCCGCCGCGGCAAGCTACGCAGGGCATGGCGCCGGGCTGTGAGTCGCCTTCGGTAAAGACCTTTTTTCCCGCCAGCGCGTGGGCATTGCCCACTAGCAACAGCAACACACTGCCTATCAACAGTCGTTCCAGAAACATCATCACGGCTCCTTCCTTATAGTTATAGGCTTAGACTACAAACGCATAGGCCTACAAATAGTAGGGCAATGATCCTTAAGCGAGAACACTCCGATAGACGCAAAAAAAAGCCTGACGCTGCAACGGCAGGGTCAGGCTTTTCTATCGGGTTCAGTACGCGGATAAACCAGAGGCTTAGCCGGAGATGCAATCCTCCCCGGCTTTCTTGATGTCGCCTGGGCGAATCGGCACATTTGACATGCTTTCATAGAGCTTGATACTGCTGCCGCTGGAGCGCTCTTCGATCTCGAAGATTGCCGAAGGGTCGGCCGAGAATTTCTGCGGCACAATAACCTGTACACCGTCCTTATGCGGCTCAATCTGCGGCGGCCGGCGCGTCGCTTCCAGTTTTCGGACCACACACGCGGCATATTCAGGCGGTTTTTTGCCTGAAATAACCACTAAGGTTGGCGGGGTCTGCTTGATATCTGCAACCGAAGCACATCCACCTAACGCCAAGGCCAGAACCAACACACTCCACTTCATACTTAAACCTCCGATAAAGACCCTACGACAGCGTAGAGAGGAAATTTCTCCCGCATATGTAGGATTTATCTCTGAAAACTCGGGAAATAACTGTTTTAAATTGTCGAAGTCGTCGACGACGACCCGATAATAATCGCGTCAGGGCTGATAAACTCTATCTTAACCTACGTATCATTCTGATTTTTCAGAAAAAGCCCTTCTGGAGACACCCCCATGAAATTCATCCACCAGCGCGAGCACCTCAACGAGGGCGACATCGTTGTCATCGAATGCTCGCAGACCTGCAACATTCGCCTGATGAGCGATGCCAATTTCCGCAGTTTCAAGAACGGCGGCCGCCACACCTACCATGGCGGCGCGTTTGACAAATTTCCGGCGAAAATCACCGCCCCCAGCACCGGGTTCTGGAACATTACCCTGGATGTGGTCACGCGCCGCGCCATCAGCGTTACCCGCAAACCTGCGTTGTCCCACAAGATTCGCATTGTTCGCCGCACCAGCACCAAACTAAGCTGAGCCGAACCCTCGACAGGAAAACCGCTGTGACTAAATACGTTATGAAGTACAAGCTCAATGGCGAACGTCGCTTTGAATTCGCCCTGCTGCAATCGGGAAGCGTTGAAGAAGCCAAGGAAGCCCTGGCAAAAATCCACGATGCCACCGATGAAATCACCGACATCACCGTGAGCAAGGCGCTGTAAACCATGCCAGGCCCGACGGCAGATCTGTTCGCTGAGGATGCCTTGCAGCAACCGGCGGGGCGCGAGCAGATTGGCGAAGAGTCCTACGTGCTAAAGGGCTTCGCCCTGCCCTGGATTGACCGCCTGCTGCCTGAGTTGCGACGGGTGTTGGCCCAATCGCCGTTCCGGCAAATGGTCACACCCGGCGGTTTCACCATGTCGGCTGCACTGAGCAGTTGCGGCGCATTGGGTTGGACCACCGACAGCGCCGGCTACCGCTACAGCCCCATTGACCCACGCAATCAGCAGCCCTGGCCGGTTATGCCCGAGACGTTGCGTGAATTGGCCACGCTTGCCGCAGCCGAAGCTGGCTTCAGCGCATTTGCCCCGGACGCCTGCCTGATCAACCGCTATGTGCCCGGCGCCAAGATGTCCCTGCATCAAGACAAAAACGAACGTGTCTATAGCGCACCAGTCGTTTCAATCTCCCTGGGTTTGCCGGCTATATTCCTGTTTGGCGGCCACGAGCGCAGCGACAAAACCCAGAAAGTTTCACTGTTCCACGGCGACGTAGTGGTCTGGGGCGGTGTCGATCGCTTGCGTTTTCATGGGGTGATGCCAATCAAGGAAGACGTGCATGCGGTCATGGGCCCGCAGCGCATCAACCTGACCTTTCGCACCGCCGGCTAATTTGACCGCAAGCTTCAGAGTGTCGGCCATCAGCAACGCGGTTAATCTGGCCGTGATCCGTCAAGAGTGCAGGCCATGACCACCGAACAAGACCCACGCTGGGCCGCTATCGTCGCCCGCGATGCCAAGGCCGACGCCCTGTTTGTCTACGGCGTTAAAACCACCGGCGTGTATGGCCGCCCCAGCAGCGCCTCGCGGTTGCCACGCCGGGAAAACATCGAGTTCTTCGACACCCCGGCACAAGCTGAAGCGGCCGGTTATCGTCCGAGCAAACGCGCGGCCGGCGACCAGACGCAATTGGCGGCCCATCACGCCCAGCTGGTGGCCGAGGCATGCAGGCAGATCGAGCAGGCCGAAACCGCGCCCAGCCTGGAAGCCCTCGCCCATGGCGCCGGGCTAAGCGTGTTCCATTTTCACCGCGTATTCAAAGCGGTGACCGGGCTGACACCCAAGGCCTACGCCAACGCCTTGCGTTCGCGCAAAGTCCGCCACAGCCTCAAGGGCGAGCATTCGGTGACGGATGCGTTGTATGACGCGGGTTTTAATTCCAACAGCCGCTTTTATGAATCCGCCAATCAAGTGCTTGGCATGAAGCCCAGCGACTACAAAGCCGGCGGCACCAACAGCACGATTTTGTTTGCCGTGGGCCAATGTTCGCTGGGGGCGATTCTGGTGGCGCAAAGCCAACGCGGCGTGTGTGCGATTTTATTGGGCGATGACCCGGACGCCCTGCTGCGCGACCTGCAAGACCAGTTCCCCAAAGCCGAACTGGTCGGCGCAGATCATGCGTTCGAACAGTTGATCGCCCAGGTCGTGGGCTTTATCGAAGCCCCTGCCCTGGGTTTGAATTTGCCCCTGGATTTGCGCGGCACCGCCTTTCAGGAGCGCGTGTGGCAGGCACTGCGCGACATCCCGGTGGGCAGCACCGCCAGCTACGCGCAGATAGCTGCGCAGATCGGCGCGCCCAAGTCATTTCGCGCGGTGGCCCAGGCCTGTGGCGCCAACAGCCTGGCGGTGGCGATTCCCTGTCACCGCGTGGTGCGCAGTGATGGAGAACTGTCGGGCTACCGCTGGGGCGTAGAGCGCAAACGGCAACTGTTGGAACGCGAACAGTCGGTGAAACCCTAGGGAATACCGATATAGACACCGGCTGTTATTTGATCGCTTGCAGCGCCCTCGCCGTTAAAGCCCCAGTTTTCGTTTACGAAACTCGGCCACCTTATGCCGGTTGCCACACAAGGCCATGCTGCACCAGCGGCGCTTGTGAGCCTTGGTCCGGTCGTAAAACCACAGGATGCATTCAGGATGCTCGCAGCGGCGAATCAGGTTGAAGTCGCCGGCCACCAATAAATTAGCTGCGGCTTCGGCAAGCGGCGACAACAATTGCTCGGCGGTCTGCACTTTGCGTTGGCGCTCCAATTGCGGCGCGCCGGATGCCGGCCAAAGCAGCTGCGGGTGGCTCACCGCCTTGCGCAAAAAGCCATTGAGGGCCGCCGGGTTGCCCGCCTGGCCCTGCTTGCGTGCGGCGACCAATTCACGAATCACCTCACGCAGCTCCCGCGCGGCGCGCAGCAACGCACCGTCTGCAAATACCGGAATGCCGCCCGCCTCGGCCCACTGCAAACGCACCAGCCAACGCTGCACGTCCGCGTCCGCCTGCCAGAAATCCCACGGCACGCCGTCGATAGTCGCCAGGGTATTGAGCATGTCCAGCACGGGCTCATCGGCCAGGACATAAGGTTCGAGCGGTGCAACTGAGGGCGTAGAGATGGCCATGGTGAATCCTCTTGATCACGGCGCAATCGTAACCGTTATTTTCATTTTTGTGTAGTTACACCCGGCAAGTTTATAACCGGTATAAAACGTTTGACAGGTTACAATTTTGAGCGCAGATTTTTAGAGAATGTAACCACTAAAACAAACCAATCAAGTTACAAAAGGCGTACTGATCATGTCTATCCAAGCCCCTGCCGTTCGCTACCACCACGTCGACGCCGACGGCGTGCGCATGTTCTACCGTGAAGCCGGCGACCCGGCGGCCCCGGTGATTTTGCTGCTGCACGGCTTTCCGAGTTCCTCGCATATGTACCGCGACCTGATCCCGCTGCTGGCCACGCGGTTTCGGGTGATTGCCCCGGACTTGCCAGGTTTCGGCTTTACCGAAGTGCCTGCAGAACGCGACTACCACTACAGCTTCGACAACCTGGCAACCACCGTGGGGCATTTTGTCGATGCACTGAAACTCACGCGCTACGCCCTGTACGTCTTCGATTACGGCGCACCGGTTGGCCTGAGGCTGGCGGTGGCGCACCCTCAACGGGTCAGCGCGCTGGTCTCGCAAAATGGCAACGCTTACCTGGAAGGCCTCGGCGATGCCTGGGCACCGATTCGTGCCTATTGGGCCGAGCCCAGCCAGGCCAACCGCGAGGTGATCCGCAACGCGGTGATCAGCCTGGAAGGCACGCGCTACCAATACCTGCACGGCGTGAGTACACCTGAGTTGATTGCGCCGGAGTCCTACATGCTTGATGTGCTGTTGATGCAGCGCCCCGGCAACGACGAGATCCAGTTGGACCTGTTTCTCGACTACCGCAACAACCTCACCCTGTACCCGCAATTCCAGGCATTTTTCAAAGCCACGCAGGTGCCAACGCTAGTGATCTGGGGCGAGCACGACCCGTTCTTCATTCCACCCGGCGCCCACGCCTACAAGCGCGACAATGCCAATGCCGTGATCGAGTTGCTGGACACCGGCCACTTCGCCCTGGAAACCCACGCCGCGCATATCGCCGAGCGCATTCATACGGTGTTGGGGCATGCCATCGACTGACGAAAAAGCACAAAACCGCCACATCGTCCAGTGAATAAAACAGACTGGCCGGGTGCCAATGGCCCTGCTAAAACAGCGCAAAGTCTTACTCACGCTGGAGACGCATCCCATGAGCACCTGGCCAGACACCCGCATTCTCGACCTGCTGGGCATCGACGTGCCGATCATCCAGGCGCCGATGGCCGGCGCCACCACCACCGCGATGGTCATTGCCGCCAATCAGGCCGGCGCCTTGGGCTCAATGCCCGCCGCCGCGCTGAGCATCGAGCAACTGCGCGAAGCCTTGAGCACCATTCGCCAAGCCAGCAATGGCCCGATCAACGTCAATTTCTTCTGCCACCAACCGCCACCGGCTGATCAAGCGCGTGACCAGCGCTGGAAGGCGTTGCTGGAACCCTACTACCGCGAACTGGGCGCCGATTTTGATGCACCCACCCCGGTGTCCAACCGCGCGCCGTTCAACGAGGCCGCCTGCAAAGTCGTCGAAGAGTTTCGCCCCGAGGTGGTGAGCTTTCACTTTGGGCTACCGGAACAAGCCTTGCTCGATCGGGTTAAAGCCACCGGTGCCAAGGTGCTGTCCTCGGCGACCACCGTTGAAGAAGCCATATGGCTCGAACAGCATGGCTGCGATGCAATCATTGCAATGGGCATTGAAGCGGGCGGGCACCGAGGGATTTTCCTCAGTGACGACCTCAACACCCAAATCGGCTTGATGGCGCTGGTGCCGCAAATGGTTGACGCGGTGAAGGTGCCGGTGATCGCCGCAGGCGGCATTGGCGATGCACGCGGCGTCGTCGCGGCATTGGCCCTGGGTGCCTCGGCGGTGCAAATCGGCACTGCGTACCTGTTCACCCCTGAAGCCAACGTCAGCGGGTCACACCACTATGCCTTGCGCCATGCCCAGGCCAGCGAAACCGCGCTGACCAACCTGTTCACCGGCCGCCCGGCGCGCGGCATCGTCAATCGGGTGATGCGTGAACTGGGCGCGATCAACCCATCGGCACCGGCATTCCCCACCTCTGGCGGCGCCCTGATGCCGCTCAAGGCCAGGGATGAAGCCGGCTTCAGCAACCTGTGGGCAGGCCAGGCACTGCGTCTGGGTAGAGATATTTCCACGTATGACCTGACCCGTCAGCTGGCCGAACAGGTGCTGGCCAAGCTCAAGCGCAACTGACACCTGGGGCAACTTTGCACTGTACCGGCAATGGCCAACCGCTATATATTCTCATACATAGCGGTAGAGCCTTCTGCCTAGAGCATGCCGTATACCCCCAAGGAGCTGCTTCATGATGATCCGCGCTTCACGCCTGGCCCCCCTTATTGCCGCCTTTGCCCTCGGCACTGCCCACGCCGATGAAGTCCAGGTGGCTGTCGCCGCCAACTTCACCGCGCCGATCCAGGCGATGGCCGCCGATTTCGAAAAAGACACCGGCCACAAGTTGGTCGCGGCCTACGGCGCTACCGGCCAGTTCTATACCCAGATCAAGAACGGCGCGCCGTTCGAAGTGTTCCTCAGCGCCGATGACACCACCCCGCAAAAGCTTGAAAGCGAAGGCGACACGGTCAAAGGTTCACGCTTCACCTACGCGGTCGGCACCCTGGCGCTGTGGTCGGCCAAAGAAGGTTATGTGGATGCCAGGGGCGAGGTGCTGAAGAAAAACGACTTCAAGCACCTGTCCATCGCCAACCCCAAAGCGGCGCCTTATGGCCTGGCGGCCACTCAAGTGCTGGCTAAAGAAGGCTTGACCGAGAAGGTCAGGGACAAGCTGGTCGAAGGCCAGAACATCACCCAGGCCTACCAGTTCGTGTCCACCGGCAACGCCGAGCTGGGTTTTGTTGCGCTGTCGCAGATCTACAAGGACGGCAAGGTTACCAGCGGTTCGGCGTGGATCGTTCCGGCGGCCATGCATGACCCGATCAAGCAAGACGCGGTGATCCTCAATAAAGGCAAGGACAGCGCGGCGGCCAAAGCCTTGGTTGAATACCTCAAGGGGCCAAAAGCCGCTGCGGTGATCAAGTCCTACGGTTACGAATTGGCCCACTGAACATGCCGCTGTCGAGTGCCGATTTTTCCGCCATCTGGTTGACCCTCAAACTGGCGTCACTGACCACTGTGATCCTGCTGATCATCGGCACTCCGATTGCCCTGTGGCTGTCGCGCACCCGCTCCTGGTGGCGCGGCCCCATAGGCGCGATTGTCGCGTTGCCGTTGGTGTTGCCACCGACGGTCATCGGTTTTTACCTGCTGTTGACCATGGGCCCCAACGGTTATTTCGGCCAGTTCACCCAATGGCTGGGCCTGGGCACCCTGACGTTCAGTTTCGCCGGGCTGGTGATCGGCTCGCTGATCTATTCCATGCCGTTTGTGGTGCAGCCGCTGCAAAACGCCTTCTCCGCCATTGGCACGCGCCCACTGGAAGTGGCGGCGACGCTGCGCGCCAACCCTTGGGACACATTTTTCACGGTGATCCTGCCCCTGGCCCGCCCTGGTTTTATCACCGCCTCGATTCTGGGCTTCGCTCACACCGTCGGTGAGTTCGGCGTGGTGCTGATGATCGGCGGCAATATCCCCGACAAGACCCGCGTGGTCTCGGTGCAGATCTACGACCACGTCGAGGCCATGGAATACGCCCAGGCCCACTGGCTGGCCGGCTCCATGGTGGTGTTCGCTTTTCTCGTATTGCTGGCGCTCTATTCCAGCCGTAAAACCAGAATGGGTTGGAGCTGACCGCCATGATTGATGTACGCCTGAACCTGAAGTACCCGGGTTTTGCGCTGGACGTGGACCTGCACCTGCCCGGCCGTGGCGTGACCGCACTGTATGGGCATTCCGGCTCCGGCAAGACCACCTGCCTGCGCTGTATCGCCGGGCTTGAGCGGGCTGCAGACGGATTGGTCCAAATTAACGGTGAGGTCTGGCAAGACAGCCGCAACGGCATATTTGTGCCGCCGCATAAGCGCGCATTGGGTTATGTGTTCCAGGAGGCGAGCCTGTTTGCGCATTTGTCGGTGCGCGCCAATCTGGAATTCGGCCTCAAGCGTATTGCACGCTCGCTTCGCCGCGTGCACCTGGCCCAGGCGGCCGAACTGCTCGGCATTGGCCACTTGCTTGAACGCCACCCGCAGCACTTGTCCGGCGGCGAACGTCAGCGCGTCGGCATCGCCCGCGCGCTGCTCACCAGCCCGCAGTTGTTGTTGATGGATGAACCCCTGGCGGCCCTGGACAGCAAGCGCAAAAGCGAGATTCTGCCCTACCTCGAACGCCTGCACGATGAGTTGGATATTCCGGTGCTGTACGTCAGCCATGCCCAGGATGAGGTCGCGCGCCTGGCCGATCACATCGTGCTGTTAAGTGACGGCAAGGCCCTGGCCAGCGGCCCCATCGGCGAAACCCTGGCACGCCTGGACTTGCCGATGGCGCTGGGCGATGACGCCGGGGTGGTCATCAATGGCAGCGTGCTTGCCTACGATGAACACTATCAACTGCTCACCCTGCAATTGCCCGACAGCCCGTTGCAAATGCGCGTGGCTCATGCACCGCTGGCGTTGGGCAAACCGTTGCGGGTCAAGGTGCAGGCGCGCGACGTCAGCCTCAGCCTGCACGCCGAGGAAGCCAGCAGCATCCTCAACCGCTTGCCGGTGACGGTCACCCAGGAAATAGCGGCGGACAACAGCGCCCACGTGCTGGTGCGCCTGGATGCCGGCGGTACGCCGCTGCTGGCGAGGATTACCCGCTTCTCCCGCGACCAGCTGCACCTGCATCCGGGCCAGGCGTTGTGGGCGCAAATCAAGGCGGTGGCGGTGTTGGCGTAAGTATTTGGCACCCGCGCAAAACCCTGTGGTCAATCAGGTATACCGGCCTGATCTGTTGCCAAGGAACCTGCACCATGCCCGACTCTGCGCTGCCTGCCGACCTGCCCCGCGACCTGCATTATGTGGACGACACCCAACCCGGCATCCGCCGCAAAAAGCTGCGTGGCAAGTTTCACTACGTCGACCCCAAAGGCCAGCGCATCACCGATGCCGATGAAATCAAACGCCTGAATGCCCTGGCCGTGCCACCGGCCTACACCGATGTATGGATCTGCGCCGACCCGCGCGGGCATCTGCAAGCCACCGGCCGTGATGCCCGAGGCCGTAAGCAGTACCGCTATCACGCGCGCTGGCGCGAAGTGCGCGACACCGACAAATACTCGCGCCTGCAAGAGTTCGGCAATGCCTTGCCCAAACTGCGCAAGCAATTGGAAGCGCAAATCGCCGCGCCGGGGTTCACCCGTGAAAAAGTCCTGGCCACCGTGGTGATGCTGCTGGACGCCACACTGATCCGCGTCGGCAACACCCAATATGCCCGCGACAACAAATCCTACGGGCTGACCACCCTGCGCAACCGCCATGTGGACATCAAGGGCAGCGAGATCCAGTTCCAGTTTCGCGGCAAGAGTGGCGTCGAGCACCAGGTCAGCGTCAAGGACCGGCGCCTGGCCACGGTGGTCAAGCGCTGCCTGGAGTTGCCGGGGCAGAATCTGTTTCAGTACCTGGACGAAGACGGCGAGCGCCACACTGTCAGTTCCCACGACGTGAATGCCTATTTGCACAGCCTCACCGGCGCCGATTTCACCGCCAAGGATTACCGCACCTGGGCCGGCACCGCCATGGCCCTGGCGGTGTTGCGCGAGTTGCAGTGGCAGCCCGAATCCGATGCCAAGCGCCACGTGGTGGCGATGGTTAAAGATGTCGCCAAGCAGTTGGGCAATACGCCAGCGGTGTGCCGCAAGTGCTACATCCACCCTGCCGTGCTGGAGCATTTCAGCCTGGGCGAACTGTCCAAACTGCCCAAACCACGGGTGCGCAAGGGCCTCAAAGCCGAAGAAGTCGCGCTGGCGATGTTCCTCGAGCAATTGGCCACTGACTTGCCCAAGGGCGCCAAGCTGAGTTAGCCTTCGGGTCCCTTCTGACTCACGGGATGAGCGCCGACGTGAACCACTAAGCCTTCCAAAATGTACCTGCAACCAGCCGCCTGGCGCGCTTGTTGGCCTGTTCGACATTTTTTTGGAGGTGCTGATGACTGACGTCAAACGCCTGCCCGTATTGGTTTCCCTGCAACACGTGTGCTTCCAGTTCGCCAATGGCGAAACCTTGCTGGACGATCTCACCCTGTCCATTGATTACACACCCACCGGGATTGTCGGCCGTAATGGTCGCGGTAAAAGTATCCTGGCGAAGCTGCTTGCCGGGGTGCTTGCGCCCTCTTCCGGTAAGCTGAACGGCAAGGCCCGCGTAGCTTACGTCGCACAGAGCCTGACGCTGCAACCGGGAGCAAGCCTTGCGCAGATCACCGATACCGCCCAGGCCTTGGCCGCGCTTGGGCGCATGGCCCGAGGCGAGGCCCGGGCCGGTGACCTTGAGCTGATTGACGATCGCTGGGACCTTGCCGAACGCTTGCGTGCCGCACTCGATGGCGCAGGTTTACACGCGCTCGGCTTTGACGCGCCAGCCAATCAGCTGAGTGGCGGCCAGTTGGCCAGGGTTGCCGTCATCGGTGCGCTATTGGCGGCGCCGGATCTGCTGGTGCTGGATGAACCCACCAACCACCTCGACAGCCATGGACGCGAGTGGCTGCTGCGGGTTTTGCGCGAGTGGCGCGGCGGTTTGGTGGTGGTCAGCCATGATCGACAGCTGCTCAATACCCTGGGGCGCATCGTCGAGCTGTCGCCCCTTGGCATGCGTGTGTATGGCGGCAATTACGCTGCCTATCGCCAGCAACGCGAGACCGAACAGCACGCTGCCGCCATGGCGCTCGAGCATGCTCGCCTGCAACGCAGCCGCGAACGCAAGCGCCTGCAAAAAGATCACGACAACCTGCAACGCAATGCCGCACGCTCACGCAAGCACGCCGAAACCGCCAACGTTGATCGCTTTACCAAAGCCCGCTGGAAAGGCGCCGCCAAGGAAATCGTCAGCACGGTGCGCAGCGCTCACCACGCCTACAAGAATGAGCTGGATGGGCAGGTGCGCCAGGCTTATGCGCGTGTCGCCGATGAAACCCCGACCTTGCTCGCCCTGCCCGGCTCGGCCTTGCCCAACGGCCGACACCTACTCACCCTGGAGCATGCCCAACTGCCGTGGCTTGACCCGCACCAGCCGGCGACTTACCTCTCGCTCAACCTGATCGGCCCGGTACGCGTGGCCGTGCGTGGGCCGAACGGTTGCGGCAAGTCCACGCTGCTCAAGCTGCTGGCAGGCCAATGGCAGGCGGTCAGCGGCGCCTGCACGGTGTCGATACCCGCCGCGTATATCGATCAGCACCTGGCGCTGCTGATGGATGAGCGTTCCATCGTCGAACAACTCAACCTGCTCGACACGCCTCTGGCCGAAGCCGAGCTGAGCACGCGCCTGGCCTTGTTGCAACTGGACGCGGTGCGCGTCACCCAACCCACCGGCCAACTGAGCGGCGGCGAACGCTTGAAAGCCGCAATGGCGATCGCCTTGTGGCGCGATTCCCCGGCGCAACTGCTATTGCTGGGCGAGCCCACCAACCCTCTGGACCTGGAATCGGTACTGGCCTTTGAACAGGCGCTGCGCGGGTTTACCGGGGCGATTGTCGCGGCGTCCCATGACGAGGCGTTCATCCAGGCGATCCGGCCGACCCACCATTTGATCTGGCAGCCCAGCGGCTGGCGACTGGAAAGTGTCTGAGGTCATTGCATGCGCGGCCGAAGCGTCCTACGGTAGTGGCCGAATAATCTCACCGCGGAGCCCGGTCCTATGTTGCCTTCGTCCCAAAGGCCTTACGCCAATGCAGCACTTGCCCATCGCCAACGCTGGCGCGGGCGGGTCGGCTTGATGCTGGTGGCCAGCCTGTCGGTGCTGGCGGGCATGACCGATGCGATTGGCTTTATGGCCAGCGGGGATTTTGTTTCATTCATGAGCGGCAACACCACGCGCCTGGCGGTGGCGATCAGCGCCGGCGACCTGGGCCTGACCGGGCGCCTGCTGTTGCTGGTGGCGATGTTTGTGCTGGGCAACGCACTGGGTGTGGTGGTCAGCCGCTTCAGCCGCCGGCATGCGCTGCCTTTGCTGCTGTGTATCGCCGCCTTGTTGTGCGGCGCGGCGCTGTGGCCCTTCGACGATACATTGCCGGCGCTGCTGGCGGCGATCCTGGCCATGGGCATGCTCAATGCGGCCGTGGAAGAGGTCAACGGTTTGCCGGTGGGCCTGACCTATGTGACCGGCGCGCTCTCACGTTTTGGCCGCGGGCTGGGGCGCTGGATATTGGGGGAGCGGCGTAATGGTTGGCGGGTGCAACTGGTGCCGTGGGTCGGCATGTTCGTGGGCGCCGTGATCGGCGCGGTGCTGGAGCACCAGCTCGGGCTCAAGGCGCTGCTGGTCAGTGGCGCATTGGCCGCCGTGCTGGGGCTGGTATCACTGAAGATTCCCCGGCGCTGGCACTTGGGCTACATGCCGCGCTAGGAAGAAAACGAGGCCCGCTCGACGATAAGGCCTCGACGTCCGTGTACTGGTAAAGAGCCATCACGTCGAGCGAGCGAAACGAATGATAAACCTATGCCCCGCGACTGTCCCGCCGGGCGTTTCCGAAAAATGCTAAGGAGACAGCTTACAGACAGGTTGCCAGTGCGGCCAATCGACGCTTGGCCGGCATTGTGTCCTGGGCGGCATAGTAGTTGACGCTGGAACCGGCACCGGCTACGCGCACATCGGCGAAGTAGTCACCGCCCGTGGTGTAGACGGTAAAACCACCGGCTTCGAGCGGCTCTTTGAAGCCACCGGCATCAACGCCGAACACCGCCTCGTCCTGCCAGCCGAACTGAATGCATTGGGCTACCACCAATGTGGCCTTGTCCGACGCCAGGGTCTTGTAGGGCTGACCGCTGCGCGCGTCCTTCATCTTCGAGCCCGCACAGCCGGACAGTGCGGCCACTGCCAATGCGCCAATTACCAGCTTTCGCATGCCATTGCTTCCTTTGGAAAAAATGCGACTTTACCACTCTCCGGTGATTGTCTGATGCGTGCATGAACTTTGTTTCACTGTGAAGGGTGCGCCTGGCCCCTATAGTCAGCAGGCTCATTTTTAAGAAGTATCCCTTCTGCCCGCTCTCCCGCGGGCCTTTTTTTGCCTGCGATTTCAGGGCGAGATGCGGTCAACCTGTGGGAGCCGGGGTTGCCACAGCAAAAGCAACACCAAGGCGTGCCCCTCAAAACCACCAGCGAAACAAATAAAACAACCCCATGCTCAACAGCACCGTAATCAACACGCTACGCGTCCAGAACATCAACGCCACCGCACAAACACCCGCCAGCAAATAAGGATTCGTCGGGCTCAAATTCAGCTTGTGATCAGCGAGAAAAATAATCGGCCCGCAAATCGCCGTCAGCATCCCAGGCACTGCAAACCCCAAAAACTCCCGCGCCCCACGGTTAAGCCGCACCGGCAAACGCGGCTCGATAAACAGGTAACGGTTAAGGAAAACCACCAGCCCCATGGCCACAATCATGATGTAGATCACTTCTGCCCTACCCCCAGTCGCTTGCAGGCAAACCCTGCACTCATGCCCAACACCCCGGACACCACCACCGCCGACTCCCAGTGCAGAAAGCTCAGCCACACCGAAAACAGCAGCGACACCGCCACGCACACCACCGTTGGCACATCACGCACCACCGGGGTAATCAACGCGATAAAGGTCGCAGCAATCGAAAACTCCAGCCCCAACTGGTCAAGCCCGGGAATGCTTTTGCCAAGCACAATGCCGGCCAGGGTAAAAAGGTTCCAGGCGATGTAAAACGTCAGCCCCACCCCCAACGCATACCAGCGATTGAACGTCTCACGGTCATAGTGGTTGACCAGTGCGAAGAACTCATCAGTGAGCAAAAAGCCCAGGCTCATGCGCCAACGGGCGTTGAGTGACGAGAGTGTCGGGCGCATGTGCATGCCATACAGCAAGTGCTGGGAAGTCAGCAGCAAGGTGGTCAGCACAATCGAAATCAGGCTGGCGCCGCTCTTGACCATGCCGATGGCCACCAACTGCGCGGCACCGGCAAACACGATGGCGGACAAGCCCTGGGCCTGCAGCGGGGTAAATTGCGCGTCGATGGCCATGGAGCCGGCGAGCAGCCCCCACGGCGCACAGGCCAGGGATAACGGAATAACGGCGATGGCGCCGCGGGCGAAGGCGTAATGCGGTAAGGCAGCAGGCATGGAGACGGCTCATCGACAAACAGTCGACAAGCATGCCAGCGTTTAAAGCAGGTTGTCTTGAACGATCTTGCGCACTCAGGCGAGCTTGACCGACACCTGCTCCACCGATTCACGCGCCTCACGCAGTTCATGGGCGTCCTGATTGAGCCGGTGAATGGTATTGAGCAGGCGTTGGCGCAGCACTTCATCGCCGAGTTTTTCGACGGCGCGCATCAGGTCAAACGCCGCAGTTTCGTTATTGTCCGCGACGGAATCGAGGGTCTTGCGCAGGTTGCGAGTGGCACGGGTCACGCGGGTTCATCCTTCATCAGCAATGGGCAGGCACTTTAGGACATTCGTGTTTCATTTTAATTTCAGTCACTTGTGGCGGATTGAAGGGCGTTTGATCCACATCAATCGAAATCAGGATTTGACCTACATATATGGATATTCGTATATTCGTATAACCATATATGAAAGACCTTGATCATGTCGGATCCCCTCTCCCCGCCCACTCTGTTCAAATGCCTGGCCGACGCCACCCGCGCCCGCCTGACGTTATTGATCCTGCGCGAAGGCGAACTTTGCGTGTGCGAACTGATCCATGCTCTGGACGACAGCCAGCCAAAGATCTCCCGTCACCTGGCGCAACTGCGCAGTGGCGGGTTGCTGCTGGATCGTCGTCAGGGCCAATGGATCTACTACCGCATCAACCCGGCACTGCCCGCATGGGTCACTCAAGTGCTGGACACCACCTTGCAAGCCAACCAGCCCTGGTTGCACCACGACGCGCAGCGTCTTGCTGCCATGGGCGACCGACCACAACGGGCCAGCACCTGCTGCTGAGCCATCGGAGCGTTAATTCATGCTTGTCGCAATTGGCATTTTTATCTTCACCATCGTCCTGGTCATCTGGCAGCCCAAGGGCCTGGGGGTCGGCTGGAGTGCAAGCATGGGCGCCATTCTGGCCCTGGCCTGCGGGGTCATCAGCCTGGCGGATATCCCCGTGGTGTGGCACATCATCTGGAACGCCACCGGCACCTTTGTTGCGCTGATTGTCATCAGCCTGTTGCTCGACGAGGCCGGCTTCTTTGCCTGGACCGCCCTGCATGTGGCGCGTTGGGGCCGTGGGCGTGGCCGGCGGCTGTTTGCCTATATGGTGCTGCTGGGCGCGCTGGTTTCGGCGCTGTTTGCCAACGACGGCGCCGCGTTGATCCTTACGCCCATCGTCATGTCGATGCTGCTGGCCTTGCGCTTTTCTCCGGCAGCGACCCTGGCGTTTGTGATGGGCGCGGGGTTTATCGCCGATACCGCGAGCCTGCCGCTGGTGGTGTCGAACCTGGTGAATATCGTCTCGGCGGATTACTTCAAGATCGGCTTCAACGAATACGCGGCAGTGATGGTGCCGGTGAACTTCGTCAGTGTCGCCGCCACCCTTGCGGTCCTGCTGTGGTTCTTTCGCCGGGATATTCCCCAGGCCTACGACCCGGCCGACCTCGAAGACCCCGCCAGCGCCATCCATGATCGTGCGACCTTTCGTGCCGGCTGGTGGGTGTTGGGCATCTTGCTGGTGGGCTGTTTCGCGTTAGAGCCGCTGGGCATTCCCATCAGTGCGATTTCCGCGGTGTGCGCTGTGTTGCTGCTGGTGATCGCCGCCAAGGGCCACAAGATCTCTACGCGCAAAGTGTTGAAAGAAGCGCCGTGGCAGATCGTGATTTTTTCCCTGGGCATGTACCTGGTGGTCTACGGCCTGCGCAACGCCGGCCTGACCACCTACCTCGCCACCTGGCTCGACACCTTTGCCACCTACGGCGTATGGGGCGCGGCCATGGGCACCGGCGTGCTGACGGCGCTGTTGTCGTCGGCGATGAACAACCTGCCGACGGTGCTGATCGGCGCGCTGTCGATCGAGTCCAGCCATGCCGTGGGCGTGGTCAAGGACGCGATGATCTACGCCAACGTGATCGGCAGCGACCTGGGCCCCAAGATCACCCCGATCGGCAGCCTGGCCACCTTGTTGTGGCTGCATATCCTGGCGCGCAAAGGCATCACCATCACCTGGGGTTACTACTTCAAGGTCGGCATCGTGCTGACCTTGCCGGTGCTGCTGATCACCCTCGCCGCCCTCGCCTTGCGCCTGAGTCTCTGAAGGAGATACCACAATGAAAGTCCTGTTCATGTGTACCGCCAACAGCTGCCGCAGCATCTTGTCCGAGGCGATGTTCAACCACCTGGCGCCGCCAGGTTTTGAGGCGATCAGCTCCGGCAGCTTCCCCAAAGGCCAGGTGCTGCCGCGCAGCCTGAGCACGTTGCAGGCCGCGGGCATCAGCACCGAAGGTCTGTACAGCAAGGGCAATGAGGCCTTTGAGGGCAGCCCGCCGGATGTGGTGATTACCGTGTGCGACAAAGCTGCGGGCGAAGCGTGCCCGGTATATTTCGGGCCGGCGGTGAAGGCGCATTGGGGGTTGGAAGACCCGTCCGACATTGACGGTAACGAGGCAAGTATCGACGCGGCCTTCAACACCACATTGGACATCATCGCCAGGCGCTGCAGGGCGTTTTTCGCTCTGCACTTCGCCAGCCTCAGCCCTGCCGAGCTGAAGACCGAACTCGACCACATCGCGCAGTTGTAACTGGAGAAGCGGATGACCAGGTTGCCAAATCCGAGCACAACCCTGACGCAGCGTGTCAGCCAACGGTCGATTTGAGCGGCCCTGTCAGCGTATGCTCATGCTGAACGCCTTTGGAGCTGACGCATGAGCGCCATATATCACGCCTGGCTGGGCAATTACGAAGTCAGCAGCACCGCTTGCACCGGCCTGACCTTTGCCCGCCATAGCCATGATGAATGCGTGATCGGTGTAAACCTGGTCGGTGAGGAAAAGGTCTGGCTCGACCGCCGCGAATTCGAAGCCGGGCCGGGCAGCATTACGCTGTACAACCCCGGTCAGATTCAGGGCGGCGGCGCGGCACAAGGCGCGCCCTGGCAGTTTGTCAGCCTGTATGCCACAGCCAACCAATTGGCGGCTGACCTTGGGTTGGCGCAGTTAGAGTTCGATCGTTCGTTGTGCTTTCAGCCTGATCTGGCGCAGCGCCTGGCAGTGGCGGTGAAAGGCGCCTTGAGTACCGACGCATTGGTCCGCGATCTCAATGAGGAAGCCTTGGTGTTGCTACTGGGTGAGGTGGTCGGCGTCAGTGGTGTGCGTGTACCTGGCAGCACAGCAACGGGCAAAAGCATGATCAGCCGCGCCCAGGAATTGCTGGCTGCGCACTTGCATCAAGTGTTGCCCCTGGACCACCTCGGCGATGAGCTAGGATTGTCCAAATTTCACCTGCTGCGCGCCTTCCAGAAGGAAACCGGGCTCAGCCCGCGACAATGGGCGATGCAACTGCGCACCCGCCGCGCCAAAGGCTTGTTGCGCAATGGCATAGCGGCCAGCGAGGTCGCCCATGACCTGGGCTTTGCTGACCAAAGCCACCTCAACCGGCATTTTCGCGCCGCTTATGGCATCACGCCCGGCCGCTATCAAAGTGTGTTGTTTAAACGCTGAAGCGCAATCTGGTTCAAGACACCCGGCCCACCTGCCGCCACACTGCCCGCCCTCTCTTGAAGGAACACGGGCATGTTGACGATCTTCTTTTACGCGCTGGTATTCGGTTTTGTGTTTTGTCTGTCTCCCGGCGCCGTGCTGGCAGAGACGCTGCGCCGGGGCCTGCTGCACGGTTTCACCCCGGCCTTGCTGGTGCAGATCGGCTCGCTGGTAGGCGATGCGGTGTGGGCGGTGATCGGCCTTACCGGCATCGCCTTGCTGATCCAGCATGACGCGGTGCGTGTGCCGCTAACGGTGGTCTGCGCGCTGTACCTGGCCTGGCTGGGAATGCGCAGCTTGATCGATGCCTGGCACTTGCCCGAGTCGAGCAGCGCGCCCGCCAGCTCCAGGCAAAATGCGCTGGTGGTAGGCGCGGCGATTTCCCTGGCCAATCCGAAAAACATTGTCTATTGGGGCGCGCTGGGCAGCGCCTTGTCCGGCATCGTCGGCACCACGCCCAGCCCTGGGCAAACGCTGATATTTTTTGCGGGCTTTATGCTGGCAGCGGTGTTGTCGTGCTTTCTGATTGCAGCGTTGGTCAACCTGCTGCGCAAGAACGCCTCACCGTTATGGCAACGCATCAGTTATGGCGCCTGTGGTGGGGTATTGATCTATCTGGCAGTTCTGGCTGCACAAGGGATATGAAGTTATATATCGCACAACTTGTCGAGGCAGCTTATCTGAATGAACTCTGAACACCGACGCATTTAATCAACCATGCGTTGACATTTTGTAACCAGCTGAGTAGATTGCCCCTGCCCACAACTGGGGCCTTTTTTAAACCTCACAAAAGAAGCCAATGGACACAGTATCTAGTCGCTGTCCGAGCACCGCTCACGCGGGCATCGGGCGCCAAACCCAGAATATGACAGGACTCGCCTTCCAGGTCCGGTAAGCTGCGCTAGAGCTTGATGCTCCACCGTAACTGCCTCACCGGTCGCCCGTCCGGTCCCGAGGTGTGTTATGACCTTTCAATTGATTGTTTTGCCTGACATTCGCACGCTGGCCGCAGCCCTGCGCGCCAAGCTGTGCCGCGAGCCTGTAGGTTTTTCACCTACGCGCTCAACCTTTGCTGCGCCCTCTCCCCTAGCCAGTAAAGATCAGCTGCGCCCAGCTCCCCCGCTGGCGCATTGGCGTATCTGCCCTGCCAGCGGCCAGTTGCTGCAGCACTGGGACCACGCCGACCCTCAAGACCCGCAGAGACCCCAGGTTTCCACCCTGGCTCAAGCCAGCCTGTTGCTCGAGTTTTACCTGAGCACTCGCGCCGCTTAAACCAGCTGGAAACAGCAACTTCCCAATCAATAGTCTGGAGTTCGTTATGAACACATCCAGTAGTAGCCCGCTGCGCGCCAGTTAACTAACGCGCACTAAGCGGGCACTGTAGAAGTTATCTGAACACCCTATTTAAACCGATCGCGAAGTCCGCGGCTCGGCATGCTTTCGCTCGCCTGTATTCAGGTAAGTACCGGGTATGTTTTGTCGAGAATTGGCGACAGGAGTACAGACAATGAGCGCCGTAAAAAACACGCCTCTGCACAAGAAAAATGGCACTGCAACCGACACCAAGCTGTCGATGCGTGCCGCCCGTGAAGCCCAGAACGGCCTGTCGGCCACCCTCGCCAATGTGCGTGCCACCCAGGACGGCCTGACCGAACTGGACGCCTCGGCACGCCTGCAACGCGAAGGCTACAACGAAGTGGCCCACGACAAGCCGCCTCATGCCATCGTCCAGTTCCTGCAGGCACTGAATAACCCGTTCATCTATGTACTGCTGACCCTGGCCGGGATCAGCTTTGTTACTGACTACTGGTTGCCATTGCAGGCCGGTGAAGAAGTGGATTTGACCAAGGTCATCATCATCATGACCATGGTCCTGCTCAGCAGCCTGCTGCGTTTCTGGCAGGAGCACCGCTCGGCCAAATCCGCCGAAGCCCTCAAAGCCATGGTGCGCACCACGGCAACGGTACTGCGCCGCGAGCAAGTCGGCAGCCAGCCGATCCTGCGCGAAGTGCCGATGCGCGACCTTGTGGCCGGTGACATCGTGCAGCTGTCTGCCGGCGACATGATCCCGGCCGACATCCGCTTGATCGAGTCCCGCGACCTGTTTATCAGCCAGGCCGTGCTGACCGGCGAAGCCTTGCCGGTGGAGAAGTACGACACCCTCGGCGATGTCACGCAAAAATCCGCCTCTACGCTGGCGGCCGACCAAGGCAACCTGCTGGACCTGCCGAACATCTGCTTTATGGGCACCAACGTGGTCAGCGGCCGCGCCAAGGCCGTGGTGGTCGCCACCGGGCCGCGCACTTACTTTGGCTCCCTGGCCAAGGCGATTGTCGGCTCCCGTGTGCAAACCGCCTTCGACCGTGGCGTGAACAGCGTCAGCTGGCTGCTGATCCGCTTCATGCTGGTGATGGTGCCGATCGTGTTTTTCCTCAACGGCTTCTCCAAAGGCGACTGGGGCGATGCGTTCCTGTTCGCCCTGGCGGTTGCC
Source organism: Pseudomonas sp. 2822-15 (assembly GCF_002742515.1). Taxonomy (NCBI): domain Bacteria; kingdom Pseudomonadati; phylum Pseudomonadota; class Gammaproteobacteria; order Pseudomonadales; family Pseudomonadaceae; genus Pseudomonas; species Pseudomonas sp. 2822-15. The sequence goes on along the minus strand of NZ_LJRY01000209.1, from coordinate 51,425 downwards.
GTGGGCCTGACCCCGGAAATGCTGCCGATGATCGTCAGCGCCAACCTGGCCAAAGGCGCAACGGCCATGGCCAAGCGCAAAGTGGTGGTCAAACGCCTCAATGCGATCCAGAACTTCGGCTCGATGGACGTACTGTGCACCGACAAAACCGGCACGCTGACCCAGGACAAGATCATCCTTGAGCATCACGTCAACGCCTTCGGCCAACGGGATGACGCGGTGCTGTCCCTGGCCTGGCTCAACAGCTTCCACCAGAGCGGCATGAAAAACCTGATGGACCAGGCCGTGGTGCAGTTCTCGGAGCAGAACCCCAAGTTCCAGTTGCCGCTGGCCTACAGCAAGGTCGATGAACTGCCATTTGATTTCGTGCGCCGTCGCCTGTCGATTGTGGTGCGCGACACGGCCGGCGACCAATTGCTGGTGTGCAAGGGCGCCGTGGAAGAGATGTTGAGCATCTCCACGCACATGCTCGAAGGTGGCACCGCCGTGCCGCTGGATGATCAACGCCGCGAAGAACTGTTGGCATTGGCCAACGACTACAACGAGGACGGTTTCCGCGTCCTGGTGGTCGCGACGCGCAATATCCCTAAATCCATGGCGCGCCAGCAGTACACCACCGCCGATGAGCGCAACCTGGTGATCCAGGGCTTCCTGACCTTCCTTGACCCACCGAAGGAAACCGCAGGCCCGGCGATTGCCGCGCTGCAACAAATCGGCGTGGCCGTGAAGGTGTTGACCGGCGATAACGCCGTGGTCACCAGCAAGATCTGCCGCCAGGTCGGCCTGGAACCCGGCCAGCCGCTGCTGGGCGTGGAAATCGAAGCGATGGACGATGCCACCCTGCTGCGCCGCGTGGAAGAACGTACGGTGTTTGCCAAGCTCACGCCACTGCAGAAGTCCCGCGTACTTAAAGCCCTGCAAGCCAACGGCCACACCGTGGGCTTTCTCGGCGACGGCATCAACGATGCCCCGGCGCTGCGTGATGCCGATGTGGGTATCTCGGTGGACAGTGGCACCGATATTGCCAAGGAGTCGGCCGACATCATCCTGCTGGAAAAGAGCCTGATGGTGCTGGAAGAAGGCGTGCTCAAGGGCCGCGAAACCTTCGGCAACATCATGAAGTACCTGAACATGACCGCCAGCTCCAACTTCGGCAACGTGTTCTCGGTGCTGGTGGCCAGTGCGTTCATCCCGTTCATGCCGATGCTGGCCATTCACCTGCTGCTGCAAAACCTGATGTACGACATCTCCCAGCTGGCCTTGCCGTGGGACAAGATGGACAAGGAATACCTGGCCAAACCGCGCAAGTGGGATGCCAAAAACATCGGCCGCTTCATGATCTGGATCGGGCCGACCTCGTCGATCTTCGACATCACCACCTTTGCGCTGATGTGGTACGTGTTCAGCGCCAATAGCGTGGAAATGCAGACGCTGTTCCAGTCCGGCTGGTTTATCGAAGGGCTGCTCTCGCAAACCCTGGTGGTGCACATGTTGCGCACTCGCAAGATCCCGTTCTTCCAGAGCACGGCCGCCTGGCCGGTGTTAATGATGACCGCCATCGTCATCGGGCTGGGGATCTACGTACCGTTCTCGCCGCTGGGCACCCTGGTGGGCCTGGAGCCCCTGCCGCTGGCGTACTTCCCATGGCTGGTCGGCACCCTGCTCGCCTACTGCTGCGTGGCACAACTGATGAAAACGATCTACATCCGCCGCTTCAAGCAGTGGTACTGATCACCCCCGCCGTTTAAACGGTGGCGGTCGCCCGGCCGCCACCGTGCATCACAAGGACCCTGACTATGCGCGTGCTTATCTGTGCAGGTCGTCATTACGCTGACACCAAAAAGTCCCGCCAAGTGCTGGACGCCTACCACCGCCTGCGCCCCGTGCAGGTGTTGATTCACGGCGGCAACCAGTTCCTCGGCAGCGACATCGAGGAATGGGCGCGGGAAATGCGCATCGACGTGGTGCGCTACCCGCCCAATTGGCAACGCCACGGCAAGCAGGCGGAACGCCAGCGCAACCATTTCATGCTCGCCGACAGCCGCCCCGACGTGATCATCGCCCTGCCGGGTGGTGACGACACCTTGGAGCTGGTGTGCCAGGCCAAAGCCAGCGGCATTTCGGTGCTGACCGTAGAAAGCTGAATTCAAGCGAGGTGCATCATGCACAAAAAACACAGCCCACAGCGCCCGGACGGGTTCGCCAAATACCGCGAACGTCACTACCGGGGCGCTCGCCATACCCTGTTGCTGCTGCCACCGGCCAAGCGCCGCGCGCTGCAACGTAACCTGATTTTTGTCGGTACCACACTCGGCCTTATCTTACTGATCGCGCTGTTTTCCAAAGCCCAGGCGGCCGGCGGTTCCTATGTGGTCGACGACGGCGGGATCAACGATCCGGGTGAGTGCAGCGTCGACGCCTGGTACACCGCCAACCGCCATCAAGGCAACATTCATAACCAGACGCTTAACCCGGCGTGCACCTTCAGCGCACTGCCTGCCGTGGAGTGGAGCGCGGCACTGTCGCGCGCCAGCAATGCCGGCGAAGCCGAGACGCAAATCAGTCCGCAGGTGAAGGCCCAAGTGTGGTCGCAGGAGGCGTTGGGTCTGCAAATCGCGATGTCTGCCACCAGCCACTTTGCCCTGGACCGCCAGCATGCGTTCGACGGCGCGGACTTTAATGTGCCATTGACCTGGCAACCGGTGCAGGCATTACGCCTGAGCCTCAATGGCGGCTGGACCCATGCCTACAACGGCGGCGAGCAAAACCACCGCCTCACCTGGGGCACCGGTTTTGAGTACCAGTTGGCAGACGCGCTGACGCTGATCGGTGAACGCTATGGTCAGGAAGGTGGTGACCAGGCGTGGCAGGCCGGGCCGCGCTTCCATGTGGGCAAGCGGGTGGATGTGGATGTCGTGGTTGGCCAGAGCCTTACCGGTGATCACAACCAATGGTTGACCACTGGCGCAACCGTACGGTTTTAAGCTTTGGCCTGTTGCTCCAGGTGCAGTTGCAGGTTCGCGTCGATCTGCAACTGCGCGGCCAGTTCGTCCAGGTAGCTGCGCTCTGCATCCTGCTGATCGTCGACCAGCATCACGCTGGCCAGGTAGATCTCGGACGCCAAGCCTGGATCAGCGGCATATTCGGCAAAATCTGCGGCATTCAGCGGCTTGGCGACTTCGTCGTTGAGCCACTGCTTCAACTGCGGCTCATCGGTATGGCGGCCTATCTCGGTTGAGATCATTTGCTTCTCGTTGTCATCTATCCTGCCATCGGCTTTGGCTGCCGCAATCAAAGCACGTAACACCGCATGGCTATGGGCTTCAGCTGCCTGCCCGTCAAGCTGGTCAACCGTCTGAATCGCTTGCTGCGGTGCGCTGGCCTGCTGGCGTTGCCAGGCCTGATACGCCTGGAACGCGGCCATCCCCAAGGAGGCCAATGCCGCATAGTTCATGCCGCCGGAACGCGTTTGGGGAGTGCCACCGGCCGGCGCACCGCCCAACAATCCGCCCAGGCCACCTAATAAACCGCCCAGCCCACCACTTGCCGAAGCGTTGCCGCTGCCGGAACGGTTCAGCAAGCCGCCCAGCAAACCACCCAGGCCACCGCCCGAGGCCCCGCCGCCTTGCTGGCTGGCACGCAGCAGCTGTTCAAGTAAATTGCCGGTATTCATGGTGTCACTCTCCCGCAGCACAGTATTGGCGTTTATCAACCATAGCTTGCCGCCGCAGGAACACCAAGACCGCCGGGCGGGCACGCTTTATGATGGCCTCACCACGTTGAAGGAGAAACCACGTGAACCGTCTTGAGCACATTCTATTGATGGCTGACTACAACCAGTGGATGAACCGCAAGGTGTATGCCGCCGCCAGCCAGCTTAGCGACGCAGAACTGACCACGGACCGGCAGGCGTTCTTCGGCTCGATCCTCGGCACACTCAATCACCTGACGCTGGGGGACACGGTGTGGCTCAAGCGATTTGCCGAGCATCCGGCAGGCTTTGCCCAACTGGCGCCATTAACGTCGATTGCCACGCCTTCTGACTTGAAGCAACTGGCCTTCGCCAACCTGCGCGAGCTGGCGGCCCGCCGCGCCTGGCTGGACCAACTGATCATCGACTGGGGCAACAGCCTGTGCGAACCCGATCTGGACCAGCGTCTGCAGTACCACAACATGCGCGGCGTGGCGAACCACAAGCCGTTCTTTGCACTGCTGATGCATTTTTTCAACCACCAGACCCACCACCGGGGCCAGGCAACCACATTGCTGACCCAGGCGGGCGTGGACGTCGGTGATACCGACTTGCTGGCCCTGATTGATTGAACTCAGCGGGCACTGAAGGTGGCGTAAGCCTGCATCAAGCGCGGGAAGTCCTGCGGCTCGGGCAATTGCGCAAAGCTTTCGACCGCCGGCGTCGCAGCCCACGGCAGTTTTTCACTGGTCCAGGTTTCCATGAACGGCACGTAGTCGCGGACATTATCCAGCAAGGTGGCGCGCACATTGACGAACTCATCGATGCCATGGGGGCGCGTAAACAGCCAGCTCATGCAGTGCGGGCAGCAATAATGGCGGTCCACGCCGTGCAAGCCGCCGATCACCGGGCAACCCTGGATCACGGTGAAACCCGCGGCCGGAATCAACGCGCTAAGGGAAAACGCGCTGGCGGTCATTTTCTGGCAGCCGCTGCAATGGCACGCCATAGTGATTACCGGCGGCAAACTCACGCTGAAACGCACCCGGTTACAACGGCAACTGCCTTCCAGCGGCAAGGTTTCGACGCTCATCACTCACTCCTTTTTATGATTGTTGGCGCCACAGGGTAGCGTGAACCGCCCCTGGAATAAAACCGAACGCCGCGCCGCCGACGAGGTCACAACCCTGAGGGCTCGGGGTTGTTTGCCCCCGCCCTGCCCACGCGTCGCCGCTGCTGAATGGCCGCGCGTACCCCCATAAGAAGGAGACGCTTACATGGTCACTCACTTCAAGGTCGCCGGGCATCTGGCTTGCGGCCATCACGGCACCAACCTCACGTCCAGCACGGAGCTGAACCGGGTCAAATGCCGCACCTGCCGCAATACCGACGCCTACAAAGAAGCGCGCCGCACCCAGCGCAACGCTGCCCGCCGCTCCGCGCGCAAGACCAAAACCCATACTGTCGTTGACTGGCGCAGTGCCTGGACGCAACGCCTCACCGATTTGCCTGGGCTGCAACGCCTGCCACGAGGTTTCAGCGGGCAGCCATTTGTCTGAGCTGTTCAAGTTCTGAAAAGAGATTCCCCTGGTTCCCGTCGGGATCCTGCAGCAGATGCCGGATGTCAGTGCGCCGTGTGCTCGGTTGGCGGTGCATCCGCCTGCAGCTTCTGCACGTCGCTGACCGCCAGCTCACCCGACTGGCCGCCCCAACCCTGGCGCAGGTAGTTGAGCAGGTCGGTCAGCTGTTGGTGATTGAGCTTGTCGGCAAAGCCCGGCATCGGTTGCATGCGCTCGAACCCGGTGAATTGCTGCTCGCCGATGCCGTCCTCGATCACCCGCAGCAGGTTGCGCGGATCTTCCAGGCGCAACGTGGTGTTGCCACGCATGGCCACCGCGATGTGCGGCTTGCCCTCGCCGTTCGGCGCGTGGCAACCGGCGCACACGTTCAGGTAATCCTGGCGGCCGCGTTGGGCGCTTGGGCTCAGGGCGTCCAGCGACGTCTCGCTCAGCACCTTGGCCTGCGGCGGTTGATCGCCCAGCAGGAAGGTCGCCATGGCGGCCAGGTCCGGATCGTTCAGGCCCTGGGTGCTGTTGTGGAACACCGGGAACATCTCGTTGAACATCGTGCCCTGGGCACTCATGCCGTGCTTGAGGAACGTGCTCAGGTCCTGATGATTCCAGCCGCGAGCGGCCAGGTCAGTGGCCAACAGGCTGGGTGCCAGGTAGCCGTTGAGCACGCCGCCGGTCAGGCGTTTATCCTGCTGCATCGCGCCGGGCAAGCCCCGTGGTGTATGGCATTCGCCGCAGTGGCCGAGCACTTCGACCATGTATTGGCCACGCTGGAACGCTGCACTTTTGCCTTCGGTCGGCGCAAGTTTCACGTCCTTGCCGTAGAGCATGTTCCAGCCCATCAGGCCCAGACGCACGTTGAACGGAAAGCTCAGGCGGGTAATCGGCGCCGCACGCTCGATGGGCTCAATGGTTTTCAGGTACGCATGGATTGCGTCCGAATCAGCACGGGGCATCAGGTGATACGAGGTGTACGGCATCGCCGGATACAGATTCGCGCCATCCCGGCGTTTGCCTTCGGTGAGCGCAGCGAAGAATTCGTCATCGGTGTACAGGCCAATGCCGTGCTCTTTGCTCGGGGTGATATTGGTGCCATAGATCGTGCCGAACGGCGAAACGATCGGCAGACCGCCCGCAAACGGCGCGCCACCCGGTGCGGTGTGGCAGGCCATGCAGTCAGCGGCGCGGGCAAGATATTCGCCGCGCTTCACCTGATCGTCCGCGTGCACCAACAACACCGGCGCGGCCAGGCCAACCGCCAGCGCAAAGCGGGAAAGTAGTTGCTTCATGCTTAACCCTCCTTGACCAGACCGAGATCGGTCAGCACGTTGCGGGTCGCGTTGTAGTAACGCACGTAGCCGGTGCAGCGGCAGATGTGGTGACCGAGGCTGTCCTCAATGACTTTTTCCAGCTGGCTTTTGACGATCGGCTGACGTTGCAGCTTCTCCACCAGCACGGTTGCGGCATTGACGAAACCCGGTGCGCAGTAGCTGCACTGGAAGGCGAATTCATCGACGAAGCGCTGCTGGATCGGGTTCAGCTCAGTGACGTTGCCCTGCTCGTCGCGGGTTGCGTGGCCTTCGATGGTGCGGACTTTTTTGCCTTCGAAATAGTGTGCCCCCGTGATGCAGGTGCGCACTTCTTCGCTGGTGCCGTCCGGGTTGTCGACGATCACCACGCAGGCGTGGCAAATGCCCTGGCCGCAGCCGAGCCGCGAGCCGGTGAGGTTTTTGTATTCGTGCAGGTAGTCAATCATCGGCAGGTCATCAGGGATGTCCACCGGGCCGACGGATTGACCATTGAGGGTCAGTTGAAACGGACGGTTAGCCATTGAGGGCCTCCTTGATGCGCGCAGAAGTGATTGGCAGGTCGCGGATACGTTTGCCGATGGCGTGGGCCACGGCGTTACCGATGGCGCCGACGATCGGGATCATCACCACTTCGGCGATGCCCTTGGACGGGTCGCTCGGCGACAGCGGCGGCAGGATTTCGGCCGTTTGGTTCCACACCGCAACGTGTCGAGCCATCGGTAGACGGTAACGGTTGAAATTCCAGTCACCCTCCCCCGGCCCGCCTTCGTACAGCGGCATCTCTTCCATCAACGCGTGGCCAATGCCCATGGCGATCCCGCCTTCGAGCTGCCCCTTGACCAGTTCCTCCACCAGCACCCGACCGCACTCGACCCACGAGTGATGGTTGAGCACTTGCACTTCAGCGGAGCCCTTGTTCACTTTCAATTCCACCAGCGTCGCGACCGGGCTGTAGTAAGTCACCGCCGCGTTGTTCAACTGAGTGTCCGGGTAGTGGACATTCTGGCGATCCAGCAGGTGGAAGCCGTTGCTGGTCATCTGGGCTTTCTTCGCGTTTGGCGCACCGTCGCCGTACTTCACGGCCAGACCGTCGAGCGGCAGGCGTTCACGCACGCCATCGATGCTGTAATCGGCCTCGGCCCAGCTCCAACGGTTGAAGCCGTGCACAGTGGCGCCGGTCACCAGGCCTTTTTCGTGGGCGTGTTTGGCCAATTGCTCAAAGCTCAGCGGCTGCATGCCATTGGCGGTGAGTTTGCCGTCAACCCAATGCGCGTCTTCGCGGCGCACCACGTACGGGTTGGCCTGGCCGCCGTAAGGGCCCTGGCCCCAAATCTGCAACGCCGCCGGCCACAGGCCGTGGTTGAACAGCACCCGGGAGGCTTCACGGGTGGCGTGGCTGAAGTAATACGCCGAGTTGGTCGCCGACGAGGCCGACGCCAGTTTGCCGACCCAACGCGGGTTACGCAGAAAACCATCCTGCTCGGCCTGGCTCATGACGTAAGGGTTGCCGCCCGTGATCAGTTGCAACTCTTGCCATTCGGTTTCGCCGGTCTTCACTTGCGTGGCCGGGATGCCGATGAAATCCGCCACCACCAGGGCCTGCGAGGTGGACATGCCGGTGCCGATTTCAATGCCGATATGGCGCAACGTCACGTGGCCTTCGGCGGTGAATTCGATGCTGGCCATGGGTGCCTCGGAACCGGTGCCGAAGTCTTTTTGGCAGATGGCAAAACCCACGCCATACCAGTTATCCGGGTCAGCGGCCTCGCGGGTCTTTTTGATCTGGTCGCGGTTTTTCCAGACGTCGTGGGCAGCCGCTTTGTCGAGAATCTCGTGTAAGCGCAACGCCCCCGCCGGCACCGCGCCCTGGGTGTTTTTCATGCCCGACAGCAAGGCGTTTTTCTTGCGCAGGTCGATGGCGTCGATGCCCAGACGTCCGGCGATTTCGTCGACCATCATCTCGGTCGAGGCCATACTTTGCAGGGTGCCGTAACCGCGCATCGAACCCGCCTCAACCGCGCGGGAATGGTAGGCCGTGACCTGCAAATCGTTCTGCGGCATGTAGTAGATCGACTGCGCTGCCGTGGCGCCAACCGCTGCCACCGAAGGGCTGTAGTTGATCCGCCCGCCGCCGTCGACGTTCATCTCGGCACGAAAGATCTGGAAACTGTGATCGTTTTTATCCACCGCTAATTGGTAACGGATGTCGAACGGATGACGCTTGATGCCGCTCTGGAACTGCTCATAGCGGTCGTTGGCCAGGCGCACCGGCACACTGGCACCGTACAACGCGGCCAGGGCTGCGTAGTAGACAAATATGTTGTGGTCCTTGGAACCGTAACCGACGGTGTAACCCGGGTGCATGTTCAGATCCGCCAGGCCGAAGCGCGATGGCGCGATCATCTTCGCGGTTTCGGTGGCGGCTTCCAGCGGGCACTGGGTCGCGACCACAAAGTGCAACGTCTTGGTGGCTGGATCGTACCAGCCGTTACCGTTGTCCGGCTCCATCGCCGCCGGTTCAATCGACGGGGTTTTGTAGCGCTCGTCGAACACCAGCCAGTTGTCTGGCGGCGCGTCGATTTGCTGCTGCATCCGGTCGGCGTAAAACAGCCCGCGCTCGGTCAGGTTGCCGTGCAGGTCCGGCTGGGAATTCCACACCGGGCGACGGTTTTTCAGCATCGGGAACAGGATCGAATCCTTGAGGCTGGCGAATTCATCTTCGTCCGCCGAGGTCGCACCGCCGACGCGCACGTAGCGGAAGCTGCCGTACGGATCACGTTCGTAGTACGGCACCTGGGCGCCGTAACGGATGGCTTTATCATTGAATTTGAGTTTGGCCTTGGCCTGACGGAAACGCTCGAAGTCGTTCCAGATCAGGATCGCCACAGGGTGACCGATAAACATCGGCACCTTGCCTTCCGGCAGCAGCGGATCCGGCGCGTGCTCTTCCGGGAAGACGATGCCGTCCTTGTCCAGGTCGGCGGCGGTGACAATGCGGTCAGGTTGCAACTCGGCGCCGAGCCACGACAGGTCGTAGCCGGCGTAGATGCGATCGGCCTTGGTTGTCTTCAGCAACATGGCGTGGCCCTGCTGCTGCGGCCAGCCCGGCATGTCCTTGGCGCGGATGTCGCGGGCAAACACCTTGCTCCCGCAGACCTTGGACAAGGCGTCGTTACGCGAGCGTGCCTTGCCGTTGTTGCCGAGCCATTGCTCGGACGGCACGGTCACGCTGTTTTCCATCAAGGCCGCCAGCGCCTGGGTGCTGAGCGGTGTAAGCGTCACGCTCACACCCGCCACCAGCCCGCCCTGAAGGAACGAGCGCCGGGAGATATCACGGTTGGACATGGATCATCCTCTGGGCGGTTATGGGTCCGCCCTTTTAGTTATGTACTGGGGAATCGATCCTTGCAGGAGCGCTTTCGCTGGAAGCAAAAGGCTGGAGCTGACAGTGCAAAGCTGACCGAAAGGTTAACTTTATAGGTTTCTGCGCCTGCCGCAAACAATCTGTTACAAAAACCGAACAAAAAGGGCTCGCATGAAAAATCATGCAAGCCGTTGATATTTACGGTGCCGAACCCGGAATCGAACGATGGATTTTCTTATTGAAAATTAAGGATATTTCTCGGGCAGATATTATCTCTACCTCTAAAGGTACCCTGAGCTCATAAACATCCTCCGTATCGTCAGCGTTTATTCACGACTTGATTCGTTGCGAGCAGCAGCGGGCGGCGAGGTAGACGCGATCCTTGCGGCGTTGGTTGAGGGCGAGGCCAGCGACAAACCTCACGCGTTTACCCCTGGAGCAGTCTGACAACGGATGCTGAGCGCCCATGGCTGAGTTGGGACGATACTGTTTGCGCTGCGTTCAACTTAGGAACTCCAACCCTCGTTCGTCAATAACAGGCAAAGTGTCAAGTAAATAACGTTTGAAGTTCTCTAATGCAGGGTTGCCATTACTGCGTGCGGGCCAGACTAGGTAATAGCTGTCGCCCGTACTGACAGCCTTGTTATAGGGTAATACCAGAGACCCTTTGGCCAGTTCGTCACCTACCAGCGCCAAGTCACCGATAGACACTCCGCGCCCCTGAATAGCTGCGGAGATACCCAATTCCAAGGTGTCGAAAATCTTGCCGGTATGCCAGGAAACCTTGGACGTCAAGCCCACGCGCTCCAGCCAGCGATGCCAATCACGACGGTCCCGGGACGGATGGATCAACTCGGCGGCAAACACGTCTTCACCGCTTAAATTGCGCTGCTCCAGCAAAGCCGGCGAGCAGACCGGTATCAGCCACTCGTCAAAAAGCTTTATAAAACCAAGCTCGTTGGAGAAACAGCCATTGCCCAACAGTACCGCACAATCGAACGGCTCTACATCGAAGTTGACGTAGTCAACATCCATCCACTCACTGGACAATTGCGCCTGCTCTGTAACGTCCACCGTATTGAACTCGTCAAGCACATGCAGCAACCAGCGCATTGTCAAGGTGGAAGGCGCCTTGACCCTCAAGGATTTTTCCTTACGGGTGATTGTGGTGCAGGCGTGTTCGATCAGACGAAAGCCGATTCTCAGTTCTTGAGCCAACAAACGACCCGCCTGAGTGAGGGTTATTTTTGGTCCTTTGCGCTCGAATAACGCGCAGCCAAAATGCTCCTCCAGGGCCTTGACATGCCGGCTCACGGCACTTTGGGTGATGAAAAGGTTGTCGGCCGCCTGAGTGAAAGAACTGAAGCGAGCGGCCAGCTCGAAGGCACGCAATGCGTAGAGCGGTGGCAGTCGGCGCACCGTTTGATCAAGAGCATCATGACTCATACTCATCCTTACCTGTCCTTTTTTTCTGCTTTTAAATACAGGGCGTTTGCAAAATAATACCCGTACAAATAAGCGACATAACCTATAAAAAAATCGAGCGCACCTAGACCGGATTAACGTGTTTTATCTGCCTATGGCATATCACTAGCCTCTGCAGCCTCAACGTCATTGAAAAAACACAGCAGACAACTTACCATGCCCGAATTCAATCAACTCCTGCTCTCCAGCATCCAACTAGCAAGTCTTGACCAAGCCATTGAATCAGAGATATTAAATTTTCGTTTATTTGGCAACAAAAACGGATTTCTGCATTTAAAAAACTTGCCGACCGGTACCATCCCTTCGACACCCGTTGATCGCGCCAGTCTAAACAAAGTCTGCACGATCAGTGAACAAGTTATCTTGAAAGCGACAGCCATACTGGGTGATCCGATTGGTTATATCCAAGAATCCAACGGCGATATAATCAATAATTTTTTTCCCCATAAAATCCATTCTATGAGTGCCAGCTCGGACAGTTACGATTGTGAGCTGGAGTTGCATACCGAAAACGCGTTTCACGCTGTCTCGCCGGATTATCTGGTGTTGTTTTGCCTGCGCCAAGCGCCCGACGCCGACGCCGCGACCTTCATCAGCTCCATCGATAACATCCGCGACATCGTCACACCGGCAGACCTTAACTATTTTCATGGGGAAAACTACAACTTCCTCTCGGACTACTGTACGACAGAAAAAAACTGCCGTATCGATATAAACCAAAAACAAACCGTTCTATACGGCGACCCTGAATCGCCCTTTTTTCGTTTCGACCCTCAGTTCATGGTCGCAAGCAGCAAGCACGCGCAACTCAAACTTGAGGGTTTACGCAAGGCCGCCTGGGAAGTCGCCCGCCCGGTGCACCTCAATGCCGGCGACCTGTTGATCATCGACAACCGCAAAACCGCCCACGCCCGCAGCGCGTTCTCAGCCCGTCTGGATGGCAACGATCGTTGGATTCAACGCACCTTCGCGGTGGCCGGCTATCGCTACTACGCGCAACGTCTGGGCAAAAGCAACCGCATATTGGACCTGGTCACCTCTCTATGAGCATATTGCACCTAACCTTTGCCGTAGCGGTATTTTTCCTCATCGCCTCTCCTGGTCCCGTGGTGGCTCTGGTCATTTCCGACGCCAGGCAGGCCTGGCCCACCGCCACGATCACTGGCGGTGTGCTGTCCGCCCAACTTCTGCTGCTGATCACCCTGACGCTTATCTACACCGCAATGGACGTCAGCCCGGTGCTGCTCAATTGGGGCCAACTTGTCGGCGGACTGTATTTGGCCTGGCTTGGGGTTTCCAGCCTCCGTGCCAGCGCCGATGGAATCGCCCCGGTGCAAAACAGCCGCCGTCACTTTTTCTGGCGCGCCCTGAAAGTGGGCCTGTCCAACCCCAAAGACATACTATTTTTCCTTGCCTTCCTGCCAGGTTTCATTGAACACGATGGCGACTTCATTAAACAGGGGCTGCTGCTTGCACTGATCTGGGGTGTGATCGACGTCTCTATTTTGCTGATCTATGGCGCTATTTCACGCCGATTGCTGTCCTTCGCGGCCGCCCAGAAAGTCATGACCAAGGCCCCCAGTGTATTTCTGCTGGGTATAGGCCTGCTGTCCGGAATCCTAGGCGCACAACGGCTTATGGAGGGATGAAAATACGCGCAAGAGGACGGAAATCGGCCAAATAATATCAGAAGGCCATTATTCGTAATCATGCTAGGGCAGCATTTAAAAACATGCAATAACACTTTGGATTTTCTTACCCTGCCGATCCGCAAAGCCTGCTCTCTAACGCTCAATGTTGCGGTGCCTGACGTCGACCTCCCTGATCCAACCGCTGCGACAATCCTCAACGTGAAACATGACAGTGAAATGAAATGATTAACTCCCAAACCCTGTTCCCTCTTATCGGTAAGGTCATCACCAGTGCGGGCAGCCGAAAATTTACGCGGCTTTTGCACGATCTGGTACTCACCAAGTTGCACGTGGATGCTACGTACATTACGCAATTACGCGTAAAAGACGCCGACGCGTCACGTGCAGAGCCCAATACGATCAGCTACGAGATACGAGGCCCCGCATGTATGGCCTCACCGATTGGATCCAATAAACAAACAACGGAGGTCTTGACGAGTGAGCTGCTGATGAGTGAATGCTCCCCTGTTCACCACATGACCGACTGTTCATCGGTGGTTAACGTCGGGATTGAACAGGCCTTAACAACTATTCCCTTCAGCTCCCAGCTGCATCTGAAATCACTCAAAAACGAGTATTGTTATATAATTTCGTTATATCGCACGCACGCCGATAGCTTCTCAACGCAAGAACAAATAACGCTCAAGGATTTCTCATCATTGCTGCTACCCCTGGTAGAGAAACACATCAACGCGATTAATTCACAAGCGGTACTCGACAAAAATATCGCCGCTGAAAATTTTGTCCCCAACAACGCAAACATTGACTCCCTGCGCCAGCGTTTTGAAAATCGTCTAATGCAATCGGGCCTGAAGCTGTCCAATCGTGAGAAGGAAATTTGCATCGGCCTTTTAGCGGGACACACCGCTCCTGAGTTGGCTGACGCGCTGGTACTGAAAGTCAACACAGTGGAAAGCTACCTCAAACGTGCTGTTATCAAAATGGGTATTCGTGGGCGGCATTCGCTGATTCGTTGGATGCATGCCAATCCAGGCGCTGCTAAGGTTGCAAGTTGGTAAAGGCAGTGCCATTACTGCCTGATAGCAACGCCTTTTTACTCATTTTCCGACGCAGGCGGCGATATAAACGTCGTTCTTCTGCGCGACCTTGCATGCACAACTTTCTCGTGTAGACCTTGTTCCCAGTTCGCTGCCACCCATGCCATGTCCATGACATGGATTTCAGGGGCATCCTGCGCCTAAGCCGATAGCGATCACTGTCTGCTTCCTTCAAACTGGCTACGGCCATCAATTACCTTGGTAGCGCTCATTTCAGAAGCAACACGGCTAACTTTCGGCTGATTTTATTTTCACTGCCGACAGTAATACGGTCATATAACCGCCCCCGTTTGCTTTCTTGAAGAGTTTGTCGTTATTCACGACCCGCCGTTTCTTGTTTCATCAACTATCCAGCGCTGCGCACTGACGCAGCCGATGAGTGCATGATTATGGAAGAGCTAAGTTATCTGAAGAAAGTTGAATCGAATGCTCGCACCTACGCCGCCACTTTCCAACGCCTGTTTGTCAGCGGAAATGGCGTGTGGGTCAAGGATGCACAAGGCAGGGAATACCTCGACTGCCTGGCTAACGCCGGCACCCTGGCCCTGGGCCACAACCCACCTGCCGTCAAGGAAGCTGTACTGGACTTTCTGAGCACCGACCAACTGCAACAAGCCCCGGACCTCGCCACACCCGCCAAGCATGCGTTTGTGCAAGAGCTGTTTTCTCAGTTGCCGGCCGCGATGCGCGCCTCCAGCAAGATTCTGTTTTGCGGCCCCAGCGGCTCGGACGCGGTGGAAGCCGCCATCAAGCTGGCGCGTCATTACACCAAACGCTCAGCGCTGATGGCCTTTCACGGTGGCTACCACGGCATGACCGCGGGTGCGCTGTCGGCCATGGGAAATCTGAACCCCAAAGGCATTCCCAGTGTCACCGCGCAAAACACCCACTTCCTCCCCTACCCTTACCGCTTTCGCTGCCCGTTCGGCACCGACGGTGAGCAGACGGACCAACTGTCGATCGAGTACATCCGCACCGTGCTCTCGGACCCGGAAGGCGGCGTCACCCTTCCCGCCGCTGTGCTCGTTGAAGTGGTGCAGGGTGAAGGCGGTTGCATCCCCGCCTCGGCCGAATGGCTGCGTGGATTGCGTGAGATCACCCAGCAATTGGGCATCGTGCTGATCATCGACGAAGTGCAGACTGGCCTGGGCCGTACCGGCAGCACCTTTGCCATCGAACATGCCGGTATCGTCCCCGACATCCTGGTCCTGTCCAAAGCGATCGGCGGCGGCTACCCGCTGTCGGTGATAGTTTACGCCGAGCACCTCGACACCTGGGGTCCGGGCATGCATGCCGGCACGTTCCGCGGTAATCAGATCGCGATGGTCGCCGGGCGCGCGACCATGCGCCACATCCACCAGGCCGGCTTGGTGGAGCACGCAGCTGCACGAGGTGCACAACTGCTCGCAGGCCTGAAAGAAATCGCCCAGCGGCATGACCCGATCGCCGATGTACGTGGCCGTGGACTGATGATTGGCGTTGAAGTCACCAAGCCGGGCGTGCACAAGCGTGCGGGCCTCGGTGACGGCACACTGGCACGGGCGATCAAACTCAATTGCTTCGACAATGGCCTGATCATCGAAACCGGTGGGCGCCACGGTTCGGTCCTGCGTTTTCTACCGGCCCTGACCATTACCGAAGCCCAGGTGGGCAGCGTGCTCGACCGTTTTGAGGACGCGATCAAAAACGCCAGCGCACATCGTTTGCATGTCGTCGGCCAGTCGAACTGACATAGGCGTCCAGTCCTGAAACAGGCACCAAAAAAGCCCGCCACCGGTCAAGGTGAGCGGGCTTTTTTACCAGCCTCAGTCCCGTGCGAGGGCTTCGATCGGATCCAACCGCGCCGCATTACGGGCTGGTACAAATCCGAAAATGATGCCAATCAGGCTTGAACACACGAATGCGGTGACAATCGATTCCAGGGAAAACACCATCTGCCATTCCTTGATGACCAGGGAAAAGACAAAGCCGATGCCAAACGATAACGAGATACCAATCACCCCACCGATCAGACACACCATGACCGCTTCCACCAGGAACTGCTGGCGGATGTCCGATTGACGCGCGCCCACGGCCATTCGAATGCCGATTTCCCGTGTGCGCTCGGTTACCGACACCAGCATGATATTCATCACGCCAATGCCCCCCACCACCAAGGAAATCAACGCAATCAACGACAGCAGCAAGGCCAGCGACTGGCTGGTCTTTTGTACCGTTTGCATGATGCTGTCGAGGTTGTAGGTAAAGAAATCCTTGGTGCCGTGGCGCTGCTCCATCAGCTTGGTCACGTTTTCTTCCACCACCTTGCTCGGCTGGCCGTCCTTGATCCGCACCGTGATGCTGTCCAGGTAACGCTGGCCCAACAGGCGGCCAGCGGCGGTCTCGTACGGCACCCAGACATTCAGTGCCTTGCTGGTGTTGAAGATGTTTTTATTGTCCGCCGCCACGCCAATCACCGTGCACGGCAGGTTTCCCACCAAGATGATTTGGCCAAGTGCCTCGACATTCGGCCCAAACAGCCGGTTGCGGGTGTTGTGGTCGATCACCACCACCTGAGCCTGGCGCGTATCGTCGTCCTGACTGAAGGTGATGCCTTCGGCGATCTTGATCCCACGGACCTGGAACGAGCTGGCACTCACGCCGTTGACCGTGGCATCCACGTCGATATTGCCAAAGCGCAGCAACAGATTGCGCCCGGCATTTGGCGTGGCGCTGTCGATGTAATGCAACTGGCTGAGGGCCGTGACATCGGATAACACCAGGGTCTCGATGGCTGAGGCATGGCTGTCGCCAAAGTCGGTGCCTGGGTAGATATCGATGGTATTGCTGCCGATCGCCTGGATGTCACTCAGTACATAGCGCTTGGCGCCTTCACCGATGGCCACGATCGACACCACCGAGGTGATGCCGATCACGATGCCGAGCATGGTCAGCAGCGTGCGCATGCGGTGAGAAATCAGCGCCACCCAGGCCATCACAAACGCTTCCTTGAACAACCCAAGGCTCGCCACCAGACGCCGCCCCGGCTTGGCCCGAACCTTGGTATTGGCCGATTCGGCCAGTTCGACCCCGGGCCGTTCATTGAGCCGGTCACTGACAATCTCACCGTCGCGCATCTCGATAATGCGCTCGGCGTGTGCAGCGACCTTGGCGTCGTGGGTCACGATGATCACCGTGTGCCCTGCCGCGTGCAGTTCCAACAGGATGTTCATCACCTCCTTGCCGCTGGCGGTGTCGAGTGCGCCGGTCGGTTCATCGGCCAGAATGACCTCGCCGCCATTCATCAGGGCCCGCGCGATACTCACCCGTTGCTGTTGCCCGCCGGACAACTGGCTGGGGCGGTTGACCAAGTGGCCGGCCAGGCCGAGTCGCGCCAGCAGTTCCTTGGCACGGCTGTGGCGCTGCCCTTCCGGTACGCCGGAATAAATCGCCGGCATCTCGACGTTATGCATCGCGCTCAAGTGCGGTAGCAAATGGTAGCGCTGAAAGATAAACCCGAAGTGATCACGGCGCAGCTCGGCCAGTTCCTGGTCCGCCAGGTCGCGGGTTTCGCGACCGCTGATGGTGTAGCTACCATCGGTGGCGTAATCCAGACAGCCAAGGATATTCATCAGCGTCGACTTGCCTGAGCCTGAGGCCCCCGTGATCGCCACCATTTCCCCGGCGTTGATGGTCAGGTTGACATCCTTGAGGGCCATGAACGCCTTCTCACCCGCCACGAAGCTGCGGCTGATGCCTTTGAGCTCCAACAATGCTTGGGTCATTGTCAGATCCCCGCCACGGCTGGGGTCGGATCACCGATAACGACTTTGTCACCTTCCACCAGGCCATCCTTGATCTGAGCCTTGACGTTATTGTTGATTCCCACCTGCACGTTGCGCTCCTGGGCGTGGCCAGTCTCATCCACCACGCGCACGACGTACGAGCCGTCTGCATTGCGCTTGCCCAGCGCAGCCACTGGCATCATCAGCACATCCTTGGCGGTGTCCCGCACGATGCGCACCTGCGCGGTCATCGAGATCCGCAGGCGATGTTCCGGATTAGGCACGTCGAACAAGGCATTGTAGAACACCGCTGTGTTCTGCTTGGTGGTGCCGGCGGCCTGGGTGTCCAGGTAGTTCTGCGGCGCCGGCTCGGTGCCGCGCAGTTTGCCGTAATAACGCTTGTTGGCTTCGCCCAGGATCGTGAAGTACACCTCCTGACCCGGTTGGATATGGATCACATCCGCCTCCGATACCTGAGCCTTGATCGTCATGGTGTCCAGGTCTGCCAGTTTCAGCAGCACCGGTGCCAGTTGTTCGGCGATCACGGTCTGGCCTTCCTGAGTGACAATGCCGACCACATCACCGTCAATCGGCGCGACGATACGGGTGTAGCCCAGGTTGACCTTGGCGGTGTCGATCTGGATCCGCGCATTTTTGAGCTGTGCGTCCAGTGCCACCAGGTTGGCGCTCTGCACCAGATAGTTGGATTCGGCGGTCTCGAAATCCTGCTTGGAGATCGCGGCATCCGATTGCAGGCTGCGGTAACGCTCCCATACCGATTTGGTCTGGGCGACCTGGGCCGCCGTGGCCCTGCGTTGCGCGTCGAGGTTTTCCTCGTTGACCTGGGCCTGGCGCAGCGCGTTCTGCAACACCAACGGGTCGATCTCGGCCAACCACTGGCCCTTCTTGACCTTGTCGCCAAGCTTGACCTTAAGAGACTTCAACTGGCCGGAGACCTGCGCACCGACATCCACCTGCTTGACCCCCTGCAGAATCCCGGTGGCCAGCACCGAATTCTCGATCTCGCCCCGTTCGACCTTGGCAGTCAGATACTGCGGCGGCTCGGCCGGCGACTGCACCGAATAGACCACCAGGCCGGCAACAACGGCCAGACCCACGCCCCAGACAATCTTGCGAAACTTCGACTTTTCCATAGATGACCACTAATACGTTGAAAGGTAGGCCCGACCAGTTGCCGGGCTCGCGCTAAGTTGCGTGATTGCTTGCTTCAGGTAAGGGCGCAAGCGCCCGTGCCGGCTCCCCCTCTGCCACAGGTCATGAGGTCACCTTGCCGACCGGCACGACCAGCCCGTCGTGCCACCAGGACGCCAAGCTGTAAACATACGGCGCCTTGAGCAACGTGAAATGGTTGCCTGGGCCATACCAGGTCTCCAGGTGATCGGTATGCCGGCTCCACCCCTCGATCATGCCGGCCTGTTCGCGCTGATTGCCCTGGGCGTCCAGGGTCGGATCCTCGGCCAGCACCAGGCGTATAGGGCCGTTGAAGCGCGAGCGTGGCTGGTACACCGTGCGCAGTGCGGCACCGAAGGTACGCGCCGGGCCGTACATCACATCCGGGGTCGAGCGCGCCGAGAGCATGCCGACCCGCACCATGGCACCGTGCAACGCCGCCAGTTGCGCCGTTTCGTCAAGGCTGGCAAACACGTGCGGATCAATCCCGAAGGGTTTTCCGGCCGCCAGTTGCATGGTTTCGATCAGCCGCAGCAACACACCGGTGGCCGTATACGGCTTGCCGGCCACGCCGGTGCCGCCAGGAGCCTCACTGTCGACCAGGGTCAGGGACAGCACTTCACGTCCCAGCGCCTGCAGGCGCAGCGCGATTTCGAACGCCACCCAACCGCCAAACGAATGCCCCAGCAGATGCACGGGCCCGACCGGGCATTGCTGTTCCAGCGCCACCAGATACGCCTGCGCCGCCGATTCCACACGGCTATGGGGCACCGATTTGGCGTCCAGCCCACGGGGTTGCAGGCCATGGATCGGCCAATCCGGCCCGAACGCATCGGTCAGCCCGATAAAGCCGGTAACGCTGTCGCCGGCCCCAGGGATGCAGAAGATCGGTGCACGCCCGGCCTGCCCACTCTGGATCGTCAGCAGCGGCTGATGCAGCGCCTGGTTCGTGGCCGCCGGCAAGGCACTCAGGGCCGTGCCGAGGGCCTGGCCCAGCGCCGCGATGTGCGGCGCCTGCATCATGCTCTGGTGATCGCCCGGTACATTAATGCGGTGCAGCAACGCGGCCGGCACGATCTGATCCCAGCCCAGCGTCTCGCTGCTGCGTGAAGCGTCATCAGTACGCTGTTCAGCAGTGAACAAATGCACCGCAATATTCAGCGCGAACAGGTTGTAATGCGCCTGCGCATGGCCGTGGGCGACTTCACGATCCAGGTAAGCCCACAACCCATCACGTGACAGTGCCGCCAACTGCGGTTGCAACAAGCCGGCGTCGCGACAGCGTTGCAACAGGCTGTTGAAGTCCAGTTGCTCGGCTTCGCGCTCCAGCTGTGCCAGGGTCGCCAGCGCGTGGCTGTCCACCGGCACCTGGGCCTGGCAAAAAGCCCGGCACTGTTCAAGCAGATGCAAGTGATGGGCATGGGCCACCGACCAGCGCGCCTTGCCCTGGTCCACCAGGCGCGGCACGTGGGTATCGAGCAAGCCGAGGAAGCTCACCTCCTCGTCCATGCCGATCAACTGCGCCGCGATTTCGTACGCCAGTACCCCGCCGAACGACCAACCGGCCAGGCGGTAAGGGCCGTGGGGTTGAACCGTGCGCATCAGGTCGATATGCCGGGAGGCCAGGCATTGCATGGTCTGCAACTGCGGCGCCCCCCAGGCCACGCCTTCGAGCCCGTACACCGGAATATCAGCGTCCAGATGCTGGCCCAGCGCCGGGAAATACACATTCAAGCCACTGAACTCGTGCACCAGGAACAACGGAGCCTGCGTGCCCCCGGCACGCACGGTGACCAGGCCCTGTTCCAGCGTCGGCGCATCGGTGCGCAAGCGCAACAGCGCCGCCATCGACGCGACGCTGGCGTGCTGGAACAACTCTGCCAACGTCACCTGCACCTGTGCTTGAGCCAACAGGCTGACCAGGCGAATCGCCAACAGCGAGTGCCCGCCCGATTCAAAGAAGCTGTCGTGACGCCCCACTCGTGGCAGTTTCAGCACCTGGGCCCACTGGCTCGCCAACCGAGCTTCCAGCGCATCCGCCGGGGCTTCGTAGTCGCGGCTGAGCATCACCTGCTCCGGAGCCGGCAGCGCCTTGCGGTCCAGCTTGCCATTGGGCGTTACCGGCAAGCTGTCCAACTGCACATAGGCACTGGGCATCATGTACTGCGGTAAGTGAGTCAGCAGCTCCTCGCGCAGTTGCTCGATCGAAACCGGCGTCCCGCACAGGTAGGCCACCAACTGCTTGCCGCTGACCTGCCCCGCGCTGTCATCCCGGGCCATGACCACCGCCGCGCGCACACCTTCGCAAGCCAGCAGCGCACTTTCGACTTCGCCCAGTTCTATGCGGAAGCCTCGGATTTTCACTTGGTCATCATTGCGCCCCAGGTACTCCAGCGTGCCGTCCGGCAGCCAGCGGCCAAGGTCACCGGTTTTATACATTCGGCCTGGTGCATCGCTGAACGGGTCGGCCAGGAAGCGCTCGCGGCTCAGTTGCGGTTGGTTGAGATAGCCTCGTGCGAGGCCGGCACCGGCAATATGAATCTCACCGGCCACTCCCAGACCAGTCGGATGGCCATGGGCATCCAACACATACACACGGGTATTGGCAATTGGACGGCCAATGGCGCGTGGGTGCGGGTTGGCTGCGAACACCTCATTGGCGGTGGCGATAATCGTGGCCTCGGTCGGGCCATAGGTATTGAGCAAGCGTGGCGTATGCCCGCTGCGCAGGAACCAGTGCTGCACCGCTTCCGGGCTCAGTTCTTCACCACCCACCACGACTACCCGCACGGAGCTCGGAATGGCGGTCACAGGGTCGTCCGCCAGGCCCTGCCAGAACCGCGTAGGCAGACTGATCACTGACAGACGCGCCTGCGCCGCCAGCGCCCAGAATTGAGCGGCATCATTCAACCAGGCAGCGCTGCGCAGTACCAGGGTGGCGCCGCAGGTCAGCGCACCGAAGATCTCCTCGATGGAGGCATCAAAGTTGATGGTCGCAAATTGCAGTGCACGATCCCCCGCCGTCAGGCCGGTCAAGCCGCGAATGGCACGGATCTCGTTGCACAGACCGGCATGCTCGATCATCACGCCTTTGGGCGTACCGGTGGAGCCGGAGGTGTACAGCACGTAAGCCAGGTGCCCGCTGTCGAGCCCCCGTTCAGCCGCGAGCGGGTTGTGCTCGCTCAGCTCACGCCAGGGTTGCAGCGCACTGTTCAAGGTCACCACGTGCAACGCCTGTGGCAGCGCACCGAGCAACGGCAGTACCGCATACTCACTGAGCAACACTCGCGGCGCACTGTCGGCCAGCATGAAGGCCAGGCGTTGTGGCGGGTAGGCCGGATCGAGCGGCACGTAGGCGGCGCCAGCCTTCAGGCTGGCGAGCAAGGCCACCACCATCTGTGTTCCGCGTTCCAGGGCGATGGCTACACGGTCATCGGGCTGCACGCCGAGGGCGATCAAATGATGGGCTAACTGGTTGGCCTGGGCATTCAACTCGCCATAGGTGAGCGACTGGCCGTCAAACTCCAGCGCGATGGCATCGGCATTGCGCAGTACCTGTTGCTCGAACAACCCATGGATCAGTTGATCCTGGGCGTCGTCGGTGCGGGTCTGGTTGAAATCCAGCAACACTTGGCGACGCTCGACCAGCGGCAGAATCTCCAGGCTGCTCAGTGAAGCGTTCGGGGTGCGATCCAATGCGTCCACCAGGCTGTCCAACGCGCCGTGCATATAGGCACATACGCGCTGCGCGCCGATGTCCGGGCTGACCTGCACGGTCAGGGCAAAGGCCTGGCCAAAGTCATCGACGTCCAGTGACAGCGGATAGTTACTGCGCTCTTCACCGCCCAGGGCCTGGATACCGGCCCATACGGCAATGTCCTCACTGGAGGCTGCGCCGACACTGTGACGGTAGTTGAGCAAGGCGCTGAACAGCGGTGCCGGCGCGGCCACGCCGCTGCAACGCTGCGCCAAAGCCAGGGAAGCGTGTTCATGGCTCAACAGCGTGCTCAGGCGGGCATGGGTAGCCTTGACCCCCGCCTGCGCGCTTTCGGCACCCAGGCTGACGCGCAGCGGCAAGGTGTTGATAAACAGCCCCAGGGCGCGTTCGCCGCCCTGCATGCCGCCCATCAGCACGGTACCGAACACCACGTCATCCTGGCCGCAGACATGCGCCAACACTTGGGCCCATGCCACATGAATCAGGCTGGCGGCACTCACGCCCAGTTGCCGCGCAGCACTGCGCAGGCGCTGACCGAGGCCTTCTTCCACGGGCAGTTGCGCCAGTTCCAGGCCCCCCCCGGCTTGCACATCGTGCAGGCCGAACGGCAGGGTCGGTTCGTCGATGTCCGCCAGCATCGCGCTGAAGAACGCTTCATGCTCCTGTTCGGTCATGCCCAGGCGTGCCTGGGCCACGTAGTTGCGGTAGGGCACCGGTGCATTCAGGCGGGCTTCCTGGCCCGAAAGGAACGCCTGCAACTCGTATTGCAGGATGTCCATGGCGACGTGATCGAACAGCATGTGATGGAACATAAACAGCGCGGACCAGTGCTGTTGCGGGCCGTCATAGGCACACACCAGGCGCATCAGCGGGGCGTCATGCAGGTCCATGCGGAAATGGCGCGGGTCGAAGCGCTCACGCAGTTGCGCGGCGGCGTCGCCCTCGCCTTCCAGGCTGATCTCTTGGAGTGCGAATGGCACATGGCGCAGCACCACCTGCACCGGCTCGCTCAAGCCTTCCCAGCGCATGGTCGAGCGCAGGATATCGTTGCGCTCGACCACGCCTTGCAACGCCTGGGCAAAGGCGTCGAGGCGCTCGCGGCTGTCAAAGTTGAACGTCGCCTGCTCCAGGTAAACGTCGCCTTCATCGGCAAGCAAATGGTGGTAGAGAATGCCCTCCTGCAACGGCGTCATGCCGTAGATGTCCTGCACGTTGGCCAGTTGGCCCGGCACGCTGGCGACCAGGCTATCGATTTCGTCCTGGCCGAGGCTGGCCAGCGGCAACATCTGCGGGGTAATCCGTTGGCACGCGGCGCTGATGCCATTGGCCGGAATGGCCAGTGCACGGCGGCTGCCCACGACCTTGGCCAACCCCGCCAGGGTTGGGTGGGTAAACAAGGCGCCGACGTCGACCCGAAGGTCTTCCTGGCGCATGCGCTCCACCAGTTTGACCGCCAGCAGCGAATGGCCCCCCAGCTCGAAGAAGTTGTCATGCCGACCGACCTGCTCCAGCTGCAAGACCTGCGCCCAGATCAGCGCAAGACTGCGTTCGATACGCCCCTCGGGCGCCTGGTAATCACGGCTGGCCACCGCCAGCTGATCCGGGGCCGGCAAGGCCTTGCGGTCGAGCTTGCGATTAGGCGTCAGCGGCAAAGCCTCGAGGGTCACGAACGCAGACGGAATCATGTATTCGGCCAGTAACGGCGCCAGGTAACTGCGCAGGCCGGCCGCCGTGAGGCTGACCCCGGCGTGCGGTACCACGTAGGCCACCAGGCGCTTCTCGCCGGGCAGGTCTTCGCGGGCAATCACAGCCGCTTCCTTGACCCCGGCGCAGTTGCCGAGGCGCGCTTCGATCTCGCCCAATTCGATACGGAAGCCGCGCACCTTGACCTGGAAGTCATTGCGGCCCAGGTACTCGATCGAACCATCGGCCAGGTAGCGCGCCAAGTCACCGGTCTTGTACATCCGCGCAGCCGGCGCGGTGCTGAACGGATCAGCGATAAAGCGCTCGGCGCTGATGACGTCGAGGTTCAGATAACCGCGTGCAACCCCCTCACCGCCGATGAAGATCTCCCCCGCCACACCGAGCGGCACCGGCTGCTGCTGGCTGTCCAGCAGGTAGATACGGGTGTTGGCCATCGGTTTGCCGATGGTCGTGTTGCCGTTGGTGTCCGCGCTATGGGTCACGTAGGCCGCGGTGCAGGACACCGTCGCTTCCGTCGGGCCATAGGTGTTGATCAGGCGGGTATGGGCCGGACGCACTTCGTCCCACAGCTCCAACTTCTGCGCCGACAGCGCATCACCGGTGACGTTGATCAAGCGCACATGCTGCAAATGCGCCTGGGCCTGGTGCGGCGTGTGGTGCCATTCGGCAGCCAGGGTGTGCCAGTGCGCCGCCGTCAGGTGCAGGACGGTGGGCGTGATCGCCGGATCCTTCGCGGCCTCGCTGCCAAAGACATGGCGGCTCGGCGCCAAGGTTGCGCCCGCCAGCAGGGCCGGGAAGATCTCCTCCACCGACAGGTCGAAGTTCAGGGTGTTTTGTTGCAGCACCGTGTCCTGCGCGGTCAAGCCGAACAAGCGCGCGGCGTCCAGGCTGTAGTTGACCAGCCCACGGTGCTCGATCATCACGCCCTTGGGATTGCCGGTCGAACCCGAGGTGTAGATCACATATGCCAGGTGACGAGCTGTCAGGCCCGGTACCTGTGGGTTGTGTTCGGCCCCCGTATGCGGCGCATCGAGCAGCACGTGCGCAATCGTCAGCGCCGGCAGGCGCTCCAGCAGCCTGCGCTGGCTCAGCACCACCGACGGCGCACTGTCGGCGATCATGTAAGCCAGGCGCTCCGGCGGGTAGTTGGGGTCCAGCGGCACATAGGCGGCGCCGGCCTTCAGCACCCCGAGCAGGCCCACCAGCACCTCATCGCCCCGCTCGGCGCAGATTGCCACGCGGTCATCCGGGCCGACCCCAAGGCCGATCAACTGGTGCGCAAGGCGGTTGGCTCGGCGGTTCAGCTCGGCATAACTGAGGCGTTGCTGTTCGAACGCCACGGCGATGGCGTGCGGATGCGCCTCGACCTGGGCCTCGAACAACTGGTGAATGGTGCTGTCGTGCGGATAGGCCACCTGGTTGGCGTTAAGGTCGTGCAGCAGGTAGTTGCGCTCCTCTTCATCCAGCAACCGGATGTGTGCCAACCGGGCCTGGTCATCGGCGACCATCGCCTGCAGCAAGCGTTCGAAATAGCCCAGATAACGTTGCATCGTGGTCTCGTCGAACAGCGCGGTGGCGTACTCCAGTGCGCCGGCGATGTGGCCCTGCACTTCGCTGAGGTCCAATGACAGGTCGAACTTGGAAAAACTGCTGGCCTGACCAACCCCTTCGAACTGCAAGTCGCCCATCACCAGGCTTGGGCCGTCGCTGTTCTGCCAGGTCAGCAAGGTCTGGAATACCGGGCTATGGGCCAGGCTGCGCGCCGGCTTGAGCACCTCCACCACTTGCTCGAACGGCAAGTCTTGATGGGCTTGCGCCGCCAGCGTGCGGTCCTTGGCATGGGCCAGCAAGGCTGCCACGCTCAAGTCTTCGCCGGCGCCGATACGCACCGCCAGGGTGTTGACGAA
This sequence comes from Pseudomonas sp. 2822-15, assembly GCF_002742515.1. Classification (NCBI taxonomy): domain Bacteria; kingdom Pseudomonadati; phylum Pseudomonadota; class Gammaproteobacteria; order Pseudomonadales; family Pseudomonadaceae; genus Pseudomonas; species Pseudomonas sp. 2822-15. The sequence goes on along the minus strand of NZ_LJRY01000209.1, from coordinate 24,971 downwards.
CAGGCCGATCAGCCCTTCGACTTCGGCGCGCATGCGGTTGGCGGTCGGCGAGCCGATCACCACTTCATCCTGGCCGGACAACCGGCAGAGCAACGCGGCCCACGCCGCCATCATGGTCATGTACAACGTGGTGCCGTGGCGCTGGCTCAGGGCCTTGAGCCCGGCGGTCAGGTTGACGTCGAGCAGCAGGCTCAAGGTGGCGCCGCTGTAGTCCTGGCGAGCCGGCCGTGGGCGGTCGGTGGGCAGCATCAGCAGTGCAGGCGCATCGGCGAGCACTTGCTGCCAGTACTGGCTTTGCTGCTGCAGGACTTCGCCACTCAACCAACGCCGTTGCCATACGGCAAAGTCGCTGTATTGCAGGGTCAACGGCGGCAGCGGATCGGCGTGGCCAAGACGGAACGCCTCGTACAGCGCCATCAGCTCACGGGTCAGCACCCCCATCGACCAACCATCGGAGACGATGTGGTGCATGGTCAGCAGCAACACATGGTGATCGTCGGCACGCTGCAACAGGCAGGCCCGAATCAACGGTCCTCGCTCCAGGTCGAAGGGTTCCAGCGCGTCGGCACTGATATGCGCCTGCAACGCGACATCATTGTCGACTGACAGGCGCAGCAGCGCGAACCCCTGCTCCGGCGGGTCAATACACACCAGGGGTTCATCGTTGTGTTGCACAAACCGGCTGCGCAGGGCTTCGTGACGCGCCACGATGGAGGCCAGCGCGCGTTCCAGCGCCCGGGCATCCAGGTGGCCCCGCAGCCCGAGGGCGATCGGCATGTTGTAGGCAGTACTGGCGCCTTCCATCTGCGCCAGGAACCACAAACGTTGCTGGGCGAACGACAGCGGTAAGTCCTGGTCTCTAGGCACCGGCAGGATGGCCGGCAAGGTGCTGCGCGCCGCCTGGGCCAGCACCTGGGCCAACGCGGCCAGTTGCGGCTGGGCAAACAACTCGGCCAGGCTCAACTCCACGCCCAGCCGCTGGCGCACCTGGGAGATCAAGCGCATCGCCAGCAGCGAATGCCCGCCCAATTCAAAGAAGTGCCCCTGGCGTCCGACCTGCTCCAACCCCAGTAAATCCTGCCAGATCTGCGCCAGCGTGGTTTCAAGCTCGCCCTCGGGGGCTTCATACACGCCACTGACTACCGCATCGAGGCCCGGCGCCGGTAGCGCCTTGCGATCCAGCTTGCCGTTGGGGCTCAGCGGCCATACCGCGAGCTGCACATAGGCCGACGGCACCATGTACTCCGGCAATGCGCCTTGCAGGTAGGTACGCAGGTCTTCGACCTTTGGCGCCTGCCCTGTGAAGTACGCCACCAGGCGTTCATCACGCACCAGTACTGCCGCTTCGATGACCTCGGGACAGGCCGCGAGCAAGGCTTCGATTTCACCGAGCTCGATGCGCAGGCCGCGAATTTTGACCTGGTCGTCATTGCGCCCCAGGTAGTCGAGCGTGCCGTCTGTACGATAGCGCGCCAGGTCGCCGGTGCGGTACATGCGCCCGCCGGTGGTGTGCGGGTCGTCGAGGAAACGCTCGGCCGTCAGTTCTTCACGGTTGAGGTAACCGCGCGCCACACCGGCGCCGCCGATGTACAGCTCACCGACGCTGCCGGTCGGCATCGGTTGCCCGTAGGCATCCAGCACGTAAAGCGTCAGGTTGCGCAATGGGCGGCCCAGGGGAATATCGCCCGCCCCATAGCTCGAAAGGTCGGCGTCGACCGCGTGCCACGCAACCACGTCGCTGCACTCTGTCGGGCCATAGCTGTTGATGAAGAGCGGGCGTGGGGCCTGTAGTTTTTCCAACTGCGACAGTTTGATCGGCTCACCGCCCAGGACCACCCTGCGCAGGCCGCTCAACACCTGTTGTTGGTCGGCATCGATCAGCGCATAGAACGCACTCGGTGCCAGGTTTATGTGGGTGATCGCCTGCTCGCCGATCTGGCGCACGATACTCGCCGGATCAAACGGGCTGTCCGCCAGGTGCAAGGTGGCACCCACCGCAAGGCTGGCGAAGATGTTTTTCTGAGTCAGGTCGAAGCTGTGGGAGGTCAGCAGCAGCACCGCATCGCTGGCGTCCAGCCCGACGTCTTCGAGGTACCAGCCAAGCATGTTGACCACGCCCTGGTGCTCGACCATCACGCCTTTGGGCTGACCGGTGGAGCCCGAGGTGTAGATCACGTAGGTCAAGTGCGTCGGGCTCAGCCCGGCCACCTGCGGGTTATGCAGGGCGTGCTCGCGCCAATCGCCACCGTCAAGGTCGACCACCGGCAGCCCCGGCGCGCAGGCCAGCTGTGCGGTCACGCCGTGCACCAGCAACGCCGCCGGAGCGCTGTCTTGCAGCATGTAGTGAATACGTTCCAGCGGGTAGTTCGCGTCGATCGGTACGTAGGCGCCGCCGGCCTTAAGAATCGCCAGCAGACCGACGATCAACGCAGGGCTGCGCTCGACACAAATCGCTACACGTGCATCCGGTTGTACGCCGAGCTGGCGCAGATGATGGGCCAGTTGGTTGGCGCGCTCGTTGAGTTCGCGGTAGGTCAGCGAGTGATCACCCGCCTGCACGGCCAGTGCTTGCGGGATGCGCACGGCCTGTGCTTCAAACAGGCTGTGCACGGTGCCGGGGTTGAGCGGTGTGCGCAGGCCACTGAGCACGACCCGTTGCTGTTGGCGCTCCGGTTCATCGAGCAGCGGCACGCGCGCCAGCACACCCTGATCATCGCTGACCATGGCCTGCAACAGGCGATCGAAATAACCCAGGTGACGCACGAGTGTCGCCTCATCGAACAGCGCCGTGGCGTAGCTCAGGGAACCGATGATATGGCCTTGGGCTTCGCTCAATTCGAGGGACAGGTCGAACTTGGCCGCCGTGTTGATCTGGCCGCCGCCCTCCACTATAAGGTCGCCGAATGCCGGGGCCGCGCCCTCGCTGCCCTGCCAGGTGAGCATGGTCTGGAACAGCGGGCTGTAGGCCATGCTGCGCACCGGCTTGACGATATCCACCACTTGCTCGAACGGCAGGTCCTGATGCGCCTGCGCGCCCAGCGCCTGGGTCTTGACCCGCGCCAGCAAAGTTTGCACCGTCGGTTCGCCCGAGGCATCGATGCGCACCGCCAGGGTGTTGACGAACAGGCCGATCAGGCTCTCCACTTCGACCCGATTGCGGTTGGCTACCGGCGAGCCGATGACCACTTCATCCTGCCCGGACAAGCGGCTCAGCAATACAGCCCACGCCGCCAGCAGGGTCATGTACAACGTGGTGCCATGCCGCTGGCTGAGTGCCTTGAGGCCCTCGCTCAACGGCGCATCCAGCTGCAATGGCAGCACCGCGCCGCTGAAGTCCTGCTGCGCCGGACGCGGGCGGTCGGTGGGCAGGGTCAACACGGCCGGCGCGCCGGCCAGGGTCTGCTGCCAATACAGGTTCTGCTTGTGCAGCACCTCGCCACTCAACCAGCGGCGCTGCCACACAGCAAAGTCGGCGTATTGCAACGCCAACGGCGGCAACGGGTCGGCCAGGCCCTGGCTGTAGGCGCCATACAACGCCACCATTTCGCGGGTCAGCACGCCCATCGACCAGCCATCGGCAGCAATATGGTGCACGGTCAGCAGCAACACATGGTGTTCATCGCCCAGGCGTACCAGGCGCGCCCGCAGCAGCGGGCCGTTGACCAGGTCGAACGGCGCCAGTGCTTCATGCTCGGTCAGTGCCTGCAATTGCTGCGGGGCGTCGGCCTGCTCGCGCAGATCATCCTGCTCCAGTACGAACGAACCTTCGACCGGAGTAAACACCAGTTGCGGTTCATCATTGTCCACCACGAAGGCGCTGCGCAGCACTTCATGGCGACTGACGATCTGCGCCAGTGCGCGCTCCAGCGCCAGGGCGTCCAGTGTGCCACGCAGGCCCAGACCGATCGGCATGTTATAGGCCGCTGCGGCATTGTCCATCTGTGCCAGGAACCACAGGCGTTGCTGAGCAAACGACAGCGGCAACGATTCTTCGCGGGACACCGGCACAATCGCCGGCAAGTGGCTGCGCCCCGCCTTGGCCACTACCTGCGCGAGTGCCGAGAGCTGCGGGTGCGCAAACAGCGCCGCCAGGTCCAGCTCCACGCCCAAGTGCAGGCGTACCTGGGAGATCAAGCGCATGGCCAGCAACGAGTGGCCGCCCAGTTCAAAGAAGTGATCCTCGCGCCCGACCTGCTCGACCTTGAGCACTTGGCTCCAGATCTGCGCCAGGGCGATTTCCACCTCACCCTCGGGCGCTGCGTAGCCGCGCGTGAGTAATGCCTCCTGATCGGGAACCGGCAGGGCCTTGCGGTCCAGCTTGCCATTGGCGGTCAGCGGCAGGCTGTCCAGGCGCACATACACCGCTGGCACCATGTATTCCGGCAACTGCGTCTGCAACGCACTGCGCAGGGCTTGACGGTCGACCGGCTGGTGTTCGGTGAAGTACGCCACCAGGCGTCCTTCACGCGCCAGCACCACGGTTTCGCTGACGTCCGGGTACTCGCTCAAGCGGCTTTCGATTTCGCCGAGTTCGATGCGCACGCCACGGATTTTCACCTGGTCGTCGTTACGGCCCAGGTAGTCCAGGGTGCCCTCCTCCAGCCAGCGTGCCAGGTCGCCGGTACGATACAGACGCGCCGACGGATCCTGGCTGAACGGGTCACGCAGGAAACGTTCGGCGCTCAGTTCCGGGCGGTTGAGGTAACCACGCGCCACACCGGCACCACCGACGTACAGCTCACCGACCACGCCTTTGGGCACGGGCTTGAGGTGTTCGTCGAGCAGGTAGACCTGGGTGTTGGCGATGGGTTTGCCGATGTGCAGGTGCTGGCCGGGGTTGATCAGGCCGGAAGTGGCAACCACCGTAGCCTCGGTCGGACCATAGTTGTTGACCACCTGAAAACGCTGCGGCGTGCTGAACTGACGCAGGCGGTCGCCGCCGATCAGCAAGGTTTTAAGGGTCGGGTGTTGCAGGTCCTGGCTGAACGCGTATTCCGCCACTGGAGTGGGCAGGAAGCTCACGTCCAGCGGCTGTGCCAGCCACCAATGCAACAGCGCATCGATGTCTTCGCTGCCCTCCTTGGCCGGCGGCAGGTGCAGGGTCGCCCCCACGCAAAGGGCTGGCCAGACTTCCCAGGCCATGGCGTCAAAGCCAAACCCGGCGACGCTGGAGGTTTGGCTACCGGCGTGCAGGTTGAAGGCCTGGCAATGCCAATGCACCAGGTTTTCCAGGGTACGGTGTTCCACCATGACCCCTTTGGGCAAGCCGGTGGAGCCGGAGGTGTAGATCACATAGGCCAGGTTCGCCGACGTCAGGCCCTGCACGTTCGGGTCAAGTGTCGCACGGCGATGCCATTGATCACTGTCCAGCTCGATCACCGGCAATGGCGTGTCGCTGAGCAATGAGCGGGTATTGGATTGCGCCAGCACCAGCACCGGCGCGCAGTCTTGCAACAGGTAGGCGATGCGTTCCTGCGGGTGCGCCGGGTCGATCGGCACGTACGCCGCGCCGGCCTTGAGGATCGCCACCAGGCCGACCAGGGTTTCAAGGCTGCGCCGCGCGCAAATGGCCACGCGGTCATCCGGGCGCACCCCCTCTTCGAGCAGGCGGTGGGCCAACTGATTGGCGCGCTGGTTGAGCTGGCGATACGTGATGTGCTGGTCACCCTGGCACACCGCCGTGGCATCCGGTTGCCGCTCGACCTGCGCCTCGAACAGCCGGTGGATGGTCTGCGGCTCGGGGTAGTGCACGGCGGTGACGTTGACATCAACCAGCACCGCCTCGCGCTCGGCGGTAGACAGCACCGACAATTGACTCAAGGCCAGCTGTGGCGTTTCTTCCAATGCGTTGACCAATTGCGCCAGGGCCGTCTGCATAAAGCCGCAAACCCGTTGCGCACCGATTTTTTCCAGCGCCTGGGCATTGAGTTGGAAGCCTGCGCCAAAATCATCGATGTTCAACACCAGCGGGTAGTTGGTGCGCTCTTCCATGCTCAGGGCCTGGATGCCATCCCAGGCAGCGATGTCCGCACTTGTAGCCTCGACCGGCGCACTGTGCCGATAGTTGAGCAAGGTATTGAACAGCGCTTGCGCCGCCGGCAGGCCGCTGCACTGCTGAGCCAGGGACAAAGACGCGTGTTCATGGGCAAGCAATTGTGACAGGCGTTCGTGGGTGACACGCACCGCCTCGCGGGCACCGTGCTCACCGACACTGACCCGCAGGGGCAAGGTGTTGATGAACAGCCCCAAGGCCCGGCCGGCGCCTTCACCGCCTTGCAGGCGGCCGAGCAACACCGTGCCGAACACCACTTCCTCACGCCCGGCAACCTGCGCCAACACCTGCCCCCAGGCCAGGTGCATCAGGCTCGCAGCGCTGACCCCGAGCAGACGCGCTTGCTCACGCAGGCGCGCGCTCAATTGACTGTCGAGCATCAGGTGGGCTTCTTCGACACCGCTGCCATCGCCCTGCACATCGCGCAGGCCGAACGCCAGGGTCGGCTCGTCAATATCACCGAGCAGGTCAGTGAAGAAGCGTTCATGGGCCTGTCGATCGGCACCGAGGCGCGACTGTGCCACATGGTTGCGATACGGAATCGACGGCGCCAAGTGTTCGGTATGGCCCTTGAGGCTGGCCTGGACTTCCTCGATCAGCACCTCAAGCGCGGTGTGGTCGAGCATCATGTGGTGGAACAACAGAATGCCCACCCAGCGCTGGTTGGCGCTGTCCTGGGTATAGGCCAGGTGCATCAGTGGCGCACGCTGCATATCCAGGCGGTAATGGCGTGGGTCGAACTGACTGTGCAATTGCGCCAGTACGTCACCGTCGCCCGCGTCGATCACCACTTCTTCCAGGCCCAGGGTTGCCTGGCGCCAAACCACCTGCACCGGCTCTTCGAGCCCGTCCCAGACAATACTGCTGCGCAGGATGTCGTGGCGGTCGATGACGCTCTGCAGTGCCTTGGCAAACTGGTTCACCGGTTCCGGTCCGGTGAAGGCAAACAACATATGCAGCAAGTAGGCATCGCCTTGCGGCGCAGCCAAGTGATGGTAGAGCATGCCGTCCTGCAACGGCGCCAGCGCGTAGATGTCCTGCACGTTGCGCGTACCGCCCGACACACTGGCGACGACACGGTCGATGGCCGCCTGGTCCAGGTCGACCAGCGGCAGCAAGTCCGGCGTGATACGGGAGCAGTCCAGACCGATCAGGTTGGCCGGTACCACCAACGCTTGATGGCCACCGACGGCCGCCGCCAACGCCGCCAGGGTCGGTTGACCGAACAACACGCGCACGTCGGCGCTCAAGTCGATCTGACGCATGCGCTCGATCAATTTGACCGCCAGCAGCGAATGACCGCCCAGCTCAAAGAAGTTGTCATGGCGGCCCACGCGAGGCACGTCAAGCAACTCTTGCCACAGCGCCGCGAGGGTCTGTTCGACCTCGCCTTCAGGGCGCTCGTATTCACGTCGGGCCAGGGCGTCGCCGTCGGGTGCCGGCAGAGCCTTGCGATCAAGCTTGCCGTTGGTGGTCAGTGGCAAGCGCGCCAGCATGACGAACGCGCTGGGCACCATATAGTCGGCCAGCGACACCAACAATTGAGTGCGCAACGCCGTAGCCGATGGCTCTGCGCCCTCGGCCGCGATGACATAAGCCACCAGGCGCTTGTTGCCGGGTGCGTCTTCGCGGGCAATCACTACGGCTTCACGCACGCCTTCACAGGCGGCCAGGCGCGCTTCGATCTCACCCAACTCAATGCGGAATCCACGGATCTTCACCTGGTCGTCATTGCGCCCCAGGTAGTCAATGCTGCCGTCCGCCAGCCAACGCCCCAAGTCCCCGGTCTTGTACAGGCGGGCATCAGCACGGCCGCTGAACGGGTCGGCGATAAATCGTTCGGCGTTCAATTCAGGTCGGTTCAGGTAGCCACGGGCAACCCCGGCACCACCGACATAGAGTTCACCGACGACACCCACCGGCACGGGTTCGCGCTGGTCGTCAAGGACATACAGCTGCAGGTCGGGAATGCGCCCGCCGATGGGGCTAACACCCACCAACTGGGCATCCGCCGCTTCAAGGGCACGATAGGTCACGTGCACGGTGGTTTCGGTGATGCCGTACATGTTCACCAGTTGCGTGCCGGCGTTGGTCGTGCGCGCATACCAGGGCTTGAGAAGCCCCGGCTCCAGGGCTTCGCCACCGAAGATCACCTGCCGCAGGGAGTGCTTCAAGGCGCTCTGGCCCTGGGCGGCAATCAACGAACGAAAGGCACTCGGCGTCTGGTTGAGGACGGTGACGCCCGCGCTGCACAGCAGCGCATAACATTCGTCCGGCGAACGGCTGGTAAGCTGCGGCACCACCAGCAACTGGCCGCCATGGATCAGCGCACCCCAGATTTCCCACACGGAGAAGTCGAAGGCAAACGAGTGGAACAGCGCCCACACGTCCTGCTGGTTGAAGTTGAACCAGCCTTCGGTGGCGCTGAACAACCGCGCTACGTTGCGGTGTTCGATCATCACGCCTTTGGGTAGCCCGGTAGAGCCGGAGGTGTAGATCACATAGGCCAGGTTCGCCGAAGTGAGGTCGGGCACCTGTGGGTTCAGCGCTGACTCGACTTGCAAGCCCGCCGAATCCAGGTCGATCACCGGCACCGACAACTCGGCCACCAGGGCGTGAGTCGCCTGCTGCACCAGCACCGCCACCGGTGCGCTGTCTTGCAGGGTGTAGCTGATGCGTTCCTGCGGATAGGCCGGGTCAATCGGCACATAGCCGGCACCCGCCTTGAGGATGCCCAACAAGCCGACGATCATCTCCAGGCCACGTTCGACGCAGATCGCTACGCGATCGTCCACGCGCACACCCAGGCTCAACAGGCGATGCGCAACCTGGTTGGCACGGCGGTTCAGTTCGCCGTAGCTCAAGCGCTCATCGTCAAACAGCACGGCGGTCGCGTCAGGGCGTTCAGCGGCTTGCTGCTCAACCTGATGGTGGATCAAGGCCGCGTCGGCAAACAGGCTGTCGGTGGCGTTCCAGTGCTGCAACAGGTGCTCGCGCTCAAGCGCCGGCAGCATCCCCAGGCCTCGCAACGAGGCCTGCGGGGTCTGCTCCAGGGCTTGCACAAGGTTGTCGAGGACGCACTGCATGTAACCGCAGACCCGCGCGGCGCCAATCGCCGCATCGGCCATCACCGAGAGGCTGAATGCCTCACCCATGTCGTTGACCGACAGGGTCAGCGGGTAGTTGGTGCGCTCCTTGCTGTCGAGCACCGCAATGCCTTCCCAGGCCGCTACCGCTTCTGCCGAGACGTCTGCACCGCCGAGCTGGCGATAGTTGAGCAGCGAACTGAACAGGGGTGTGGATGCCGCGATTTTGCTGCAGCGCTGCGCCAGCACCAGCGAGGCATGCTCATGGCCGAGCAAACCGGTCAAGCGTGTATGGGTGCTCTTGACCATGGCGCGCACACCGGCCTCACCCAGACTGACCCGCAACGGCAAGGTATTGATAAACATGCCGAGGGCACGGTCGGAACCTTCACCGCCCTGCAAACGTCCCAGCAATACGGTGCCGAACACCACATCGTTGCGCCCCGAAAGGCCACCCAGCACCCGGGCCCATGCCAAGTGATACAGGCTGGCCGGCGTCACACCCAGTTGGCGTGACTGCGCGCGCAAACGCTGGCTGAGGCGATCATCCAGCGCCAGGACCACCTCCTCGACGCCATGACCGTCGCCCTGCACGTCTTGCAGGCCAAACGGCAAGGTGGGCTCGTCAATGTCCCCCAACATCTCGGTGAAGAACGCTTCGTGCTCTTCGCGGCTAACGCCCTGGCGTGCCTGCGCCACATAATTACGGTACGGCACGGACGGCGCCAGCAACGCTTCTTCGCCACGGGTGTGGGCTTCGATCTCCGACGTCAGCATCCGCAGCGAGGTGGCGTCATCCACCAGATGATGCAGCAGCAACACCGCGACCCAGCGTTGGTTCGGCGCATCTTCGCTGTAACCGATGCGCATCATCGGCGCCTGGCGAATATCCAGACGGTGATGACGCGGGTTGAGGCATTCGGTCAACTGCGTGGCGATATCGCCGCCGGCCGGGTCCAGGTGAATCTCGTCGACGCCCAGCTCCGCTTCGCGCCAGACCACTTGCACCGGCTCATCAAGACGCTCCCACACCACCGCGGTACGCAGGATGTCATGCCGGGAAATCACGCCTTGCAGCGCAGCGGCAAACCGTTGCAGGCGCTCGCGGCTGTCAAAGCTGAAGGTTACGTATTGCAGGTAGGGATCGCCTTGGGCAGCGGCAAGATGGTGATACAAGATCCCTTCTTGCAGCGGCGCCAGGCTGTAGATTTCCTGGACGTTGGCCGCACCGCCCGGCACCGTCGCAACAATGCGGTCGATGGCGGTCTGGTCCAATTCAGCCAGGGGCAGCATGTCCGGGGTGATGTGTGCGCAACCCTCGGGCACCCGACGGGCGGGCACCACCACATCCTTGCTCGCACCGGCCACGGCGGCCGCGAGTGCGGCCAGGGTCGGTTGGCCAAACAACACGCGCACATCGGCGCCCAGGCCGACCTGACGCATGCGCTCGATCAGCTTGACGGCCAACAGTGAGTGACCGCCCAGTTCGAAAAAGTGATCCTCACGGCCCACGCGCTCGACCCCGAGCAGGTCTTGCCAGATCGCGGCAATCGTGGCTTCTACCTCACCTTCGGGGGCCGCGTATTGCCGGCGCGCCAACGCGTCGGCATCCGGTGCCGGCAGGGCTTTGCGGTCGAGTTTGCCATTGGTGGTCAACGGGAACTGCGCCACCCGCACAAAGGCGGCCGGTACCATGTATTCAGCCAGGGACAGCAGCAACCGCTGGCGTAATTCGGCGGCCGATGGTTCGGCGCCGTCGCGGGCGATGACGTAGGCCACCAGGCGTTTGTCGCCGGGCTCATCCTCACGGGCAATCACCACGGCCTCGCGCACACCGTCACAGGCAGCCAGGCGCGCTTCGATCTCGCCCAACTCAATGCGGAAACCACGGATTTTAACCTGATCGTCATTGCGCCCCAGGTAGTCGATGCTGCCATCGGCCAGGCGACGCCCGAGGTCACCGCTGCGATACAAGCGCGCCGCGGCGCGGGTGCTGAAAGGGTCGGCAATAAACCGTTCGGCATTCAGTTCCGGCCGGTTCAGATAGCCACGGGCAACCCCGGCGCCGCCGACATACAACTCGCCCACCACGCCGACCGGTACGGGTTCGCGCTGCTCGTCCAGTACATACAGCTGCAGGTCGGGAATGCGCCCGCCGATGGGGCTAACGCCCACCAACTGGGCATCCGCCGCTTCAAGGGCACGATAGGTCACGTGCACGGTGGTTTCGGTGATGCCGTACATGTTCACCAGTTGCGTGCCGGCGTTGCTGCTGCGCGCATACCAGGGTTTGAGAAGCCCCGGTTCCAGAGCTTCGCCGCCAAAGATCACCTGACGCAGGGCGTGCTTGAGTTCGCTCTGGCCTTGGGCGGCGATCAACGAACGAAAGGCACTCGGCGTCTGGTTGAGGACGGTGACGCCGGCGCTGCACAGCAGCGCATAACAGGCGTCAGGCGAGCGACTGGTGAGCTGCGGCACTATCAGCAACTGCCCGCCGTGCATCAGCGCACCCCAGATTTCCCATACGGAGAAGTCAAAGGCAAACGAATGGAACAGGGCCCACACGTCCTGATCATTGAAATTGAACCAGGCCTCAGTGGCGCTGAACAGGCGCGCCACGTTGCGGTGTTCGATCATCACGCCTTTGGGTAGGCCAGTAGAGCCGGAGGTGTAGATCACATAGGCCAGGTTCGCTGCGGTCAGGCCCGGCACCTGAGGGTTATCGGTCGATTCAGCGCGGCAATCGCCAGCGTCCAGGTCGATCACCGGCACCGACAACTCAGCCACCAAGGCGTGAGTCGCCTGCTGCACCAGCACCGCCACGGGTGCGCTGTCTTGCAGGGTGTAGCTGATGCGCTCCTGCGGATAGGCCGGGTCAATCGGTACATAGCCGGCACCCGCCTTGAGGATGCCCAACAGGCCGACGATCATCTCCAGGCCACGTTCGACGCAGATCGCCACGCGATCATCCACGTGCACGCCCAGGCTCAACAGGTGATGCGCAACCTGGTTGGCGCGGCGGTTCAGTTCGCCGTAGCTCAAGTGCCGGCCTTCATAGACCAACGCACAGGCGTCGGGGTGTGCCGCCGCCTGCGCCTGGAACTGGCCATGAATTAACGCACTGTCGGCAAACACTGTGTCGCTGCTGTTCCAGTGTTGCAGCAGGTGTTGACGTTCGTTCGCCGGCAGGATACCCAGGCTTTGCAGGGGGGCTTCTGGTGTGTGTTCCAGGGCCGCTACCTGATTTTCCAGTGCCGCATGCAGGTAATGGGCGACGCGCGACGCACCGATTTCGGCGTCGGCCAGTACGGTGATGTGAAAGTCTTCACCCAGGTCGTCGAGGTTGACGGTCAGCGGGTAGTTGGTGCGCTCTTCAGCGCCCAGGGCTTGCATGCCGGCCCAGGCCGCCTGGGCCTCGGCACTGCTGCCTGAAGCACTGTGGCGGTAGTTGAGCATGGCGCTGAACAGCGGCGTGGGCGGCGCAACGGCACTGCAGCGCTGGGCCAGGGCCAACGAGGCGTGTTCATGCTGGAGCAAGGCGGTGAGACGCTGATGGGTCAGCTTCAGGCCGCTGCGTACGCTTTGCTCACCCACGCTCACGCGCAGCGGCAACGTGTTGATGAACATCCCCAGGGCGCGATCCGAACCTTCGCCCGCGTGCATGCGACCCAACAGCACAGTGCCGAACACCACTTCCTGGCGCCCGGAAACCTTGCCCAGCACTTGGGCCAGTGCCAGGTGCATGACGCTGGCCGCGCTGACGCCCAATTGCCGCGCCTGCACGCGCAGACGCTTGCTCAAGCCGTTGTCGAGCATCAAGTGGCTTTCTTCAATGCCGTGGCCATCGCCCTGCACATCCTGCAAACCGAATGGCAGCGTCGGCTCATCAATGTCGCCAAGCATCTCGCGAAAGAATGTTTCGTGTTGTTGCTCACTGACCCCCAAGAGCGCCTGGGCCACATAGTTGCGGTACGGCACCGGCTCACCCAGGTGTTCGGTCTGCCCGAGCAGGAAGGCTTGCATCTCGTGCTGCACCACTTCCATCGCGGTATGGTCCAGGGCCATATGGTGAAACAGCAGCACCGCCACCCAGCGCTGGTTCGGCGAATCCAGGGCAAACGCCACGCGCATCATCGGCGCCTCGCGAATGTCCAGGCGATAGTGGCGGGCATCGAAGCGGGCGCGCAACTGGCCGAGCACATCGCCGTCGCGCGGATCCAGGTGCAGTTCTTCATGGTTCAACGTGGCCTTGCGCAGCACTACCTGCACCGGTTCATCCAGGCTTTCCCAAACCACCGTGGTCCGCAGGATGTCATGACGCTTGATCACGTATTGCAAGGCCTGAATGAAGTGCTCCAGGCGCGCGCGGCTGTCGAAGGCGTACTGCGACTGCAGCAAATAGGGGTCGCCCTGCTCAGCGCTCAAGTGGTGGTACAGCATGCCTTCCTGCAACGGCGCCAGCGGGTAGATATCCTTCACATTGGCCAGCCCGCCCGGCACGGCGTCGACGATCTGGTCGATGGTCGCCTGCTCCAGCGTGGTCAACGGCAGCATCTGCGGGGTAATGCGGTAAGCCGGGCTCAACCAGTCACCCCCGTTGCGGGTTATCAACTCAAGCAATTGCGCCTTGTGGGTGCGTACGTTGTCGATCAACCCATCATCAAGCGCCTCATCGTCGCCGAGGATGATCAAATCATCCTCCTCACGTTGCAGATGGATCGCGTGGGTCGAAAGAACTGCCATCAATTCGCTGAAGTGCATGTTGTGACCTGCTTAAGATTCGAAAACAGTGACGAGAAAGTCCGGTTTCAATTGCAACCTGTGCATCGCGCATTGAGCAGCAGCGCCAAGCCCGTCATGGGCAGGACACCGTTATCGTCAGGTTTAAAAAAGAGATGGATCGAATACGTGCCCCAGGGCTTTCCACAGGGCTGGAAAACTAAAACATCCACGAGAAGGTGTATGTCATGGGAAGCCGGGACAATGCGGGGGTGACATGCCGATAATTCATGCAGGGAGTCGGGGCTGCGTCACCGCGAGGCCAATGTGGGAGCGCGCAAGCTCGCTCCCACGTGGACCTCAGATCAGACGCTGACTCAAATGCGGCGCTTGCGCTCAAGCGTCGGCACGCTTGATTGCGGCACCACCACGTGCTCCACCTGCCCTACGGCCGCGGCCATTGCAGCCAGCGTCGGTTGCGCGAGCAGCACCCGCAGATCGGCGTCCATGCCTTGCTTGCGCATCTGCTCAACCAGGCTGACCGCCAGCAGTGAATGCCCACCCAGCTCGAAGAAGTGGTCATGCCGCCCCACTTTCTCAACCTTGAGCACGCTCTCCCACAGCCGTGCCAGGGCGACCTCCACCGCTCCCTCCGGGGCCTCGTAGACACGACTGAGCAAGGCGTCCTGGTCCGGCGCCGGCAAGGCCTTGCGGTCAACCTTGCCGTTGCTGGTCAGCGGCAGGCTGTCCAGGCGCACATAGGCGCTCGGCACCATATACTCCGGCAGTTGCCCTTGCAGGCGCGTGCGCAGTACCTCGATGTCCAACGCTTGACGCTCGGTGAAGTAGGCCACCAGACGCTTGTGCCCTGGTTCATCCTCACGGGCCAGCACAATTGCGTCCCTGACCCCGGGGCAACTGGCCAGGCGGGTTTCGATCTCGCCCAGCTCGATACGGAAACCACGGATTTTCACCTGCTGGTCGTTACGCCCCAGGTACTGCAAGGTGCCGTCCGCGCGCCAGGCCACCAGGTCGCCGGTGCGGTACATCAGGCCGGCGTCGCGGAACGGGTCGGCGAGGAATTTCTCCGCCGTCAGGTCCGCACGGTTGAGATAGCCCAGGGCGACACCCTGACCACCGATATACAGCTCGCCGGTCACGCCGAGCGGCACCGGTTGCTGATGGGCATCCAGCACGTAGGCACGGCTGTTGCCGACCGGCCGGCCGATCGGAATGCTACCTTCCTCGGCCGAGGTGATTTCAAAGGTGGTCGAGAAGGTGGTGGCTTCGGTCGGGCCATAGCCGTTGAGCAGGTGCTGCGGTGCGCCGTCCTTGAGTACTCGGGCGATGACACTTGGGTCGAGCACATCGCCGCCGACGATCAGGTAGCGTAACTGCTTGAACACCGGCAGCAACCCTTCGGCGTACTGGTGGAACAAGCCCGCGGTCATCCACAACACGCTGACCGCTTGCTGCTGCAACAGCGCCGCAAAATCGGCCCGAGACAACAGCGTGTCCTGGTCGACCACCACCACCGCTCCCCCGTTGAGTAGCGGCGCCCACACGTCGAGGGTACTGGCATCAAACGCCGGGTTGGAGGCAAAGGCCACACGGTCGTGCTGATTGAAATCGGCATAGCCGTTGTTGATCACCAAGCGCGTGATTGCCCGGTGCGGCACCAATACGCCCTTCGGCGTGCCGGTGGAGCCGGAGGTGTACATGATGTACGCCGCCGTCTCGGCCGATGGCTCCAGTGCCGGGTTGTGCGCGGGCTGGTCGCCAAGCTTCAGCAGGTCCAGGTCGATGCGCGGCACATCGAACACCCTCGCCTGCCCTGTGTTGCTCAACAGCCATGCGGCGTGGCTGTCCTCCAGCATGAACGCCTGGCGTTCGACGGGCGCATTAACATCCAGTGGCACATACACCGCCGCGCACTTGCTGATGGCCAGTTGGCACAGCAGCAGGTCGATCGAGCGCTCCAGCAGCACCGCTACGCTGTCGCCCCCTTGCAGCCCCAGGCTGATCAGATGATGGGCCAGGCGGTTGGCACGTGTGTTCAACTCGGTATAGCTGACCTGCTGTTGGCCATGCACTGCCGCAACGGCTTGCGGTTGTGCTTGTGCCCAGGCTTCGAACACTTGATGGACCGATTGCTGTTGCGGGTAGTCCCGCGGGGTGCCATTGAAGGTCTGCAGCAGCAGCCGGCGTTCATCCTCGGCCAGCAACGACGTGCGGTTGGCGGGTGCATGCGGTGCGTGTTCCAACGTATCGACCAACCCGACCAACGCCGTGCACACATAGCCCAGTACCCGTTGCGCGCCCACCGAACGTGGGGCCAAGGCACTGATGCGGAAGTCTTCGCCCACATCGTCCACCGAGAGGATCAGCGGATAGCTGTTGACCCCTTCGTTGGCGAGCATCTGGATACCTTCCCAGGCCACACGACTGGCTTCGCTGACCGTGCTCGACGCATGACGGTAGTTGAGCAAGGCACTGAACAATGGCGCCGGGGCCGCTACGCCACTGCAGCGTTGGGCCAACGTCAGCGATGCATGCTCATGGGCCACCAACTGGCTCAAGGCGACATGGGTATGCTTGACCGCCGCACTCAGGCTGTCATCGCTCAGGCGCACGCGCAGCGGCAAGGTGTTGATGAACATCCCCATGGAGCGGTCAGCACCGTCACCGGCCTGCAAGCGGCCGAGCAGAACCGTGCCGAACACCACATCATCGCGGCCCGACAGCGCACCGATGACCCGGGCCCAGACCCAGTGATACAGCGCAGCGGCACTGACCCCCAGGTGCCGCGCCTGCCGACGCAAGCGCTGGCTAAGCACCGGGCCCAGCCAATCATCAACCTCTTCGGTGGCATCGCGCTCGCTGTCGATACGTTGCACACCAAACGGCAAGGTCGGTTCATCGACATCACCGAGCATAGTGCCGAAGAACGCCGCGTGTGCCGCCTGGTCATTGCCCTGGCGGGCCTGGGCCACATAGTTGCGGTACGGCACCGAGGCCCCCAGTTGCTGCGCACGCCCGCTCATGTGTGCTTCGATCTCTCCCACCAGCACGCCCATGGACGTTGCGTCGTTGACCATATGGTGGAAGGACAGCATGCCGATCCAGCGCTGGTGCTGCGGGTCATGGGCGAACCCCAGGTGCATCATCGGCGCTTGGCGGATGTCCATGCGGTGTTGACCCAGGCTGAAGTGTTCACGCAACTGCGCCAGCACATCACCGGCCCGCGGGATCAGTTCGTCGAGCCCCAGCGGGGCCTCGCGCCAGACCACTTGCACCGGTGCCTCAAGCTGCTCCCAGAACAGCCCGGTACGCAGGATGTCATGGCGGTCGATCACGTGTTGCAAGGCTTGGACGAATCCGTCCAGGCGCTGGCGACTGTCAAACGCGAACAGTGCATGTTGCTGGTACGGGTCGCCCTGCTCCGCGCTGATATGGTGATACAACAGACCTTCCTGCAATGGCGCCAGGGCATAGATATCCTGCACGTTGGCGACGCCACCGGGGACATGGGCGACGATGCGGTCGATGCTGGCCTGATCCAGCGTGGCCAGCGGCAGCAGGTCCGGGGTGATGCGCGTACAGCCCGCGTCAATACGGTTGACGGGCACCGCCACTTCGTTACCGGCCCCCACCGCCGCAGCGAGTGCCGCCAGGGTGGGTTGGCTGAACAGCACACGTACATCCGCCTGCAAACCTGCCTGGCGCATGCGCTCAACCAGGCCCACAGCCAGCAAGGAATGGCCGCCCAGCTCAAAGAAGTTATCGTGGCGGCCTACCTGCGCAAGCTTCAGCACATCGGCCCAGATCTGCGCGAGTGCGGTTTCCACCTCGCCCTCGGGGGCTTCATAGCCACGGCTGATCAGCGCTTCCAGCCCCGGTTCGGGCAATGCCTTGCGGTCGAGCTTGCCGTTGGCGGTCAGCGGCAGATGGTCCAGGCGTACATACGCGGCCGGCACCATGTACTCCGGCAGGCAAGCTTGCAGGCCGTTGCGCAACGTCTCGACTTGCAGTGGCTGCGTCTCAGTGAAGTAGGCCACCAGGCGCCCTTCGCGGGCCAGTACCACGGCTTCACGCACGTGGGGTTGTTCAGCGAGGCGGGTTTCGATTTCGCCCAATTCGATGCGTACGCCGCGGATTTTCACCTGGTCATCGTTACGCCCCAGGTAATCGAGGGTGCCGTCTTCCAGCCAGCGCGCAAGGTCGCCCGTGCGGTACATGCGGGCCTGCGGGTCGCGACTGAACGGGTCTTTGAGGAAGCGTTCGGCGCTCATCTGCGGGCGGTTCAGGTAACCCCGTGCCACACCGGCACCGGCTACATACAGCTCACCGGCAACCCCCAGGGGCACCGGTTGCTGACGCTCATCCAACAGGTAGACCTGGGTATTGGCCACCGGCTTGCCGATATGCAACACCTGGCCGGCTTCTATACGCCCGGAGGTCGCCACCACAGTGGCTTCGGTCGGGCCATAGTTGTTGACCAGATGGAACCGCTGCGGCGTATTGAACTGACGCAGACGGTCGCCGCCGATCAGCAGGGTCTTGAGGGTCGGATGTTGCAGCGCCTGGCTGAAGGCGTACTCGGCCACCGGCGTCGGCAGGAAGCTGACATCCAGCGGCTGCGCCAGCCACCATCGCAGCAGCGCGTCGATGTCTTCACTGCCGTCATGGGCGGGCGGCAGATGCAGGGTCGCACCGACGCAGAGCGCCGGCCAGACCTCCCAGGCCATGGCATCAAAGCCAAAACCGGCGACGCTCGACGTATGGCTGCCGTGCCCCAGTTCAAACGCATCACAATGCCAGCTCACCAGGTTTTCCAGGGTGCGGTGTTCGACCATTACGCCCTTGGGCAAGCCGGTGGAGCCCGAGGTGTAGATCACGTACGCCAGGTGCGCCGGGGTCAACCCGGCGATGTGCGGGTTGCCTTTGGACGGGCCTTGCCACAGGCGCCGGTCCAGTTCCATCACCGGCACGGTCAAGGTCGGCAAACGTTGCGCCAGCGCGGGCTGAATCAGCACAGCCACCGGTGCGCTGTCGTCGAGCAGGTAACGCAGGCGCTCGGCCGGGTGCGCCGCATCGATGGGCACGTAGCACGCGCCCGCCTTGAGAATCGCCACCAGCCCCACCAGCATTTCCAGGCTGCGCTGGGCGCAGATCGCCACGCGATCGTCGGGTTGCACGCCAAGTTCGATCAACTGGTGCGCCAGTTGGTTGGCTTGGCGGTTCAGCTCGCTGTAGGTCAGGCTCTGCCCCTGATACACAGCGGCCAGCGTATGCGGGTACAGCTCGACCTGGCGTTCGAAACGCTGGTGAATGGTCTGGCCGTGGGCATAGTCGACACGCGTATCGTTGAATCCGCCGAGCACCTGTTGACGGGCCTCGGCCGGCAAGATCGACAGGCTGTTGAGTGCGGTCTGCGGCGCCTGCTCCAGGGCCTCGACCAGTTGCTCGACGACGCGGTTCACGTAGGCACAGATGCGTTGCGCGCCCATGGACGCCAGTGCCAACGCGCTGAGGCTGAAGGCCTCGCCCAAATCGTTGACGCTCAAGGTCAACGGGTAGTTGGAGCGCTCCCGTGCCTGTAACAGCTCCATGCCTTGCCAGGCACGCAGCGACGCTTCGCTGACTTCAACGGCGTTGGCCGGGGTGTGGCGGTAGTTGAACAATGCACTGAACAACGGCAACGATTGCGGCACGCCGCTGCAACGTTGCACCTGGGCCAGCGAAGCCAACTCATGGGCGAGCAAGCCAGACAGGCGTGCATGGGTGGCCTTGACGGCCTCCTGCACGCCC
Organism: Pseudomonas sp. 2822-15; assembly: GCF_002742515.1. Lineage (NCBI taxonomy): Bacteria > Pseudomonadati > Pseudomonadota > Gammaproteobacteria > Pseudomonadales > Pseudomonadaceae > Pseudomonas > Pseudomonas sp. 2822-15. The sequence continues at coordinate 5,303 of NZ_LJRY01000209.1, read as the reverse complement.
TGATCGGTGATATCGACCCGCAGCGGCAAGGTATTGATAAACATGCCGAGGGCCCGGTCGGCACCCTCGCCGCCTTGCAGGCGGCCCATCATCACAGTGCCGAACACCACGCGTTCGGTACTGGAAACCACTCCCAGCACCCGCGCCCAAGCCAAATGAAACAGGCTGGCGGGGCTGACCCCGTTTTTACGCGTTACGCTGCGCAGACGCCGGCTCAGGCCCGCATCCAGGGTCAGGTCGACCTCATCGATGTCGTAACCGTCGTCACGTACGTCCTGCTGGGCGAACGGCAGAGTCGGCTCGTCGACATCGCAGAGCATGTCGCGAAAGAACGTCTCGTGTTCCTGCTCGCGGCTGGCCAGGCGGGTCTGTACCACGTAGTTGCGGTAAGGCACCGAGGCGACCAACTCATCCCCTTTGCCGAGCAGGAACGCCTCCATTTCGCGCCACACCACGTCCATAGCCATGTGGTCCATGATGGTGTGGTGGAACAGCAGCGTAGCAACGATGCGCCGGCCAGCCTCATCATCGGCGTACACCAGTTGCATCAGCGGCGCCTGGGTCACATTCAAGCGATGCCGGCGCGGGTCAACGTGCGCGGCCAGTTGCGCGGCGATGTCGCCGCCACGCGGGTCGAACTGCACCGCCCGGATGATCATCTGCGCCTGGCGCCAGACCACTTGCACCGGCTGTTCCAGACCTTCCCAGACGAAGCTGGTGCGCAGCACATCGTGGCGGTCGATGACCTGTTGCAACGCCTGGGCAAATTGCTGCAGACGTGCCGGGTCGGCAAACGCGAACTGGCCCTGTTGCACATACAAGTCGCCCTGTTCGGCGCTGATGTGGTGGTAAAGGATGCCTTCCTGCAGCGGTGCCAACGGGTAGATATCCTGCACATTGGCGGCACCGCCAGCGACGGTGGCGACAATGCGATCGATGCTGGCCTGATCAAGTGTCACCAGCGGCAGCAGCTGCGGGGTAATGTGCGTGCAACCGTCCGGGATAACGTTGGACGGCACCTGGATCTCACGCCCGCTGCCCACGGCAGCGGCCAGCGCCGCCAGGGTTGGCTGGTTGAACAACACACGCACGTCGGCGTTCAGGCCGGCCTGGCGCATGCGGCCAATCAGGCCGACGGCCAGCAGCGAATGCCCGCCCAGTTCGAAGAAGTGATCATGACGACCCACCTTCTCGACCTTGAGCACATCGGCCCAGATCTGCGCCAGCAGGGTTTCGACCGCACCCATCGGTGCTTCATAACCCCGTGCGATCACCGACTCCATCCCCGGTTCCGGCAGGGCTTTGCGGTCAAGCTTGCCATTGGGGCTCAACGGCAAGGTCTCCAGCACCACGTACGCCTGCGGCACCATGTACGCCGGTAAATACTGCTGCACCTGCTCGCGCAAGGCTTCGATATCCAGGGCAGACGCCGCCTCATGCAGCGTGAGATACGCCACCAGGCGCTCGTCACGCACCACTACCACGGCTTCGCACACGTCGGTGTGCGCCAACAGGCAGGTTTGGATTTCCCCCAGTTCGATGCGCAAGCCGCGCAGCTTGACTTGATCGTCATTGCGTCCCAGATATTGGAGGCTGCCGTCGGACAGGTAACGCACCAGGTCACCGGTTTTGTACAAGCGTCCAGTGCCGGTGAACGGGTCTGCCAGGAAGCGCTCGGCCGTCAGGTCATCGCGCCCCAGGTAGCCGCGGGCGACACCGGCGCCGCCGATATACAACTCGCCCGCGACCCCCAACGCCACCGGTTTCAGGCCTGCATCGAGCACATAGGCCCGCGCGTTGGCGATCGGTTTGCCGATCGGCACCGACTCGACCGGCAAGTGGCCGTCGCAGGTCCACGAGGTACTGTCGATGGTGGCCTCGGTGGGCCCATACAGGTTGACGATACCGTGAGTGGTCAGTGCCCGAGCTTGCATCGCCAGCTGGGGCTCCAGTGCTTCGCCGCCGCTGAACAGGTAGCGACATTGCACGCCGCTGGCCGGCAGTTGCACCAGCAGACGCAGCAGGCTCGGCACGAACTGGGCGACGCTGACCTGTTGTTCCACCATAGTCTGCGCCATCTGCTCAACGTCCCGCGAGGCGTGTGCCGGCAACAGCACAAGCCGCGCACCGATGGCCAGTGGCGTCCAGATTTCCCAGACCGAAGCGTCGAAAGCCACCGAGGTGCGTTGCAGGATCCGTTCATCGGCATCGAAGCCAAAGGTACGGGTCTGCCAGGTGATGTGGTTGACCAGCGAACCATGCTCGACCATCACGCCTTTAGGGCGCCCGGTAGAGCCCGAGGTGAAGATCACGTAGGCCAGGTGATTGGGCCCGGCCACGGTGGCCGGGTTGTGCAGCGGTTGCGCACGTAACCGCGCGTCGTCCAGGTCCAGCAGCGCGATACCGCTGTCTGCCAGTACTGCGCGGGTTTGAGCCTGCACCAGCACGGCCAGCGGCTGGCTGTCTTGCAGGGTCAGTGCCAGGCGTTGCGACGGATATTGCGGGTCAAGTGGCACATAGGCGGCGCCCGATTTGAGAATGCCCAGCAGCCCGACGATCATCGCTGGGCTGCGCTCCATGCAGATCGCCACCCGGGCATCGGCCTGCGCGCCGAGGCTGCGCAGGTGATGCGCCACCTGGTTGGCCTGCTCGTTGAGTTGGCGGTAGCTCAGCGTTTGGTCACCCAGCACCACCGCCACGGCGTGCGGCGTGTGCAAGGCGTGTGCCTCGATCATCTGCACCACGGTCAGGTCCCGTGGGTACTCGGCGTCAGTGGCGTTGAAGTCCACGGTCAACTGGCGAGTTTGCTTCGGCGAGAGCATCGACAGATGCTCGAGCGCCATCTGTGGCGTTTGCTCCAGGGCCTCGACCAACTGTTCGAGCAGGGTCGCGAGGTAACCGCAGATCAACTGCGGGTCCACCGACGCGACCGTCAACGCATCCAGGCTGAAGTCTTCACCCAGGTCATTGACGCTCAGGCTGACCGGGTAGTTGGTACGTTCTTCGGACGCCAGGAAGCGCATACCGCGCCAGGCCTGCTCCATCTCGGCCGTCAGCGTGGTGTGCGCCGCCGGCGTGTGACGGTAGTTGAGCAATGCACTGAACAGCGGTGTCGATTGCGCCACCCCGCTGCAACGCTGCACCAGGGCCAGCGACGCATGCTCATGCCCCAGCAGCCCGGTCAGGCGCGCATGGGTCGCCTTGACCGCAGCCTGCACGCCCATCCCCGTGATATCGACCCGCAGCGGCAAGGTATTGATAAACATACCCAGTGCACGGTCGGCGCCGTCGCCACCTTGCATACGGCCCATCAATACGGTGCCAAACACCACGTTGCGGGTGTCGGACACACTGCCCAACACCTTGGCCCACGCCAGATGAAACACGCTGGCGGCGCTGACACCCAGAAGCCGTGCCCGTGTGCGCAGGCGCCGGCTCAATGCGGCGTCCAGGGTCAACGAGGCTTCACGGATGGCGTGCCCCTCGCCCTGTACATCCTGCAAACCGAACGGCAACGTCGGCTCGTCGATATCACCGAGCATGTCACGGAAGAACATCTCGTGTTCTTGTTCACTGAGACCCAGGCGCGCCTGGGCCACATAGTTGCGGTACGGAATCGCAGGCGCCAGGGGTTCGACCTGCCCCAGCAGGCTGGCCTGCATTTCCTGGCTGACCACCTCCAGGGCGGTATGGTCCAGGGCCAGGTGATGGAACAACAGGATGGCGACCACGCGTTGATGGGCGCGGTCCTCGGCATACACCAGGCGAATCAGCGGAGCCTGGCTGACCTCGAGGCGGTAATGCCGGGCGTCAAAGCGCCCATGCAGTTGCGCCAGAATGTCACCGTCCGCTGGGTCCAGGTCAATCCCTTGCACCGGCAATTCGGCATTACGCCACACCACTTGCGCCGGGCTGGCCATGTCTTCCCACACAACGGCCGTACGCAGGATGTCATGACGGTCGACCACCTGCTGCAGCGCCTGGGCAAATGCCTGCAGCCGCTCGACGTCGTCGAACTCCAATTGCGATTGCAGCAGGTACGGGTCGCCCTGCTCGGCGGTGATGTGGTGATAGAGAATACCTTCCTGCAACGGCGCCAGGGCGTAAATGTCCTGCACATTGCTCACGCCGCCCGGCACGCTGGCAACAATGCGATCGATCGCCGCTGGGTCCAGTTGGGCCAGGGGCAGCAGGTCCGGGGTGATATGCGTGCACTCGGGGGTAATCAGGTTGGCCGGCACGGCCACCTCGCGCCCTGAGCCGACGGCGGCGGCCAGTGCCGCCAAGGTCGGTTGGCTGAACAATACGCGCACGTCGGCGCTGAGCTCGGCGCGGCGCATGCGTTCAATCAGGTTCACGGCCAGCAGTGAATGACCGCCCAGTTCGAAGAAGTTGTCATGCCGCCCGACCTGCTCAACCTTGAGCACATCGGCCCAGATCTGCGCGAGCACCTTCTCCACCTCGCCTTGCGGCGCTTCGTAGCCACGGCTGAGCAAGGCGTCCTGATCGGGTGCAGGCAAGGCTTTGCGGTCGACCTTGCCGTTGTTGGTCAGCGGCAAATGCTCCAGGCGAACGTAGGCGGCAGGCACCATGTAGTCCGGCAATTGCGCGTGCAGATGGTCACGCAGCGCCTGAAGGTCGACACTGTCGCGCTCAGTGAAGTAGGCCACCAGGCGCTTGTGCCCCGGCTCGTCCTCACGGGCCAGCACCACAGCGTCCTTGACCTGGGGGTGCTCGCTCAGACGTGCCTCGATCTCGCCCAGCTCGATACGGAAACCACGGATTTTCACCTGTTGGTCGTTACGCCCCTGGTACTGCAAGGTACCGTCCGCGCGCCAGGCCACCAGGTCGCCGGTGCGGTACATCAAGCCCGTGTCGCTGAACGGGTCGGCGAGGAATGTTTGCGCCGTCAGATCGGCACGGTTCAGGTAGCCGAGGGCAACGCCCTGACCGCCGATATACAGCTCGCCGGTCACGCCGACCGGCACCGGTTGCTGATGGGCATCCAGCACATAGGCACGGCTGTTGCCGACCGGCCGGCCAATCGGGATGCTGCCCTCCTCGGCCGAGGTGATTTCAAAGGTGGTCGAGAAGGTGGTGGCTTCGGTCGGGCCATAGCCATTGAGCAGGTGCTGCGGCGCGCCGTCCTTGAGTACTCGGGCGATGACACTTGGGTCGAGCACATCGCCGCCGACGATCAGGTAGCGTAACTGCTTGAACACCGGCAGCAACCCTTCGGCGTACTGGTGGAACAGGCCGGCGGTCATCCACAACACGCTGACCGCTTGCTGCTGCAACAGCGC